>NZ_BCYV01000007.1 GCF_001598375.1 Novosphingobium capsulatum NBRC 12533
ATGAAAAGCTCTCGACCACGATCGATGCCTTCACTTCCGCCGGTCAATCCCGTCGGCGGCCTACGACAGTGAATACCTTGAAGCGCCGCACCCCCATAGCGCCAGCATCGTCACACGGCATCGTCATAGCACCTGTTCCCGTCGTTGGCCGACGCAGGAAGGATCATCGAGGCATGGCGGACGGACTACAGCGCCGTGCGTCCGCACGGCAGCCCTGGCGGGATGGCACCCGCTGAGTTTGCAAGCCCTCGCCAAGGCCATAAGGGCACCGGATCTAATTTATCGGCGGCCTAAGAACGGGAGGAGGGTCAATAATCTTAATTTCATCCCGTAGAATTTATCAGAAGTCCGTTATTCAGTAGGAGAAGTAATAATACTCATATTTGTTATTTAATTTGCATAAAATTCAATAGGTTTTATAATAATGACAATGCAGTGGTTGTTACCAGAGACTTGAGGTTATTATGGTGCCATTAGGGCGTACTAAGGGGGAATTTACTGGTGTGCGATAAATGCGTCGGAGGAGGGGAAAGGTCGCGATCGTCGATTCCGGCCTGCTGGAGTGCAGTTTTCATATCGGCGTAGCATCGGTCCGCTTCCGCATCGAACATGCCGGGCATGGCAGCCATGGCGCCAAAGACCGCGGTCAGCCCGTCACCACTTAGCCGCGCTATCAGTGGTTCCAGATCGTCCCGCTCCGGCCCTATGAACTGACCAGAGTTCATCTTCTCCATCAGAGCCACCAGGCGAGCATAGTCAGGATTGGAAAAGAGATCTGTGGCGTGCTGCAACTGGGCGTCCGTCAGTTTTCCGGCTTCCATGGTGATGGCGTCTTTCCACAAGACGGAAGGAACACGGGACAGACAGGACAGCATATCATCCGCGATGGTGCTGATCGCTTCGATCTTGCCGGGGTTGCGGGGGCCGAGTTGGGCTACTGCCCCCGCGACGGCGTTGGTACGAGCGAGCGTTTTGTCTTCGTTCAGCGCGGACGGTTCGTCATAAACTGCATTCAGATCAAACGGGGGGCGCGCCGCAGCGACAAATGCTGCTTCGAGTTGCTCGCGAGCCGGTTCCTGCGCCTCCTGGGCGTTGACTGCACCGGGCAGACCGATGATCGAGGTGACCAGCATACATGCAGTGCGCAGCATCCAGGCTGCGGAAGCCGTGCGAAACGTTATCATGGCTGTGCCATCCTTTTCACGCGGGTGGCAACCTGTCCCCAAAAGCTGGTCCTGCGCCTCCACCCGCCTGTTATCCCGTGACATGCGGTTCAATCCGCCCAAGTACTCACATAAGCTTATCAAGCACGTCGTCTGAAAATCCGGCATAGCCAGCGGAAAGCGGCCCACTGGTGCCCCCGGGTGCCGGATCGTCGGAATAGAGAACGACGGTGACATTCACATCCCGGCTCACCGGCAAATCTTGAACCGTCTTCACAATGGCAGATACCTGCGCCGGGGTCATTTTTGCCAGCGAGGCTATGTCAATCTTCGACAGATTATCGGGTATGGCCACAGTCTTGCAGGTCGAGTTCACGGTATAGACCATCTGACCCTCGACATCCTCATTGGGCCGTGCCGTGTGGCTTAGAGCATGGCACCGACTGCGCTGGACGGCCTCGGCCGTCACGCGCATGATCGTCGCCATGCGCTGCTGCGCGGTTTGGCTGACATCAGGGAAGGCGGTCCGTGCTTCATCGTCATAGTCGACGTGACGCATGGCTTCTATCAACGGTCTGGCAGAGAACCTGTCGGCGGCCTGGAACGCTCCGGATGTGACGATGCGCGCTCGCCAGCAACTGCTGCGCACATTGATCGCCGACATCATCGTCGACGTCGATGATGCCGTGCGTGACGTCGTGCTCACGATCCATTGGCGCGGCGGCCAGCACTCGGAACTGAGGGTTCGCAAGCTGAAAGCCGGCGAGCACGGTTGTGCAACAGCGGAGGATGCGCTGGAGGTGATGCGCAGCATGGCGGGCCGTTGGTCCGACGAGCATATCGCCGCGACGCTCAATCGGATGGGCTTGCCCACCGGCCAAGGCAAAACCTGGACGGCGCATCGCGTTTACTCCGTCCGGCGCGTGCGAGGGATCGATGCCTACCGGTCTGCGGTGAAAGACGGCGAATGGCTGACTATGGAGGAAGCAGCCAAAGCCCTAGGCACCACAAGTCATACGATACGGCGCCTGATTAATGCTGGACTGCTGCAAACGGTACAAGCTGTACCGCGTGCTCCTCACCAAATCCGTGCCGCTGATCTGACGTCGGAGCCGATAATGGCTGCGATGGCCCGAAAGGGTCGCCCGTGTCGCGTCGTTGACGCAGACACGCTTCCAATGTTTACAGATACTTGAGGAAGGGCTGTACAATGAAACACGCTTCGCGGTCGGTTTCTATGAGGTGATGGGCGCGGTCGTCGTCGGCACGAAACCACCGACAATCAAGGCAACGTGGAGCCGTCCGATCCTGTCACTGGCGATCTAGCCACCTTTCCCGAAGTTCGATCCCAGTGGAAAAGCCGCGGCCGTCTCGCTGTCTCGCGTGTGTGCGCTGATGGGTAACAGGTCTTCCGCCATCAGTGGTCACGTAGTCGTTTCATCTGTGGTACATCAGCGTCAAATATTATCCGGCTAGAAATAACGGCTTGGGGTGGTGATTGGTGAGGCAGGGTGCGGTCGCAATTTTAGCGGGTAGCGCGGTCGTCTTTTGGGCGATGGCATCGTCAGCCCCTGCCACAGCATCGACGCGATCGACGCGTACGACATCGTCATTCATCGTGTGGTGCGATTGCGACACACCAGTTAAAAGGTCACGAATACAGAAAAGGATCGGTCGCATCGGGGGTAAGGTGTTCTACGTCTACGAACAGATGGGCGGGTTGGCGGTTTCAGTTCCCGTGCTTCGCGATCCCGCTGCCGTCGAGAGGACGTTGCGCAAGATTCCGGGCGTCTCCGCAGTTCAACCGGATCGAGTGATACAGTTGGGGGAACCCGGGGGGCCGCTGTAGGGTACGCGTCAGTCCGCCCAACAACATTTTTAACTGCCGATCGCCCATCTGCTTCAAGGGTCGGCTTCGAGCAGTGAAAAGCGCCGCCCCCGCCATGGGAGCGACGCCTTCATGATGCAGAATATGGACGTCAGAACTTCTGACGGAGGCCGACCATGATCGAGGTCGCCGTGTTCTTCAGCTTGTAGTTCATCGTCTGGCGGGCCAGGTTTTCGTCGATGGCTGCGGCCTTCATCTCCAAACCGCTGGTCTGCGAGTAGCGGCCGAGCAGTTCCACCGACGTCTTAGGTGTCACATCGTAGCTAGCGCCGGCATCGAGGTGCCAACGGAAGCCCCAGTCCTTGCCGACCATGGCGACCATCGGCTTCTGCGTGCCTGGGATCTTGTCGATCATCATGCGGCTGATCGAATAGTCGACGCGCGAGGCACCGATGCCGCCACCGACGAACGGCTTGAACGGACCTTCGCGGACGAGGTCGATATAGGCGGTGACGCCGAGATCGAACGACTTGGTGCGTCCGGCGCCCGAATATGTTTTGGCGCTCAGCCCCTCGGCGTTGACTTTGGCGGTGTCGTAGCCTGCCGTTCCCTCGACGCGGATGCCGCCGAAATCGTAACCCATACCGAGTTCGCCGGTGAAGCCGCCGTCATGGTCGATGTTCTTGGGCAGGGTCGGCGTCGTCTTGGAGACGGCCTGGCCCTTCGCCAGGACCTGGGTCGGCTTCACGTCGGAATCGACCTGCGCACCGGCGCGGGCAACGACATAGGCGCCCGGCTCAGCTTTCTCCGCGGCCGCAGGGGATGCCGCGACGATCGCCGCGGCGAAGCCTGCCAACAGGGCAGCCGAGTTCCTACGCGCACCGCAATGTGCGGGCGCGAGCGTGCTAACCAGGGTCATAAAAAATTGGTCCTTCGAAATGGAACTTGTTGTCGAGTGGGTCGCACGAGTTCGCGTCCCCCTACATTCACAAGACGGCACCCGTTTGGAATTCCCTTGGGCGTAACCGAAACTTTTTTCGAAATGATGCCAGGTGGTATTTTAGCAATTGATACCAGCGGGATAGCACATCGTCATAAGCGCATGGGCCGCGCCCTTTCGAACACGGCCCATGGCATTCGTGTTTAGCGGGCGCGGCCGGCCGGCTGTTCGCGGAAGAGTTCCCATTCCTCCACGATCCGTCCGTCCGGAAGGTGGCAATAATTCGCGTCCTGCCGTACTTCGATCGTACCCTTCTGCTTTTCGCAATAGGTCGCGGCGGGATTGCCCAGATGCGCATTGGTGCGGCGCTTGGGCGAGCGCTTCTGGCTCTTGCGGAAGAGCGCCCATTCCTCATGGACCTGGCCGTTGCGCAGGCGGCAATAGCCGACCTCGCCCGACGGCGTCTTGCGGACAAACGACTTGCCGCCGATCGAACCGCAATAGGCCGCTGCAGGGTTGGCCACGCCCGGGCCAGCCTGCGCCGGAACGGACAGCATGGCCGCCCCTGCCGAAATCAGGCCGGTGGTCATCAATGCTACAAACTTCATTTCATCGTCCCTACTGGCGAAGCCGGACTGGTCGTCCGCTTCGGTTTGCAAGTGCAGCAGCCGGAATATCCCTGCATCGGCATGGCCGATGCCTGAACATGTCCGCCGCCTTGCATGGCACGGCCGCCACACGACGGTGCCAGCATGACGATGACGAAGCCGAGCGACCGATACCCTTGAAAATTTATCAGAAGGCCGCGTCGAGGCCGATGCGGAAGGTACGCGGACGAATGGGCGTGATCTGCTCCTTGCCGGTGACGAAGGGCGTGCCCATCGCGAACCGGTTCCCCCGCGCGTCGAGGATATTCGACACGCTTGCGGTTACGCCGAAGCGGCCCAGGCCCAACCGCGCGGTGACGGCGCTGTCGGCATAATTGCCCTGCTCATCCCCCAGCACCGGTCCCAGCCCCAGGCGCGACAACCCGACATAGCGAACGCAGCCATCGACCTTTAATCGTGACCGGTCGCTGAGCGCGGCTTCATAGGTCATGCCGATCCGCGCGGTCACGTCCGCGATATTGGGGATGGGACGCAGGCTTGCCGCGACGCCGCCCTGCTCGCCGGACGCATCTTGCAAGGGCAGGTCGTTCGGATCGCGTCCGTTGACGCTGCTGTCGTTGAGCGAAACCGCCCCCTCCATACGCCATCCCTTGGCGAGGCGGATCGCGCCGGATGCCTCCACGGTCCAGATGTCGCCATTGCCGATATTGGCGGTCGACGGCAGGTTTCCGCTGTCGAGGAAGTCCGCCTGTATATTGCGCCAACCGGTGTGGGCGATGGTGAGTGTCAGGGCGAAGGGATCCCGCGCCGCGCGGCCGAAGCGATAACCGGCCTCGATCGTCGAGACCCGGTCGCTGTCGAACCGGCGGACATAGTCGTCGTCGACCGCCAGACCGCCCGGACGGAAGCCCTGCTGATAGCGCAGAAACGCGGACGCGCCGCCACGCAGGTCGACCAGCAGCGCGGCAGCGGGCAGGACGGACCATTCATAGCGCGTCGCCACGGTGGCGGACACGATCGGCGTGGTCCGTACCCGGGCGTCCTCCGCCGCGCCGGACAGGACGGACCGGCTGACCCGCGCGCCGCTGGTCAGCAGGATCGCCGAGGTCAGCCGGACGCTGGCCTCGCCATAGGCGGTGAGTTCGTGCAACTGATTGGACACGCCGGGAAGCGGGTAGCGCTGGCCGGGCTGTACGAAGGACCGCAACAGCCGGGTGCGATTGCCGGTATAGCTGAAGCCCAGCAACCATCCCGATCCGTCAGCCTGCGTAACCCAGGCGCGTGTCTCGTTGGCGACCATGCGGGTGCGGTTGCTCTGGACGAAGAGCGTCGCGGGATCGCCGGGCGTCGTCGCATCGTAGCGCTCCGTCAGGTCGAGCGCGGTAACCCCGGTGGAGGAGCGCAATCGAACGTTGCCGATCCGACCGTCCAGCACGAACTGCCCTTGGCCGAAATCATTGCCGAAAGCCTCGACCACGCGTGTCCTGCGGGCGAGATGGGGACCATCGCGATCCGCATATTGGCTGTCCGCCCCCCGGATACGCTGCGCGATGCCGATCAGCTCCGCGCTCCAGCCATCGGCGATGTTCAGATGGACGGTGCCGCGCCCGCCCGCGATACGGGTTGTATTGACGTTGCGGCGGCCGAGCAGCGGCTTGTCGATATAGCCGCCTTCCTCGACCGCCGTGGCGACCAGTCGGATCCCCAGTCGATCGGTGACGACCGGGAGATTGACGACGGCCTGCGTGTCGAAGCCGGGTGCGCCATGGGCCGTGGCGGATGTTCCGATCGCCACCGAACCGCCGGTCCGGTCCAGTTCGACGGGATTGGGAACGAGGCGGATCAGCCCGCCCATCGACCCTGCGCCGTACAGCGTGCCTTGCGGTCCAGCCAGCACCTCTACCGCCGCCAGATCGGCGAGGCGCAGGTCGGGATCGGGCGCATTGTAGCCAAGGCGCAGGTCGCCGAAATACTGGCCAACGGTCGCCTGGCTCGGCCCCGAAAAGCTGGAATCGGCGATGCCGCGGATGAACAGCTTGTTGCGGCCCGCCCCCAGGCTGGTCGCGGCGATCGTCGTCAGGCGTGACGTCAGCCGTTCCGTTCCACCGGCACCGCCCAGTTCGAGATCCTGCCCCGACACGCGCATGACCTGCCCGGCGGTCTGGCCGAACGGCAGATCGCGTTTGCTGCCGACGACGACGATGTCGGGCGCAGGGGCCTCGGGTGTCTTCGACGTTTCGGCTTGGGGGCGAGGACGGGGCGGGGCCGGACGAGGCGTCGGTACGCGCCGGGGGACGATCCGGTACAGCAGGCTGTCGATGGCCTCGACTTCCCCGCCACAGCGCGCTGCGATCAGGCGCAGGGCGACGAGCGCACTCATCCGCCCGCGCAACCGCGGCACCGGCTTCGACCACAAGCGAGGGTCCGTCACCACGACGCTGATCCCGCCCAGACGGCCCAGCGCCGTCACCTGATCGCGGACCGTTCCCGCCCGCAAATCGATCGACAGCCCCTGCGCATTCGCCGGAGCCGCCGCAATCGCCGCAATCGTCAATCCTGTCGCGACCGCAGCCGCACCGAATGTCACCGATTGTCGCCCAGCACCCATGCCTTGCCATCGACCCGGACCGATACGCCCAGCAAGCGCCCCAGTCGTGCCGGATCGTCCCGCAGGCTGCGGATGTCGATCGTCCCGCTGAACGATCGGTCGGCCAGCGCGGGATCGACCCGGACGGTACGGCCAAGCTGGCGGGTAAGATCGCGCGCGACGTCGGACAAGGGCGCGTTGTCGAACGTCAACCGACCCTCACGCCACCCGCCGACATCCGTCGCGGGCTGTCGAAGCAGCTCCCCGCCGCTCGCCACCGCCGCCTGCCCCGGATCAAGCCGCAGCTTCGCGCCGTCGGGATCGACCATCACCGCCCCTTCCGCGACGGCGATGCGGGTCCGTCCCGGATCGTGCGTGACGTCGAACACCGTGCCGAGGTCGACCATCTGCGTGTCGCCCGCGGTGACGCGGAACGGATGCGCAGCATCATGACGCACGCGGAAGAGCATCTCGCCATGGTCGACGCTCGCGATGCGCGTATCGGCGCGGTCCAGCGTCACGCGCGAACCACCGGCCAGGACGACCTCGCTGCCATCGGCCAGCTGCACCGTGCGCTGCTCGCCCGGCGCGGTTTCGACCGCATAGGGCTGGCTGCGTTCGTTCCACACGGATACGCCCACCACTGCGACGAGCATCGCGGCGACGGCGCTGCCACCCCAACGCCAAAAGCGGTGCCGGACCGGCCGTTCGTCATTGGCGGCGACCAGTGCGGTCGGGACGGGCATCGCGGCGACACGATCGCGCGCCTCCGCCATGGCAGTCATTGCCTCGTCATACCGGTCATGATGGCCCGGATCGGCCTCCAGCCAGGCGGTCAGCCCGTCCCAGTCGTCAAAGAGCGGATCGGCAGAGCGGATCGCCCATTCCAGCGCCTGTTCGTCGATCTGTCTGCCGGTCATTGCAGTTCATCCTTCAATTCGAACACGGCACGGGTGGCGATCCGCAGATCGGCCTCCACCGTGCTCAGGCTGACGCCCAGTTCCGCGGCGATCTGCCGTTGCGACACGCCATCGATCCGGGCGCGGCGGAAGATGGTTTCTCGGCGTGCTCCCAGCCTGGCCAGGACCGCAGCGACCTTCGCCACTTCCTGTCGTGCGCCGATCACACGCTCGCCTGCCGGCTCGGGCGACGCCTCACCAGCCCCGCGAAGCTCGTACCAGTCCTGTTCCCGCTTCTCCCCCTGGCGCTTCGCACGATAGCGGTCGATCATCAGCGTATCGGCCGCCCGGAACAGGTAGGACATGGGATTGGCAATCGGCCCCGACGACGAAGACGTCGATATCTTCAACCAAAGATCGTTGACCAAGTCTTCGGCTGCATCGCCCGCGCCACGCGCGGCAAGAAACCGGACGAGTTTATCACGATTGGCAAGATAAACCGCTTCAAGCCCGTTTGACGACATCGGCACCGACACTGAGGGAATGGACGATGTCGATTCCCTTACCGGATGAATCGTGAGAAATGAATTTCGACACGCCGTATTTTGCTTGGCCCCGCGGGGAGAGATCGCCTGTCGCTGTGCGGGGCCGACAGCCACCATCGCTTTGGCGGCGTTTGCGCTATCAGCGGCCACGGAACAACGCCCATTCCTCGACGACGGCACCGTTTGGCAGATGACAATAACCCGCTTGGCCGCCGGGACCGTTTACCATTTCGAGCCGTCCGCCATTCTGTTCGCAATAGGCACTGGCAGGATTGGGCATGACCGCAGGTCTGTGCCGACGACGAAATAGCAATCGCTGGCCGATAAGCCGTCCGTCCTGTAAGCGGCAGTAACTCCCGCCGTTGACTACGATGGCCACCCCGCCGGTCCGAAAGCAGATACCGGGCGCTGCATGGCCATCCGGCATTTGCCCGAACGCCTCGGCGCTGTTCAGGATGAGCGCCGGCACACCAAAGCACACCAGCGATCCCATGGCGACAAAGACCCAAAGACGCATCGCCACTCCATCCCCCGTTCATCCGGCAAGGTCTGGCACGCGAGCCTGTCTCGCCGCCCTCACTAATCAGACGAAGCTGGAGGTGAATAACCTTGGCGCGTATCCATCAGCTACGCCGGTAGCGAGATGAGAGTATCGTCTCACTGCTGTAGGCGCGGAAGGAACCCTTTCGTCACCAAACCGAAAACCCACAATGGGTGGCGGGTCGATCGCAACATAGCCAGCCACCAAGCTAATTCCCAAAAGACCATCCTTTTCGGGACGCTTGCGAATGGCGGTTTTCAGCTGAATCCTCCGTTCGGCGAGCTCGCTGCAGATGGCAGCAATTTCCCAAGCCAAGCCTTTCGACAGCATTGCAGCGGGCGCCAATGTATGGCCGGTTTCGTTGTCCTGACCCTATGCGCTGAATGTCCGGTGTCGCGGCGATTGTGGCGGAGGACCAGTGATGGCCATATCGGCAGCTCGCGCCCAAACCCGGTCGTTCGATCTGTATGCATAAGAGCCTGAAACCGCCGTTAGAACTATCATCAGATTCCTGTTTTCCAATGTCCAGCAGGCAATTTCGGGAAAGCTCAATAGGGAACAAATTTTGGGAAAGCGGCTCATTCGGGGCGATGAGACCCCTTCGGCGCCACGGCTTTCCCGCTCAATCTTCCCAATCAGGAAAGTGACGGTGCCCGCATCGCGCTCGATTGTGGGAACAGCTAGCCGGTGATAGGGAGCAGCAGTGATTACGATCCGCCCTGCCGTGCCCGATGATGCGGAAGCACTTACCGACCTGATGCATGGGTCGGCCGCTTATAGCGGTAAATATGCAAGTATTCTCGACGGGTATGCGGTCAAACCGTCGCAGATCGAGCGAGATGTTTTCTATATCGCCGAGCGTGATCGCACGTTGTGCAGATTTTACAGTCTAACCCTTGATGGTGAACCCGAACTGGACCTGATGTTCGTAGCGGATGGCGTTCAGGGTAGCGGGTTAGGGTCTATGCTGTTCCGGCACATGATGACGGAAGCGAGGCGGCAGGGCATCGCCTCGATCAAGATCGTTTCCCATCCGCCCTCGGTGGGCTTCTATGAGGCGATGGGCGCGGTCGTCGTCGGTACGAAACCACCGACTGCCAAGGCAACGTGGAGCCGCCCGATCCTGTCGCTTGCGATCTAGCCGCTTTTCTCGATATTCGATCCTTTTCGGGAACAGTAGTTATCGCCACCAGCCTCCTCAAAGCTGCCTGTCCGTTCCCCACCATTTTTCGACGCTAAGCGCCGTTCCGGACACGGAGTCATAGCCGTCATTTCAATTTCGACGGTGGCCAATCTGACGTGCTCCCCTGATTGTTACCAGTCAGAGGTAGAGTCCGGCCCCCTTCATGATCCGACACCGTTCTCTGGTCAGCCACTTCACGGACGTCTACGGACGTCCGTGGAATGAGAGATGGTGCCCAGGGTGGGCAACGAATGGGTCGGGCGGCTGTTCCGCCAGCTTTTCCCGACGCAGGAATAACATGAAAGCACAGGCAATTGCCTATACGAGATAGCGTGCGAGCGAGGGGAGGGCATAGCATGGGGCCAAGAATGCAGGGCAGCGCGCCAGGAGGATCATGACACAGGAAACCGAGAAGACCGGTACAGTCGGCGCCGGTGCGCGCCGGGCAAGGCGCCTGACGCGTGCCAGCGCGCTGCTGGGCCTTGCCATGCTGACTGCCGCCGCTGCGCCGCCTGCCAGCAATGCGCCGGGCAAGCTGGCCATCGGCCTGGATCAGCCAGAGCCCGGCCTGCCCGAACTGGCCGCGCCTGGCCCCTATGTACCGGGCACCATGACGCGCACGATCGTGGCCTCGGGGCAACTGGATGCGACGGCGTCGGTCGCGGCGGGGCAAGTCGTGCACGGCACGCGCACCCTGCCGTTGCGCATCTGGTATCCCGCGCGCGGCGCAGCCGGCGCGCGCACCGTGACCTATTCTGCCAGCCTGACGGCAGAGCCGCCGCAGCCACCGGTGCACTTCACCATAGCCGGGCGCGCGGTGGCCGATGCGCCGCCGGCGGGCCAGGGCTTTCCCCTGGTGCTGCTTTCGCACGGGTTTGACAACGATCCGGTGATGCTGCGCTGGTTGGGCGAAAACCTGGCGAGCAAGGGCTATGTCGTGGTGGCCATCGCCCATCATGATGGGCCGATCACCGATCCGCGCGGCGCCGTGCCGATGATGCTGCGCCGCCCGCTCGATATCGTGTTGACGTTGCAACGCCTGCGCGCCGGGTTGCTGGGGCCGCTGGCCGATCCGGCGCAGGTGGCGCTGATCGGCTATTCGTTCGGTGGCTATGGCGTGTTGACGGCGGCAGGCGCCCGCCTCGATCCCACAGCTGCGTGGCTAGCGCGCATGCCGGCCGCCCTGCGCGCCGCCTATGCCGGCAATGGCCCGGCCGCGGCCGATCTGCGCGTCGATGGCATTGCTGCTGTCGTGGCGATTTCCCCGGCAGGCGGCGGGCCATCGCCGGTGTGGGGCAGCGGCCTGGCGCAAATCCATGCGCCGCTCATGGTGGTGACCGGAACGGCCGATCGCACGGTCGGCTTTGATCCCGGCCCGGCCACGATCTTTGCAGGCGCCACGGGCAGCGATCGCACCATGCTGGCGTTCGAAGGGGCCGGCCATTCGATCGGCACCGATCCCGCGCCGCCGCAGATGCGCCAGGCCTTGTGGGACATGGACTGGTTCGAAGATCCGGTGTGGCGCAAGGCGCGGCTCAACGGCATCAGCCTGCATTTCATCACCGCCTTCCTGGGCGTGCATCTCAAGCATCAGGCGGCGATGCAGGCCTATCTCACTGTGCCGGCCGAACGCTCTGACCGGGCGGGGTGGACTGGCCCTGGCACACCCTATGCAGCGGTGAGCCAGGGGGGCGACAACCCCACCTGGAAAGGCTTTGTGCGCAACCATCAGGACGGCCTGATCCTGCGCCACTTGGCCCCCGCGCCATGAGCCTGGCGCGCGCCAAGGCCCTGCTGTCCAGCGATCCTGCCCAGGCGCGCGATCTGGCCCTGGCGGCAGGGCAGGGGTTGGAGGCGCGCTTCGTGGCGGCGGCTGCCATGCGCCGCTGCGGCGATGCCACTGGGGCGCTGCGTCTGCTGGCGCCGCTGGCGCAAAGCACGGCCTGGGGCGTGCACTATGAACGCGGCGCGGCCCACGCCATGGCGGGGGAGGATGCCGCCGCGCTGGACGCGTTCAGCCTGGCCCACCGCCGCAATCCGCAATCGGCCATCGCGGCCCATGCCCTGGCCGGCCAGCACGCCGTGCTGGGCCAGGCGCTGCCCCCGGCGCTGGCGCAGGCACAGCACCAGATCGTGGCGCAGGGCCATGCGCTCGCGGGGATAGACCGCGTCGATCCATGCTGGCTGCGTCTGCTGGCGGCGGCAAGCCTGGCCCAGGGTGGGCAGGATGCCGCCGAAGAATTGCTGCTGGCTGCCCTGGCCCGCGCCCCGGCCTTTTCTGCCGCTGCGCTCGATCTCGCGCTGCTCTACGAACGGCAGCAGCGCGGGCCAGAGGCGCTGGCCCTAGTGGCGCCGCTCGCCGCGCGTCATCCCGGCAATCCGGCGCTACACGGCCTGTTGGCAGCAGCGCACCTGCACGGTGGCGACGTCGACGCTGCCCTGGCCGCGCTGGATGCGGCCCTGGCGCTGGCGCCAGATGACGCGGGGTTCTGGCACGTGCGCGGCCATGCCCTGGCGGCGGCTGCCGATGTTGCCGGTGCAGTGGCGGCCTATCGCCGCGCACTGGCGCTACGTCCCGACCAGGCAGAGCCGTGGTGGAGCCTGGCCAATCTCAAGACCTTCCGCTTTGCGCCCGAGGATCACGCCGCGATGACAGCGGCGCTTGCCGCGCCGGGCCTGCCGCCAGCCCAGGCCGCGCATCTTCATTTCGCGCTGGGCCGCGCGCTGCTCGATGCGCAGGCGCCGGCCGGGGCGATGGACCATCTGCACCGCGCCAATGCCCAGCGCCGCGCGCAGGTGCCGTTTGATATCGCCGCGCATGAGGCATTCGTTGCCGATACGATCGCCGCCACTCCTGCGTCGTTTTTCGCCGCGCGTACCACCTGGGGCGATCCGCGCCCTGGCCCGGTATTTATCGTCGGCCTGCCGCGCAGTGGGTCAACCCTGATCGAGCAGATCCTGGCCAGCCACCCGGCGGTCGAAGGTCTGTCCGAGCTGGCCGATTTCACCCTGCTGGCGCGGCAATGGACCACGCGGCTGATCCGCGAAGGGCGCGCCCGCGATCGCGCGTCGGCACTGGCGGCACTGACCGCACCCGAAGCGCGCGCGCTGGGCGAAGCCTATCTGGCGCGGGTGGCGCGCCTGCGGCAGACCGATCGGCCGCTGTTCGTCGACAAGGCGCCGGGCAACCTGTTCAACCTGGCGCTGATCCGCGTGGCGCTGCCCCAGGCGCGCATCATCCACGTTTCGCGCGATCCCATGGCCTGTGGTTTCTCGCTTTATGCCCAGGATTTCGCGGGCGGGCAGGGCTATAGCTATGATCTCGTCACGCTGGGCCGCTATTGTCGCGCCGCTGCCGCATTGGCCGCGCATATGCACAAGGGTTTGGGCCAGGCGATGATGGCAGTTGCCTATGAAGAGCTTGTCGAGGACGCGGAAGGCACGGTACGCCGCCTGCTGCGCCATTGCGGGCTGCCCTTTGCGCCTGAAACCCTGCGCTTTTTCGACAATCCGCGCGCCGTGCGCACGATCAGCGCGCAGCAGGTGCGCCAGCCGCTGCACCGCCAGGGCCTGTCGCGCTGGCAGGCCTGTGCGCCCTGGCTTGGCCCCCTGACGCAGGCGCTGGGCCTCGCGGATAACAAAATCCGATAAGCGCATGCGATTAACACAGTTGTTGCACGCCAGCTTGGTGCGAAGCTGGCAAGGCTCAAGACGAGTACCGGCCCAGACGCGGTCGAGCGGGTGGCGAGCGCCCGCACGGGGAGTCAAATCAGAAAGTGCGAGGGGTATAATGAACAATAGCGACCTCCTGTCCGCCATGCACCGCGCGCGCCTGTCCGCGCGGCTCCTGGCATCCACTGCCGTGGTCTCGGCCGCGATGCTGGCGACGGCGCCCGCCTGGGCCGATGAACAGGCCAGCCAGCCCAGCGGCAAGATCGAAGACATCGTCGTCACCGCCAGCCGTTCGGGCGCGGAATCGGTGCAGAAGGTGCCGATCGCCATTTCGGTGGTGAACGTCGACACGATCACCAAGTCTGGCCAGGGCAACCTGTCTGACCTGCAGCGCTTCGTCCCCTCGCTCTCGATCACCGAAAGCGCGCCGGGCTTCAACAAGTTCAACATGCGCGGCCTGTCGACTGGCGGCTATCGCACGTCCGACACCTCGGACCGCTCGCTCGTGGCGGTCTATCTCGATGATACGCCGATCTCGGTGCAGGGGCAGACGCCCGATCTCAAGGTCTATGACCTGGAACGCGTGGAAGTGCTGCGCGGCCCGCAGGGCACGCTCTATGGCGCAGGCTCGATGGCCGGCACGGTGCGCTTTGTCACCGCCAAGCCGCGTGCCGACGAAGTGTCGGGCTCGATCGAAGGCACGGCCGCTTCCACCGAGCATGGCGCGGCCAGCGGCAGCGTGCGGGGCATGATCAACCTGCCGCTGGTGAAAGACCAACTGGCCGTGCGCGCCAATGTCTATGTCGGCCGCGATGGCGGTTTCATCGACAATGTCGGCGCCTATGCCGGGCAAAACCGCAACAGCAACACCACCGAACAGGCACGCGTGGCCCTGCGCTGGACGCCCAGCACCGCCTTCACGTTCGACGCTGCGTTCACCTATGAACACAGCAAGGCCAACGGCCTCAACACCGGCATGAGCGGGTTGGCGGACTACACCACGTTCACCAATGGCCCGGAAGGCACCAGCGACAAGTTCCGCCTCTACCAGGCCTCGGGCGATTATGACCTGGGCGGCGTGCACCTGATCATCAGCGGCGCCCATACCGATCGCGATGTGGGCTATCTCGCCAGCACCGAACCGACCATCGGCTATTTCTTCCAGGATTACAGCGGCGGCACGCTGCCGGTCAGCAGCACGACCTATCCGCTCTACAAGGCGCCGACCAGCTTTGATCCGGCGGTGAGCAAGCTGATCCCCTATGAACAGTATTCGATCAACCAGAAGATCAAGGACACCATGCTGGAAGCGCGCCTCGCTTCCGACAATACCGGCCCGGTGAAATGGACCGCCGGCGTGTTCTATGAAAAGCAGATCCGCCACCTGGTCCAGGACATTCCCGTCGCCGGGTTCGATACGCTGTCGTACATGAACTATTTCTATGGCCCGTTCCCGCAGACGGCCAATGGCCTCTATGATTCCAAGGCCGTGGACAAAGCGTTCAATTCCAATGACATCTTCTCGGGTCTTCAGGATACGGACGAACATCAGTTCGCCGCTTATGCCGATGCCACCTGGCACATCACCGACAAGCTCGATCTGTCGGGCGGCCTGCGCTACTTCAACTTCAAGGAAAAGTATTACCTGTTCGAAAGCGGCGTCTATGGCGTGATCAACCACGTGCCGCTGGAACAGAACGCCACGCTCAAGTCCAACGGCGTGAACCCGCGTGCCAACGTGTCGTACAAGGCCAGCCAGGACTTCATGGTCTATGCCGAAGTCGCCAAGGGCTTCCGCTATGGCGGGGCCAACCAGCCCGTGCCGATCGGCGACACCGGCATCTCGCAGACCTGCAAGAACAACCTGGCGTCCTATGGCTATTCCTCGGCCCCCAGTACGTTCGGCCCGGACAAGCTGTGGAACTATACTATTGGTGAAAAGGCGCGCCTGGCCGATGGCAAGGTGACGTTCAACGCCAGCGCGTTCTGGATCGACTGGAGCGACGTGCAAACGCGCCTGCTGCTCGATTGCTCGTACTTCTTCACCGACAACAAGGGCAAGATCCGCTCCAAGGGCCTGGAGCTGGAAACCACGGTGAAGCTCAGCCCGGAAATCACCTTCTCGGGCTTTGCCTCGTACACGGACTCGCGCGCCAACGGGAATATCCCCACGGTCGGCGCGTTTGACGGCAACCGCACGCCCTATTTCCCGCAATGGACCGCGTCGGCCTCGCTGTTCTACGATGCCAATGTCGGCACCGATCAGTCGATCCACCTGCGCGCCAGCTATCAATACCAGGGCGACCAGTTCACCACCTTCAACCCCTACAAGACCACGATCACCAATGGCCAGTTGGTGACCGATGGCCCCAGCGCCACCTATGCGCGCATCCCCGCGCAGAACAATGTCAGCGCCTCGATCAGCTATGACATCGGCCGCCTGGAAATCGGCCTGTTCGGCAACAACCTGATCAACGGCGTCAAGTATGTCGATGTGGCACGGGCGACCTATTACAAGGTCTATCAGCCGGGTGACCGCATCTCGTGGGCACGTCCCCGTACGATCGGCGTGCGCGCGCGCTACGCGTTCTGATGATATGATCGGGGGGAAGCGGCTGTGCCTGCTTCCCCCTGACATTGCCGCCGGCCGGGCCTTGGCATAGGGTCAGGCCATGCCGGCGCCCGATCCTTTGCTGCCCAATCCCTTGTTTGCCGCTCAGGTCGATTGGAACCTGCTGCGCCTGTTTGCCGATATCGTGAAGGCAGGCGGCATCGGCGCGGCGGCGCGCCGGCTCAACAAGCAGCAACCCACGATCAGCGCCGCGCTCAAGCGGCTGGAAGAGCACGCCGGCGCGCGCCTGCTGCATCGCAGTGCCAGCGGCGTGGAACTGACCGCGGCAGGCCGCGCGCTTTATCTGCTGTGCGAAGACATGGCCCAGGCCGCGTGCGCCGCGCCGCATCGCATCGCCCAGGCGCTGCAGCAGGTCGAAGGGCTGGCGCGCATCCAGGTGGTTTCCTCGATCGTGTCCCCCGCGTTTGATGCCGCGATCGCCAGCCTGCATGCCCGCCACCCGGCGATCCGTATCGAAATCCGCGTCTCGCCCTGGCGCAGCGTGCTCGATGTGTTGGAACGCGGCGAGGCGGAACTGGGCGTGGGCACCGATAGCGGCGTGCGCGCCGGGCTGACCTACGAGCCGCTGTTCACCGAAACCCAGCAACTCTACTGCGCGCGCAGCAGCCCGCTCTACGGAACGCGCGTGGCCACCATGGCTAGCCTGCGCGAACAAGGTTTCGTGCTGACCGGGCAGGACGAGGTCGACACCATTACCCACCTGCGCCAGCGCTATCGCCTCGGCACGGTGCTGACGGGCCTGGCCGAGGATATTCACGAGGCGCTGCGCCTGATCCGGCTGGGCACCGGCATCGGCTTCCTCCCGACCCTCGCCGCCGCGCCGGCCGTGGCGAGCGGGGACTTGTGGCCGCTGCTGCCCGACGACCTGGCGCCATCCTATCCGATGTACCTGCTCACCCGCCAGGCGCCCGAGCGCGGCACGCCGGCGCAGCTGTTCCTCGACGCGATCACCGGCCACCTGCGCGCGCGGGAGGTCTAGGTAGCAAGGCAGCGGGACGCCGGATCAAGTCCGGGGTGACGTAGGTGCATGTAATATATTGTATTTTTCGTCACCCCGGACTTGATCCGGGGTCCCGCTTTGTCAACGCAACACCCGCGCATTGCGCTCCAGATGCCCGCGTTCGGCCTCCAGCCAGGCTTGCCCTTCGGGCGTGGTGGGCGTCTGCGTCGCAAAGGCGAAGTCGGGCTCGTGCACGTCGATGGTATAAGCCAGCGTGCAGGCCATGCCGTCGATCGTGCAGTGCTGGTGCACCTGGCCATCGACCTGGAGCGCGAAGTCACCGTGGAGCAGCAGTGCCCCGTGCCGCGCTGGGATGGTGGTATGCGTGATGTGGGCGCCGTCCAGCGCGACCGAGACTTCGTAGCTGGCGATCTGCGCCGCGCTGGCGATGCCCTGGGCCAGGGCGTGGTCCAGGCTCGGGGTGCTGGAGAGCGCGGCGTCGATCGCTGGCAGGCGTGATCGCGCGAGGGCCATGTGCGCGCCGGCCACGATCAGCCCGCCGTCCATGGCATGGTCTGTCCCGGTGGCATGCTCGCGCAGCAGATGCAGCCGCAGCCCAAGCAGCCGGCCAGGCGCGGCGAGTTGCCGCCAATCCTCGACATAGGCGCCTGATGGCGCGAACTCGAGCACGCTGTTGCCGATGAACGCCAGGCGCGCCGGTTCGGGCCATTGGTTGCGCGGTTGATAGCTGCGCGCCACCGACCACGACATTTCGCCGCGCTGCGCATCCCACAGCGTGTCGCCCACCCAGCCCTGGCGGTGGGTCAGTGCCGTGTCATCTAGGCCGGGCAGGCGCAGGTCGAGCGTGAAGCTGCGTGACTGGAACCAATAAACCGGCGTTACCTCGTCAGTCAGCCCGGTGCAGAAGGTGATGCTCTTGCGCCGGAACGCGCCGAGCAGGTGGCGCGGAAACGGCACCGCGCCCAGCGGCCGAGGCGGCAGCGCGGCCAGTAGATCGGCAACTTTCATGCACCGGCCTCTGGCCGGCCGAACGAGGCCAGTGGCACTGGATCGTTGAGCGCCAGGTCGCCGCGCGCAATGCGCTGCTTGAGATAGGCGAAGGTCTGCGCCGTCTGGTTGAACAGGTGTTCCCCGCCCTTGATCGGGCGATAGCGCGGGGCTTCGCCGCGCACCACCGGGGCGATGACGTGGTCGTAATCACAGGAGCAGAACAGCGGGAAAGAATAGCGCTCCTGCGCCACGGTCTTCACCCGGTGCTTGGTGGCCAGATAGCGGCCGTTGGACATGATCTCCATCATGTCGCCTACATTCATGATCAGCGCGCCATCGATCAGCGGCACATCGAACCAGGCGCCGTGCCGATCCACCACCTGCAGCCCCGGCGCAGTCACGTGCAGCAGGGTGAAGCATTCGTAATCGGTGTGCGCGCCAATCCCTGGGCGATCTTGCGCGGCGGGATCGTGGGGATAGTGGATCAGCCGCAACTGGCTGGGCGGATGGCGCAGGTGCGCGTCGAAATGGGTTTCATCCAGACCAAGCGCCAGGGCAAAGGCACGAAACAGCTGGTGGCTGATCCCGGTAAGATGGGCATACCAGGCTTGCACATCGGCGCGAAAGCCGGGCATCGCCGGCCACAGGTTTGGCCCCAGCAGCGGGCGGCGCTCGCTGCCGTGATAGTCTATGTTGATGTCATAGGCTTCCTTGAGGTCGGCCGGGCCGCTGCCAAACTGCTCCTCGCCCACCGGCACATAGCCGCTGTGGTTGTGCGACAGGCCGATATAGCCCTGCATCTTGGTGGCGAGATCCTGCGAAAAATAGTCCTGCGCCCGCGCCACCAGCCGCGCGCGTAGCCCGGCGTCGATCTGCGATCCCGTGACATAGAGAAACCCCGCCTCGACACAGGCGCGGTCCAGTTCCTGCGCCACGGCCAGGCGATCGGCGCGGCTTGGGCTTTGCAGGCGGGAGATATCGACGAGGGGCAGGGCGTGATCGGGCATGGCCGATCTTCTTCCCCTTCTGCCTGCCCCACGCCAGCCGGCAAATGCCGATGCCGGCCATCAATCTGGTCTATGGGCTCAGGCAGCCGCGAAATAGGCGGTGCACATCCGCCCGAGCTCGCGCTTGAGCACGTTCCAGTCATAGTTGGTGACCGACTCGCTGCTCGAACCCAGGCTCAACTGGCGGGCAAGGGTGGCGAAGATGATGTGGTGCGCGGCCTTGGCGCACATTTCCGGGTCTGGCCCGGCAATTTCATCGCGATAGCGCATGAACGCCGCCAGCGCCTTTGATTCGGCGAGCAGCGCGGCGCGCTTGCCCAGCGCGGAAATGGGCGGGTCGTGCTCGGCCCGCATCATCGTCAACCGCAGCAGCGGCGCGTTGCGGCGCAGCACTTCGGAATAGGCTTCCACATAGTGCGGAACGAATTCCTTGAGCGTGGCGCACGAGGCGGCCAGCGCGGCCTGCATCGTGTCTTCTTCCTGCGCCAGGGTCTGCGTCGCGCGATAGAGCACGGCGCGCACCAGGCTGTCCTTGTTCTCGAACCGCAGGTAGATCGACCCGATCGAGACCTTGCCCCGGCTGCTCACCTCCTGCAGGGTGAAATCCTCGTTGCCGCGCTCCACCATCAGGGTTCGCGCGGTGGCCAGCATACGCTCGAGTGAGGCCTTGCTGCGCCCCTGCAACGGCGCACGGCCCATGGATTCAAGCGACAACTCGACGGCATCCGCCAAGGCGGACATGTCCTGCGGCATCAAGGCAACCCCATGCTGGCACACGCTGAAACGGCGCGCGCATCCCTCTGCGCCTTAAAGGCATTTGTGGCGAACGCCAACCGGCCTGTCATACCGCTGCCACAGGACGCCGCCAGGCTTGGCTCAAGCTCAAGCCCGGCGCGCCGCGTGGCTGCGGCGCTCAAGCGGGCTGCAACGCTGCTGGCCGGCGCAGGCCCAGGACGCCGCCCGCGATGGCGGCGATCAGCGCGACCACGCCGGCGACCAGGAACGCCCCCTGCATCGATCCCGCACCGCGCGCCACCAGGCCCACCACGATCGGGGAGACGGCCTGGCCCAGGAAGAAGCAGCTGGTCCACACCCCCATGCCCCGGCCGCGATGGCGGAACGAGAACTTGGTCTGCGCCCATGCGATCAGCGCCGGCACGGCCATGCCCGCGCCGGTCTGCTGCACCGCCAGCGCCAGCTGCATTTCCAGGATCGAATGCGCCAGGCCCACGCCAGCCAGCCCAATGGCGAACAGCACCAGGAACGTGGCGATCTGCACGGCATTGCCAAAGCGCGAGACGATGCGGAACAGCACCGCGCCGGCCAGGATGAAGAAGCTGGGCACGAAGGTGGCCTTGCTTACCGCCATCGGGCTGGTCACGCCCACTTCGGCCCAGGCGATGCTGCCATTGACGATGAACACGTAATAGAGAACCGAGCAGAACAGCGTCAGCCCGCCGACCAGGAAGGCCGTGCCGAACGGAAACGGGCCATCGGCCGCCGTGGTTGCCGGTGCACCGGCCGTACGGGTCTTGTCCTTAGCCTGGTTGGGCTCGAAAATGCACAGGTACATCGCAACAAAGATCGGCAGGGCGATGAGATAGACCAGGAAGCTGCCGTTCCAGCGCCATGCCGCCACCGCCGCCACCAGCAGGAACACCATGGACTGGAACGCCGGCCCAACCAGGCCTTGCAGCATCAGCCAGGTGCGGCGCTGGCCATCTTCCCAATAATCCGCGATCAGGGTGTTGACGATAGTGAGGATGCCGGCCTCGCACACGCCCAGCAGCAGGCGCGTGGCAAAGATCACATCAAGGTTTTCCAGGAAGAACGGCAGCGTGCCGACGATGCCGTAGAAAAACGTGCAGATCAGCAGCAGCGGCCGACGGCCAAAGCGATCGACGAACAGCCCGGCAAACGGCGCCAGCACGGCAATGGCATAGCCCGGCGCCGTAACCATGGCCGGCACGCGGATCGCGGCATCGGGCACGTTCTTGAAATGGGTGATCATCGCGGCAACCACCGGGAACATCGCGATGATGGCAAAGACCGGCAGGAAGCCCGCCACGATCATCGTGGCGCCCTGGGGCTTGAGCGTGAGCGAGCCGTAAAACTTGCGGGCGAGCTGCATTCGATATTCTCCCGTCGGGGCCGTTCAGCCGCGGCCATTCCTGCTTGACGACGCAGGCCCTATCAAACTAGAATTTGGATTACAAACGAAACTGCGCGGGGAGAGTGACTTGCAGCGTCTGCGAATGGGCATGATCGGGGGTGGGCCAGGCGCCTTCATCGGGCCGGTGCACCGCTATGCGGCGGAAATGGACCGTGAGATCGAGCTGGTTGCCGGGGTTTTCTCCAGCCTTGCCGCGCGCGGCAAGGCTGCCGCCGATGTCTATCGCGTCGATCCGGAACGCGCCTATCCCACGCTTGAGGCGATGTTCGCCGCCGAACGCGAGCGGGCCGATGGCATCGATTTCGTGGCGATCGTCTCGCCCAATCACCACCACTTGCCCGCCGCCCGCGCGGCGCTGGCCGCAGGCTTGCCGGTGATGACCGACAAGCCGCTGACCGCCACGCTGGACGAGGCAGACGAACTGGCTGGCCTGGTGCGCGCCGCCGGGCTGCCGTTCGGCGTCACCTATACCTATTCCGGCTATCCCCTGGTGCGCGAGGCGCGGGCGCGGGTGGCGTCTGGCGCGCTTGGCACCGTGCGCAAGATCGTGGTGGAATATCCCCAGGGCTGGCTTGCGACAGAGGCCACCGGCAAGCAGGCCGAATGGCGCGTCGATCCCGCGCGCGCCGGGCTGGGCGGCTGCATCGGCGACATTGGGGTTCACGCGTTTCACCTGGCTGAATTCATCAGCGGGCTGAAAGTCGTCTCGCTACTGGCCGATCTGGGCACTGTGGTGCCGGGCCGCGCGCTGGATGATGACTGTACGGTGCTGCTGCGTTTCGACAATGGCGCGCGCGGCGTGCTGCTGGCCAGCCAGATCGAAGTGGGCGAGCGCAACGGCCTGCGCATCCGGCTCTATGGCGATCGCGGCGGGCTGGCCTGGCGCCAGGAAACGCCCAACATGCTGGAACTGACCACGCTGGATGGGCGCACCGAGATCGTTCACGCTGGCAGTGGCCAGTTGGGCCCCGATGCCCTGGCCCGCACGCGCACGCCGGCTGGCCATCCCGAAGGCTATCTCGAGGCCTTTGCCAATCTCTATCGCGATTTTGCCGCCCAGCTGCGGGGCGAACCTGCGCCGTTGCTGCCCGGCCTGGACGATGGGCTGCGCGGCATGGCGTTCATCGCCACTGCCGTTTCTGCCAGCCGCGCCGGTGCCGGCTGGGTGCCCCTGACTGTTTGACGGAGCCTGACACCATGAAGACCATCAAGGGGCCGGGCATTTTCCTGGCCCAGTTCGCCGGCGACGCCGCCCCGTTCAACAGCCTGGATGCGATCGGCACCTATATGGCCGGGCTGGGCTACAAAGGCGTGCAGATCCCCAGCTGGGACAAGCGCCTGTTCGATCTCGACCTTGCTGCGGAAAGCCAGACCTATTGCGACGAGGTGAAAGGCATGCTGGCTGACAAGGGGCTGGCGATCACCGAGCTTTCCACCCATTTGCAGGGACAGTTGGTCGCGGTGCATCCCGCGTTCGATGCGCAGTTTGACGCCTTTGCCCCGGCTGCCGTGCATGGCAACCCGGCCGCGCGCCAGGCCTGGGCGGTGGACCAGGTGAAGAAGGCGGCGATCGCCAGCCGGCGCCTGGGCCTGTCGGCCCATGCCACCTTTTCCGGGGCACTGGCCTGGCCCTATTTCTATCCCTGGCCGGCGCGCCCAGCGGGGCTGGTCGAGGATGCGTTTGACGAACTGGCGCGACGGTGGAAGCCGATCCTGGATGTGTTCGAGGACAACGGCGTTGATGCCGCCTATGAAATCCATCCCGGTGAAGACCTGCACGATGGCGTGACGTTCGAGATGTTCCTGGAACGCACGGGCAACCATCCGCGCGCCAAGATCCTCTATGATCCCAGCCACTTCGTGCTGCAGTGCCTGGATTACCTGGCCTACATCGACATCTATCACGAACGCATCGCCTGCTTCCACGTCAAGGATGCCGAATTCCGCCCCAGCGGCCGCAGCGGCGTCTATGGCGGCTATCAGGCCTGGGTCGATCGGCCCGGCCGGTTTCGCAGCCTGGGCGATGGGCAGGTCGATTTCCCCGCGATCTTTTCCAAGATGGCGCAATACGATTTCGCTGGCTGGGCCGTGCTGGAATGGGAATGCGCGCTCAAGCATCCCGAACAGGGCGCGGCCGAAGGCGCCCCGTTCATTGCCCGCCACATCATTCGCGTGACCGAGCATGCGTTTGATGATTTCGCCGCGGGTGGGGCCGATCGCGCGCTCAATCGCCAGCTGATGGGCTTTTGAGCGCGCCACGATCAAGTGCCTGTCATGCAAGCGTTTGCCCATTTGTGTCGGCGGGGCAGGCTTGACAGGCACGATGCAGAACAATAATTGAAATTCTAATTAAACGGGCGCACGTGCCGCGCGGGCGCCCGCACGATCGCACACCGGGAGGATGCATGATTGTCGCCGCCGATTCTCCACATCCAGCCGATACGGGATGGCAGCGCCGGGATTTCCTCGCCGGGTTGGCGTTGCTGGGCCTTGCCGTTGGGCCGGCCGCTGCAGCCGTTGCCGCGTCTGCGCCGCAGGACGCGAACATCGTGCGCTACCAGGGCCTGATGCGCGATGTGGCGCAGATCGTCATTCCGCGCACCGACACGGCGGGCGCGGGGGATGTGGGCGCAGGCGCTTTCGTCTTGCTGGGCCTGGCGCACGGGCTGGGCGGCGCGCACCAGCCGGTGACCACATCGGGGCTGGAGGGCTTTTCCAGCGCCGATGGACGCTTTGACCATGCACGCTGGCTGGCTCTCGAACTCGATCGCCGCGCCGGCGGTGATTTTGCCCATGCCGGGTTGCCGGCGCGGCAGGCGGCCGTGGCGGGCCTGGATCGCGATGCCTTTGCCGACGCGCCGATGGCGCAGCCCTGGCGCACCATCAAGAACCTTGTCCTTACAGGCTATTACACCTCGGAAATCGGCGGTTCCAAGGAACTCAACTATGAACTCGTGCCCGGCCGGTGGGACCCCGACGTGCCCGTGACGCCCACCACGCGCGCCTATTCCAGCGACTGGACGGCGATCGACTTCGGCTGATGAGCAGACAGGATTTTCCCATGGATTTCGATGCAATTGTGGTGGGCTCGGGGATCAGCGGCGGCTGGGCGGCCAAGGAGCTGACCCAGGCCGGGCTCAAGGTGCTGATGATCGAGCGGGGGCGCGAGATCCGGCACCAGCAGGACTATGACACCGAGATGAAGGCGCCGTGGGAGATGCCGTTTCGCGGGGAGGGCGATACTGCGCTCTATGAACGCGAATATCCCGTGCAGATGCTCAACCGCCATTTCAACGAATTTACCGAAGGCCACTTCGTCAACGACGCGCAGAACCCCTATCAGACCGGGGACGGCACCGATTTCACCTGGTTTCGCAGCTATCAACTGGGCGGGCGCTCGCTCACTTGGGGGCGGCAGTGCTATCGCTGGTCAGACTATGACTTTGGCGCCAACGCGCGCGACGGGCATGGCACCGATTGGCCGATCCGCTATGCCGATCTGGCGCCGTGGTATGACAAGGTCGAGCGCTTCGTGGGCGTTTCGGGTGCGAACGAGGGCCTTAAGCAATTGCCCGATGGGCAGTTCCAGCCGCCCATGGCGCTCAACGTGGTGGAACAGCACGCCCGCGCCGAAATCGCCAAGCGCTGGCCCGAACGCTGCCTGACCGTGGGGCGGACCGCCAACCTGACCGAGGCCAAGACCGAGGAAGGGCGCGCGCCGTGCCAGTATCGCTCGATCTGCGCGCGCGGCTGCTCGTATGGCGCCTATTTCTCCACGCAATCGAGCACGTTGCCTGCCGCGATGGCCACCGGCAACCTGACCGTGATCACCGACGCCGTGGTAGAGGCGGTGGATTTCGATCCCGCGACCCAGCGCGCGCGGGGCGTGCGCTATTTCGATACCAAGGCCCGCGTGCACAAGACCGCGAGCGCGCGGCTGGTGTTCCTCAACGCCGGTGCGTTCAATTCGGTGCACGTGCTGCTCAATTCCGCCACCGATGCCATGCCGCAGGGCCTGGCCAATTCCAGCGGCGTGCTGGGCACGCACATCATGGACCACGCCAATACCCTCTCGGCCGCGGCGATCATGCCGGGGTTCGAGGGCCATACTTCGTTCGGCAATCGCCCGACCGGCATCGTCATCCCGCGCTACCGCAACATGGACACGCTGGACGGCATTGGCCACACGCGCGGCTATTCGTTCCAGGGTGGCGCGCTGCAAAGCACGTGGACGCAGGGCAAGCGGCTGGCGGGCACCGGCACCGATTACAAAAACACGCTGCGCAAGCCCGGGCCGTGGCGCATGGTGTTGGTGACCTTTGCCGATTGCGTGCCGCGGCCGACCAACCGCCTCACGCTCGATCGCAGCAAGACCGACGCCAATGGCCTGCCGCAGCTCAAGGTGGACTTTGCCTATGGCAAGGAAGAGCATGCCGCCCTGGCCCAGGCCAAGGCCGATGCAGCCGAAATGCTCACGGCGGCCGGCGGCCATGTGATCATGGGCTTTGACCGGCCGGGCGCGGGCGGCAGTTCCATCCACGAGATGGGCGGCGCGCGCATGGGCCGCGATCCCAAGACCAGCGTGCTCAACCAGTGGAGCCAGGCCCACGACGTGGCCAACCTGTTCGTCACCGATGGCGCGCAGATGAGCTCTTCGGCATCCCAGAACCCGTCGCTCACCTATATGGCCTTGACCGCGCGCGCGGCCGATGCCGCCGTATCGATGTTGCGCGAAGGCAAGATCTGAGCGTGATCGACCCCCATAGCCTGACCCACCGCCAAAAGACTCTTGCGCTTGCCACCCTGATCATTGCCCTGGTGCTCGAGATCGTCGACATGACGATCGTCAACACCGCGTTGCCGGCGATCAAGGCCAGCCTGGGTGCCGATGCCCAGGCATCGCAGTGGATCGTGGCGGGCTATTCGCTGGCCTTTGCCGTGCTGCTGATGGCTGGCGGGCGGCTGGGCGATACCTTTGGCTATCGCCGCATGTTCCTGGTGGGGGTCACCGGGTTCACTCTGGCCTCGGCCGCTTGCGGGCTGGCGCATACCGGCACTGCCCTGGTGGCGGCGCGGCTGCTGCAGGGCGCGACCGGGGCGGTGATGGCGCCCCAGGCGATGGCCATGGTGCAGGTGATGTTTTCCCCGCTGGAGCGGGTGTCGCGCATGGCGCTGTTCGGCGTGATCGGCGGGCTTGCCGCGATCGCCGGGCCAGTGCTGGGCGGCTTGCTGATCGAGGCCAACCTGTTCGATCTGGGCTGGCGCGCGGTATTCCTGATCAACCTGCCAGTGGGCCTGGGCGCGGTGATCGCCGGGCTGGTATTCCTGCCCGAGGCGCGTTCGGGCCGGCCGGCGGGGTATGATCTGATCGGCATGGCGCTGTTCGGCTTGGCCATGGCAGCGCTGCTTCATCCCCTGATCGGCGCGGCGGAAACCGGGCATGGCGGCGCCATGCTGTGGCCCCTGGTGGCGGTGGTGCCGTTGGGCGTGCTCGCCTGGCGCCACGCCGGCAAGCGCGTGCGTGCCGGGCGGCCGGCGCTGTTCGATCCGGCGCTGTTCAGCATCGCCAGCTTTCGCCAGGGGCTGGCGCTGGCGATCGTGTTCGGCGCGGTGGGCGCAGGCTTTCTGCTGGTCTTTGCCTTTGCCATGCAAGCCGAACGTGGCCAGACGCCGCTGTTCACCGGGCTGCTCCACGTGCCTTATGGGCTTGGCGCGATGTTCGGCATCGGGGTGATGAGCCGCAATCTGCTGCCCCGCCTCGGCCGTTGGGTGCTGGTGCTGGGTGCAGGCGTGATGCTGCCGGCAACGGCGCTGGTGCTATGGGGGATTACCATGGCGCACTTGCCCTGGCTTGCCGTGGGGCTGTGCCTGATGCTGGCCGGGGCAGGCATGGGCATGACCTCGGGTTGTGTCGGCCCGGTGGTTGTCTCGCGCGTCGATCGCGATCATGCCGGGGCGGCCAGCGCGCTGTTGAAGACCAGTCAGCAGTTTGGCGCGGCATTGGGCGTGGCCCTGGTCGGCAGCCTTTATTTTGCCGCCGGCGCAAGGGCATTCGCCCCGCCCGCCATGGCCGCCCTGGCCGTGATCGCGGCATTGCAACTGGCGTGCATCGGCCTTGCCTGGCGCCTGCCGCACAAGCTGTTCGACTAGGCCGAAAAACGCCGGGATCGGCCTGCGCCCTGGGGCATTGAAGCGGCCATGGACAAGCAAGCGGCAGACCCGTCGATCGAGCAGGAGCGCCTGCACCACATCATTGGCGGCCTGAGCGAGGGGGTGCTGCTGGTTGACGCGGAGCAGCGCATCGTCTGGGCCAACCCGGCAGCCCTTGTCATGCATGGCGTGGAACGGCTGGCAGACCTTGGCGCCGATGTTGACGATTATCGCCGCCGCTTCCAGCTGCGCTATCGCAACAACCACCGCCTGGAGCGCGGCGACTATCCGCTCGATCGGGTGATCGCCGGCGAAGCGTTCGACGAAGTGGTGGTCGAGGTAATCCCGCAAGGGGAGGAGGAGCCGCGCTGGATCCACCAGATCCGCAGCCTGATCCTGTCTGACTCTGGTGGCACACCCGATCTGCTGGTGCTGATCATCCAGGACGTGTCCTTGCGGTATGAGGCCGAGTTGCGGTTCGAACGGGCATTCAACGTCAACCCCGCGCCGGCGGTGATCATGCGGCTGTCTGACCTGCGCTATGTCAAGGTCAACCAGGGGTTTGTGGACCTGACCGGCTACCACAAGGACGAAGTGCTGGGCCGCACGCTCTATGAGATCGACGTGCTCAAGGACGCGGCCGATATCGACACGGCCAAGGAACGCATCCGCGAGGCGCGCACCGTGCCGCAGATGCAGGCCGATCTGGAACTGCCCGATGGTGGGCGCAAGCTGGTGATCGTGGCCGGGCAGCCGGTGGACCTGGACGACGAGCCGTGCATGCTGTTCTCGTTTGCCGACCTTGAGCCGCGCCGCCAAGCGGAAAACGAACTGCGCCACAGCGAAGAGCGCTTTGTCACCACGTTCCGCCTCGCGCCGGTGGCCATGGCGATCACCACGCGCGGCGATCATACGCTGTGCGATACCAACGATGCGTTCCACCAGTTGACCGGGTGGTCATCGGATGAGGCGATGGGCAAGACCATGCCCGCGCTCAAGCTGTGGGCCGATGCCACGTTCCTGCCGTCGGTGGCCGAACAACTGGTCGAACGCAGCGCCTTTCGCGGGCGCGATGCGCAAGTGCGCGCCAAGGATGGCGGGGTAACCGACTGCCTGGTTTCAGCCGCGGCGATTCCCTTGCGGCGCGACACCTGCACACTGTGGGTGATCCAGGACATTCACGAACGCCGCCACAGCGAGCTGGAACTGATCGGCGCGATCGAGGCGGTGATGAAGGACACCAACTGGTTCAGCCGCACTGTGGTGGAAAAGCTCGCCAACCTGCGCGCCCCGCATGGCAGCGAGCGCCCTGCCGAAACCAGCGAACTGACCCGGCGCGAAAAGGAAGTGCTCAGCCTGCTGTGCGAAGGTGGCGACGACGCCACGATCGCACGCGAAATGGGCGTCTCGCGCAACACCCTGCGCAACCACGTGGCGCGCGTCTATGCCAAGATCGGCGTCAACCGCCGGGCGCAAGCGGTGCTGTGGGCACGCGAGCGCGGCTACCCGCTGCAGCGCCCGATCCGCTGACTCAAAGGATAGCGGGACCCCGGATCAAGTCCGGGGTGACGGCAATCTATAGCTAGATGTTCTTCGTCACCCCGGACTTGATCCGGGGTCCCGCTTGATGTTCCTCAGAACGGCCGCCTGCACCAAACCCGCCCGCCGATTTGGCCAGTTTGTACCATACGATTTGGTACTTCTGCATCTCTCGCGGGCGATTGGGGCGGCCTATCTCTCCATCATCGGCGCGATGGTCGCGCCACGTGATGGGAGGTTCCCATGAACGAAGACCGCATCGAAGGCGAAGTGCGCCGGGTGAAGGGCTCGATCCTGGAAGCGATCGGCAAGATCACCGGCGATGACCAGACCCGTGCTGAAGGCGCGGCGGAAAAGCGCGCTGGCAAGGTCCAGGCCAAGGCCGTGCGCAAGTCTTCCCGCCCCTAAAGCGCGCCTTTCTTACCACCACCACACGAAGATACCTTTCTTCCCGCAGGAGATTTGCATGGCAACGACCATGGTTGACGGTCGCATTGAAGACCGTCTTGCCCCGCGCATGAACTGGTCGGCCCTGATGGCCGGCACCGTGATCGCGCTGGCCACTGAAGTGACGCTGGGCCTGCTTGGCGCCGGCATCGGCTTTTCCGCCATCAATCCCGGTTCGGCGAGCGGCGCCAGTGCCGGCGGGCTTGGCCTGGGCGCGCTGGTCTGGTGGACGGTCAGCAGCATTCTGGCGCTGGCCGCCGGTGCCTATGGCGCCACGCTGGTATCGCGCAGTCGGCGCCCGGTCGATGGCGTGATGCACGGCCTGGCAATCTGGGGCCTGACCCTGTTGCTGACCTTCTACCTGCTTTCTTCGGCGGTGGGCGGCATCGTTGGCGGGGCGTTCCGCGCGGTGGGCAGCGTGGCGACGGCAGCGGCCAGTGGCGCCAGCGCGGTCACGCCCACGGTGGCCAAGGCGGCCGGCGTGGACCAGGCCGATGTCGACGCGCAGGTTTCTGCCCTGCTCGATACCACGCCCAACGATCCGGCCGCGATGACGCCGGAACAGGGCCGCAAGGCGATCGTGGCGGAACTGCCGGCCATGGCCAAGGGCGGTGAAGAGGGGCGCGCGGCCGAACAGCGCGTGGCGATGATCGTGGCGGCGCAGAACAAGATCTCGCCCGACGAAGCCATGGCGCGCGTCGAAAAGGCCCGCCAGCAGTTCCTGGCCGCCAAGCAGAGCGCGATCGATACCGCGATCGATGCTGGCAGCAAGGGCGCCGATCTGGCCGCCGGCACGGCCTTTGCCCTGTTCGTGGTGATGATGCTGGGCGCCAGCGCTGCCGCCGCCGGGGGTGTTGCCGCCACCCGTCGCAACAACACCTGAGCCAAGCCATCACGACTTTGACCAACATTCCAACGCAAGGAGCACGATCATGAACGAACATCGCATTTCCGGCGCGATCAAGGAAGCGGCCGGCACCATCGAACAGGGCATCGGCACGGTTACCGGCGATGATGCCACCCGCCTGCGCGGCCAGAGCCGCCGCATCGAAGGCCGCGTGGAAGGCCTGGTTGGCAAGACGATCGACCGGGCGATCGACCGGGCAGTGGTGCTGATCGAACGCGGCGAGCAGCTGGTGCGCAACCATCCCCGCACCAGTGCCATCGTCGCCGGCGTGGTCGCGCTTTCGCTCGGCCGCCGGTTGAGCGCGGCAACGCGGGGCTGATTGACGGAACCAGCGCGGCGGCGCGGAAGGGAGCGATCCTTTCCGCGCCGCTTTGCGCATGGTCACTGCACCGGTTCGAGCGTCGCCAGCGTGACATCGTTGCTGTGCATCGCCACGTCGCGCATCAGTTGGCCATCGGCGCTGACGGTCACCGTCTCGCTCGCTTCGGGCTTGTCCTGGGCCAGTGCGGCCAGGCTGGCAAGCTGGGCCGGGGTCAGCCGCTCGGGCGCGCCCATGTCGATATAGGCGGAATAGGCATCGTTGGCGCGATAGCCGGTGCGATGCAGGGTATAGCGATAGCGACCGGGCGCGAGGTGGCTGAACGCCAGGCGCACCGGCGCCGCCGGATGATTGGGCACCAGCTTGCCAAAGAAACTGCGGTTGCTGGTCGGCTGGGCGGGCTGCTCGAAATCCCACACCACGGCGGCCACCTTGCGTCCGTCGCGCGCGATCCAGCTTTGCGCGTCGTCAGCCGGCACGCGGCGGCCCTGCAGGGCGTGGAGGTATTTGTAGGCAAACCACGCCGGCTTGCGGATGCCATCCTTGGTCATCAGGCCAAAGCCGCCGTGAAATTCGGTGGTTGGCGGGCCCGGCTCCTCGAACAGGTCGGAGTAGACCCAATAGCTCATACCTTGCGCGGCGCCTTCCACGCTTTTGAGCTTGGACAGGATATAGGGCGCGCTGACGTAGGAATCGTGCACCAGGTCACGCGGGGTATAGCTGGTGCTCCATTCGGTGAAATAAAGCGGCAAGCCGGGAAAGGCCGAGGCGTCGATCTGCTGGCGCACACGCCGCACATCGCCGGTGATCGCCTGGGGGCTGGGATCGAGCTTGGTATCGTCCTTGCCCATTTCATCCAGAAACCCGCCATTCACGCCATAAGTGTGGGTGGTGACGAAATCGATCGTGCCGCCCTTGGCTTTCACTGCGGCGAGAAGTTCGGGCACCCAGGCCGCGCCGGCGGTGGACGGGCCACCAACCCTGAGCTTGGGATCGATCGCCTTGATAGTCCTGGCAGTCAGCAGATAGAGATCGAAATAGGCCTGTTGATCGGCGTTTTCCCAGAAGCCGGCCAGGTTTGGCTCGTTCCACACCTCGAAATACCATTGCCGCACGTCGTCCTGGCCATAGCGCGCGATCATGTGCCGCACGAAGGCATCGACCAGATCGCGCCACGGGCCGGGCTGCGGGTGCGAGGTATTGCCTTTCCAGTAGAAGATCGTCTGATCAGAGGTTTTCAGCGCATCGGGGGTAAAGCCAAGTTCCACGAAGGGGCGCAGGTGCCGCGCCTTGAGATCATCGTAGAGCGCGTCGATCGCGGTCCAGTCATAGACGATCTTGCCGTTGACGCGCTTTACCGTGCCCAGCGCATCGTGGAAAATGTCGTGGAAGCGGATGGTGCGAAAGCCCAGTTCTTCGCTAGCGAGCTTGAGCTGCGCCATGTTTTCCGGGCGACGCAGCGTGCCGGGATAGTCTGACCCGATCGAGAGATCGAAGAACCGATCGATCGGCCCACCATCGCGCGCCACGTCAACGGCGATCTGGCGAGTGGCGGTGGCGGCAGGGACGGAGGCAGATGCGGCGGCTGCACCCGGTGCCGCGCCGGCCACGGGCAGCGGCTTGTTGGCCGGCATGCCCACCATGATGCCGCGCCCATGCGGCGCCAGATAGAGCGTGCCGGGATCGAGCATGTCCCCCGCGATCGCGCGCAAGGTGCCGAACTGCTGGTCCGGGCTGTTGATCCGCACCCAGTTGGCGCCGGCATCGTCAGACCGCCACAGCCCTTCCTGGCCCATGACCTTGCCCCACAGGAACACCGCGGGATACGCGTCCTTGACCACCGGCGCGCCAAAGCTGACGAGCCAGGCCTCGGTCACCTTGCGCATTTGGGTAACCTTGGTCTTGCTGTCGGGCGAATGGAACAGCCCCATCGGCAGCGCCAGCCACAGGTCTCTCACCCGGCCGGGCACCACTGCCAGCGTGCCCTTCTGCCAGCTTTCCACCTTGGGCAGGCCTGCGATCAGGGTGGTAAAGCTGCTGCCGCCATCGCCGCTGGCCAGCACCGCCGAACTGGCCTGGTCATAGACATAGAACAGCCCATCGGCGGCCTTGTCGGCCACGGGCAGATAGGACGTATCGGCCCGCGCGGCGATGCCGGTGGAAGGCTGCCAGGTCTTGCCCATGTCTTTCGAGACATAGAGCCCATCCTTCTCCGGCGCCCAGACCAGCGTGGTGCCCTTGGCCGATATCGCTGCCACGCCCGGCCTGCGCCAATCGCCGCCAGGGGCGGGCGGGTGATAGGCGGCGCTGGCAAACGGTGTCCACGTCGCGCCGCCATCGGTGGTGGTATAGCCATAGCTGGGACCATGATCGACCAGGCGCACCATGCTGCCCGGCTTCGCCCCGGCATAGTCGATGCTGAAATTGGTCTCGCTTGCCGGGGTGAACAGGCCCTTGCGCGGCGGGGTGCGCGCCAGGTCTTCCCAGGCGCCGCCACCCACGTCGCCAAAGGCGGCCAGCACGGCCGCGCCGCCGGTGGGAGAGGCCATCTGCAGCGTGGCGGCCTCTTCCAGATTGCCCACGGTAAAATCGAACGTCACCGGCTCGCCCGGCTTGGCCGAAGCAAGGTTGCGGCTGATCCACAGGCCATAGCCGGTGCCATAGATCATCTCGTCGGACTTGAACGGGTTGAATTTCAAATCGGCCAGCCAGTGGCCCATGGTGTCGCGGCCCTTCATGTAATCGACCAGCCAGGGATAGGCACCGGGATCGTGCCGCGCATGGGCCGAAAGCGCGTCCCAGTGCGCGCCGCCATCGCGCGAAAGATAGATATCATCGCCCGGCGCCCAGCGATCGATGGTCGAGACCGCCAGCGTGCCGTCACTGGCCAGGTCCACGCCGGAAAAGCCGCCAGGCAGGCCGGGCGCGGGCGGGGTGGGGGTGATGTCGTGCCAGCGCCCATCGCGGCCATCACGCTTCCACACGGCGCCGGTCTTGATATTGCTGGGGTTGAGCGTGCTGGCCTGGTCGCCGCCGGCAAAGGTGACATAGAGGCTGCCATCGCGGCCGAACACCAGGTGTTGCGGCACCATCGCGGGCAGGCCCGGCACGACGGCAAAGCTGGCGCCGCTATCGCGGCTTTGCATCAGCGCGCCCGTGCCATCGGTCGATCCGGCCCAGACCTGGCCGGGCACCATGGGATCGACCGCCACCAGGCTAAACCCCTCTACCTTTGCGCCGGTGCGGGCGAAAGTAAGGCCGCGATCGGTGCTCTTCCACAGGCCGTCGCGGTTGGAGCCGAAATAGAGCACGTCGCCCTGGCGCGGATCGACCGCCAGCCGCTCGCCCGTGCCGCGCCCGTCGGTGTTGCCACCTACGCCGATCGGCAGTTCGGTCTTCTGCCAGGTGCGGCCGCGATCGTCTGAGCGCAGGATCGCGCCCTTGCGGCTCCACTGCGACAGGTAAAGCCCGGCAGCGGCATAGACGCGGTCGGGCGCGTTGGGATCAACGGCAAAGCTCAGGATGCCCATCAGATCGCCATCGTCGCGGCCCAGGTGATCGAGCAGGGGAATCCAGCGTTTGTTCTCGAAATCAAAGCGGTACATGCCGCCGATATCGGTGCGGGCATAGAGAATGCCCGGCGTGCGCGGATGATAGAGAAACCCGTCGACAAAACCGCCCGCGCCAAATGGCACTGTCTGCCAGTGATAAGGCCCGCTCGCCAGCGGCGTAGCGGCGGCGTTGGCCGCAGCCGGCGCTTGCGCGTGGAGCGGCGCGGCCACGCCGAGCGCCAGGACGCTGGCCAGGGTAGTGCAGGCCAACCGGCGCGCGCCACGGAACGGGATTCCAGGCATGACATTCTCCTTCCCTGGCGGTGGCTGGGCGAGCGGTGCGCTGCCTGGCCTTTGCCGTTGTGTTTTTGTTTGCGGGGACGAGGCATAATTTGCGCTCGAAATGCCGTCAAGATAGCGCTAACAATTCCGCTACAAGCAAACTGCCCCGGGCCGCCATAACGATGGTGGCGGCCGGGCGGTAAAAGAGGAGCCCTGTCGGCCATGCGTCCATTTCGCCTTGCGGTGCCCGTCATTGCCGCCGCCGTTCCGCTGCTGGCCTGGCCCGTGGCGGCGCAGGCCGCGCCCTTTGCCCTGGCGCCGGTCCTGACCGACAACGTGGTGTTGCAGCGGGGCAAGCCGGTGCCCCTGCGCGGGATGGGGGAGCCGGGCAGCGTGGTCCATGCCAGCCTGGATGACGGTGCCTTGCCAGACGCGACCGTGGCGGCCGATGGAACATGGCAGATTGCTTTGCCTGCGCAGGCTGCGGGGGGCGGCCACCGCTTGCGCTTTGCCACGTCGACCGGGCAGCAGACGCAGCTTGCCAATGTGGCATTTGGCGACGTGTTCCTGTGTTCGGGCCAGTCCAACATGGAGTTCACGCTGCGCCACGCCACCAATGCCGACGTGGTGATTGCGGGCAGCGCCAATCCCGATCTGCGCCTGTTCAACGTACCCAAGCAAAGCAGCCTGACACCGCAACCGCAATTCGGTGCCGGCGTGGCCTGGGCGCCGGCTGGCCCGGCAAGCACGCCTGATTTTTCTGCCGTCTGCTATTTCATGGGCGCCAGCCTTCAGGCGACGCGCAAGGTGCCGGTGGGCCTGATCGCGGCATCGTGGGGCGGTTCGATCATCGAGGATTGGATGTCACCGGCGGCCGTGCGCCAAGCCGGTGGGCACGACGATGATTTGGAGCTGCTGGCCCTGCGCCGGCGCGATCCGGCTGCGGCCGAGCAGGCCTGGGGCAAGCAGTTGCGTGCCTTTTTCGCGCGCACGGCGGGGAAGGGGGCGGCCCGCAGCGCCGACGTGGGCAAGTTGTGGGAAGACTGGGGCGATCCGGCCTATGCCCGGTTTGACGGCACCGCCACCTATACCGCCACGGTCAGGCTCAGCGCGCAACAGGCCCGAGCCGCCCGCGCGCTGCGTCTGGGCGTGGTCGACGATATCGACCAGACGCTGGTCAACGGCGTGGCGGTGGGCGCGGGGGTGGGCTGGAACACGCAGCGCCACTATATGCTGCCGGCCGGCAGCCTGCACGCCGGCACCAATACGATCACCGTCAACGTGCTCGATACCGGCAGCGGCGGCGGCATGCATGGCGATAGCCTGCCGGCCCTGGAACTGGCCGAAGGCAGCATCCCGATTGCCGGATGGCAGGTGGTCCAGGGCATGCCGCTGGCGCGTGCCGGCAAGATTCCGATGCCGCCATGGATCGCGGCGAGCGGGCTGACCACGCTGTACAACGGCATGATCGCCCCGCTGGGCGATATCCCGCTGGCCGGCATCGCCTGGTACCAGGGGGAATCGAATGCCGGCGATGCAACCGGCTATCGTGGCTTGCTGCGCGCGCTGATCGCCGATTGGCGCAGCCGCTTTGCCACGCGGCCTTTCGGCATCGTGCAGATTGCCGGTTATGGCCCACTGGTGGCTGGCCCAACCGATGCCTTCTGGCCCCGGATCCGCGAGGCGCAGCGCGATGTGGCGGCCAGCGATCCCGACGCCGGCCTGGCCGTGGCGATCGACGTAGGTGACCCTGACGATATCCACCCCACGCGCAAGAAGCCGGTGGGCCAACGGCTGGCCCAGGCCCTGGCCGGCAAGTCGGTTGCCGCGCTGCCGGTGGTGCTGCGCGAGGGCAACGACAAGGTGCGGCTGCGCTTCAACCGGCCATTGCGGGTGATCGGCGATGCCGTGCCGATCGGCTTTGAGCTGTGCGATGCGGCAGGCCATTGCCGGTTTGCCCCGGCAAAGCTGGACGCCCCCGATACGGTGGCCATCCCCGTGCGCACTGGTGACGTGACACTGCGGTATCTCTGGGCAGATAGCCCGGTGGTCAACCTGTTCGATGCCGATGGCAGCCCGCTGAGCCCCTTCACTATGCCGATACCCTGATCACCCCGTCTCTCGCCTGGTCGATACGCGCCGCGCGATAGCGGTATCAATTTGGTATCGGGTTGGCCGTTTCGCTTGCATGCCGCATTGGCGGGGCTTAGGACGGCGGGGATGACTGATCAGGACAACGGCCGCGTCAAGCGTGGGCAACGCCGGGGGGCGCGTGGACCGACGGTGGCCGATGTCGCGCGCCTGGCGCAGGTTTCGCCGATGACGGTGTCGCGCGTGGTCAACAGCGATCCCAAAGTGCACGAGGCCACCCGCGCCAAGGTGGAAAAGGCCATTGCCGAACTGGGCTATGTGCCCAACCTGGCGGCGCGCAGCCTGGCGGGGGGCCGGCAGTGCCGCATCGGCCTGCTCCATTCCAACCCGAGTTCGGCCTATCTCAGCGAGTTTCTGGTCGGATCGAACGAGCAGGCCAACGCCATGGGCGCGCAACTGCTGGTCGAGCATTTCGAGGAAGAGGCCAGCCGCGAAGCGCTGGCGGCCAAGCTCTTGTCGCACCGCGTTGATGCCGTGCTGCTGCCGCCGCCCCTGTCTGACGATGGGCTGCTGCTGGAATGCATCAACCGCGCCGGGCTCGTCATGGCGCAGGTCGCCACCGGAGCGCCGTCGCCGCTGGCCCATGCCGTAACCATCGATGACGAGGCGGCCGCCTATGCGCTGACCGCGCGGCTCACCGGGCTGGGACATCGGCGGATCGGCTTTATCGGCGGCGCGCCCAACCAGACCGCCAGCGCCCTGCGCCGCAACGGCTATCGCCGCGCCTTGGCCGAAGCGGGCATCGATGGCGATCGGCGCCTGGAAACCACCGGCGATTTCACGTTCCGTTCGGGCATGGATTGCGCGCTGGCGCTGCTCTCGCTCGACGAGCCGCCCACGGCGATCTTTGCCAGCAACGACGACATGGCCGCCGCCACCGTCGCCGCGGCGCACCGTATGGGGCTGGACGTGCCGCGCCAGCTATCGGTCTGCGGGTTCGACGATACGGCATCGGCGACCAATGTCTGGCCGGAACTCACCACCGCGCGCCAGCCGGTGGCCGATATGGCACGCGAAGCCGTGCGCCTCTTGGTGGACAGCGTGTTTGACCCCAAGGCCCGCGCGCCGCGCCATGTGCGGGTCGATTTCTCGCTGGTGCTGCGCGCATCCGACGCCACGTTGACCGCGCCTCGCGCCGGTTAATCCGTACCCGGCCATCCCGCGCAATGCGGGGGAACGGATCACGCCATTTTCGCTACGCGCGCTTGCGGTGACCACGCACGAATAGTGGGTGACCGTTGCGGCTTTGCCACAGTCCTGCAATCGTTTTAGCGCTATCGCCAGGCCATTTGCTGCGCCTCTCGCACCGCAAAAGAGCGTGCGATAAATCCTAGTTATCTCATTGATACGATAATTCTAAGTAATTGAATTAAAACAAATGATGCAAAGCGGCATAAATTGCCGATTTGTTGCCGAATGCGGCTGTCCAGCGGCAAGCCCGCAGCACGGCGGGCGTTTGGCAATAATCCGGTTTGCGAATCGTGTGTTGAAATGGTAGCGTTAACGCAGATGAGGTGCTCTGACACACGGAGCAATCAGGAGGGGGCTCTAAGGGAAATAGATCTGTTTCTCGCCATTGCCGCGCGTCTCTCACGACGCTGAGATCGGCATGGAAATATCTGTAAAAACTACATTTCTTTAGAGATAGCCTTAATTGGGAGGGGTTATGCACAACGTTTTCGGGCGCAGCACGCGCCGCAATGCGCGCAAGATCGGTTTTCTTGTCACGTCCAGCATGGTGATGGCCGCCTCGCTGGTGGCCGGCACCGCCCATGCGCAGGAAGCCGCTGCCGCCACAGACGCCGGCAAGGCCGCCGCTGCCGATGAGCCCGGCGTGCCGTCGATCATCGTTACCGGTATTCGCGGCTCGCTGAGCAACGCTCTCAACACCAAGCGCAATTCGCAGGTGATCGTGGACTCGATCTCTGCCCAGGACATCGGCGCGCTGCCCGACCGCACCGTTTCCGAAGCCCTGCAGCGCGTGCCCGGCATCACCCTGCAGCGTACCGGCGACGTCAACACCCTGGAAGGCAGCGACCCCGGCCGCGTGCCGGCCGAAGGTGGCGGCGTGTTTATCCGTGGCCTTTCCTGGACGCGCAGCGAGATCAATGGCCACGACGTGTTCTCTGCCAACAGCGGCCGTGGCCTGAGCTTTGAAGACGTTTCGCCTGACCTGATGGGCGCAGTCGACGTCTACAAGACCCCGTCGGCCGACATGGTCGAAGGCGGCATTGCCGGCATCGTCGACCTGCGCACCCGCAAGCCGCTCGACAGCAAGAACTTCGTCGCCGTTTCGGGTGACTGGAACTATGCCGACAAGCGCAAGGAAGGCTTCTTCTCGGGCAATGCCGTGATCAGCCACCGCTGGGACACGCCCGGCGGCACCCAGATCGGCCTGCAGCTTTCCGCATCCACCGGCAAGACCGGCAACCGCACCGACGCGATCCAGACCGGATCGATCAGCACGACAACGCTGCCAGCGGCGCAATCGGGTCTCCCGGCCGGCACCACCGTGGCCCTGCCCAGTGGCCTGGGCTATCGCTCGGTCGAATGGACGCAGGTGCGCCACTCGTATGACGCGGTGCTGCAGATCAAGCCGTCGTCCAGCCTGCTGTTCACCTTTGAAGGCATGATTGCCAAGGTGACGCCGCGTGACGCTGAAAATGCCGTGCAGATCAACGACCAGAACGGCGGTTTCAGCCTCGATCCCAGCTTCACCTTCACCGGGCCGCAGCACACCCTGGCCTCGGGCACGCTGACCAATGCGCAGCTGGTCTATGACAGCCGCGTTGGCCAGCAGGACAAGGTCACCCGCGAATTCTATGGCAGCATGTTCTGGACGCCGACCGATCACCTGACGGTGAGCGTCGATGTCGATCACGTCAACTCGCACGCCAGCGTCTATAGCATGACCGCGTTCGACGGTTTCGGCCTGAACGGCGGCCGGCCCAACGTGGCGTTCAACCTGACTGGTGACCGGCCCAGCCTCACCTTCAGCGAAAATGGCCTGAGCCTGAGCGATCCGGCCAACTATTTCTGGTACGCTGCCATGCAGCACAACGAGAACAACCGCGCATCCTCGTGGGCGGAACGCGCCGACGTGACCTACACGCTTGATGACGGCAACTTCTTCAAGTCGTTCAAGGTTGGCCTGCGCAACACTGCCAAGGACTTGGTCACGCAGTCGACCAACTACAACTGGGGCCTGCTCAGCACCGCCTATTGGGGTGGCGGCACGCCGATCTACCTTAACCAGGACCCGGGCAACGTGGGCCTGCCGGGCCAGACTACGCGCCTCAATTTCGGCAACTTCATGGGCGGGAACGTCAATGTGCCGGGCGGCTGGTTCCCTTCGGTTGGCTTGCTCGACAAGGGGGCAGCCAATGCCTACAAGTATCTGGTTACCACGCAGAGCGGCAATGGCGGCTGGTCGCCGCTGACCGATGCGGCCTTCAATGGCAGCGCTGGCAACAACAACGCCTATGGCACCAATACCCAGACCGAAAAGACGCTGGCCGGTTATGCCATGGCGAGCTTTGGCGAAGACAGCGGCCTGCTCGGCCGGTTCGATGGCAACATCGGCGTCCGCGTGATCCGCACCCGCACCACGGCGGTTGGCGCCATCTTCCTGCCCTCGCTCAGCTCTTCGTCGTCGAACTCGCAGACGGCGGCGGCGTGTATCGCCACCAATGGCGCCGCGGCGTGCCAGGCGCTGGTCAATGCCGCGACGTTCGTGGGCGATGGCAGCAAGACCCCGGTCGACGCGCGCAACAGCTATACCGACGTGCTGCCGACGCTCAACACGCGGTTCTACCTGAACGACAAGACCATCCTGCGCTTTGCGGTGGGCAAGACGATTTATCGCCCGAGCTTCACCGACCTGCAGGCCAACCAAACCTATGCCTATACCTTCCAGGCGGACGGCTTCACCCCGGCGGTGGTCGCCCCCCGTACCCTGACGGGCGGCAACCCCTATCTCAAGCCGATCCGCGCCTGGAACTTTGACGCCAGCTTCGAATACTATTTCGGCAAGGCCAATGCCGTGACGCTGGCCGCGTTCTTCAAGGACGTGTCGAACTACATCAGCCCCCAGGCATCGACCGTTACGCTGACGCGCAATGGCGTGACGCAGGATTTCCAGGTCAACATCCCGGTCAACGGCGGGCATGGCACGATCAAGGGCGTGGAAGCGGGTTACACCATGTTCTTCGATAGCCTGCCCGGTGCGCTGTCGGGCCTGGGCTTCAACGGCAACTATACGTTCATCGCCAGCACCGGTGGGCGCAACCCGTCCAACCCGCAGCTGGCGCCGGGCAGCCTGCTGCCGGGCAACCTGCCGATGCAGGGCCTGTCCAAGCATTCGTTCAACGCGGCTCTGCTCTATGAAAAGTATGGGATTTCGGCGCGCCTCGCTTACAACTGGCGCTCGGAATACTTGGCCAACGCCAACGGTGCCAACGTCAACCAGCCGGTGTGGAACGAAGCCTATGGCCAGCTCGACGCGTCGTTCATCGTCGATGTGAACAGCCATCTCAAGGTCGGCCTCCAGGCGCAGAACCTGCTCAAGGCCAAGACCTATATCGATGTTGGCCCGGCCAGCCTGCACCCGCGCTATGCCTGGGAAGAAACCGACCGCCACATCGCGTTCCTCGTCCGCTCGAAGTTCTGATAGCGGCGGTATCTTGCTCCACACGGCCGGCTCCGGTTATCTCATGCCCCTGTTCCGCACAGGCGCATGAGACCGGGGCCGGAACGGGGAAGAGGATGTGATGAACGAGGCAGCGATCCGATCGATCACCATCCTGGGCGGTGGCACGGCCGGTTGGATGGCAGCCACGCTTCTGGCCAAGGCGTTCGATGGGCAACCCTTGCGCATTACCCTGGTGGAATCCGAAGAGATCGGGATCATCGGGGTGGGCGAGGCGACCGTGCCGCTGTTCCGCCTGTTCAACGACAGGCTTGGCCTGGATGAGCATGCCTTCCTGCAGGCGACGATGGGCGCCTACAAGCTGGGCATCGAGTTCTGCGATTGGGGGCAAGTGGGCAATACCCACTTCCATGGCTTTGGCGATTATGGCGAGCCGATCGGCGGGATTGCCCCGCACCATCATTGGCTGCGCCTGGCCCGATCGGGCGAAGCCGCACCGATCGATGACTATTCCGCGCCCTATGCTCTGGCGCAGCGTGGCAAGTTCACGCCGGCCGATCCGCGGCAGCCACGCTATTCCCACGCCTATCATTTCGATGCGGTGCTCTATGCCCGCTATCTGCGCAACCTGGCGGAAAGCTGGGGCGTGACGCGGGTGGAAGGCCGCGTGGTCGATGTGCCGCTCGATCCGCAGACCGGGCATATCCGCGCCTTGCACCTGGCCGATGGGCAGGTGGTGGATGGCGAATTCTTCGTCGATTGCACCGGCTTTGCCGCCGAGCTGATCGGCAAGCGCCTGGGCACGGCCTATGTCGACTGGTCGCACTGGCTGCCGTGTGACAGCGCCATTGCGGTGCCATCGGCGCGGCACGATCCGCCCGCGCCGTTCACCCGCTCCACCGCGCTGGCGGCGGGTTGGCAATGGCGCATTCCCTTGCAGCACCGCGAAGGCAACGGCATCGTCTATGCCTCGGCCTACATGAGCGATGCGGCGGCAGAAGACGCGTTGCTCGGCAGCCTGGGCGGCGCGCCATTGGCCAATCCGCGCCGCTTCCGCTTTACCGCCGGGCGGCGCGAGGCATTCTGGCAGCGCAATTGCGTGGCCCTGGGTTTTGCCAGCGGGTTCCTGGAGCCGCTGGAATCCACCGGCATCCAGCTGATCCAGAACGGCATCGGCCGCTTGATCGAGTTTTTCCCCGATCGCCATTTCGATCCGCGCGTGGCGGCCGAATACAACCGCGTGTGCCAGGTGGAATGGGACCGCATCCGCGATTTCATCATCGCCCACTATTGCGTGTCGCAGCGGCCCGAGCCGTTCTGGCAGGCCGCGCGCGCCATGGACCTGCCCGATACCCTGCAGCAAAAGCTCGATAGCTGGTACGCGACGGGCAAGATCCCGCTGCTCGATGGGGAATCCTATCAAGAGCCGAGCTGGGCGGCGATCCTGCTGGGCAATGGCGTTTTGCCGCAGCGCCACGATCCGCTGATCGACGCGCTGCCGATCGACATGCTGCGCGCGCACATGGCCCGCCGCCGCGAGGATCTGGCGCGCATGGGCCGGTCTGCACCCGATCACCGCTTTTACCTTGCCCGCCATTGCCAGGCCGCGGCCTGACCGATCGGATCACCCCATGCCGCACGACACCGCGCCTTCCCACATCCGTTCCATCGTCATCGCCGGTGGCGGCACCGCTGGCTGGATGGTGGCTGCCGCGCTTTCGCGCACGATTGCCCCGCACCGTTGCCGCATTACGCTGGTCGAATCCGAAACCATCGGCACGATCGGGGTGGGCGAAGCGACCATCCCGCCGATCCAGACGTTCAACCAGGTTATCGGGCTGGACGAGGCGGCGTTTCTCCAGGCGACCAAGGGCACGTTCAAGCTGGGCATCGAATTTGCCGGCTGGCGCGCGCGAGGCCACAGCTATTTCCACCCGTTCGGCCGGCAGGGCAACGATTTTGGCGGCACGCAATTCCACCAGCACTGGTTGCGCGCCCAGGCGCTGGGTGATGATACCCCGCTCGGCGCGTTCTCGCTCAATGAACAGGCCGCTTATGCCGGCAAGATGCGGCAGCCCGATGGCGATCCACGCTCGGTCTATTCCACCTTTTCCTATGCCTATCATTTCGATGCCACGCTCTATGGCCAGCATCTGCGTACCTTGGCCGAAGAGCGCGGGGTGGAGCGCCGCGAAGGGCTGATCGAAGAAGTCGTGCTCGACGGCGAGAGCGGCCGCATCGCCAGCCTGCGGCTGGACGATGGCGGCATGCTGGATGGCGATCTGTTCATTGATTGCACCGGCCTGCGCAGCCTGTTGCTGGGGCAGGCGCTGGGCGTGCCGTTCGAAGACTGGACGCATTTTCTGCCGTGCAACCGGGCCTTGGCCGTGCCGACAGACTGTGTCGACCTCATGCGCCCTTATACGCGCTCGACCGCTCATGAGGCCGGCTGGCAATGGCGCATTCCGCTGCAACATCGCATGGGCAACGGCATGGTCTATAGCGCCGAACATTGGAGCGATGACCAGGCCCATGCCGCGCTGATGGCCAATTTGGATGGCCAGCCGCTGGCCGATCCGCGCCTGATCCGCTTTACCACCGGCCGCCGGGTGCAGAGCTGGGCCAAGAACTGCGTGGCGATCGGCCTTTCGGCCGGATTTCTGGAGCCGCTGGAATCGACCAGCATCCATCTGGTCCAGATTGCCGTGGCCAAGTTGCTCAACTGGTTTCCCGACATGGGCTTCGACCCCATGACCATGGCCGAGTTCAACCGCCAGATTGCCAACGAATACGACCGTATCCGCGATTTTCTGGTGCTGCACTATCACGCCAACGAGCGCGAAGGGGAACCGTTCTGGGACCAGTGCCGGACCGGCGCGATCCCGGATTCGCTGGCGGAAAAGATCGCCATGTTCCGCCGCAGCGGGCGGCTGCTGTCACGCGAAACCGATCTGTTTCAAGACGCCAGCTGGCTCGCCGTGCTGATCGGCCAGGGCGTCATGCCCCAGGCCCACGATCCACTGACCGAAAGCCTGCGCCCGCTGGAACTGGACCAGATGCTGCGCGGCATGCGTGACCTGATTGGGCGCGCAGCACAGGCCATGCGCGGCCAGGCCGATCACCTTGCCAGGATCGGCGGCAGGATCGCCAACGCCCAGCGGGAAGCGGCGCTGGGCTGACCACCGGCCGGGAAAAGGCAAGGCGCGATAACCAGTTGCCAAGCCAGCATCGGCACCATAATGATAGCGCTATCACTCGACTGCGCGGGTTAAACCACGGTTTGGCTGCGACAGAATTAACGAGACGGGAAGGGACCAATCGCATGAAGGCCAAGGCACGTATTTTCACCCTCGCGCTGCTGTTGCAGGCCGGTTGCGCGGTGCCGGCCCTGGCCGCGCCGCTGGCGGTGCTTGATCGCAACGGCGCGGCGGTGAGCATCGAACCCTATGCCCCCAATATCGTGCGCGTGACCATCGCCACTGACCCCGACGTGGCGCGCAGCGCGCCGGGCGAAGGGCCCAATGCCACGCCCGATGCCGCTGGCTGGACTCATGCCAGCGACAACGGGGCTGACGTGTTCCGTTCGGGCGATCTGGAAGTGCGCGTCGATGCGCAGCCCTGGCCCAGCGCGCCGACGATGATGGCGCGCTATTTCGCGCCGTCGCTGCCCAGCGTCTCGATCGGCTTTGCCCGCCCCGGCGGCGCAGCGCTCACGCGCATGAATAGCTGGGAAATGAGCCCGCACGATGTTTCGGGCGAGCACACGTTCCGCGTCGGCGCGAGCTTTTCCACCACGGCTGACGAGCATTTCTGGGGCCTGGGCCAGAACCAGCAGGGCTTTGCCGATCTGCGCGGGCGCACTATCGATTGCCGCCACAACTATGATGCGCCCGAGGGCGAAAGCGTGTGCGTGCCCTTCATGGTCACGAGCAAGGGCTATGGCATCGTCTGGGACAACCCTTCCGCCACCACGGTTTCGGCCGGGGTCAACGGCAAGACGCACTGGCAATCCAACGTGGGCGAGCGCGTCAGCTTTTTCGTGATCACCGGCAAGACCACGGACGAGATCTATGCCGGCTATGCCCGCCTGACCGGCGCCACGCCGCTGCCGCCCAAGGCCGCGCTGGGCCTGATCCAGTCCAAGGCGCGCTATGAAACGCAGGCCGAGCTGCTCGACATTGCCAAGGGCTATCGCGCGCGCAACCTGCCGCTCGATATCATGGTGCTCGACTGGTTCTATTGGACGGCGCTGGGCAACCTCGACATCGATCGCAGCGCCTTTCCCGATCCCAAGGGCATGAATGCCCAGCTCAACGCCATGGGCATGCGCTCTTTGATCAGCGTGTGGCCGCGTTTCGAAAAGGTTTCCAAGAACTTCGACATGCTCGCCGCCAAGGGCTGGCTGCTGCACGACAAGGATGGCAAGCCGGTCGATGGCCTGCCGATCCGCTCTGACCGGGCGGGCGCGCTGATCGATCCCACCGTGCCGGCCGCGCGCAAGTGGTTCTGGAGCCAGATCCGCGACAATATCCTGAGCCAGGGTTTTGACTGGACCTGGCTGGACGAGACCGAGCCCGATCTGGTGCCTGACGGCTATTTCTATTCGATCGGTTCGGGCGATCGATACCACAACCTGTTCCCGCTGCTGCATACGCAAAGCGTGGCCGATGGCTCGGCGCAGGACCGGCCCAACAAGCGCAACATGATCCTGTGCCGCGCGGCCTACCTGGGGGCACAGCGCAATGGCTGCCTGTTCTGGTCGAGCGACGTGGACGCCACGTGGGAAGCACTGCAACGCCAGATCCCCACCGGGATCAACGCCGCCGCGTCGGGCATGACCTATTGGAGCAGCGACACTGGTGGCTGGCAGTATCCCGGCGGCGCGGGCGAGGCGACGACGGCGCCGCTGGTCGATCCGGCTGGCGCCACGGCGATGGCGCCCGATTACAAGGACTACCCCGAACTGTTCGTGCGGTGGTTCCAGTACAACACCTTTACCCCCACGCTGCGCATCCATGGCCAGCGGCCGGGCACGGCGCTGTGGCAATATGGCCCGGCGGCAGAGGCGATCCTGGCTGACACGCTGCGCCTGCGCTATGCGCTGCTGCCCTATACCTATGCCGCCGCGCGCCATGCCTATGACACCGGCGCGCCGATCATGCGGGGGCTGTTCATGGACTTCCCCGGCGATGCCCAGGCCTTGACGGTGAAGGACCAATATATGTTCGGCCCGGCGTTCCTGGTGGCGCCGGTCACGCGGCAGGGGCAGACCCACCGCCCGGTCTATCTGCCCAAGGGCACCGAATGGTATGACTGGTGGACCGGGCGCAAGTTTGCCGGCGGGCAGACGATCGAGGCCGATGCCCCGATCGCCCATATCCCGCTGTTCGTGCGCGCGGGCAGCGTGGTGCCGCTGGGCACGCCGATCCTTTCCACCGCGGAAAAGCAGGGCATTGCCAAGCTGCGCGCCTTTGCCGGCGCCAATGGCGAGGCCACGCTCTATGACGATGATGGCCAGACCAATGCCTACAAGACCAGCCAGTCCGGCAAGATCGTGGTGCGCTGGAACGATGCCAGCGGCCAGGTGGAATGGCCCGCCGGCATGAAGGGCAGTGCGGCGCGTCCGTCGGTCGAGGTGGTGCGCTGATGGCCGGGGGATGGCTCGGCGCCAGCCGGCGCGGCGTGCTGGGTGGCGGGCTGGCGGCGCTCGCCGTGGGTGGCGCGGGCCAGGCGCGCGTTGCTGCCGACCATCGCGCCCGGTCGGGCACCCTGGCGCCCGACTGGCAGTCTCTGGCCGCCGGCTATCAGGTGCCGGCGTGGTTCAGGGAGGCGCGCTTTGGCATCTGGGCGCACTGGGGCCCGCAGTGCCAGCCCGAGCGTGGTGACTGGTATGGCCGCTCGATGTATATTCCCGGCACCCCGGCTTACCAGCATCAGGTTGCCACCTACGGCCATCCCACGGCGCACGGCTTCATCGACGTGATCGGCGATTGGCGCGGTGAGCATTGGGATCCCGATTTCCTCGTGCAACGCTACAAGGCGGCGGGTGCGCGCTATTTCATGGCGATGGCCTGCCACCATGACAACCTGGACCTGTTCACCAGCGATCATCATGGCTGGAACAGCACGCGCGTGGGGCCAAAGCGCGATGTGATCGCCGGCTGGGAAAAGGCGGCGCGCGGGGCGGGCCTCAAGTTCGGCGTGTCGAACCATGCCAGCCACGCCTGGCACTGGTGGCAGACCGCCTATGGCTATGATGCGCAAGGGCCCCATGCCGGGCAGCGCTATGACGCCTGGCACCTGCGCCGCGAGGACGGCCAGGGCACCTGGTGGCAGGGCCTCGATCCGCAGGCGCTTTACACCGGGCCGAACATGGCCCCGCCCGATGGCATCACCAGCGATGCCGCGATGGACAAGTGGCACCAGGCCAACGATGGCCAATGGCTGGAAAACGTGCCGTCGCAAAACCCGGCCTTTGCCGCGCGCTGGCTGGCGCGGCAAAAGAACCTGGTGGAGCGCTACCGCCCCGACATGGTCTATTTCGACGATTACGGCCTGCCGTTCGACCACTACGGCCTGGAAGCCGCCGCGCATTTCTACAACCAGGCCACTGCCTGGCACGGCAGCCCCGACGTGGTGCTGACGGCCAAGCGGCTAAGCGATGACCAGCAGCGCGCCGTGGTGGAAGACGTGGAGCGTGGCTTTGCCGCCGATATCCGCCCGCGCCCGTGGCAGACCTGCACCTGCATCGGCGATTGGCATTACAACCGCGACCGGTTCGAGCAGAAATCCTATGTCCCGGCCCACCAGGTGATCCAGCGCCTGGTTGACGTGGTATCGAAGAACGGCAATCTGTTGCTGTCCATCCCGCTGCGCGGCGATGGCACCTATGATGCCGAAGAGAGCAAGATCCTGGACGGCATCACCGCCTGGATGGCGGTGCACGGCGATGCCATGATCCATGGCAGCCGCCCGTGGCGGCGCTATGGCGAAGGGCCGACCAAACTGGACACCGGCATCATGGCAGAGGGCAAGTCTGGCCCATTCACCGCGCAGGATATCCGCTTTACCACCAAGCACGGCGCGCTGTTTGCCGCCATGCTGGAATGGCCCGGCGCGCCGGTGCGGATCGCGTCGCTGGGGCAGCAGGCGGGCCAGGTGGCCGCCGCGCGCCTGCTCGGCGGCGGGCCGGTGCCGTTCAGCCAGGATGCCGATGGCCTGATCCTGACCCTGCCGCCCCGCCCGGAAGGCGGCATGGTGCCCGTGGTGCAGTTGGACGGGGCCGGCCTGATCTGACGCATCAACGTCTGTGGCCGGCCGCCTGCCTCAATGCTCGGCGCCGGCTGCGATCACGCCGGTGCCCTTCATCCGCGCATAGCGCACCTTGAGCACCTGGCCGATGCTGGTGAAGTTGAAGCCATAGTCGATCTGATCACCGTTCCACACCCGATCGAACACCCAGGCCTGCCCGCCCTTGCCGTCCGGGGCGTAATGCCCTTCCTCGGCACGCAGCAGGGTTAGCGTTTCGCCGGGCGCGGGCGCGGCGAGGTTGAGCGTGACGCGGGTATCGAACCCGGTGATCAGGAATTCATCCGGGCCAAGCTGGGCAATGGCCGCGCCGCCGGTGGGATGCGGATTGCCGCGCGGCGGATCGAAGCCGAACGCATCCTGGCCAAAGCCCAGCGTCGCCTTGTAGCGGCCAATCAGCAGTTCGCGCTTGTGGCCCGCCGCCGGATCGGCCGGTTCGCTGGCCGCGTGCACCTGTCCTTGCGCCGCCGCCTTGGCCCAGACCGCCTGCATCGGGGCAAACAGGTGATAGATCCGGGCAAAGCCGTTGATCGTGTCGTCGATCCCCTTGGCGCCCAGCGGAAAGTTGTAATAGCCGGTCTGGTCCATCCCGAACGGGGAATAGCCGATCGTGCCCTTGCCCAGCGCGTCCCAGAAAAAGCGCGCATATTCCGCGTCGTTGCCGATTTCGGGGACCATCAACGGGTTGTCTGGCCGGCCATAGAGATCGAGATAGGCGTGCACCGCCTTTTCGTCGCGGTTGTAGATATCGGGCGCCACCAGATCGAGCGCGGGCGCAGCCACCTTGTAGATATCGATCACGTGGTGCACCGGGCCGCCGCTGGAATATGTCGTTGCGCTCTGTCGGCCAAATGCCGATGCGAGCGCGGCATTGGCGTACATCGGCAGGTTCTTTTCTGCCTTGCCGGCCTTGGCCACGGTATTGAGATAGCTGGCGACATACCATGCCTGGAAATATTCGTCGGCATCGCTGCCAAAGGCCTGGGCCCAGTTCGATCCGGCCGGCTTGCCATAGTGCTTGAGCAGGGCCTGCGGCGCCGGGCCGGCAAACAGCTTTTGCGCCATGGGCGAAAAGTCGCGCACGTTGCCATAGCTGCCGACCTCGTTTTCCACCTGCATCATGATGACGGTGTTCTGCGGGTCGATCTGGGCAATGTGGTGCATCAGCGCGGCAAAGGCGCGGGTATCGGCCTTGAGCGTTTCGCTGCCCAGCGGGCTCATCGCATAGTGCACATCGCCCTTGGCCGTGAGCATATGGGGAAAGCGCTTGGGATCGAGCTTGACCCATTCCGGGGCATAGGCCGGCGCGGTGTTCTTCCACGTGGCAAACCACAGCAGGATCAGGCGCTTGTCATGCTTGCGCGCCTCCCCCACGACGTGGTCGACCCAGGAAAAGTCGAACTGGCCCTCGCGCGGCTCGATCTGCTCCCAGGCGACCGGGATTTCCAGCGTGTTGGCGCCCATGGCATCGATCGTGGGCCATACTTTCTTGAGCGGCTCGGGATAGTTGCTGGAATTGTTGGCCTGGGCGCCCAGCATCAGGAACGGCGCGCCATCGACCATCAGCATCGCGCCCTTTGCCGTGCGCTCTATGCGGGGAAGGGGGGCGGCGGCCGGCGAAGCAGCGCCTTGCGCCTGCGCGGCCATTGGCGCCATCAGGCTGGCCAGGGCCGCGATCAGGGTCTTGGCCGCGCGCCGGCGAGGCCGAATTTCCGTTTGGCTGTTGGGCACAACACCAAGCATCGTCTTCTCCCTGTTGGTAAGTTCGGCTCTGGCCCAGGGCGGACCGGCCGTGTTCTTTGCCGTGCCAATTCAAAACCACTTGACAGCGAGCCGCATTGCATGATGGTAGCGCTATCAGAATTTGTCAACGATTGCCCGAGGGTTGGGGAGAAGGAAATGGACGGGGTGTCATCCATCGCAGCGCTGCTGCCGGCAGACTGGGAATCCGGGCGATTCCTCGGGCGGGTGGAAACCGCGGCCGGGCCAAGCCCGATTCTGGTGGAACAGGGCGTGGCCTATGACATGGCCGGCGTGGCGCCCACCGTTGCCCAGCTCGTCGATATGCTGCCGCTCGACGCCAGCGCCGGGGTCGCGCTCGGCCGGCTCGATTCGCTGGCGCTGCCGCTGCTCAGCCCGATCGACCTGCAGTGCGTGAAGGCCTGCGGGGTGACTTTCGCCACCTCTACCCTGGAACGCGTCATCGAAGAGCGCGCGCGGGGCGATGCTGGCAAGGCGCAGGAAATCCGCGCCCGCATCGAAGACCGCGTCGGTGGCTCGATCCGCTCGGTCGTGCCCGGCTCGGCCGAGGCCGAGGCGCTGAAGGCACTGCTGATCGAGGATGGCCTGTGGTCGCAATACCTGGAAGTGGCGATCGGGCCCTATGCCGAGGTGTTCACCAAGGCGCCGGTGCTGGCGACCGTTGGCCCGCTGGCCGAGATCGGCGTGCGCAGCGATTCCACCTGGAACAACCCCGAACCCGAAGTGGTCCTGCTGGTCAATGCTGCCGGCACGGTGGTGGGCGCCACGCTGGGCAATGACGTGAACCTGCGCGATATCGAGGGGCGCAGCGCGCTGTTGCTGGGCAAGGCCAAGGACAACAACGCCTCGTGCTCGCTCGGGCCGCTGGTGCGCCTGTTCGATGATGGCTTCACGCTCGACGATGTGCGCCAGGCCGAAGTGGACCTGCTGATCGAAGGCACCGATGGCTATCGCCTGGAAGGCCATTCCAGCATGAACCAGATCAGCCGCGATCCGCTCGACCTGGTGCGCCAGACCTTGAGCGAACATCACTATCCCGATGGTTTCTGCCTGTTCCTGGGCACGCTGTTTGCCCCGGTGCAGGATCGCGACGATCCCGGCCGCGGCTTTACCCACAAGGTGGGCGATGTGGTGACGATCGCCACCCCGCGCCTGGGCAAGCTGGTCAATACCGTGGTCACCTGTCCGCAGGCCGCGCCCTGGACCATGGGCATCACCGCGTTTTATGCCAACCTGGCGCAGCGCGGCCTGCTGGGGCGCGCGGCATGAGCGGCGCCAACGGCGCGCGCAACGGTGCATCCCACCGCGCGATCTATCCGAGCCTGGCGGGCAAGCGCGTGTTCATCAGCGGTGGCAGCAGCGGCATCGGGGAAGGCCTGGTCGAAGCCTTCGTGGCCCAGGGCGCACATGTGGCGTTCTGCGACATCGCACAGGAGCAGGGCGAGGCCGTGGCAGCGCGGCTGGGCAACAGCGCCACGCCTGCGCCGCTGTTCCTGCCCTGCGACTTGCGCGATGCCGATGCGATCGCCGCGATGATGGCGCAGGTAGAGGCGCAGTTGGGCGGGATCGACGTGGTGATCAACAACGCCGCCAACGATGATCGCCATGCCGTGGACGAGGTTTCGCCCGCCTATTGGGACGAGCGGATGGCGGTGAACCTCAAGCACCAGTTCTTCGTGACCCAGGCCGCCGTGCCGGCGATGAAGCGCGCCGGTGGCGGTGCCGTGATCAACCTGGGGTCGATCAGCTGGCACCTGGGCCTGCCCGATCTGGTGATCTACCAGACGGCTAAGGCCGCGATCGAGGGGTTGACCCGTGGCCTGGCGCGCGAACTGGGCCGCGACAATATCCGCGTGACCGCGATCATTCCTGGCAACGTCAAGACGCCGCGCCAGGAACAGTGGTACACGCCCGAGGGTGAGGCCGAGATCGTGGCTTCGCAATGCCTTGACGGGCGCCTGATGCCGGCCGATGTGGCGGCGCTGGCGCTGTTCCTCGCCTCTGACGATGCGCGCCTGATCACCGGGCACGAATACTGGGTCGACGCCGGATGGCGCTGAGCGCAGCGCACGTTCCGGCCAATGTCCCGGTCATCGCCGGGGCGACGCCGCAGGCGGTGTGGCCACTGGCGGCCACGCTGGGCGAAGGCCCGGTATGGGCCGCGCACGAAGGCGCGCTGTGGTTCGTCGATATCAAGGCACCGGCGATCCATCGCTTTGTCCCGGCAAGCGGTGAAACCGCCACGTGGCCGGCGCCCGCGCAAGTGGGCTGGGTGTTGCCTTGCGCTGATGGCACGCTGCTCGCGGGCCTGCAAACCGGCGTGCACCGCTTCGATCCGGCAAGCGGCGCCTTTACCCTGCTCTGCGCGCCCGAGGCGCATCTACCGGGCAACCGCCTCAACGATGCCACGGTCGCAGCCGATGGCGCGGTATGGCTGGGCTCGATGGATGACGCCGAAACCGACGAAAGCGGGCGGATCTATCGCCTCGATACAGACGGCTGTGTCGATAGCGGGCTACCGCCGGTTTCGATCACCAATGGGCCCGCCTTCTCGCCCGATGGGCACACGCTCTACCACCACGATACGCTGGGCCGGCGCATCTGGGCGAGCACGGTGCACGACGGACGCGTGACCGGCACCCGCCTGTTTGCGCAAATCGAGGACGGCGCCGGCTATCCGGATGGACCGGTGGTGGACGCGCAAGGCTGCCTGTGGGTGGGCCTCTTCGCCGGTTGGGCCGTGCGGCATTATGACCCGACGGGGAAATTGATCGGCGTCGTGCCATTTCCCGTGGCCAACGTCACCAAGATTGCATTTGGCGGCCCGGATCTTCGCACCGCCTATGCCACCACAGCAACCAAGGGCCTGAGCACGGCTGAGCGCGCGGTCCAGCCATTGGCGGGTGCGCTCTTCGCCTTCGATCCCGGGGTGGCCGGCTTACCGGCCCATCTCGCACGGGTATAAAAAGACAAATGGGAGAGGACAGGATGAACGATTTGGCACCAAGCGCGGTCAACATGCGCCTGATCGGCGCCATCGTGGCGGTGGCCACGATCGGCGGCTTCATGTTCGGCTATGATTCCGGGGTGATCAACGGCACGCAAAAGGGCCTGGAGGCTGCGTTCGAACTGGGCAAGGTGGGCATCGGTGTCAATGTCGGCGCCATTCTCGTCGGCTCTTCGATCGGCGCATTCGGGGCCGGGCGCCTGGCCGACCAGATCGGCCGGCGCGGGGTGATGAAGCTGGCGGCGGTGCTGTTTCTGGCCAGCGCGATCCTCGCTGGCGCTGCCGGCTCTTCGCTCATCTTCATCGTCGCACGGGTGATCGGCGGGCTGGGCGTGGGCGCGGCCAGCGTGATTTCGCCAGTCTATATTTCAGAAGTGGTGCCGGCCAACGTGCGCGGGCGCCTGTCGAGCGTGCAGCAGGTGATGATCATCACCGGGCTGACCGGCGCCTTTATCGTCAACTATATCCTGGCGCATGTTGCGGGAGAATCCACGGCGATCCTGTGGGCCGGGCAGCCGGCGTGGCGCTGGATGTTCTGGCTGCAGGCGCTGCCGGCGGCGATCTATTTCCTCGCGCTCATGGGCATTCCGGAAAGCCCGCGCTATCTCGTGGCCAAGGGCGATGACGCTGGCGCGCATGCCGTGCTCGCCCGCCTGCTCGGTGCCGCCAGTGCCACCCGCACCGTTGCCGAAATCCGCCAGAGCCTGGCAGCAGACCATCACCGTCCCAAGCTTTCCGACCTGATCGACCGCGCCACCGGGCGCATCCGTCCGATCGTGTGGACGGGGATCGGCCTCGCCGTGTTCCAGCAACTGGTCGGCATCAACGTGGTGTTCTATTATGGCGCCACGCTGTGGCAGGCCGTGGGCTTTTCCGAAAGCTATGCGCTGCAAACCAATATCATTTCGGGCGTTGTGTCGATTGCCGGGTGCCTCGCCACGCTGCTGCTGGTCGATCGCATCGGGCGCAAGCCGCTGCTGCTCACCGGCTCGGCCGGCATGGCGGTGACGCTAGGGATCGTTGCCTGGGCGTTTTCGACGGCGGTGCATGGCGCCGGTGGCGCGGTGTCACTGCCGGGCAACCATGGCGTGATCGCGCTGCTGGCCGCCAATGCCTATGTCGTGTTCTTCAACATGAGCTGGGGACCGATCATGTGGGTCATGCTGGGTGAAATGTTCCCCAACCAGATCCGTGGTTCGGGCCTGGCGGTTTCGGGCTTTGCCCAATGGATCGCCAACGCCGCCATTTCCGTCAGCTTCCCGGCGCTGGTCGTGTCGCCGGGCCTGGCGGTCACCTATTCGTTTTATGCGGCGGCGGCGGCCGTGTCGTTCTTCTTCGTGCGCGCCATGGTCAACGAAACCAAGGGCGTGACGCTCGAACAGATGCAGGGCTGATTGCCGCGCGCCGGGCCTGTTTCCGCCATGTGGAGCAGGCCCGGTCAGCGCTTGGGGCTGGTTTCCTGCAGACCGATCGCGCCGCGCAGGCCGGGAATCCATTGCCCCTTGTGCGCATCGAAGAACGGAAACGTGTTGATATAGGCCCAGACGCAGATCGGCACGCCCAGCGGGCGGAACGTTTTGAAAACGCTGCGGTAATAGGCGATGCGCTGGTCGGTGGGGATGGATTCGAACGCGCCGGTTTCCCCCATCAGCGGGATCTTGCCGGTGCGCGCGACATAGGCCTTGATCCGCTGCACATCCACCGGCAGCCGGGCAAGATCGGCCGGCGTGCCATACGTCCGGCCCAGCGGCGGGGAGGGCGCTACCCAGGTGGCGCCCTGGTGGGTGAACGCAAAGGGCTCGTAATAGTGGAACGTGGGCCAGACCTGCGGATCATCGGGCAGGTTCAGCGTGGCGAGCGAGGTGATATTGCTCCATTTCTCGCCGCCGATGATCACCGGGCGATTGGGATTGTGGCGGCGAATAGCCGCCAGCGCCGGCGCAAACGTGGTGACAAGATTGGCATTGTCGAGCGCGTCCTTGGGTTCGTTCTCGATCTCGAACCACAGCGTCTGGCGCGGGCGGTTGGCATAGTGATCGGCGATCTGCTGCCAGACGGCAGTAAACCACGGTTGGGCGCCCACCGGATCGGTGTTGATCGCCTCGAAATTGTGGCTGTTGAGAATGACTTTGAGCCCTGCGTGCAGGGCGCCATCCACCACCTGGTCCACCCGGGCGAACCACGCCGGATCAATCGTATAGGGCGGCGTTGCCAGGCTGTGGCTCGACCAGTTGACCGGCAGGCGCACCGTATCAAAGCCCGCTGCCTTGATCCGCGCGAAATCGGCCGCGCCGAGGCGATTGTGCTGGATTTCCCCGCCATGGGCCATGTCCAGGTGGTTGCCCAGGTTGATGCAGGTGGCCATCGGCAGGCTGGCCGGCTTGCGGGCCATGGCTGTGTGCGGCGCAAGCGCGGCACCGGCGAGCAGCAGCGTGGCGAGAGCCTGGCGCATCGGCGCAGGAAAGCGAGGCATTGCAGGCATCGTCATTCGCCTCCATCATCGCCGGACAGCGGCCACGTGGCCGGTCGGCGAGTGTGCAGTGCCAGCTATGGCGTGCCAAGCCTGTGACGGCAAAGGATTATGTGGCAAAGTCAGGCCAGTGCCACATGACATAGCCTGCGCCGCTAGTTCCATAATAAAGGTTATGTTAAATGACGTTTTCGGTCAGTTGCATACCTTGCAACCGTACTGGCCTGTTTCGCACTTGCGGAATATGCTGAAATCACCCATTTGGAACGGGCCTTTCAGGCATCCTCTCCCAAACTTTCAAGGGCCAGCCTTCGGGCTGGCCATTTTTTTGTCTGCAGCACGCATCAACCAGGTGTTGGTGGTTCAGGCCGCGTGGCCAAGCGCGCGTTTGACCGCTGGTATAATAGTATAAACCGCTTCACGCTGCGCGCCGCGGTTTTCATGGTCGACGCAATAGCCCTGGTAATGCCGCCGGATCAGCCCGGCGCGCACCAGATCGGACACTGCGCGGCTGACATTGGTGCGCCCGGAATGGCGCAGCCGATCCCGCAATTCGGTGGCGATGGCCTGTTCGGCTTGCGCCGGATCAGCCGGCAATGTCCCTTTCCGCGCCAGTTGTGCGCGCACCTCTTCCACCACGGCGCGCCGCCGGGCGTCACGCTGTGCCATCGGGATCAGGGCATCGCTCAACCAGTCGCGCACGGGAATGGCCTGGCCACCTTCGCGCACATAGGGGCCAGCGCTGTCCGACGTGCCGGCGGCTCGGGCAATCAGATTCAGTACCATGAAGGTATAGCGCGGCCGGGTGGATACTTCGGCCAGCTTTTCCAGTACGGCCGGCAGATCGATGTCATGCGGCGGCTGGACCCGCGCCGCATCGGCGCCGCCATCCGGCCCAGCCACGGGCGCGCCCTTCCCCGCCAGCGCACGCCTTGGCCGCCGTCCGGCCCGTGAGGGCGGCAGCGACGTGGCAGGCTCCGAGGCAAAGAGATCGGGCTGAAACATGCGAACATTTCAAGCACAAACCGCCGCCCTTGTGAATCCCCTGGATGCACGCGCGGCCAGGCCCGTGTCGATTAGCCAGTGGTGACACTTTACCCCAGCGCCTGGGTAAAGTGTCAGTCGTGGCGCTTCGCGAGGTGCGCTGCGGCCGACCGTGCGCTCTAATGCTGCCAAACATGGTGGCCCCAACCAGTTGATGGATGCGGCCAAACTGGCCGCCTGACCTGCTGCGCCCTTGACGGCAGCCGGCGTAGCGGCCAGTCCGCGATCGGTTTGGTTTCAATAGAGGGCAGCGCGGATATGGGTTTCAAGGTCTTGGCGCAAAGCCTGGCGACCGCGATGGTTGCAGCGCTGCTCGTTCCCGGTGCGGCCGGTGCCGAACCACTGCTGGTCGGTGGCTATACCGGCGGGGGCGGCCAAGGCATTGCCGTCTATGATTTCGATGCCCGCACCGGCCATATCGCCGCGCGGCCGCAGCAGGTCATGCCGGCGAGCAATCCGTCGTGGCTGACGCTTTCGGCAGACAAGCACCACCTCTATGCGGTGAACGAAAACAGCGACGGCCAGCCCGATCCGGTGGGCCGGGCATCGGCCTATCGCGTCGATCCGCGCAGCGGGCGCCTCGCGTTCCTCAACCGCATCGGGTCATTGGGCGCAGAACCCACCCACGCCAGCCTCAGCCGCGATGGCCGTTTCCTGTTCATTGCCAACTATTCGGTTTCGGCCGATCCGGGCGGCACGCTGGCCGTGGCCCCGGTTCTGGCCGATGGCCGCCTGGCGCCAGTGGCGCAGATCAAGACCCACCGCGCCAGCATGGTCGACGCCGATCGCCAGGCTTCGCCTCATGTTCACTCGGTGGTCTCGTCGCCCGATGGCCGGTTTGTGTTTGCCCAGGATCTGGGTGCCGATCGCATTCAGATCTACCGCTATGACGCAGCACATCCCGAGCATCCGCTCAGCGCGCTGCCGGGGCAGCCGTTCCTGGCCCTGCCGCCGGGTTCGGGCCCGCGTCACATGGTCTTTGCCCCCGGTGGGCGGCAGGCCTATGTCACGCTGGAGATGGCCGGCGCGGTGGCCGTGCTCGATCATGCCGATGGGCATCTTACCCTGCGCAAGGTGATCCCGCTCACCCCGCCCGGCTTTGCCGGCAAAGTGGGCGCAGCGGCGCTGCATCTCTCGCCAGATGGCCGCTTTCTGGCCGTGACCGATCGCGGCACCGACAATGTACTGGTCAGCTTTGCGATCGATCCTGCCGATGGCAGCCTGCGCCAGGTGGATCGCCACGCGGTCGATGGCGTGCAGCCGCGCGAATTCACCTTTTCGCCCGACGGGCGCTTCGTGCTGGTGGGCAACCAGGGCAGCAATGCCATCGTCGTGTTCCGCCGCGATCCGCAGACCGGGGTGGTGGGCGAAAGGGTTCAGACGGTGCCGTTCAGTCAGCCATCGGCGCTGTTGTTCCTGCGCTGAACCGCCAGCGCCACACCAGCGCGGGCAAAAGCAGCAGGGTCAGCAGCAGCGAGGTGGCCAGCCCGCCCAGGATCACCACGGCCATCGGCCCCTGGATCTCGCGGCCGGATTGGCCGGTCTCGATCGCCACGGGCAGCAGGGCAAAGGCGGTGACCAGCGCCGTGAGCAGGATCGGCGTCACGCGCTCGCGCGTCGCTTCCAGCAGAGTGTCGAGCGTCCACGGCCGCCCTTCGCCCAGGACGAGCTGATCGACATGGGCGACCAGCAGGATGGCATTGCGCGCGGAAATGCCGAACAGCGCGATGAAACCGACCAGCGCGCCCAGCGAGACCACGCCGCCAGTCAGCGCCACGGCCAATACCCCGCCCGCCATCGCTGGTGGCATGCCCGCCAGGATCAGCAAGGCCGGGCGCACCCCGCCAAAGGCCAGGATCAACAGCGCGACCATCGCCACGCCGGCCAGCGCGACATGGGCGAGCAACTGGCGCTGCGCCGCTGCCGCGCCTTCGGCCGTGCCCGCCCATGACAGGAACACGCCGGGCGGCAAGGCCACATCGCGGGCGATGCGCGCTTGTGCGGCCTTGACCACATCGGCCACGGCGTGGCCGGGCACGACATTGGCCGTGACAATCTGCCGACGCAGCCCGCCCTCATGGGCGATCAGCGCACGCGCCTCCCCCGGGGAGATCGTGGCGATATCCGCCAGGCGCACCGCGCCGCCGCTGGCCCCGCCGGCCGAGGCGCGCACCAGCGTATCGCCCAAAGCCTCGGGATCGCGGCGCAGGTCTGGCGGCAGCGTGACGGCAACATCGATCGCGCGATCGGCCAGCACGACCTGGCCCACCGTCTGCCCGGCAAAGGTCGCGCGAATGGCGTCGCCCGCATCGGCGGCGGTCACGCCATGCAGCGCCATGCGTGCGGGATCGAGCGTAACCCCCAGCATCGGCGTGCCGGGTGCGGCCTTCATGGTCACGTCGGTGGCGCCGGGCACGCTGCGCAACGCCGCGGCGATCGTGGCGCCGGTGCGATCGAGTGTGTCGAGATCGGCCCCCTGCACGCTGATCGCGATGGCGGCAGTTTCGCCCGACAGGCTTTCGCTGATGCGGTCGCCCAGGAATGTCGTCACTTCGCCCTGCAAGGCCGGGGTGGCGGCCAGCGCGGCGCGAATTTCGGCAAGGGCAGCGTCTTCGCCGCGCCCGCCCACCGATTTCAGGCGCAGGTGAAACTCGCCCTGGCTGGGCGGCCAGGTATCTTCGCCCGCTTCAGCGCGGCCGATCTGCTCTTCCACGCTCAAGACCTCGGGAATGGCGAGCAGCCGGCGCGACAGCTCTTCCCCGGTGCCGCGCATCCAGGCGAGCGAGGCGCCCGGCGGGCCGCTCACCTGTAGGACATAGTGCCGCTCGCGAAACGTGGGCAAAAGCTCGCTGCCGAACGACAGCGTTCCGACGAGTGCCAGCGCGCCCAGCGTCGCAATCGCCCCGGCGGCCACGCCGGGCCGCGCGCAAAGCCGGCGCATCAGCCCTTCATGCCAGTTCTTGAACCGTTCGAGCAGCGCCGGTTCGGCCACCGGGTTGCGCCCGCGCAACAGCATCAGCGCCAGCGCGGGCGTAACCGTCAGCGCGACCACCAGCGAGGCCATCGTGGCGAGCAGGAACGCCAGGCCCAGCGGCGCGAAGAACGCGCCCTGCAGGCCGGTCAACAGGATCACCGGCAGCATGGTCAGCGCCAGCACGAAGGTGGCATGCACCACCGGCGCGCGCACCTCGATCGAGGCGGCGGCGATGATCGCGCGGCGGTCGGCCTCGTCCGTCACGCCGCGCAGCCGGCGCACGATATTCTCGATATCGACGATGGCGTCATCGATCACCACGCCCAGCGCGACGGCCAGGCCACCCAGCGTCATCGTGTTGATCGTCTGCCCGGTGCGATCGAGCACGATCAGCGCGGCAAGCAGCGACAGCGGGATCGATACGAATGCGATCATCACCACGCGCACATCGCGCAGGAATACCAGCAGCACGACAAAGACCATCACCGCGCCGATCGCGAGATCGACGGTGATGCCCGAAAGCGCCACTTCGACGAAGTTGGCCGGGCGGTGCAGCGCTGGGTAAAGCGTCACGCCCTGCGCGCGCAAGGCGGGGGCAAGGTCAGCGATCGCGCGTTCCAGGGCGCGCGTGGTGTCGAGCGTATTCGCGCCATATTGGCTCGACAGCGTCATCAGCACGCCGGGCTTGCCCATGATCAGCGCATCGCCCACCGGCGGCGCAGCGGCGTCCGCCACTTGCGCGACATCGCCGATGCGCACGGTTCCGCCCGGGCCAGTGGTCAACACGGCAGCGGCAATCTGCGCGCCGGTGGTGGCGCTGGGGCCGGGATCGACCAAGATGCGCTGGTTGGGGGTATCGGCAAAGCCGCCGCCGTTGACATTGACCGCCGCGCTCACTGCCTGGCCCAGATCGGCAAAGGTGATGCCGCGCGCGAGCAGGCGGGCGGGATCGGCGCGGACCTCGATGCGGCGCTGTTCCCCGCCAAACACGTTGGCCCGCGCCACGCCCGGCACCGAAAGCAGGCGCGGCTTGATCGTCCATTCCGCCAGATCGCGCAGCTGCATCGGCGACCGGCGCTGGGACACCAAGCCGATCTTGAGCAGGTCCATCGTGGACGACACCAGCGGCGTCAGGCGCGGGGTATCGACGCCGGGCGGCAGGCGCGGAATCGCATCGGCCAGTGCTTCGGAAACCTGCTGGCGCGCGCGATAGGCGTCGTTGCCCTCGCGGAAGGTGATGTCGATTACCGACAGGCCCTGGATCGATTGCGAGCGCACCGTCTCCACGCCATTGGCGCCGTTGATCACCGCCTCGAGCGGGCGGGTGACCAGCATTTCCACCTGTTGCGGCGAAAGGCCCGGTGCCTCGGTCTGCACGCTGGCCTGGGGCGGCACGAATTCGGGAAACACGTCATAGGCTGCGCTGCGCAGCGTGGTCACGCCCAGCGCCAGCAGCACCACCGCGCCCAGCAGCACGAGCCAGGGATGGCGCAGCGATTGCCTGACCAGCGCCGACAGCATCAATCGTCCCCGCCGTCGGCCGAGGGCTGCGGCGCGGCGTGATCCAGGCCGAGCAGCGTGCCGGCGCCGGCGACGACCACCTGATCGCCGTCGTGCAGGCGCCCGATCGGCACGAACCAGCCGGGTGCCAGGGCGCGACCGTCTTCCAGCGGCACGCGTTCAAAGCGATCGGGGCTAGTGGCGCGCCACACGAACAGGCCGGCATCGGTGCGCACGATCGCGCTGCGCGGCACGATCACGCCCTGCCGCACCGGCCCGGTGGCCGAGGTGGTGGACGCCAGAATGCGGCCCACGCCGATGCGCGGCGCTTGCGGGCCGGTCAGCAGCGCCAGCGCGCCGCCGCTTTGCAACTGGGTGTCCCCCGCTGCGGCCGGGCCAAGCACGCGCACCTGCGCGGCGCCTGGCGCCAGGTCGATCTGCACCATGGCCCCCGCAGGCGGCGCGCCAGCGGGGAAATCGAGGCGCAGGATCGCGACCTCGCCCCGGCTGGCCTGCCGCGCCAGTGCCTCGGCCGCGCCGCAGCCCAGGTGCGACAGGCCAGCCCCGAATTCAAAAGTCACGCGCTGGCACGCCAGGTTGAGGCGGGCGGCGTCGGCGCGGGCCTGGGCGCGCGCGCTTTCCACCTCGCGCTGCGCGGCGCCGGCATCGGCCCCCGCCAATGCGGCCAGACGCGCGGCCTCCCTGGCAGAGGCGGACGCGGCCGCCCGCGCGCTGTCGATTTCTGCCCCGATAGCGGCCAGCGGGCCCAGATCGAGCGCGCGGGCATAGCCGGTTTCGCCCTGGCTCTGCGTCGTGGTGGCAAGCGCTGCGGTCACGATCCCGGCGCGCCGGCGCGTGGCATCGTCCACCACGAGTGCGCCCGTCGTGTTGGCGGGTGCGGCCGGCGCCGCGTGGGGCGCATCACCGCCATCGGGCGCCGCGAAATGGGCATAGCCCCACCCGCCCAACGCGCCCAGGGCGATGCCCAGCAGCAGCGCGGAAAAGGCGCCGCGACCTAGAGCCATGGCTGCACCAGTGCGGGGTCGATCATCGTTTCGGGTCCATCAAGCGGGCGCCGCAGCGCGTCTTCCAGGGCAAGATCGGCGCTGCGCACGCGGGTAAGCGCGTCGACCTGAGCCAGTTGCGCTTCCTGCGCGGCAATCTGTGCGGCGGCCCAATCGGCCGTGCCGATCGCGCCGAGTTTCAACTGCAGGTTGGCCTTGTCCGCCGCGCGGGCCGTGGCGGGCAGCTCTTCCCCGCGCAGTCGGGCGAGCGCGCCTTGCGCGGCCGTGCGCTCGGTCTGCGCCGCCTCGATCGCGGCCTGGGCGTTGGCCAGCGTGATCTCGATCGTGGCGCCGGCCTGGGCACGGTGCGCTTCAGCTGCGGCAATGGCAGCGCGGTTCAAGTCCCACGAGGGCAGCGAAAGGTTGAGCGCGAACGGCAGCTTCACCAGCCCACGCTCCCAGGTATAGCCCGGCCCCAGGCTGACGGCGGGATAGCGCTGCGCCACTTGCGCGCGCAGGTCAGCCTCGGCCTGGTCATAGCTGGCGAGCGCGCGCAGCACATCGGCGCGCGCGGCAATCGCCCGTGCCCGCTCCGCCGCCGACAGCGCCGGCAGGTTGGCCTGGGGCGCGGTGAAATCGTTCCACAGCAGTGCCTTGCCATCAAGGGCACTGACCGGCACGCCCAGCACGCCGGCCACGGCCGCGCGCCCGCCAGCGGCCCGTGCGCGCGCATCGTTGAGCGTGCGCAGCGCCGCCGCCCGCGCCGCGCGATAGGGATAAAGGTCAAGACTGGCGATCTCCCCGCGCCGCGCCCGGTCTTCCAGCACCGCCAGTTGCCGATCGCGCAGCGCCAGGATGCCGGTGCCCAGCCGCACCTGCTCGGCCCCGGCCATGGCATCGATCAAGCCGCGCTGCAGCGCCACGCGTTCCGACCAGACCATTTCGGCCAGATCCTGCCGCGCGACCAGCACGGCCAGGTCTGCCTTGGCCAGGCGCGCCGATCGCCGCCCGCCGATATCGAGCGGCAGGTTGACCGAGCCACCAAGCAGCCACGGCGAGGACGTGCTAGGATCGTTGGCATATTCGCTCGACAGCGTGAACGTGGGAGCGGCCACCTTGTGCGCGGCGCGGGCATCGCGCTGCGCGGAAAGCACCGCCGCGCGCGCTTCGGCCACGCGCGGGTCTTGCGCCAGGATCGCGGCGAACAGCTCGAGCCGGTCGAGGCCATCGGCCATATGCGGCGCGGCAGGGGCAATGCCTTGGGCGATCTGGCGCAGCTTTGGCTCTTCAAGTTGCGTGGCCACCCGCGCTGCGCTGCGGGCCGGCAGGTTTACCGGCGCGGGCGGCACCGGCGCGCAGCCAGCCGTGGCGGTGAGCAAGGCAGCGGTAATGGATAGTCTGCGCCTCACTGTTTTCGCTTTTCTATTTCTGTGCTTGGCCCAGCACCACCCCCAACCCCCTCCTCTAAAGAGGAGGGGGCTATGAACCCGCTCTCCCCCTCCTCTTCAGAGGAGGGGGTCGGGGGGTGGTGAGAAGCCTCACGCAATATCGCCATTCCCTAGCAACACGGCGTAACCGCCCTGCCGCTTCAAGAAAAGTGACCATTGCGCAACATTGGCTGGATCAGAACGTGATGCGCGCATCCACCATGAACGAGCGCGGCGCCAGGAACTGGAACTGGTCGTCCACGCCATAGGTCTTGCCATTGGCGATCGAGGTGATCGCGCGGTTGTTGAACACGTTCGACACCGTCGCGCCGATGCGGAAGCGGTTGGCGATCATCTGGCTGATGGCAAACTCGCCCACGCTGTAGGGCGCGATGCGATAGCTGCGCGGGCCAGTGGCGCCGGCGGTCGCTTCGGTGGCGTATTGCGGGCCGGTGAACTTCTGGCTGAACGAAACGCGCGTGCCATTGTGGTTGTAGAACGCGCCCAGTGCGGCGGTGGAGAACGGCGCGCTGGCGATCTGCGCCCCGCTCGTGACCGAATGGGCATAGTTGTACGAACCATTGGCAAACAACGTCAGGCCGGTGACGGGTACGAAGCTGACCTGGCCTTCCACGCCCTTGTAACGCACCTGGCCAATATTGACGAGCGCGTTGGAGGGCGCCCCGGTAGAGGTATCGGCCGCGATCTTGTTGTTGACGTTGATGATATAGCCATCGACGTCAACCGAGACGTGGCTGCCGTGCCACACCGTGCCGACCTGATAGTTGGTGGAGGTCTGCGGTTGCAGCTTGGCCAGGTTCTGCTGCTGCACGGCCTGGTCGGTCGAGGTGCCCGACGGCGTGTAGAAGCTCGACAGGTCAGGCACATACATGCCTTGCGCATACTGGCCATAGAACGACCAGTTCTCCTTGGCCTGCCAGTTGATCGTGGCGAACGGCAGCGTCTTGGTCCAGGTGGCGGCCGTGTCGATCGGATTGCGGCTCTTCTGGTTGACCGGCCCGCTGATCGAGCGGTTGAAGTGCACGTACTTGACGCCCGGCGTGATCGACAGCGCCTCGATCGGGTGGAACTCGAACTCGGCAAACAGCTGGTACTGGTTCCACTTGGAATATTGCAGGTAGTTGATGTTGGCATAGGCCGCGCTGGGCAGCGTGCCGACGCCGGTTACCGGCGCGAACTTTTCGTTGTACGACGGCATGCCGGTGGTGCGATCAAGGTCAAACCGCGCGCGGTCGGTATCGGCGTGCTCGTACCAACCGCCCACGCGGATCTTGCCGAGCGCGAAATCATAGTTGATCTGGCCGATATAGCCCAGCACGCGATACTTGTTGAGCTTGTAGTACCCCGGAATATCGCCCGCCACCGTCGTGGTCTTGTATGGCGAAGCCACCGTGCCAGCGCCGCTCAGCGCCAGAACCGAGCCGGTGTTCCCCGACATTGTGTTGTTGGTATAGCCATACATATAGGCGCGGTTGTCGAGCGACAGGCCGGGCGCCAGCTTGCTCTGCAGGCGGATGTACGAGAAATCGGTGGTCTTGTCGGTACGGTTGTACTTCCAGTAATCCTGCTTGGTCGGATCACTGCCCAGGCCATAGTTGAGGCCATATTGCCCGATCTGCGAGGTGGGCGTGCAGTTGTCGGCGGTCAGCTGCGTGCCGGCGGCCAGCGCCGTGCCGCCGGTGCCACAGGTGGCGCCCTTCTGCAGATCAGACTGGTAATAGAAGTTGCGGTTCCACGTGCTGAGCAGCGTCAGCGTGTTGGCCGTGCCGATCGGGATCACCGCCTTGGCGAACAGGTTCTTGGAATTGACCGGCGAATTGGTCAGCGCGCCGTCCGAACGCAGGAACTGGCCAGCGACCACGAACTTGGCGCCGCCCAGCTTGTCGATCGCGCCGCTCTGGAATTCGGCGCGGCCGATGAAAGTATTCCAGTTGCCGAGCAGGCCCTGGACCTGGCCGCCCATCTGGTCGCTTACCGCGCGCGAATACATGTTGATGTTGCCGCCATAGGTGGCCTGGCCCAGTTGGCTGGCGTTGCCCGGGCCGCGATCGACCACCACGGTTTCGATCGTGGTGGTGGGGAAGAACGCGGTGGAATGGTGCGTCGGGTTGTTGGTGTCGGCAAACGGGATCGAGTCATAGGTGACGTTGTAATCGCCATCCTGGAAGCCGCGGATCGTCGCCTTGGTTTCGGTAAAGCCGGTGCCGTTGTTGCTGCCCGAAATGCTCACGCTGGGGGTCAGCGCGATCAGCTGGTTGAAATCCGACGCGGCGTTGGCGTTGTCGATGAATTCGCGGCTGACCGCGGCCTGCGGCTGCGTGGTGGTGAGCGAGGCGGTGATCGGCGCCACTTGCGCGGCGCGGCTTCCGGTCACGATGATGTCGGACGAGGTGAGCGACTGCGCGTCGTTGGCCTGGCCGGCCTGGTTGGCGGTGGTTGATTGCGGATCGGATGCGGCCGGGGCCGCTTCTGCGGCAGCAGTGGCAGGGGCATCGGCAGCGTGGGCCGTGCAGGCGAGCAGGCTGGAGGCGGCCAGCAGGGCGGCGCGCAAGGGGTGCTTGATCATGATGTTCCTCAATTTATCATCAGGAAGAAGGGGATCGGGTGTCAGTGCGCCGGCCACTCGGCGCGGGCAGCCGCAACCATCGGGGCAAGGCGGGGATCGGAAAGCAGCGCCTGCGCGGCGGCGGTCGCCATGCCGTGGGCGGCCTCTACGTCGGTGGCAAAGTGCACGCCGCAGATCTCGCGGCTCAGCGTGTAATCCTGCGCCTTGGCCATCAGCGCGGCGGCGCGGTCGGGCGCGAGCTGCGCCAGAGTCCAGGCGACCGACCAGGCAAAGGCGGAATGCCCGCTGGGATAGGCCTTGAGCGCCTGCTCGCCCTTGCCGCAATGCGGCAGCGCGGGATCGACCATGAACGGACGGGCGCGGCGGAAATGGTGCTTGGCAACAGCGACCACGCGCTCCACTTCGTCCTGCACCAGATTGGCCAGCGCCAAAGTATGGGGCAGCGTGGCAATGTCCTTGCCCAGTGCCTTGTCAAAGATCGCCGGTTCCTTGTGCTCGCCATCCCAATCGGCCTGGGCGATCCGCTCGGGCGAAGACGCCGCGATCAGCGCGCGCAGGCGATCGAGATCGAGCTTTTCCTCCAGAGAGCCGGGCGCGGGCGGCGGGGCAAAGGCATGATCGGGCGCAAACGTGATGGCCGAAAGCCAGCGCGGCGCGGCATCAGCATGATCGGCCGCGTGGGCCGCAGGCACGACCATGCAGGCAGCCGCCAGCGCGGCCACAGACCGGAAGAATCGCATCGTGTGAAACCCCATGGGCGCCGGGCCATTCCCGTTGCGCCTGCCGACCCGCTAGGCACCGTCCATGACATTTGTGCGACAAGTGCCGCACCTGGCACGATTTGCCCGCAACATTGCAAATTGAGAATGTTTTGGAGGGTGGGTGTCAGGTTTAGCACCACCCCCCAATCACGCCGGAAACATCATCCGCACTTCCAGCCCCGGCGCATTGTCGGCGAGGGCCAGCGTGCCGCCATGAAAGCGCACGATGGCCTGGGCGATCGACAGGCCCAGCCCGCTGCCGCGCCGGCCGGCGGTTTCCGGGCCGCGTTCGAACGGGCGCACCACGCGGCTGCGATCGGCCGGGGCCAGGCCGGGGCCATCGTCGGCCAGGATCACCATCGCGCCCTCGTCGCGCTGCTCCACCCGCAAGGTTGCAGTGGTGCCCGGCGGCGTGTGCGTCGCCACGTTTTCAAGCAGGTTGACGAGCAACTGGTTGACCAGCCCGGCATCGGCCCGCACCACCGAGGCGTCCACCCGGCCCAGGCGCAGCGCGCCGCCGTGATCGGCCAGCACTGGCTCCATTGTTTCGGCCACGTCGGCCACCAGTGCGCCCAGATCGAGCGGGGCGACAGCAGTAGGGTGGCGCCCGGATTCCAGCTCGGCCAGGCGCAGCAGCGCGTCGAAGATGGCGATGACCGAGGCGCACTCGCGCTCTGCTCGCTCGACCAGCGCATCGGTATCGGCAGTGGCATTGGCTGCGGCGAGCAGGCCGCGCAGCCGGGTCAGCGGGGTGCGCAGGTCATGCGCCAGGGCGCTCGAAAACTGGCGCTGCGCGCTGACCAGTTCCTCCATCCGATCGAGCATGCGGTTGAGGCTGGCCGCCTGCTGGGCAAACATGCCATCAAGCCGATCGGTGGCGATGCGGCACGACAAGTCACCGCGCGCGATGGCATCGGCTGCGGCCTGGGTTTCCGCCAGGCGCAGCGCCGTCTGCCGCGCAAACAGCATGGTTGCGGCCAGCCCCGCCAATAGGGCGCTGGCAAAGATCGCCACGATCACGCCAGGCAGGATCGCCTGTAGGCTTTCGGCCGCCTCGCTGTGCTGCACCACCACGAACAGCGCACCATCGGGCAGGCGTGTGGCCAGCGCCCGCCCCTTGTGCACCACATGCGCGCGGCTGACATAGCGCACCGGGGAAAAGCCCGGCGGCGGCGGCGGAATGCGCAGCCGCCCGGCCAGCAGGCGGCCATCTGCGGCAAACAGGATATAGGTGCGCTCGCTCAGCGCCTTCTGCTGCTGCCACGCCTCGATCCGCGCGGCGACGATCGCGGCGTTCACCGACTGGCCGTTCTCCGGCGCCAGATACTTGCTGCTATGGTATTCCAGCGCGTCATCGATCCGCCGGGCAATGCGTTGCTGCGCCACGGCAAAGACCACCAGCCCCATCGCGAGCATGGCCAGCGCAAACAGCGCGCCGAACTGGATCGCCAGGCGGCCCATGCCCAGCGGGAACGCCGCCTCGCGCCCGCCGCGCGCGGAAGCGATGCTGCCGGCGATCACGCGCACAGCCCGCTGCGCAGCACATAGCCATGCCCGCGCTGGGTTTCGATCGGATCGATGCCCAGGTCGAGCAGGCGGGTACGCAGCCGGCTCATGTTGCTTTCGACGATATTGGTAGTGGGCGCAAAGGCATAGCCCCAGACATGTTCGAGCAGCATGTCGCGCGTCACTACCTTGTCGGCATGGCGCATCATGTGGGCCAGCAGCGAATAGAGCTTGCGGTTGAGCAGCGCCTGTTGCCCCGCGAACGCCGCGCTGTGGCGCGAGGGATCGAGCACCAGGCGCCCAACGGCCAGGCGCGCCGCCTCGGCCGGGCCGGGCCGCCGCCGGGTGATGGCATTGAGGCGGGCGAGCAGTTCCTCGATCGCAAAGGGCTTGGCCAGGTAATCGTCCCCGCCCGCTTCGAGTCCTTCGATCCGGTCGGCCAGGGAGCCCAGCGCGCTCAGCACCAGCACCGGCGGTCGCGCGTCGCCCGCCGCGCGCATCGCGCTCAACACCTCCAGCCCGCCCAGATCGGGCAGCATGCGATCGAGCACCACGGCGTCATAGCGTCCGCGTGACAGCCGCTCCAGCGCAGCACGCCCGGTCGCGGCATGATCGGCCGATCGCCCCGCAGCGCGCAAGCCGTCGAGCACGTGCGCGGCGATCACCGGATCGTCTTCCACCACCAGGCAATGCATCGCCACCCCCCCATGGAAAAGGCGGCGATTAGGCGGAAAATGTTGCCGTGGTATGACGGCCATCGCACGATTGCGCGCGCTGTCGGCGGGGCAGCGCGATCGCCCGGCACCGATCATGTTTTGCTGCGTTATCTGGCGCATGACCTGCCCCACCCCGTCTTTTCGCCCCGCCTCCGTCGCCATCGTAACCGGAGGGGAATCCGGTATTGGCCGGGCCACCGCGCTCAAGCTGGGCAAGGCCGGCGTGCCGGTGGTGCTGACCTATTTCAAGGATGCCGCCGCCGCCGATGCGGTGGTGGCCACCATTGCCGAGGGCGGCGGGCAGGCGGCCGCGATCGCTGCCGATGTCGGGCAGGAAGACGCGGTGGAACGCCTGTTCGAACTGGCCGAGCGTCGCTTTGGTCCGGTCAACCTGCTGGTCAATTCCGCCGGCCTCAACATGACCGGGGTGATGATCGAGGATATGGCGCTGGCCCAGTTCGACCGCCTGATCCGCGCCGATCTCTATGGCCCGTTCCTCACCTGCCGGCGCCTGGTGCGTGGTCTGGCCTCGGCAACCACCCCACATGGCGGCCGCATCGTCAACATCTCGTCGATCCACGAAAACGCGCCGCGTCCCGGCGGGGTGGATTATGATGCTGCCAAGGGCGGGTTGGCGCAACTGACCAGAACTCTCGCGCTCGAACTTGCGCCCAAGGCCATCGCGGTCAACGGCGTGGCGCCAGGCATGATCCTGACCCCGATGAACCAGTCAGCACTCGATCACCCGGACGAATTGCGGCGCAAGCAGGCGGCCATTCCCTGGGGCCGCGCCGGCACGCCAGAAGAAGTGGCCGATCTCGTGCTGTTCCTGCTCTCGCCGCAGGCCGATTACATCACCGGCACCACCGTCACCATCGACGGCGCGCTGTCGCTCACCGTTGCGCAGGGAGCCTGAGCCATGGTTGCCTATGTGGTGGAAGAACTCCAGGACGTGACGCTCGATATCGCTGGCCCGGAAGGCCGGCTGGCGCATTACGACCTGATGAGCCCATTCGTCTGGACCGAGGGCGACAGTTACCGTCTTCTGGTAAGAGTGCTGCCCAACCCCTTGCTTGCAAACGATCCGACAGGCGTAATCTGGGCGGGCGATTCGTCCGATGGCCGTTGTTTCACCATGCGCCATGCCCCGGCCATCACGCCCGGCCCGCATCCCGATGATGCCGGCGGCTGCGAAGATCCCACCGTGGTGCACGGCGAAGACGGCAACTATACGATCTTCTACACCGGCGTGGACGCCAAGCGGTCACAAGGATCGCTGCTGGTGGCGCAAGGGCCCTCGCTGACCGACCTGCACGAGCATCGCGTGCTGCTCAAGGCGCCGGAGGGCGAAGGCAATATCAAGGAAGCCACCGTGGCGCGGGCGCCGGACGGCACGTTTCGCCTGTTCTACGAATATGCCAAGGACAATGCCTCGCGCATTGGCCTGGCCACCGGGCCATCGCTGAAAGGGCCGTGGACGGTGATCGACGATCCCTTCACCGTGCGCGACGACAGCTGGGACAATTGGCACCTGTCGACCGGGCCGATCGTGCAGCACGATGGCCAGGACCCGGTGATGTTCTACAACGGCGCCACCGCCGATGCGCGCTGGCGTATTGGCTGGATCAGCTTCTCGCCCGATTTTTCGCGCATTACAGGGCGCGGCATCGAGCCGATCCTGTTGCCGCCACCCGCACGCAGCCGAGACGCCACCGACATTGCCTTTGCGGCATCGTGCCTTGTCATGCCCGATGCGATCTGGCTCTATTATTCATTGGAAGACAAGATTTTGCGCCGCGCCCGCATCGCCTGCTACGGCTGATCGCGGTCAGTCTATGGCGATGCCCTGCTCGGCAAAGAACGCCGCCACCTCACCCAGCGCATCCTCGTGCCGTTTCCATCGCGCCAGTGCATCGCGATAGATCGGGCGACGGACCTGGGCCGCGCTGGGCGTGGAAACCGGGGCCTGGTTGCGGTGGAAATCGAGGCAGGCGGCGTCCCAGGGCAGCCCGGCGTGATCGAGCATGCGGCGCGTCACGCCTTCCTGGTCTGCCACCAGATCCTCGTAGGATACCTCCAGGATGCGGCCGGGCATGGCCGCTTGCCAGAAGCGCATCAGCCCGTCGAAGCGCGCATAATAGCGGGCGATGTCCATCAGGTCATAGCTGTAGTCGTAATAGCGCGAGGTGATCGCAAACAGGTTGCGGAAGTTGCTCAGCACCGTGTCCATCGGATGGCGGCGCAGGCATATGATGCGCGCGTTGGGCAAAGAACCGGCCACTATTCCGGCATAATGAAAATTTCCGGGAAATTTGTCGACAAAGCGCCGCGTCGTGTCGCGTCGGTGATGGCGCGCGCGGACCAGGTAATCATGGCCGATGGCGCCCAGATCCGCCGCACGCAGCGCGGCGATGGTGTCGGGATCGAGCACGGTGCGCGTGCGCGTGCCGGCGGCGTGCTTCACCGCCAGCGGCATGGCCTGCAGTTCGCCCGCGCTTTCTACTTCGGGGTGCGAGGACAGGATGCGGTCGACCAGCGTGGTGCCGGTGCGCGGCATCCCGATGACGAAGATCGGCGCCTCTGTCGGCGCATCAGCCACCGGGGTGCGGGACAATGCCGGCCAGGCCGCCTCGATCGCGTCGAAATTAGCGGCATCGCTGGCAAAGCGATAGGGCAGCCGGGCGCGATGCTCCGCATTGGCAGCAGCCAGCGCGGTGAACGCGGCGTCGTGCTCGCCAAGATCGTCAAGCTCCTTGGCCAGGGCATAGCCCAGCAGCAGGCGATCGCGCGGATCGTGCGCCGCGTCCAGTTGCGCGCGCAGGCGTGGCACATGGTGGCTGTCTGCCGTGTGCCGCTTGAGGCTGGCGAGCAGGTGATGCGCGCGGCCATGGCCCGGCGCGCGCGCGATCAGCGCTTCGAGCGCGGCCTCCGCCTCGCTGACCTGCCCGACGAAATTGAGCGCCGCAGCGTGGTTGTAGCGGTATTCGAGAATGTCGGGCGCTTGTGCCACGGCATGGGCAAAATGGGGCAGCGAGGCGGCATGGTCGCCCAGGCGGGCATAGACGCAGCCCATGGTATCGCGGCTCAGCGCATCATCGGGCAGCGCCTGTTTGGCCTCGGCCAGAGCCTGCGCGGCGGCGCTGTCCTGCCGGGTCATGATCAACAGGCGGGCAAGCTGCGCGCGGTATTCGCCCTGGGGATCGCGCGCCACAGCCTGGCGCAGCAGGGCGATCGCGGCGCTGATCCGTCCCTGCCCGGCTTCGGCCAGGCCCAGCAGGAACAGCGCCTCCGCCCGCTGCGGGGCCGCATCGCCAACCATCTGCGCCGCGCACACGACGGCCGGCCAATCACCCCGCGCCAAGGCGGCGCGCGCGGCGGCAATCTGCGGATCGGTCTTGCTCATCCCGCCCTGTGCCATGGGCGCGGTGGAACTGGCAAGCGTCGCCACGGGGTCAGCGCTGCACCGCTTCCTCATTGCCCGCGCGGCGCTGCTTGATCGCATCGATCACCGGCACGAAGGGGAACATGAACTGTTCGCGGATGGTCAGGCGGCGCCGCTCGTCCTGGCCGACCAGGATGCCCTCGCCCTCGCGATAGGTGCCCAGCACGCGATCGATCAGAATCATCGAGTTGGCATAGTTGCAGCGGGTTTCTTCATAGCCCACCGAATGGTGCAGGCTGTGATGGCGGATCGTGGTGAAGAAGAACGAATAGAACCACGGCGGATCAGACTTGACGTTGGCATGGGCAAATCCGGCCACCACGTTGCCCACGCTCGCCGCACACAGGATCGCCACCGGGCTGAAATCGAGCAGCGTAATCACGCCCAGGCTGATCAGGAACAGTTCCAGCGGATTGCCGACATAGCCCTTGAGCGCGTTCAACTGGGTGATGTGGTGGTGCGGCGCATGGGTCAGCCACAGCGGCGTCCAGTTATGCATCGCGCGATGCATCCAGTATTGGCCGAATTCGAACAGGAAGAAGATCAGCCCGACCTGCGCCAGGAACGGCAGGTGTTCCAGCCACGGCGTGGACAGCCCGGCGCTGGCCTTGGCCGCCTTCATCGGGGCATCGGCAAAGAAATCGGTCGCGCGCGAAATCACCGTGGAACTAAGCACGACATAGAAGGTGTCGGTAAAGAACTCGCGCCAGTTCATCCGCCAATCGGCGTGGCGTTCGAACAGCCATTCCAGCAACAGCAGCCAGGCCGAAATGGCCGTGGCCATGATAGTGAGCGTCCAGGGATAATCGATCACGCTCTTGGGCGCATAGGCCCAGAACAGGATCACTGCCAAAAGCGTGGCGGGCGGGATCAGCCCGATCAGCCGCTGTTTCATGTCTGTCCCATCCATGGCGAAGCTCTGTTACGAAATTCTGGAAAATAGCGGGACCCCGGATCAAGTCCGGGGTGACGCTTCCTGTCGTCACGATCCATTCACGCAGCAACAGGAAGCGGGCTTTTCACGTCACTTGTAGTGGAAGGTCATTTCCAGGCCGACACGGCGTGGCGTCAGGACGCCATAGGCATAGAACCGTTCCACCACGCCGCTGCGGGCGCGGTTATAGGAACTGGTGTCGTTCTCCACCGCCGTCACGGCATACTTGTCAAAGATATTGTCGGCATAGACGCCCACATCGAACATCGGGCTGTGATAGGTGACCGAGGCACGGTGCGTGGTATAGGCCGGGATCACTTCGCCATTGCCGCGCAGGCCGACGCGGGAATAGATGTCGCCGGTATAGGTCATCGCCCAGGTCGCTTCGATATCGCGGCCCTCGGTCAGCGGGTAGGTATAGGTGGCCCCAACGCTGCCCGAATGCTTGGTCGAACCCGGCAGACGATCGCCGGCAAAGGCATCATAGTTGACCCCACTGCTCACCACGATGCCCGGGGCATCGGCGGTAAGGTGCGCGTCGTTGTAGGAATAGGTGCCATCGATCGTCAGTTGCGGCGTGATCTTGAGGTGGCCCGAGAAATCGATGCCCTTCGACACGGCGGTGCTGCCGTTTACAGTGATGCCCACCGCGCCGTTGACCGTCTGGCTAGGCACCTGCACGCCCGCCCAGGTGACGATGAAGCCGCTCAAGGTGAACTGGAACTTCCGGTCAAACAACGACCCGCGCAGGCCCAGTTCACGGTTGCGCGTCTTGTCCGGGCCATAGGCCAGCTCGTTGGGCAGTGCGCAGACGTTCTGCACCTTGGGATCAAGCGGCAGCACGCATGGCGCCACGCGGTTCACGTTGCCGGTGCGATAACCCGTGCTGTAGGTGAAATAGGCCATGAGATCGGGGCTGAACTTGTAAGACGTGTTGGCCTTCCAGACAAAGCCGTCCTTGCCCGTGCTGCCCGACTTGATGCGCTGCGGGGCGAAGACCACCAGCGGATACGGCGTATATTTGCTGAACAGCGGCGTATCCGTGCCGCCCTCGGCAAAGGCGTCATACTTGAAGTAGCGCAAGCCGCCGGTAACCTGCCAATCCTTGGTGATGTGGAACGTGCCTTCGCCATAGGCCGCCTTTTCCTTGGTGCGGGTGTTGACGAACGACATGTATTCCAGATTGTCGGGGCGATAGATGCCGGCCCAATCGGGATAACCGGGCACATATTCGCGATACTGCGAACCATAGCGCATGTTGTTGTAGAACCCGCCAAGCACCCAGCTGAACGGGCCGCCGTGGGTGGAAACCAGGCGCACTTCCTCGTTGAACTGGTGATAGTTCGAGGTTGCCTGGTTGTAGGACGAAAACTCTGGAAAGGCTTCATAGCCATAGTCCAGATCCAGCAGCAGGTCGGTGTTGTCGCGCTGGGTATAGATCTTCTGGTTGGTAAAGGCGGTGGTCGCCACCAGCTGGGCCACGTCGAACACGTTGACGTTGAACTCGGCCGAATAGAGGTCCGACGTGCGGTTGGTCGGTTCCAGATAGCGCCACGGCGCTTCATACTTGCCAGTGCCCAGCACGCCAGCGCCGTTGGCCTGGCGGCCCTGCGTCTTGGTGATCTGGTGGGCATAGGTCAGATAGACCTTGAAGTCCGGGCTGGCTTCCAGCAGCAGCTGGTTGCGCGTGGTGAAGGTGTGTTCATAGTTCACATCCTTCTTGGAATAGAAATTCGCCGCGCGCTGGGCCGCCGTGCCGAACGAACCCTCGGCCGCCGTGGCGCCGCGCACCGGCTGCGGATCGGAAACGCCCGGTTGGCGCAGCAGGTAGTTGTAATCGATGAAGCCGGGGTTGTCGTAATAGCCCACGGTGCTGCGCAGCGCGATGTGGTCCTTCACGATCGGGATATTGACCGTGCCATCGGCGTTCACGCCCGCTTCGCTGCTGTGGCTTTCGCCAAACCAGCGGCCATGCAGATCGACGCTGTAGTGGTCGGTATCGGGCCGGTTGGGCATATAGCGCACCGCGCCGGCCAGCGTGCCCAGGCCATAGAGCGTGCCCTGCGGGCCCTGCAACACTTCAACGTGGTCGATATCGAGCAGCTTGAAATCGAGATAAAGCGGCACTTCGCCGAGATAGACACCCACCGCGCTGTTGGCGCTAGCGCCTTCCACGCTGGAATCGCCCGAATTGATGCCGCGCAGCACGATCTTGCCGGTGGAGCCCGGCCCGGTATCGGCCACGGTCATGCCCGGCGTAAACGCGGCGAGCGACTTTACGTCGTCGATGCGCTGGCGGGCGAGTTCCTGCGGGCTGACCGCGCTGATGTTGATCGGTGCATCCTGCAAGGTGGTGGCGCGCCGCGTGGCCGTCACCACGATATAGTTGGCGTCACTGCCGGCAGCCGCTGCGGCGTCGGCCGCCGGCTCGCCTTGCGGTTGCGGGGCTGCCTGCGCATAGGCCGAATGCGGCGCCAGTGCCGGGATAAGCAGCATCGTGGCGCTCAGCAGGTTCGTTCGGAAAGATCGCTTGGTCACTTCAGCCCCTCGCTTTGTTCTCAAAAAGCCTGTGCTGTGACATCCCCTCCCAGGGATCAGCCCGCTTGCCGGGCAAGTGCCGACCGCTAACCGGCCTGGCACCAAGATTTGCGTGGCAAGCGAACCCATCCGGCTCGCTTGCGCCTGCCTTGCCAAAAGTGGTCGGGATCGAAACGCGGCGCCAGGCCCTGGCAGGGTGGGAGCGCTTGCTGTCGCTCCGACAGTCAACAACCGGCCTGAAATCCGCACTATTACCCATCGCCCGCACCGCAACGCGGCGTGGCTCTGGTGACCCGCTCTTGGTATATTTATTGTGTCGCCCTGAACTATCGACACCTGCCACGGTACCGATATTACATAATCGGTCAAGCGTAATAATTTTCGTGGCATTCAGTATGATTCACTCACAGGAAATACGAGGAAACCCGCCATTTTTCCTCGCACTTGCGGCATAGCGGGGTACCGTCACCGCACACGCACGGCCCACAGCGATGCCATTGCTGGCCCAAATTGCCGCTTGATTCGCGACTCAACCTGGCGTCAAAGTGTGATCGCTGCACAGCATGCAGCTCACGAGATATGGCGATGAACGCTGGATAGGCGGCGTATATGTCGCTTCCAGCATGGCGATGCCAGAACGCGTGGCTGCATTTCTCACCCATGGGGCGCGTTATTACAAAAATGACGATGGGTAATATTTTTGCCATGGACAAGGGTGGGCTTTGCAACCATGGTGCAGTGCGAAAGGGGCGCGAATCATGATGAAGATGATCGGCACGGCGGGTAAGATCGCACTTCTGGCCAGCACACTGATGATGGCGTCATGCTCCTCGGCACCCGATGCCGGAGCCGCGAAGAAAACCGAATTCAATATCGGCTGGTCGATCTATGCCGGCTGGATGCCATGGCCCTATGCGCAGCAGGCAGGTATCGTCAAGAAATGGGCCGATAAGTACGGCATCAAGATCAATATTGTTCAGGTGAACGACTATGTCGAATCCGTGAACCAATATAACGCCGGCAAGTTTGATGGTGTTACCGTCACCAACATGGATGCGCTGACCATCCCTGCCGCCGGGGGCAAGGATACCAGCGCGATCATCGTCGGCGACTATTCCAACGGCAACGATGGCGTCCTGCTCAAAGGTGCCAATTCGGTTGCTGCCCTCAAGGGTAAGCAGATCTACCTGGTCGAGCTCTCGGTGTCGCACTACCTGCTCGCCCGCGCCCTGGGATCGGCCGGCCTGTCGCTCAGCGATGTCAAGACAATCAATACGTCAGACGCTGATATCGTGGGCGCCTTTTCCAGCCCCGATGCCCAGGCCGCAGTGGCCTGGAACCCGCAGCTGTCGGTCATGCGCGGGCAGCCGGGCGCCAACGAGGTGTTTTCCTCGGCACAGATTCCGGGCGAAATCCTCGATCTGATGGCGGTGGATACCGCCACGCTCAAGGCCAATCCCGCGCTGGGCAAGGCACTGGCCGGCATCTGGTATGAAACCATGGCGCTGATGAAACGCCAGGACGCCCAGGGTAAGGAAGCGCGCGCCGCAATGGCCAAGCTCGCCGGGACCACGCCCGATGTGTTTGACAAGCAGCTGACCACCACGTTCCTCTATGACCAGCCCGCCGCAGCAGTGGCCGCGGCAGACAGCCCGGCGCTGGTCACGACGATGACGCGGGTGCGCGATTTCAGCTTTTCCAAGGGCCTGTTCAAGGGCGCCAGCTCGGCCGACGCGGTCGGCATGGCCTTTCCGGGTGGCAAGACGCTGGGCGATCCCGCCCATGTCACGCTGCGCTTTGACGACAGCTTCATGAAGCTGGCCGCCGCCGGCAAGCTCTGATCCGGCGGTTCTAATCCGGCAGGCCCGGCACGCTGCCGGGGCTTGCCGTCTGTTTCCAAGGGGTTCACGCGATGCGCTGGGTCAACCGCAAGATGCGCCGCAATGACAGGATGATCGCCGGCGCGGTCCCGATCCTGGCGCTGCTGGTGCTCTATCTCGTCATGGCGGCGCAGCGCCACGCGCTCAACCCCAGTGACAAGATCCTGCCGCTGCCCGATGCCATGGCGCGCGGCCTTTCGGCCCTGCTGTTTCAGGCCGATCCGCTTTCGGGCCACTTCCTGTTCTGGACCGACACGTTCGCCAGCCTTCAGCGGCTGGGTCTGGGCCTGGGCATCGCCACGCTGGGCGCGCTGGTCGCCGGGCTGGTGCTGGGCGTGTTGCCGCCGGTGCGCGCCACGCTGGGGCCACTGGTCACCGCGATTGCGGTGATCCCGCCGATCGCGCTGCTGCCGGTCTTGTTCATCGCGCTGGGCCTGGGTGAAACGGCCAAGGTGGCGCTGATCGTGGTGGGCATCGCCCCGCCGATGATCCGCGACATCACCGATCATATCGCCAGCCTGCCGCGCGAACAGATTATCAAGGCGCAGACCCTGGGGGCCAGCAGCTGGCAGATCATGATCCGCGTTGCCCTGCCCCAGGCCATGCCGCGCCTGATCCAGGCGGTGCGCTTGGCGCTTGGGCCGGCCTGGGTGTTCCTCATCTCGGCCGAGGCGATCGCCGCCGATACTGGCCTCGGCTATCGCATCTTCCTGGTGCGGCGCTACCTCGCGATGGACGTGATCATCCCCTACGTCGCGTGGATCGCGCTTCTGGCGATTACCCTGGACTTTGCCCTGTCCCTCGCCAGCCGCCGCCTGTTTCCCTGGGCTCATGGAGCAAGCCATTGACCGCGCTCCTTTCCCTTCGCGATATCTGGGTCGAATTCGGGGACAAGATCGTCCTGGAAAAGATCAATCTCGATGTGGCGGCCGGCAGTTTCGTCTCGATCGTCGGGCCATCGGGCGCGGGCAAGAGCAGCCTGCTACGCCTGGTCCTGGGGCAAGAGGCGCCAAGCCGGGGCACGATCAGCCTGGATGGCGCGGTGCTGCCGCCCGAATGCGGCCCCGATCGCGGTGTGGTGTTTCAGCGCTATTCGGTGTTTCCCCATCTCACCGCCTTGCAGAACACCATGTTCGGCCTGGAATGCGCGCAAGCGCCGCTGCTCGCGCGCCTGTTTGGCAGCGCCCGTCGCGCTGCGCGCGACGAGGCTGTCGCCATGCTCGAGGCGGTTGGCCTGGGCGATGCACTGCAGCTCTATCCGGCGCAAATGTCAGGCGGGATGCAGCAGCGCCTGGCGATTGCCCAGGCCTTGCTCAAGCGGCCGCGCATCCTCTTGCTGGATGAGCCGTTCGGCGCGCTCGATCCAGGTATCCGTGCTGACATGCACGTATTGATCCGCCGCCTGTGGCGCGAACACGCGCTGACGGTGATCATGGTCACCCACGACATCCGCGAGGCGTTCTCGCTCGGCACCCGCGTGCTAGCGCTCGACAAGCGCCGCCACGATCCCCACGCGCCGCACCGCTATGGCGCCACAGTGGTCTATGACCTGCCGCTGCGCCCGCGCGAAGACGAAGCGCCGGCCGAAACCGCCGAGCCGGAAGACAAGACGCCGCCGCAAAAGGTGGCCGTATGACAAGAGAGGAACTCGCATGAGCAGCGAACCCGCCAGCCTGGCGCGGCTCAGCATGAGCTTGCCGGCCGATCTGTTCCGCAAGCTCGACATGATGGTGGAAGAGCGCCAGTTGCCCTCGCGCTCGCAACTGATTGCCGAGCTGATCCGCCACGCCCTGGCCGACCACGAAGCGCTGACCCGCCCGGACGAGATGCTCGCCGGCACGATCACCATGGTCTATCGCGGTGACCGTGGCCGCGTGCGCCACCAGCTGGCGCAGACCCAGGCCGATTACCTCAAGGAGGTGATTTCCGCCCAGCACGTGTTCCTGGAAGACGACCAGAGCTTGGAAGTCCTGCTCGTTCAGGGTCCGGCCGTGCGGCTGAAAGAACTTTCCGATGCGCTGCGCCGCGTGCGCGGCGTGCAACAGCTTGAACTTGTCACCACCACTGCCCTGCTGCCGCCGATCTATGTTCAGGACGACGGCAAGAGCACCAGCAATGGAGCGGCCGCATGACCGATACGCTCACCCCTTCCCCGGCCCCAACCCCGGCCGCAACCCCGGCCGCCGCCGGAGGCAACCTCGCCAACCCGCTTGCCGCGCGCGATCATGCCCGCAGCATGGGCGGCACCGTGGTGGAAACCATGCCGGTGCTGCCGCCCAAGGCTGATGATCTGCCCGAGGGGGTCGATCCGGCAGACCTGGTGTGGGAAGAAACCACCGCTGCCGGCGGCTATGCCACGCGGGTTCTGGCACGCGGCACGCGGCTGCGCCTGATCGATACGCGCGGCGATGCCTGCGCCGGGCTGCAAGTATTCAACGCCGCCATGCCGACCGAGCGGCTCAACGTGGCCGATACGGTCAAGGTGCAGTGGAACGCCTATCTCGGCGCGGGCAAGCTCCTGCTGTCGGACATGGGCCGCGTGCTGCTCAGCATCGTGGAGGATGATGCCGGCACGCACGATTGCTTTGCCGGCACATCGAACGCGGCCAGCAATGCTGCCAAATATGGCGAGGGCCGCAACAGCGGCGCCTGCCCCAACGGGCGCGATCGGTTCCTGCTCGGCGCAGCCAAGCATGGCCTGACACGGCGCGACGTGCATCCCTGCATCAACCTGTTCAAGGGCACACGGATCGAGGAAGACGGCACGATCACGCCGCTGGTCGGCCCGTTTGCGCCCGGCCGGCAGGTGCTGCTGCGCGCCGAAATGGACGTGATCGTGGTCATTGCCAATGTGCCCCACGTGCTTGATCCGCGCGCGGAATACAGCGTCACCCCGCTGCGCGCCACCGCCTGGCGCGGGCCGGCAACGCTGGGCAACGATCCCATCCGCAACGCGACACCCGAAGGCCTGCGCGCCTTCCTCAATGTCGAAGACTATTTCCGCCGCTAAACGCGAAGGACGGATTGCGATGTCAACCGATACCCATCTTGCCGGCCTGTCCGGAACCATCGTGCATGACGAGATCGTGCCCGCCCGCGCCCCCTGGCTCTATCATGTCGCCAAGGGGCAGACGCTGCGCATCGTCGATCTGGAAGGCAACCAGGCGGTCGATTTCCTGCTCTACAGCGCGGCCGACGATGCCGAGCGCTATTCCGCGCAGGATACCGTGGCGGCGCAGGGCAACCTGTTCCTGCGCGCGGGCACCACGCTGTTGTCCAACGAAGGGCGCCCGATGATGACCATCGCGGCCAGCGCGGTGGACTATCACGATACGATTGGCGGGGCCTGTTCGTGCGAATCCAACACCTTGCGCTATGGTCATCACACCAAGTGGCAACATGCCTGCGTCGAAAACTTCCTCGAGGCCAACCTGTGGGAAGGGCGCGGCAAGCGGGACATCGTGTCGAACATCAACTTCTTCATGAACGTGCCGGTGGAAGCCGATGGCGCGCTGGGCATCGTCGACGGGATTTCCGCGCCGGGCCTGACGGTGGACCTCAAGGCCGAGATGGACGTGGTGGTCGTCGTGTCCAACTGCCCGCAGATCAACAATCCCTGCAATGCGTTCAATCCCACCCCCGTGCGCATGATCGTGGCGGCATGATGTTCGATACCGTCCTCATCGCCAATCGTGGCGCGATCGCCACCCGGATCATCCGCACCCTGCGCCAGATGGGCCTGCGCTCTGTCGCTGTCTATTCCGAGGCGGACGAGGGATCGGCCCATGTCGCCCTGGCGGACGAGGCCGTGTGCATCGGCCCGGCACGCGCCAGCGAAAGCTATCTCAACATTCCCGCGATCATCGCTGCGGCCAAGCAGACCGGCGCCGGCGCGATCCACCCCGGCTATGGCTTCCTGGCCGAAAACGTCGAATTTGCCGATGCCTGCGCGGCAGAAGGCATTGTCTTCATCGGCCCCACGCCTGACAATATCCGCACCTTCGGCCTCAAGCACAGCGCGCGCGAACTGGCCAAGGCCCATGGCGTACCGCTGGCGCCGGGCAGCGACCTGCTGACCAGCGAGGACGAAGCGGTGGAGGCGGCGGCGGCCATCGGCTATCCCATCATGCTCAAGGCCACGGCCGGCGGTGGCGGCATCGGCATGCGCGTGTGCGAGAGCGAGGCCGACGTGCGCGAGGGCTTTGCCACCGTGGCGCGCCTGGGGCAGAGCAATTTTGGTGACGCCGGCGTGTTCCTGGAACGCTATGTGCGCCGCGCCCGCCATGTCGAAGTGCAGATCTTTGGCGATGGCGCGGGGCGCATCGTCGCCCTGGGCGAGCGCGATTGCTCGCTGCAACGCCGCAACCAGAAAGTGGTCGAAGAAGCCCCTGCCCCGCTGCTGCCCGAAAGCGTGCGCGCCGATCTCTATGCAGCGGCCATTCGCCTGGGCGAGGCGGCGCGCTACCGCTCGGCCGGGACGGTAGAATTTCTCTACGATGCCGATCGCAAAGAGTTCTTTTTCCTGGAAATGAACACCCGGCTCCAGGTCGAACACGGCGTGACCGAAGAGGTTATGGGCATCGACCTGGTCGCATGGATGGTACGCGGCGGCGCTGGCGACTTCACGTTTCTGGACAGCGCGCCCACAACGCCATCGGGTCATTCGGTGCAGGTGCGTCTCTATGCCGAAGATCCCGCGCTGGACTACCGCCCCACTTCCGGCACGCTGACGGCAGTGGAATTTCCCGCCGATATCCGCACCGAAACCTGGGTGGTCGCGGGCACCGAGGTAAGCGCATGGTACGATCCCATGCTGGCCAAGCTGATCGTGCATGCCCCTACCCGCGAAGCGGCCGTGGCGGCGATGCAGCAGGCGCTGGCCGCCACGCGCATCGATGGCATCGAAACCAACCTGCGCTGGCTGCGCCAGGTGGTGGCGAGCCCGGCGTTCACCAGCGGCGAGGTTTCCACCCGCGTGCTCGACACGATCAGCTTCGTGCCTGCCAGCCTGCGCGTAATCGCCGGCGGCACGGCCACCACGGTGCAGGACTGGCCCGGCCGCCAGCATCTGTGGGCTGTGGGCGTGCCGCCCTCCGGGCCGATGGACGATCAATCGTTCCGCCTGGGCAACCGCCTGCTGGGCAATCCCGAAGGCATGGCTGGCCTCGAAATGACGCACACCGGGCCAACCCTGGCGTTCACCGCGCCCGCGCGCATCTGCCTGACCGGGGCCGATTTCGGCGCGACGCTCGATGGCGTGGCCGTGCCGCTGGGCGAGGTTATTGCCGTATCCGCCGGGCAGACGCTGGCCACGGGCCGCACGCGCGGCGGCGGCATGCGCGGCTATCTGCTGATCGGCGGTGGCCTCGACATCGCGCCCTACCTTGGCAGTCGCGCCACGTTCGAACTGGGCCAGTTCGGCGGCCATGCCGCGCGGCGCCTGGTGGCGGGCGATGTGCTGCACCTGGGCGGCGAGGAAACCGCTGCCCCGCTGCCGGCGGTGGAACTGCCCGCCATGGGCAGCGAATGGACGCTGCGCGTGCTCTATGGCCCGCACGGCGCGCCCGATTTCTTCACTGATGAAGACATCGCGATGGTCGTCGGCGCCGATTGGCAGGTGCACTACAACTCCAACCGCACCGGGGTGCGCCTGATCGGCCCCAAGCCGCAATGGGCACGCGCCGATGGGGGCGAGGCCGGGCTGCATCCCTCGAACATCCACGACAATCCTTATGCCATTGGCGCGGTGGATTTCACCGGCGACATGCCGATCATTCTTGGCCCTGATGGCCCGTCGCTGGGCGGGTTCGTCTGCCCCTTCGTGGTGATCGCGGCCGATCGCTGGAAGATCGGGCAACTGGTGCCAGGCGATCGCCTGCGCTTCGTGCCCGTGTCCATCGCCGATGCGCAGGCCGCCGATGCGGCGCAGCGCGCGCTGGTGGCCGATGGCACGCCCCCGGCGCCGCGCCCCGCGCGCGAGATCGAGACGCTTTCGCCGATCCTGGCGGAGATCGCCGGGCACGGCACGCGCCCGCGTACGGTCTATCGCCAGCAGGGTGATCGCAATATCCTGGTCGAATACGGCCCGATCACGCTCGATATCGAGTTGCGCATCCGCGTGCACGCCTTGATGACCGAGCTGGAACGCATGGCGCTGCCCGGCGTGATTGACGTTGTGCCGGGCATCCGCTCGCTGCAGGTCCATTTCGACGGGCAAAGCCTCGATCAGCAAGCCGTGCTCGCCGCGCTGATGGAGGCGGAGGAGCGCCTGGGCGATCTGGAAGATTTCACCATCCCCTCGCGCATCGTCCACTTGCCGTTGAGCTGGCGCGATCCGGCCACGCTCGAAACCATCCAGAAGTACATGGGCGCGGTGCGCGACGATGCGCCGTGGTGCCCCGACAACATCGAGTTCATCCGCCGCGTCAACGGCTTGCCCGATGCCGCCACGGTGGAGAACCTGATCTTCGAGGCCAACTACCTCGTCATGGGCCTGGGTGACGTGTACCTGGGCGCACCGGTCGCCACGCCGGTCGATCCGCGCCACCGCCTGGTTACCACCAAGTACAACCCGGCCCGCACCTGGACCCCGCCCAACGTCGTTGGCATCGGCGGCGCCTATATGTGCATCTATGGCATGGAGGGGCCGGGCGGATACCAGCTGTTTGGCCGCACCATCCAGGTGTGGAACACCCACCGCCAGACCGACGCCTTTATCGAGGGCAAGCCCTGGCTGCTGCGCTTCTTCGACCAGATCCGCTTCTATCCAGTAAGCGCCGAGGAACTGGTGGAATGGCGCCGCGACTTTCCCACCGGGCGCCGGTCGATCAAAATCGAGCCATCGGAGTTTCGCCTGGCCGATTATCGCCAGTTCCTGGCCGACAACGCCGCTGAAATCGCCGCGTTCGAAGCCCAGCGCGTGGCCGCTTTCGACGCGGAACGCGCCGAGTGGCAACGCCGTGGCGAGTTCGACCGCGTGACGGACCTGGCCGATGCCGATGCCCCCGTGGCCGGCACGGTGGATGTGCCCGATGGCGCCGACCTGGTGGAAGCGCCCTTTGGCGGCAGCGTGTGGAAGCTGCTCGTCGCCGAAGGAGACGAGGTCAAGGCTGGCGATACCATCGCCGTGCTGGAGGCGATGAAGATGGAATGCGCGGTTGAAAGCCCCGGCAGCGGCGTGGTCGCCGCGCTCTACATGCAGGAAAAGCAGGCCCTGCAACCCGGCGCGCCAATGCTCGCCCTACGCCGGCACGCGGCATGAGCGGGCCGGCACCGCGCCTATCGGCAGCCGCCCTCGCCCAGGCGGTTGGCGGCGGGCAAACCACAGCGCTCGCTGCGATGGAGCTGGCACTGGCGCGCATCGCGGCCTATGATGCCGTGCAGCCACAGATCTGGATCAGCCGCCCGGCCGATGCTGCCCTGCTGGACGCTGCCCGCGCCGTCGATGCGCGCGTGGCGGCGGGCGAACACCTGCCGCTGGCCGGCGTGCCCTTTGCGGTGAAAGACAATATCGACGCGGCGGGGCTCGATACCACTGCCGCCTGCCCGGCCTTTGCCTATAGCCCATCAGGATCGGCGACAGTCGTGGCCCGGCTTGAGGCGGCCGGCGCGATCTGCGTGGGCAAGACCAACCTCGATCAGTTTGCCACCGGCCTGGTCGGCACGCGCAGCCCCTATGGCATTCCGCGCAATGCCAGCAACCTGGCCTATGTCTCGGGCGGGTCCAGTTCTGGCTCGTCGATCGCGGTGGCCGCTGGCCTGGTACCGTTCGCGCTCGGCACCGATACCGCCGGATCGGGCCGCGTGCCCGCCGCGTTCAACCATCTGATCGGCATGAAGCCGAGCAAGGGCCGCTGGTCCACATCTGGACTGGTGCCTGCCTGCCGCTCGCTCGATTGCATTTCGGTTTTCACCGGCGATACCGCCGATGCGCGGCTGATCGATCATGTCGTCGCCGGCTATGACGCTGCCGATCCCTGGTCGAAATCGCTGGCCGACAAGCCGATCGCCGGCCGCGTGATCGGCGTGCCCAAGCGCGCACAGCGCCAGTGGTTTGGTGACGCGGAATCCGAATATTTCTATGACCGCGCGCTGGCCCAGCTGGCCGAAATCGGTACCCTGGTGGAAATCGACTATGCCCCGCTGCAAGAGGCAGCGCTGCTGCTCTATGGCGGGCCATGGGTGGCAGAGCGCACCGCCGCGCTGGCCCCGCTGCTGGCCAGCAACCCCGGCGCGATCGATCCCACCGTGCGCGCCGTGGTCGAACCCGGCCTGGAAAAAAGCGCGGTCGAGCTGTTCAACGGCATCTATCGCCTGGCCGAATTGAAGCGCCATGCCGACCAGCTGTGGGACGAGATCGACGCACTGGCGTTCCCCACCACCGGCACGGCCTATCGCGTCGCCGAATTGCAGGCCGCGCCCATCGCGCTCAACAGCAACCTTGGCGCCTATACCAACTTCGTCAATCTGCTCGACATGGCGGCGCTCGCCGTGCCGGCCGGGGTGCGCCACAATGCCACCGGCTTTGGCATCACGCTGATCGGCCCGGCCGACAGCGACCGCGCGCTGCTCGATCTGGCCGATGCCTATCTTTCGGTGGCGCAACTGCCACCCCCACCCCCGCTCGATCTGGAGGGCAAGATGCAGACCGTGAAACTCGCCGTGGTTGGCGCCCATTTGAAGGACATGCCGCTGCACTGGCAGCTGACCAGCCGCAACGCCACCTTCGTGGAAGCGACCACCACCGCGCCCAGCTATCGCCTCTATGCCATGGCCGACAGCGTGCCGCCCAAGCCCGCGCTGATCCATGCCGGAGACGAAGGCGCGGCGATTGCGGTGGAAGTCTACGAACTGGGCGTGGCCGAGTTCGGCAGCTTTACCGTCGAAGTGCCCGCGCCGCTGGCGATCGGCACGGTCACCCTGGCCGATGGCAGCAGCGTCAAAGGCTTTGTCGCCGAACCCCGCGCGATCACCGGCGCGCAAGACATTACCGACCTCGGTGGCTGGCGCGCCTTCATTGCGCAGAAGGCCTGACCACCATCATATTTCGTCACCCCGGGCTTGATCCGGGGTCCCGCTTCCTTTGAGCGGCGGGAGAGCAAGCAAGCTGGACCCCGGACCAAGTCCGGGGTGACGAAGAGGAGGAAAGCCGATGAAGCGCTTTGTTGCCGCCACGCTCCTGGCGCTCGCCCCATTTACGGCCCCAATTGCCGCCCACGCCGCCCCCAAGCCCAAGGTTATCGCCGTGCCCGGCTTTGCCGATTTCCTGGCGGTTGACGGCAACACCGTCTGGGCCACCAATCGCGGCCGGGTGGAGCAATGGTCACTCACCGGCATGAAGGCGACAGTGCCGCTGGCCCATCCCTGCGGCGGCATGGCTATTGCCGCTGGCGCGCTGTGGGTCGCCAATTGCGCCGATCGCACCGTCAACCGCATCGACACCGCAACGGGCAAGCTTGTCGCCACGATTGCCAGCGGCATTGCCAACGACAAGGAAGGCGAACTCAATGTCGTGGCCGGCGCAGGCTCGATCTGGGTGGCGAGCGATGCCAAGGGCGTGGTCTCGCGCATCGATCCGGCCACCAACACGGTGATTGCCACCGTGCCGGTCGATCCCGGCAGCTGGTACATGGCCGCTGGCGAAGGCGCGATCTGGGTGGTCAGCGCCGCACAGCAAAGCCTGCAGCGCATCGATTCGGCCACCAACACCGTCACCGCGCGCACCCCGCTGGGCAAGGCGCCGGGTTTCCTGGCGGCCGGCGAAGGCAGCGTCTGGGTGCAGGAACAGGGCGATGGCACCCTGGCGCGTATCGACCCGAAGACCGGCGCGCTGCTTGGCCGGGTAAAGGTTGGCGAAAACCTCAAGTGGGGGGATATCGATACCGGCGCCGGCAAAGTGTGGCTGCGCACCACCGACGACCAGGTCTTTGCCGTGATCGACGCCCAGACCATGGCGATCGACGCGCGCGTGGGCAAGCCTGCGGGCAGCGGTGGCCTGCGCTTTGCCCCGGCAGGAATCTGGACATCGGCGCATGATGCCCACACGCTGACGTGGTGGCCGGGTGTGGCCGGTTACGGGAAGTAAGCGTTAGGGTTCCACCACCCCCCGACCCCCTCCTCTGAAGAGGAGGGGGAGTTAACATCCTGTTTTTAAGCCCCATCCTCTTTAGAGGAGGGGGTTTGGGGTTGGTGGAAACCACGCACCAACATCACTCCGTCACCCACCCCCCAGCCGTCGCCACATAAAGCCGCGCGACATTGAGGAACTGCTGCGCACGCGCCTGCACCAGCGCGGTGCTGGCGCGCTGCCAGGTGCGCCGGCTGTCGATCACCTGCAACACACCACTGTTGCCCACGTCAAAGCTCTTGCGCGACAGCGTGCGGGCGCGGTCGGCCACGGCCAGGGCATCCTGCTGCATCGCCACGCCTTGCGCATCGTTGTCGAGCGCGTGGAGCAGTTCCGCCACCTGGGCAAAGGCGGTCAGCACTGTCTGGCGATAAGTATGGTCGGCCGCCCGCGCCCGCGCCACGGCCGCCTCGCGCTGCGCCTTGAGCGTGCCGCCGTGAAAGATCGGCGCAGTCAGCCCGGCGAAGATATCATATCCGCGAAAGGCATTGGCGGTAAGATCGCCCAGCCCCGGCGCCCCTTGTTCCAGCGTCGCGCCCAGGGTGATGTTGGGATAGAGCCGCGCGGTGGCCACCCCAATCTCGGCCGTCGCGGCATGCAACTGCGCCTCGGCCGCGAGGATATCGGGCCGCTTGTGCACCAGCGCCGAAGGCAGCGAGACCGGCACTTGCGCTGGCAGGGAAAACTGCTCCAGCGTGAAATCGGTGGCACCCAGCGCATCGGGCGTGATGCCCAGCAACGTCGCCAGCATCGCCCGCGCCTGGGCCAGTTGCTGCTGCAAGGCAGGCAAGGCCGGCCGGTCTGCGGCAAGCTGGGCCTGCGCGCTCAGGACTTCTACCGCCGTGCCCTCGCCCCCCTGCTGGCGTTTTTGCATGAGGTCGAGATTGCGCGCGTCATCGCTGAGCAGCGCCTGCTGCGCGGCCATCTGGCTGCGGATCGCGGCGATGGTCAGCACCTGGTTCACCACCTGGCCGGCCAGCGCCAGATGCGCGGCCTCGGTCTGGCGCTGCTGCGCCAGGGCCAGCGCGCCGCTCTGTTCAGCCTGGCGCTTGAGGCCGCCGAACAGATCGAGGTCATAGCTGACGCCGCCGCCCACCGAATAGAGATGGAAATCGGGATTGCCATCCAGCCCCAGCGCGGGCGACGCGCCAAAGCCGAACGCGGCAAGGTTCACCTGCTGCTGTTCCGCGCGGGCATTGGCATCGATCTGCGGCGCGTGGCGGCCCAGCACGGCGCGCCATTGCGCCTGCGCCGCTGCCAATGTCGCATCGCTGGCGGCCAGGCTCTCGTTATGGGCCAGCGCCTGATCGACCAGCTGGTCGAGCGCATCGGAACCGAACGCGCGCCACCATTGCGCCTGCGGCCCTTCGCCCAGGCTGGCCTGCGGCGCGGCGCCGGCGGCAGGCGCGACATCGTCGGCCGCGCGATAGGCGGTGGCCACAGGGGCGGCCGGGCGATGGAAATCGGGGCCGACCGTGCATCCGGCAACCAGTGCAGCCGGGAAGAAAGCCAACGGAACAAGGCATCGTCTGGCGCGCATCGGTCAATCCATGTGCAGATGAAGATCGTCACCATCCCGGCTGCGGCGTGGCCCGCGCAGGAACAGCAGCAGCGGAATGGCCAGCAGCGTGACCAGGAACAGTGCCCAGAACGCATCGATATAGCCGACCATGGCCGCCTGGTTGGTGATTGCCGCGTTGATCCGCGCCACCTGGTCTGCGGCATGGAAATCCAGCCCCGGCGCTGTCCAGGCCAGCACCGGATTGTCGGGCCGCACCCCTTCGACCAGACGGGCATGCACCGTGGCGGTGTTGCGCACGGTCATCGCCTGCAGCACCGAAATGCCGATGGCCGAGCCGATGTTGCGGATCAGCGTGAACATCGCCGCGCCTTCGTTGCGGAACCGGGGATCGAGCGTGGCAAACGTGATGGTGGACAGCGGCACGAAGATCATGCCCGTCCCCAGACCCTGGATGAAGCCCGACCAGATCATCAGGCTTTCATCCATGCCCAGCGAGAACGCGCTCATCCGATACATCGACCAGGCGCTCAGGATAAACCCGATCAGGATCAGCAGCCGCGCATCGACACGCTTGATCAGCCGCCCGGCCAGCATCATCGCGATCAGCGAACCCACCCCGCGCGGCGCGGTGACGAGGCCGGTCAGCACCACCGGATAGTGCATCAGCCCTTCCAGCATGGGCGGCAGCAGGGCGAGCACCGAAAAGATCAGCACGCCCAGGAAAAAACCGAAGATCGAACCCAGCGTGAAATTGCGGTTGGCAAACAAGGCCAGATCGATGAACGGGCGCCGCGCTGTCAGGATGTGCACCACGAACAGATAGGCAAAGAGCAGCGCGAGCATGGCCTCGACCACGATCTCGGTGGCGCTGAACCAGTCCTTGGTCTGTCCGCGATCGAGCATCAGTTGCAGCGAACCCACCGCCAGGCCCAGCATGGCAAAGCCGAACAGGTCGAGCCGGGTCTGCGTACGTTGCGGGCTTTCCTTGAGGAACAGCGACAAGCCGGCAAAGGCCAGCGCGCCGATCGGCAGGTTGATGAAAAACACCCACCGCCACGTCAGGTTATCGGTCAGCCAGCCACCCAGCGCCGGGCCCACGATCGGCCCCAGCACCGCGCCCATCGACCACACCGACATAGCCGGGCCATGGCGCTCGGGCGGGTTGATATCGAGCAGGATGGCCTGGCTCATCGGCACCAGCGCCGCGCCGAACACGCCCTGCAACAGGCGGAATCCCACGATTTCGGTAAGATTGGTGGCCATGCCACACAGGCCCGAGGCGATGGTGAACCCCACGATCGACCACAGCATCAGCCGCCGCCGGCCAAACCGCCCGGCCAGCCACCCGGTCAGCGGCGTGCAGATCGCGGCGGCGACGATGTACGAGGTCAGGACCCAGGTGATCTCGTCGGCCGAGGCCGAGACGCTGCCCTGGATATGCGGCAGGGCGACGTTGGCGATCGTGCTGTCGAGCGAGTTCATCACCGTCGCGGCCATGACCGAGGCGGTGACCATGCGCCGCACCCCGGCCGGCGGATAGCCCGCGGTCATCAGTGCGCCGCCTGCCCGCTGCCGGCACCCCTGGTATTGACCGTCACTTCCGCGCTCAAACCGGCATGGAGCGGCACCCCGGCGGGCGGGTTCTCGATCTCGAACTCCACCGGCAGGCGCTGCACCACCTTTACCCAGTTGCCCGTGGCGTTTTCGGCCGGCAGCAGGGCAAAGCTGTTGCCCGTGCCAGGGCTGAAGCTGGCCAGGCGCGCGCGCAGGTGGAGCGAGGGAAAGGCATCGAGCCGGACCGTCGCCCGCTGCCCGATGCGCATCTGATCAAGCTGGTTTTCCTTGAAATTCGCCTCGATCCATAGATGCGTGCCGGCCAGGGTAAACACCGGCTTGGCCGCCGTGACATAGCTGCCCACCTGCAATTGCGGCACCTTGGTCACCACGCCATCCTGCGCGGCGCGCACCACCGTGTAAGACAGGTTGAGCCGCGCTTGATCGAGGGCCGCCTGCGCGCGGCGGACGGCAGGTTGGTCGGCGATCGGCGCATCGACCTTGCCCGAAAGCGCGGCCGCCAGGCTGGCATTGTGCTGTTGCGCGGCGGCCACGGCGGCGCGCGCGGTGCGCTCGGCCAGCACGGCCTGATCGGCCTGGTTCTGCGAGGAAATGCTCTGCGCCAGCAAGGCCTTCTGCCGCGCCGCCTCGCGCATGGCATAGTCCAGCTGGGCGCGCGCCGTCGTCAGTTCCGATTGGCCTTGGGCATAGGTGGCGCGCTGCGCCTCAACCTGGGTACGGGCATTGGCCAGGTCGGCCTCGGCCGCCGCCACGGCCACCTGGAATGGCGCGGGATCGATGCGAAACAGCACGTCGCCTTTCTTGACGCGGCTGTTTTCGTGCACCTCCACCGCGATCACCGGCCCGCTGACATTGGCGCTGACGGCGACAAGGCCGGCCTGGATATAGGCGTTGTCGGTGGTTTCGTGCCCCTGGCTGCCCAGATAGAGCCAGGTTCCCACCGCCGCGGCGATTACCACCCCGCCGACCAACAGGGGCAGGCGCCACCGCTGCCGCCGTGCCGGCGGTGCCGGATCTGCCACCACGTTGGCGTTCGGGCCACTGCCCGCCACATCATCTCGTGCCATTCTTTTGCCCACATCGCGCCCCGGCGCGCAAAGACGCCGTTTCGGGGCTCTCGTATCGCTGCATGCCCATAAGTCGAATGATTATTTGGCGATTTAGATATAAACAGTGTGCATGATCGCCCTCGACCTCAACCTGCTGCGCGTGTTCGATGCGCTGATGGAAACCCGCAGCGTCACCCGCGCCGCGCGCCAGCTCGGGCTGACCCAGCCCGCGGTCAGCCATGCCCTGGCGCGCCTGCGCCGCGTGATGGACGATCCGCTGTTCCTGCGTCAGCAAAGCGGCTTGCAACCCACTGCGCGTGCAGAGGAAATCGCCGGCGGCGTGCGGCGCGGCCTGGCGCAGTTCCAGGCCGCCCTGGCCCCCACTGCGTTCGAACCGGCGCGCGCCGACCGCACGTTCACCTTGGCGGCCAGCCCCTATTTCTGCCACCTGATGGTGCCGGCCCTGGTGGCGCATGTGCGGCAGGTCGCGCCCGGCGTCAGCCTGCGGATCGTCCCTTCCGGGGAGGCGGTGGTCACCCTGCTGGACCATGGCACGGCCGATCTGGCCCTGGGCGCCGCGATGAGCCTGCCCGAACGGATCGTGGTCGAACCGTTTTACGAAGAACAGATGGTGTGGATCGCCGCGCCGGATAATCCCGTGGTGACCCAGCGCCTGCCACTGGCCGCGATCGATCCCGCCGCGCGGATCACCATTACGCCCGGCGGCCCGGCGCCGCTGCCGGGCTTTCCCGCCGGGATCGGCGCCACGGCGCAGGCGGATCTGGGCGATTGGCGCACCACCCCCACCGTACCCAGCCGCATCACCGTCTATGAATCGCAGACCGCCGTGGCCCTGGTGGCGCGCACCGATCTGGTCGCCCGCGTTTCCGCGCGCATCGCCGCGCCGGCGGTGGCGCGCGGCGATGTCGTCGTGCTCGATGGGGTGGATGAGGAAGTGCGCATTCCCATCGCGCTGATCTGGCACGCCCGCCAGCGCGCAGACCAGGGCCTCGCCTGGCTGCGCGCGACGATCCGCGCCTTATAGCTTAGACTAGGCGCTCCACGATGGTGACGTTTGCCACCCCGCCCCCTTCGCACATGGTCTGAAGGCCATAGCGGCCACCCGTGGCCGACAGGGCGTGCAGCAGCGTGGTCATCAGCTTGGTGCCCGACGCCCCCAGCGGATGGCCCAGGGCAATCGCGCCGCCGCGCACGTTGAGGCGCGCCGGATCGGCCCCGAGCGCGGCCAGCCAGGCCATCGGGATGGAGGCAAACGCCTCGTTCACCTCGAACAGGTCGATATCGCCCAGCGCCATGCCGGCGCGTTGCAGCGCGCGGCGCGTGGCCGGGATCGGTTCTTCCAGCATGATCACCGGATCGCCGGCGGTCACCGTCAGGTTGACGATCCGCGCGATAGGCGAAAGGTTGTAGCGCTTGAGCGCCGCCTCACTTGCCACCAGCACGCCCGATGCGCCATCGGTCATCTGGCTGGCATTGCCCGCCGTGAGCGAGCCGCCTTCGGTCAAGGGCTTGAGGCCGGCCAGCGCATCCAGCGAGGCATCGGCGCGCACGCCTTCATCGCGTGCAAACGGACCCTCTGCCGTCATCACCGGCACGATTTCAGCGTCGAAAAGCCCTGCCGCGATCGCTGCAGCGGCCTTCTCGTGGCTGGCCAGGGCATAGGCGTCCATCGCCTCGCGGCTGAAGCCATACTTGTCGGCAATCGCCTGGGCGCCATGGAACTGGTTGAAGGCCGGCACGCCAAAGCGGGTCTGCACCGATTCCGGCCAGGGGCCCTGGCCCAGCCCCGCCGCTGTGTGCAGCGCCACGTTCGACCCCATCGGCACGCGCGTCATGCTTTCCACGCCGGCGGCGATGACCACGTCCTGGGTTCCGCTCATCACCGCCTGCGCGGCAAAGTGCAGTGCCTGTTGCGACGATCCGCACTGGCGATCGATCGTCACGCCCGGCACCGATTGCGGCAGGTTGGATGCCAGCACCACGTTGCGGCCCAGGGCCGAACCCTGCTCGCCCGCCTGGGTAACGCAGCCCAGGATCACGTCATCCACGCCGGCCGGGTCCATCCCCGCGCGCGCGATCAGGGCATTGAGCACCACGGCGCCAAGATCGGCCGGATGCACGCCAGACAGCGCGCCCTTGCGCCGGCCGCCGGCAGTGCGCGCGGCGGCCACGATATAGGCTTCAGGCATAAGTCATCTGTCCTTGTTGCTCGGGAAAAGGCACGCCGCCACTCAGCGCGGCGCCATGCGGATGCCGCCATCGAGGCGCACATCCTCACCATTGAAATAGCTGTTTTCGATCAGCCCGATCGCCGCCGCGGCGTATTCGGCCGGCATGCCAAAGCGCTTGGGAAACGGCACCGATGCCGCCAGCGTTTCCTTCACCGCGTCGGGCGCGGCATTCATCAGCGGGGTATCGAAAATGCCCGGCAGGATAGTGTTGATCCGCACGCCATCGCCCATAAGATCGCGTGCAATGGGTAGGGTCATGCCGACGATGCCACCCTTGGAAGCCGAATAGGCGGCCTGGCCCACCTGGCCATCCTCGGCCGCGACCGAGGCGGTCATCACGATTGCGCCGCGCTCGCCATCCTCGCCAGGTTCCAGCGTCAGCATGCCGGCTGCCGCCTTGGCAACGCAGCGGAACGTGCCGACCAGGTTTACCTGAATAACCGAATTGAACGCATCGAGCGGGAAATGCCCGATCGTGCCATCCTTGCGCGATCGTGCGGCGGTCTTGGCGGGAAAGCCGATGCCGGCGCAGCACACCAGCACGTTTTCCTGGCCATGGGCGGCGCGTGCGGCGGCAAACCCGGCATCGACCGATGCTTCGTTGGTCACGTCAACCTGCGCGAAATGGCCGTCGATTTCCGCCGCCAGGCTGCTGCCCAGGGTTGCATTGAGATCGAACAGCGTCACCTTGGCGCCGCGTGCTGCCAAGGCGCGCGCAGTCGCGGCGCCCAGGCCCGATGCGCCGCCGGTGACCACGGCAACAGTGGATGGTCCAATTTTCATCTGATCGGCTTCCTCTCGATTAGGCGTAAGCGGTAATGCGCTCGATGATGATCGCCGGGGCCATGCCGCCGGCCGCGCACATCGTGGCGAGGCCCAGGCGCTGGCCGGTGCGCTCCAGCTCGTCCAGCAACGTGCCCACCAGGATAGCGCCGGTCGCGCCGATTGGGTGGCCCAGCGCGATCGCCCCGCCGTTGACGTTGACCTTGTCGCGATCGAGCCCCAGGTCGCGGATGACCTTTTCCGGCACCACGGCAAACGCCTCGTTGATTTCCCACAGATCGATGTCCGCCACGCCCAGGCCGGCACGGGCCAGGGCCTTGCGGGCTGCGGGCACCGGCGCGTTGAGCATCAGCGTGGGATCATCGCCCGCGTTCACTGCCGCCACCACCCGGGCGCGGGGCACCAGGCCATGACGCTCGCCAAATTCGCGCGAGCCGACCAGAACGGCTGCGGCGCCATCGACCACGCCCGAACTGCTACCGGCGTGATGCACCGGCACGATCTCAAGGTCGGGATAGCGCCGCGCGATCTGCCGGCGAAAGGTATCGCCGGCCGCATTGTAGGGCATGTCCATCAAGTCGGCGAAGGCAGGCTTGAGCTGTGCCAGGCTTTCGGCCGTGGTCTGCGGGCGGGGAAACTCCTCGTGGTCGAGCACCATAGCCCCGGCGTCGTCGAGCACGGGCACGACCGAACGGGCAAAGCGCTTTTCGGCGATGGCAATCGCCGCGCGACGCTGGCTTTCGGCAGCAAATGCGTCAAGCGCCTCGCGCGTGATCCCCTCCATGCTGGCGACCGCATCGGCACACACGCCCTGGTGTGATTGCGGATGCCGCTGGTCGAGCCGGTCATTACCCGCCCCCATCATCGTCGGGCCAAGCCCGGCCGCCACTTCGGCCCTTTCGCGATCGGCGGTGAAGCTCATCATTTCGGTGCCGCCGGCGATCACCGCGTCTTCCAGACCGGCCATCACCTGCCCGGCGGCGAGCGCTATGGCGGTGATCCCCCCACCGCAGAACCGATCGAGCGTCATGCCCGAGGTCTGCACGTCCATCCCGGCGTCGAGCAGGGCCATGCGGGCAAGGTCGCCGCCCTGCTTGCCGCGCTGCGAGGAGGTGGACCAGATCACATCGTCGATCACGGCGCCCGCGAGACCGTTGCGGGCGACGAGAGCCTCAAGCACTGTTGCCGCGAGGTGCTGCGGGTGAAGATGGGCGAGTGCGCCCTTGCCCGACTTACCGATGCCGCGCGGCGTCCGCACCGCGTCAAAGATATACGCATTGCCCATGGCGAGTCGGTCTCCTCTGGCTGCATCGATCTTTATTAATCGATTGATTGGTTTTGTAGAGCGCCTTTTACGCAAACCGCGTCGCTTGTAAACCGCCTTGACGCGCGCATTCGCTCCCGACGCGCGCAGTCGAGGAAAAAAGATCAACTTCTCAGCGGTTCAGTCTTTGTCCGGGCGCAGTCCGCGCAGGAACAGGTCGCGCAGCAGCGTGGCGTAGGCCTGCTTGATTCCCACGTCGACCTTGGCCACACCCAGCGTGGTGGGCACCGAATAGGCGGCGAAGAAGATGTGGTCGGCCGCGCCGACCAGCGCGTAATAGAGCAAGGCCGGATCGACATCGACCATTGTGCCTTCGCGCACGCCCTGGGCCACGATCTGCCGATAGGCGGCCATCATCGGCGTGATGAACATGTCCGACACGCGCGCGCTGGCTTCCGGTCCGCCGGCTTCGACCATGTAATGCACCAGCCGGTTGAGATAGGGCGAGCGGTAATAGGCGTTGACGATCCCCTCGACGTGGATCGTCATCTTGCGCTCGGCCGAGACATCCATCGCCACCAGCGCGTCGAGACCGCTCATTTCCCGTTCGGCCTCGCGCTCCAGCAAGGCCATCAGCAGTCCCTGCTTGTCGCCGAAATAATACTTGATCATCGCGGAGTTGACGCCGGATCGCCGCGAGATTTCGCTCAGTGATGCTTCGATCTGGGTGGCTTCGGACAGGATTTCTGCCGTGGCATTGAGCAGCGCGGTACGTGCCGTCTCGCGCCGGGCGGCACGCAGGGTTCCTTCGCGGGCGATTTCGGATGCCGTCGTCATCCCAGCAGTCATAAACCGATCAATTAACATCGCAAGGGGGGATGCAGGCGGGCGCTTCGGAGAATTCTCCGAAGCAGGCGTATTGACACCGCCGCGCGACCGCCGATAGAAGTTAGCCAATCGATCGATTAACTTTGACGAATGGGCGCGCCGGACTTCCTACCGATCAGACGCCCGCCATACCGAGAGAGGATACCCCATGAGGCTTCAGGTGGTTACCGCGCGACTCGCATTCCTGCTAGGATGTGCATGGTCCCCCGCTTTGGTTCATGCGCAAGCTACGCCTGATGTGTCGGCCGAAGCCACGCCCGCAGCCGCGCCCGGCGACATTATCGTCACCGCGCAGCGGCGCTCGCAGTCGATCCAGACCGTGCCGATCGCGATCACTGCGCTCAGCGGCGACCAGTTGGGCAACAAGGGCGTGACCAATGCCAATCAGCTTGGCCAGATCGTGCCCAACCTGCAGATCAACAGCGCCATGGGCGATACCCAGCCCAACTTTGCGCTGCGCGGGGTCAGCGTGGCCAACGAATATAACCCGAACCAGGTCTCGCCGATTGGCGTCTATATCGACGACGTGAATATGGTGAACCGCGTGGGCCAGGGCGGCGGCCTCTATGATCTTCAGCGCGTGGAAGTGCTGCGCGGGCCACAGGGCACGCTGTTTGGCCGCAATACCACAGGTGGCGCGATCAACTTCATCACCAACACCCCGACGCTGTCAGGCAATCGCGGCTATGCCGAAGCCGGATATGGCAATTTCAACACGTTCAAGGCGCAAGGCGCGCTCGAAACCACGATGGTGGAAGACGAACTCGGCTTCCGCGTGGCCGCCACTTATGAAAAAGGCGACGGCAAGTTCCGCAACATCTATCCCGGCCAGCCCGACGCCGGCTCGGTCGATAGCCTCCAGGTGCGCGGCACGCTGCATATCCGCCCTGGCGCAGGCCCGCTGGATATCGTGATCAAGGCCTATGCCAGCCGCGCCAACGGCACGCAGCAGCCGATCAAGGGTCTTGCCGCCACCGCCGCGCCCGGTTTCTTTGAAATCAACGAAAATCGCATCGGTCAAAACCGCACGCGGCAATACGGCACCTCGGCCAAGATTTCCTACGAACTGTCGCCGCGCCTCTCGTTCACGTCGATCACCGCCATCGGCAATGGCCTGCTCGACGCCGCATTCGATGCCGACGGTTCGCCGCTCGATATCCTCGATCTTCAACAGAAGGCCAAGTTCGACCAGTTCAGCGAGGAAGCCCGCTTCAACTACGAAGGCAAGGCGGTCAAGGCCGTGGCCGGCGTGTTCTATGGCTGGGACAAGACCGTCTCTGACAACGGCTTCGATATCGGCAGCGCCATCGCGCCAGGCGTGGACGGTGGGTTCTTCCAACATTTCCGCCAGGTGCGGCGTACTTATGCGGTGTTCGGGCAGACCGACGTGAACCTGACGCCCAGGCTCGTGGCCACGATCGGCCTGCGCTACAGCGCCGATCGCTCGGCCTATGACGATGGCTACGCCTATCTCTTCATGGGCGCTTTCGGCGGCACGCGCACGCCGCTGTTCACCACGGTGCCCTGCACCACCGGCGTCGGCACCTGCCCTTATGACGCCAACGCGCGCTATGCCATCAAGGGGCGCAACAACGCACTTACCGGCCGCGCCGCGCTGACCTATACGTTCGACAGCGGTACGCTGCTCTATGCCAGCTATAACCGCGGCTATCGTTCCGGCGCGTTCAACGGCGGTGGCTACACCAATTCGGCCGGGATTACCTATATCAAGCCGGAATACGTCAACGCCTATGAAATCGGCGCCAAGGGCCGTTTCCTCGATCGCCGGCTGTCCCTCGCCCTCGCCGCCTTCTATTACGATTACCAGAACCAGCAGTTGCAGGATACGCGGCCTGGCCCGGTCTCGTTCCTGCTCAACGCGCCCAAGTCGGAAAGCTATGGCTTCGAAGGCGAGGCGACCTATCGCGCCTCTTCGCGCTTCTCGGTTAATGCGTCGGTCGGCTATCTCCACGCCACCTACAAGGAACTCACGCTTTCCGGCACGAACCTTGCCGGCAACGACCTGCCTTTCGCGCCGCGCTGGACGGCGCAGGGCGGGTTTGACTGGGCACCGCTCGACATTGCCGGCGGGCCGCTGACCTTCTCTCCCAACCTCAACTACGTCAGCCGCCAGTTCTTCTCGCCGTTCAACGCCGTCAACGCCGCTGGCGGTGCCCAGGTCAATTCCGAATTGCAGCAGGGTGCCTACGTCAAGGTCAACGGCGCGATCACCTGGACGCGCGGCAATGTCACGCTGCGGGCCTGGGTGCAGAACCTGTTGCAGGAAAAAACCCTGGCTTACGGCCTCGATCTGCGCGGCGCCGGCTTCCCGTTCAACTATCTCGTCCCGGCCCAGCCCCGTACCTATGGCGGGTCGGTTCGTTTCACGTTCTGATCCCGGCACCAGGAGCCTTCATGATCCCTATCGAGACCCGGCCCGCCGCCAGCGACGAACTCGCGCTGTTCCGTGATGCCGTGCGCAAGTTCTTCGCCGCCCACTTGCTGCCCAACCTTGACCGTTGGGAGGAGCAGGGCATTGTCGACCGCGCCTTCTGGCACGCTGCGGGGGAAGCGGGCCTGCTCTGCCCCACCGCGCCCGAGGACCATGGCGGGCTGGGTCTCGATTACCGCTACAACGCCGTCATCGGCGAGGAACTGGCCTATACCGGCAGTTCGGCGGGCCTGGTCCTGCAATCAGACATCGTGCTGGACTACATCGTCCACTATGCGTCCGAGGAACTCAAGGCACGCTGGCTGCCGCGCATGATCACCGGAGAGGCGATCGTCGCCATCGCCATGACCGAGCCGGGCACGGGCAGCGATCTTCAGGGCATCCGCACCACGGCGGTGCGGGATGGCGACGCCTATGTGATCAACGGCAACAAGACCTACATCACCAACGGTCAGCTCGCCGATCTGGTAATTGTGGTGGCCAAGACCGATCCGGCGGCCGGGGGCAAAGGCATTTCCCTGATCCTGGTGGAAGCCGATCGGCCCGGTTTTTCCCGTGGGCGCAATCTCGACAAGATAGGCCAGCATTCGGCCGATACTTCCGAACTGTTCTTCAGCGATGTGCGTGTGCCGATCGAAAACCGGCTGGGCGAGGAAGGCGCCGGCTTTGCCTATCTCATGGCACAATTGCCGCAGGAACGCCTGTCGATCGCCATCAGCGCGCAGGCCCTGGCGCAGCGGGCGTTTGACGAGGCCGTGGCGTTCACCAAGGATCGCAAGGCTTTCGGCAAGACGGTGTTCGATTTCCAGAACACCCGGTTTCAGTTGGCAGCGCTCCAGGCAGAACTGCAAGTGGGCTGGAGCCATATCGACTGGGCGCTGGATCGCCACGTGGCGGGGAAGCTGACCACTGCCGAGGCTTCTGCGGCCAAGCTCTATCACACCGAATTGCTCGGCCGCGTGGCGGACGAGGCGCTGCAACTGCATGGCGGCGCGGGCTACATGAACGAGTATCCGATCGCCCGGATCTGGCGCGACGCGCGCGTGATGCGGATCTATGGCGGCACGTCGGAAATCATGAAGGAAGTGATTGCCCGCAGTCTCTGACGGCTGTTGGGCAATCAAGGAAACTGGCGCCGCCCGATCGTGGCATCGGGCGGCGCCTTCTTGCGTTCAGAGGAAAGTTTCGCCGGCCGCCGCCTTGGTGCGCAGCAGGTTGGACACCGTGATCGGCGCACCTTGGGCAATCTGCTCGTCCAGCGCGGCCACGATCCGCGCCAGGCCGCAGTGGTCGCCCCAGATCATCGGCCCACCGGTATAGACCGGCCAGGCATAGCCCGCGACGAGCGCCATATCGATGTCTGACGCGCGCAGCGCGATGCCTTCTTCCAGCAGCTTGGCCCCTTCGTTGACCACCGGGAAGAGCAGGTGCTCGATGATATCCTGCGCCGACAGCGTGGGGGCAGGCTGGCCCGAGCGTGCGGCAAAATCGCGGATCGTGGCTTCGGCGAAAGCCGAGGGCGTGCCGCGCCGCTGCGCGTCATAGTCGTAATAGCCGCTGCCCGATTTCTGGCCCAGGCGCCCGGCTTCGCACAGCACTTCCTGCACGGTGCGCCCGGCGGTGTTTTCCTTATCCCAGCCAATCACATCCAGGCCAACAAGGTCCATCATCTGGAACGGCCCCATCGGAAAGCCATAGCCGACCATGGCCGCGTCCACGTCCCACGGCATCACGCCCTGCTCCAGCAGGCGATCGGCCGCTTCGCTGCGCCGCGCCATCGCCCGGTTGGCAATGAAGCCATCACACACGCCCGACAGCACCGCCACCTTGCCCAGCTTGCGGCCCAGCGTCATGGCGGTCTGGATCACGCGGTCGCTGGTCTTGGCCCCGCGCACCACTTCGAGCAGGCGCATGATGTTGGCCGGCGCAAAGAAGTGCAGCCCGACCACGTCTGCGGGGCGGGCGGTGACGGCGGCAATCGCGTCAAGATCGAGGAACGAGGTGTTGGACGCCAGCACCGCGCCCGGCTTGGCCAGCGCGTCGATCTGGCGGAACACCTGCTGCTTGAGGTCAAGCCGTTCGAACACGGCTTCTACCACCAGATCGGCCCGAGCCACGGCATCGAGCGCGGTGGCCGTGGCAAAGGCGGCCATGCGCGCGTCGCGCACGCTTGGCGTTATCCGGCCTTTGCTGGCCAATGCCTCCAGCGTGGCGCGCACATGCGCGGCGCCACGCTCCAGCGCTGGCGGGTTCACGTCGATCATCGTCACCGGAAAGCCGGCGTTGAGGAATGCCAGGGTAATGCCGCTGCCCATCGTGCCCGCGCCCACCACCGCGACCGAAGCGATCGCCACTTCGCCGCAATCGCGCGCCACCGGCACTTTGGCGGCGGCGCGTTCGGCGAAGAAGATGTGGCGCTGTGCCGCCGATTCCGGGCTGGCCATCAGTTCCTCGAACAGTTCCCATTCGCGGGTCAGCCCGGCCTCGAACGGGCGGTCGGTGGCCGCCTCGATCGCGCGCACGATGTTGCCCGGCGCCTTGAAGCCGACGAAGCTTTTCGCATGGCGGGCGCGATAGTCGGCGATCGTGGCGGCGGCCTCCTGCGGGGTGAGGTCGGCCGGCAAGTCGCGCGTGCGGCGCAGCGGGGCGCCGCTTGCCACCAGTTCGCGGGCGTAGGCCACGGCCTCGGCGCGCATGTCCTGGCCTTCCAGCACGCGATCGATCAAGCCGATGCGCAAGGCCTGCGCCGCAGCGACCGGTTTGCCGCCGACGATCAGGTCCAGCGCCTGGGCCACGCCGATCAGGCGCGGGGCGCGCTGCGTGCCGCCGGCGCCAGGCAACAGGCCCAGCGCCACTTCGGGCAGCCCGAGCTTGGCGGTGGGCACGGCGACGCGATAATGGCAGGCCAGCGCCAGTTCCAGCCCGCCACCCAGCGCCGTGCCATGGATCGCGGCGACGATCGGTTTGCTGGCACCGTCGAACCGGTCGAACATGTCATGCAGGCCAGGCGCGGCAAAGGGCTTGCCGAACTCGGTGATATCGGCCCCGGCAAAGAACGTGCGACCCGCACACAGGATCACAACGGCGGTCACTGCCGGATCGGCCAGAGCCTTGCCCATGGTTTCGTGGATCGCCTGGCGCACCGCCTGGCCCAGCGCATTGACCGGGGGCGAATCGATGGCGAGCACGGCCACGCCGTCCTCGTGCGACAGGGTGCAAAGCGGATTGGTCATCGATCGGAAAGCCTCTCACCATGGCGGCCGGAAACAGCCCCGGCCTGCCTTGATGGCTGGCTTAAAAACTCCACATGACGAAGTCAATTGATCGATCAGTTAAGTTCATGGTTGCGCCCCCGGCCCGTTCATGGCTATGCTGCTGTGCAGACGATCGCCGGCCACGGCGCGCGTCCGCAACGGCGCCCCGGAAAGAAACCGCGCCGCCCGAAACGAGAGGTTGTCGATGCACCCCAGCGAGTTTGCCCGCGCCATGCCGGACAAGGCAGCCATCATCATGGCCGGCTCGGGCCAGACCATCACCTTCGCGCAGCTGGAAGCCCGTTCCAACCAGGGCGCACATCTGTTGCGCGGCGCCGGGCTGCAACAGGGCGCGGTGGTGGCGATCATGCTGGAAAACGACGCGCGCTATCTCGAGATTACCTGCGCGGCCCATCGCGCCGGGCTCTATTTCGTGTGCCTGTCCACCCGTCTCGCCCCTGCCGAGATCGCCTATATCCTGCAGGACAGTGGTGCCCAGATGCTGATCGCCTCAGGCACGCTGGCGCCGCTGCTGCAGACGCTGGGTGATGCCGCGCCAGCCTTGCGCTATACGCTTGGGCCGGCTGTTCCGGGCTGGCAGACTTGGGAAGACGCTACCGCCTCGCTGCCGACCACGCCGATCGCGGACGAGCGCGCCGGGATCGACATGCTCTATTCCTCGGGCACCACCGGCCGTCCCAAGGGCATCAAGCCGCCCCTGCCGAGCGATCCCGCCATCACCACGCCCTCTCCGCTGGGCACCGTCTGCGCGCGGCTGGGGTTCGGGGCCGAGACGATCTATCTCAATCCCGCGCCGCTCTATCATGCCGCGCCGCTGCGCTGGTGCCGCGAAGTGCTCGCGCTGGGCGGCACGGTGGTGATCATGGAAAAGTTCGATCCCGAAGCGGCCCTGGCGCTGATCGCGCGCTATCGCGTCACGCACAGCCAGTGGGTGCCCACCCATTTCGTGCGCATGCTCAAGCTGCCGGATGAAGCACGCGCGCGCCACGATTGCTCGTCGCTGCGCCTCGCGATCCACGCCGCCGCGCCCTGCCCGGTGCCGGTCAAGCAGGCCATGATCGACTGGTGGGGCCCGATCCTGATGGAATACTATTCCGGCACCGAGGCGATCGGCATGACACTGATCACCGCGCCCGAATGGCTGGCCCATCCCGGTTCGGTGGGACGCGCGATGATCGGCACGCTGCACATCTGCGATGAGGACGACAACCCCCTGCCCCCGCGCCAGGAAGGGCTGGTGTGCTTTGCCGATGGCCCAGCCTTTTCCTATCACAACGACCCCGAAAAGACCGCCGCAGCCCACAATCGCCATGGCTGGGCCACGTTTGGCGACGTAGGCTGGCTTGACGAGCACGGCTATCTCTATCTCACCGATCGCAAGAGCTTCATGATCATCTCGGGCGGGGTCAATATCTATCCGCAGGAAATCGAGAACGCCCTGGTGGTCCACCCGCGCATCGCCGATGCTGCCGTGGTCGGCGCGCCCGATGCGGAAATGGGCGAATGCGTGGTCGCGGTGATCCAGCCCATGGACATGGCCGATGCCACCCCGGCTTTTGCCCGCGCGCTGATCGACTGGCTGCGGCCACAGCTTTCCGGGGTCAAGATCCCGCGCCGGGTGGAATTCATGGCCGAACTGCCGCGCCATCCCACCGGCAAGCTCTACAAGCGCCTGCTACACGATCGCTATCGCCAGCCCGACGCCGAACTGCCGGCGCTGCTGGCATAGCGCCTGCCAATTTGACCAGACACAAGACCGGAGAGTGCCAAGATGAGCGGGTTTGTCGTCAACCAGATCGCCGATCCCACGCTGTATGGAGACCCGCAGCGGCTGCACCAGTTCTATGACTGGCTGCGCCGCGAACATCCGGTCGCCTGGGCCGATCCCGAAGGCTTCCGCCCGTTCTGGGTGGTCTCGCGCCACGCCGATATCCGCGAACTGGAACGCCAGCCCGAAATCTTCAACGCCGGCCCGCGCATGACTCTGCTGCCGATCCCGGTGGAGCAGGCCAACGTGGCGATCTTCGGCGTCGAATCCGGGGTTTTCCCGCTCACCGCGATGGACGGCGCCCACCACCAGGCGATGCGCGCGCTGACCCAAGATTTCTTCCTGCCCAAGAACATCCGCAAGCTGGAAAGCGCCATCGCGCAGCATGCCGCCGCGTTTGTGGCGCGCATGGCGCAGGATGAAGGGCAATGCGACCTCGCCACCGATATCGCCTTCTGGTATCCGCTGCGCGTCGCCATGGCGATCCTGGGCATCGACGAGCAGGACGAAGCGCGCATGCTGCGCCTCACCCACGAGTTGTTTGGCGCGTCCGATCCGGCAGTGCGCCGTCCCGGCCTGACCGAGGCCGAACATATCGTGGCGGTCAAGCAGGACTACATCGCCTTCTTCGATGCGATCACGCGCGATCGCCAGGCCAACCCGCGCGATGACGTGGCCACGCTAATCGCCACCGGCATGCCCGGTGGCACCGAGATGAGCGCGGAAGAGCGCTTGGGCTATTACGTGATCGTTGCCACGGCCGGGCACGATACCACCGCCGCCTCGATCGTGGGCGGCATGCAGGCGCTGCTCGACAATCCCGAGCAGATAGCCCTGCTCAAAGCCCATCCCGAAATGTTGAAGACTTTCGTCAACGAGGCGATCCGCTGGACCGCGCCGGTCAAGCACTTCATGCGCAATGTGACGCAGGACTATACGCTGCACGGCCAGACCCTGCGCGCGGGCGATCATGTCTTGCTCTCGTTCGGCGCGGCAACGCGCGATCCCGAGGCCTTTGGCGATGCCGACCAGTTCCGCATCGATCGCGCACTCAACAACCACCTCGCTTTCGGACACGGCCCGCACACCTGCCTTGGCCAATATCTCGCCAAGTTGGAGATCGAGGCGTTTTTCACCGCCTTCTTCGCGCAGATCGCCACGATCGAGCCGGCCGGCCCGCCGATCTATACCGAAGGCTCGTTCGTCAGTGGCATCCGCGCCATGCCGGTGCGCTATTCCCGCCTGCCGCAGCCGGTGGAACCGGCATGACCGCCGCCGCATTCGAACAGATCACGCTCGAGGTTGACCAGGGCGTCGCCACGCTCACGCTGCACCGGCCGGACAAGCTCAACGCCTTCACCACGCAGATGATGCGCGAGATGGTCGCAGCGTTCGACGCGATCGATGCCGATGACGCGATCCGCGCGGTGATCGTCACCGGCAGCGGCCGCGCATTCTGCGCCGGGGCAGACATTTCCGGCGGCGCCGCCAACTTCCGGGTCGACGCCAGCGCGACCAGCGCGCCCGATTACAGCGATCCGGCCACGCGCGATGGCGGCGGCATCCTGGCCTTGCGCATCTTCCAGCTGAAGAAGCCGATCATTGCCGCGATCAACGGCCCGGCGATCGGTATTGGCGCCACCATGCTGCTGCCAATGGACCTGCGCATTGCCAGCGACACCGCGCGCTTCGGTTTCGTCTTTGCGCGGCGTGGCATCGTACCCGAAGCGGCATCGAGCTATTTCCTCCCCCGCCTGGTCGGCATCAGCCGCGCGCTGCGCTGGTGCTATACCGGCGCGGTGTTCGGCGCCGATGAGGCGCTGGCAGGCGGCCTGGTGGAACAGGTCGTGCCGCCCGCAGACCTCTTGCCCACCGCCCAGGCCCTGGCGCGCGAGATTGCCGACAACGCCGCGCCAGTTTCCGTCGCGCTCACCCGGCAGATGCTGTGGCGTGGCCTGGGGATGAGCGATCCGATGGAAGCCCATCGCATCGAAAGCCGTGGCATTCTCACCCGCAGCCAGAGCGCCGACGCCCAGGAAGGTGTCGCCGCCTTCCTCGAAAAGCGCCCCGCCCGCTTCCCTGATCGCGTCTCGGCCGACATGCCGGACTATTTCCCGTGGTGGGAAGAGACGCCCTATGGCTGAGGCGCGATAAGCGCCAGCGCCTGCACTTCGCTCACCACCTCGGCATATTTCGCCTGCAGATCGAACAGATTGGCCTGGTGCGGCGCGGGGTGGCGGTCGCCGCAGGCATCGGCGACCACAAATGGCAGGAAACCATGCTGGCACGCATCAAGCGCGGTGGCGCGGATGCAGCCTGAGGTGGATGTGCCGCAGATCAGCACCGTGTCCACGCCCATCGCCGTCAGCGTGGCGGCAAGATGCGTGGCGAAAAACGCCGAGGCATAGCGCTTGGTGATCACCACGTCGCCGTCCTGCGGGGCGAGAACGGCGGGAAAGGCGCCGAGTGGAGAGCCTTTTTCGAACGCCTTGAGCGCAGGCACCTTGCGGTAGAAGACGCCGCCATCGGCCCCGCCGGGCTGGTATTCCACGTTGGTGAAAATCACCGGCAGCCCAGCAGCGCGTGCGGCGGCGGTGATCCGCACGGCGCTTTCCAGCGCGCTTTCGATCCCGGCATAGAGCGGCGAGCCGGGCTGGAGATAGGCCTCCACCAGATCGACGAGCAGCAGCCCCGGGCGCTGCCCGAACGGCAGGCGCCCATCAAACGCGCCGGCATAGTTGGCATCGAGATCGCCGGCGTCCTTGGCCATCGCCTCAGATCACCCCGCGCGCGGCCAGGTCGTCCAGGTCATCGGCACCCAGGCCCAGCAATTCGCCATAGATTTCCGCATTATGCTGCCCCACCACCGATGGTGCCGGGCGGCGCACGCCGCCGGGCGTGGCGGAAAACTTGGGGAACGTCGATTGCATCTTGAGCGGGCCGAACCGCTCGGTCTCCACCTCGATGATCGCCTCGCGCGCCTGGAAATGCGGATCGTCCAGCATGTCGGGGGCGCGATAGACGCGGCCGGCGGGGATCGAATGCGCGATCATCAGCGCGTCGACCTCGTCCATGGTCAGCGTGCTGGTCCAGGCATTGATCAGCGCGTCCAGCTCGGTCTGGTTTTCGCCCCGCGCCAGATGCGTGGCATAGCGCGGATCATCGCCCAGTTCCGCCCGGCCCATCGCCGTGGCCAGGCGCTTCCACAGCGAATCCTTGTTGGCGCCGATCATGAACTCGCCATCCTTGCAGGAATAGACGTTGGACGGCGCGATACCCTTGAGGATGGAGCCAGACCGCTCGCGGATCAGGCCCATGCGATCGTATTCCGGCACCAGGCCTTCCATCACCTGCAGCACGCTTTCATAGAGCGCGGTGTCGATCACCTGGCCTTGCCCGGTCTTGTCCTTCACGTGCAGCGCGGCCAGCACGCCCATGCAGCCATACGTGGCGGTCAGCGTATCGCCGATCGACACGCCCATGCGGCTGGGCGGGCGATCGGGTTCACCCACGATATAGCGCCACCCGCCCATCGCCTCGCCAATCCCGCCAAAGCCGGCGCGATCGGAATAGGGGCCGGTCTGGCCATAGCCCGACATGCGCGCGATGATCAGGTGCGGAAATTCGGCCAGCAGCACGTCAGGCCCCATGCCCCACTTTTCCAGCGTGCCGGGCTTGAAGTTTTCGATCACCACATCGGCATGGGCGATCAGCCGCCTGACCAGCGCCTGGCCTTCGGGCACGCGCAAGTTGGCGCTGACCGAGCGCTTGTTGCGCGCGATCACTTCCCACTGCACCTTTTCGTTGCCCTGGCCCCACTCGCGCATGGGATCGCCGGTGAGCGGCGGCTCCACCTTGATCACGTCTGCGCCCATGTCGCCCAGCAACTGGCCGCAGAACGGGCCGGCCAAGAGCTGGCCCAATTCGACGACGCGGATATCCTGCAAAGCACCTTTGGTCATGTTCACTCCGCCGCTTCTGCTTGCGGCCACACCGGCGGGATGGGCGCCGGCAGCCCGGTTTCCGCCTGACAGGCCGCGCGCAGGGCATCAAGCCCCGGCCCGGTGTTGAACACCGGCAAGGCGCCGCCGCGCTCTGCCATCATCGCGTCACGCAGGGCTTGGGTCGCTGCCGCGTCAACCACGCCGGCGTCATCGGCCACCACGCCATAGGCGCGCGCGCCCTGCGGCGTGACCAGCCCCTGGACGATCTCCTTGCCCACCAGCGCCGGATCGCGCGCCAGCGGATCGCCCCAGCCACCGCCGCCCCAGGTGATGAAGTGCAACTGGTCGCCTTCCTCCACCGCCAGGTCTTCCACCTTGTTGCCCACGATCACCTGGCTGCCATCGGCCTTTTCCAGGATCTTGCGCGCGCGCTTGCCCGGATCGCCACCGTTCACGCCCCATGGCGGCACGAACCAGCGATCGTCATGGATCGCGATCGTGCCCGCACTCAGGAAACGATAGGTCATGTGAATGCCGTTGCCGCCGCGATGCAGCCCCGCCCCGCCCGAATCCGGCTCGGTGGAATAGCGCTCGATCATCATCGGGAAATAGCGTTCGAGAAACTCGTTGGGCACGTTGGTAAAGCCCGGCCACAGCGAATGGCCATCCGGCCCATCGCCAAGCGGCCGGCCGGGAATGCCGCCAAAGCCGATCTGGAACAGCTGGAACCAGGCGTGCCCCTTGCCCGGCCGCGTATCGTTGCCGGCATAGAACAGGTGCGGCGACGACGAGAACCCGGCGGCGTTGAGAAACTCTGGCGTCTTCTGCCCCAACAGACCCCCCAGGATATCGAAAATCCGGCCCAGCGCATGGGTGCGGCCCGATAGCGCGGCCGGAAAGCGCGGCTTGAGCAGGCTGCCTTCGGGAATGCGCACATCGATCAGGTCATAGAACCCGTCGTTGAACAGGATCTGCGGATCGAACACCATGATCATGTAGATGCCGAAGAACATCTTGAACATGTTTTCATTGAGATAGAAATTGATCGAGGCCACGCTCTGCGGATCGGTACCATCGAAATCGAGCACGACGGTCTCGCCATCGCGCCACATCGTGCACTTGATGCGATAGGGGCCAAAGCCCATGCCATCGTCGCAGATATAGTCTTCAAAGCTGACCGGCTCTTCGCTCACCGCCTGGCCCAGCAAGGTCTTCATGGCGCGGTGGTTGCGGGCCAAGAGTTCCTGCGTCGCCGAAACATATACATCGTCGCCAAACCGCTCGGCCATTTCCACCACGCGGCGCGCGGCCACCCGGCAGCTGGCGATCAAGGCATTGAGATCTGCCGCGCACCAATCGGGCTTGCGCGTCTGGTGCATCACCAGCTTCATCAAGTCGGCGTTGTATTCGCCCTTTTTCCAGATCTTGACCGGCGGAATGCGCACCCCTTCTTCATAGATGGAGCGGGCGTTGATCGGCATCGATCCCACCACTTTGCCGCCAATGTCGCTCTGGTGCCCGAACATCGAGGTATAGGCGATCAGGCGCCCGTCCTTGAACACCGGCAACAGCACCAGCCAATCGTTGGAATGGCTGATGGCGCCATCGACCGAATAGGGATCGGACAGGAAGATCATGTCGCCGTCTTCCAGCGTCCCGTCATAGTTGGACAGGAACCCGCCGATGAAGCTGCCGAACTGGCCCACGATCATCTTGCCGGTGTGATCGGCAATCAGCGGAAAGGCATCGCCCTGCTCGCGAATGCCCGGTGACATCGCGGTGCGCACCAGGGTGGCATCCATTTCCACGCGGGCATTGCGCAGCGCGTTTTCGATGATGTCGAGCGTGACCGGATCGATCGCGACTTTGGCAAACGGCGTGTGGTTGGTCTGGACGATTGTTGCAGGCATCGGGCTTCCCTTTCGTCAGGCCAGGGTGATGAGGATGTTGCCGACGGTATCGACCGTGGCGATGCAGCCGGTTTCGATCAGCGTGGTCGAATCCATTTCGCACACGATCGCCGGGCCAGGGATCACGTCACCGGCCTTGAGCCGCGCGCGGTCATAGATCACCGCGGCCTGCTCGGCCCCGTCCATCCACAGCACATGATCGCGGATCTTGGCAGCGGAAGGATCGCCATTGCCCTGCTCGAGCGGCGCTGCCGGCAGATCGAGCGCGCGGCCCAGCGCCACGGCGCGCAGGTTCACGATCTCGTGCGGAGTGTCCATGTTGAACGTGAACAGTCGCTTGTGCTCTTCGTCAAAGCGGGCGAGCACGCCGGCAATGCCATCGTCGGCCAGGGTCTGCGCGGTGATCGATAGCGGCACTTCAAAGGCCTGGCCGGCATAGCGCACGTCGATTTCAAAGCTGGTGGTGATTTCCGCCTCGGGCACGCCATCGGCCAGCAGTTCGCCGCGCACGTGGGTGGCCATTTCTTCCAGCACAGCGACCAGATCGGCCGGCGCGGTATCGCGCGCCAGGCGCGACCACGATCGCGCGGTTTCGGTGCGCATGCGCGTGGTGGCATCGCCCAGCGCACAGAGCACGCCGGGGCTGACTGGCGACACCGCCGGCCATGATCCCATCAGCCGCGCTACGGCATTGACATGCAGCGGCCCCGCTCCACCAAAACCCATCAGCGCAAAATCACGCGGGTCATAGCCCTGCTGCACCGAAATCATGCGCAGCGCGCCGAACATATTCTCGTTGACGATATCGATGATGCCGCGCGCCGCTTCCATCAGGCCGATACCCAGCGCATCGGCAATGGTCTGGACCGCTGCCCTGGCGCCTTCGCGATCGAGCTGGAACGTGCCGCCCAACAGGTTTTCAGGAAGATAGCCCAGCACGACATTGGCATCGGTTACGGTGGGGGCCGTGCCGCCTTTTCCATAGGCGACCGGCCCCGGCACCGCTCCTGCGCTCTGCGGCCCGACCCGAAGGGCTCTGGTCAGCGCGGGAACATAAGCGATCGAGCCACCCCCGGCGCCCACCGTCTTGACGTCCAGCGCCGAGGCGCGGACGGACAGGTGGCCCACTTCGGTGGTGCGCTGGCGGCGCGGCTCGAGGTTTTCGATCAGGGCAACGTCGGTGCTGGTGCCGCCCACATCGAGCGTGAGGATATTGCGGATGCCGGCATTGCGCCCCACCCAGATCGCCCCGGTCACGCCGCCCGCCGGGCCCGACATGAGGATGTTGACTGGGTGCTCTTCGGCCTTTTGCGCGCTCATCAGCCCGCCGTCCGAGCGCAGCAGCGAGAGCTTGCCGGTCATCCCCTCGGCCGCCAGGCGATTGCGCAGGTTGGAGACATACTTGCCCACCACCGGGCGCACGCTGGCATTGGCCACCGTGGTCAGCGTGCGTTCGTATTCCTGCATTTCGGGCAGCACTTCATGGCTGAGCGAGACCGGCACGCCCGGCAATACGTCGGCCGCCAGCTGGCCGATCCGCGCCTCGTGCGCGCCATTGGCATAGGCGTTGATCAGGCTGACCGTCACCGCCTCCACGCCTTGCGCCTTGAGCCTGGCCAGCTGCGCGCGCACGTCCGCCTCGTCCAGCGGGCGCACTTCGTGGCCCTCGGCATTCATCCGGCCCTTGACCGTCACGGTGTCTTCCAGCGCGGCGAGCGGCTGTGGCTTGGGCCAGATGATCCAGCCCGCTAGGCCGCCGGGCACATAGCTGCGCGCGATCTGCATGATATCGCGATAGCCTTCGGTGGTGACCAGCCCCACCCGCGCACCCTTGCCTTCCAGCACGGCATTGGTGGCAACGGTGGTGCCGTGCAGGAAATAGTCGATCGCGCCGGCGGTGATCCCCGCCTTGGCGCAAACGGCGGTCACACCGTTGAGAATGCCTTCGGAACTGTCGTGCGGAGTCGATGGCGTCTTGTGCCGCCAGAACGCGCCGCTGTCGGTGTCGAACAGCAAGAGATCGGTAAACGTGCCGCCAACGTCGACGCCAAGCCGGTAACCCATCGATCAACCACCCTTTCCAAAAAGCGTTCGTGCGTGCCGGTGCATCCTGCGGTTCAGGCTTGCGCCGGCCGGGGGAAAGGCGGCGCCTTGGCCACCATGCCCGGAAGCGTGCGATCCATCACCGAGCCCAGCCAATGATTGGCCGCGACCAGCGCGGCCAGGTCCAGCCCGGTGCGCACTCCGGCGCGTTCGAGCATATAGACCACGTCCTCGGTCGAAACGTTGCCGGCCGCTCCCGGCGCAAACGGGCAACCGCCCAGGCCACCGATCGCGGCATCGACCGTCACCGCGCCCGCGCCGATCGCGGCCCAGACATTGGCCAGGCCTGTGCCGCGCGTATTGTGGAAATGCACCCGCACCGGAATGGCCGGCACCGCCGCGCGCACCCTGGCCACCAGCGTGGCGACATGCGCCGGGTTGGCCACGCCGATCGTATCGGCCAAGCCGATTTCAACGGGATTGGCCTGGGCCAGTGCCTCGGCCATGGCCACCACGCGGTCCTCGCTCACTTCGCCTTCGAACGGGCAGCCGAATGCCGCGGCAATGGTCACCTGGCCCGTCTTGCCCGCCTGGCGTGCCATGGCGATGATCTCGCTGGCGGCCGCCACCGAGCCGTCGCTGGTCTGGCCCTGGTTGGCCTTGGCAAAGGTGTCGGTCGCCACCGAGACCGCGCCCAGCTGGTCGATCCGCCCAGTCTCGATCGCGCGGGCCGCGCCGCGCGCGTTCATCACCAGGCCGATGTAGGTCACGTCGTCGCGGCGCGGCAGGCCGGCGCAGACCGCCTCGGCATCGGCCATTTGCGGCACCGCCTTGGGATTGACGAAACTGGTCACCTCGATCCGCCGCGCGCCGGCGGCAATGGCGCGCTCCACCAGCGCGATCTTGTCGGCGGTGGAAATCATGGTCTTTTCGTTCTGCAACCCGTCTCTCGGGGCAACCTCGACCATTTCGATGGATTCTGTATACATTACTCGGCAGCCTCCCGCTGGCTCTGCTCGGCCAGCCCGCGGTGTGCATCGGCATAGGCGTGATAGGCGCGCAGGATGTGGCCGGTCATGATCGCTTCGGCCCAGGCGCCGTCCCGCCGGGCAAAGGCGGCGATCAGTTCTTCGTGCTCGCCGTAAGAGCGGTGCAGCGCCTCGCGCCCGTAATGGTGCGCCGTGCGCCACACCACCGGCTGCTCGATCAGCGTGGCGAGAAGCGCGGCCAGGCGGCGCGATCCGGCCACGTCCAGGATCGCCGCGTGGAAATCGCGATTGCCTTCGAGGAACCCGGCGACATCGGGCACGGGCTTGCGAATCGCCTCGCCCAGCCGGCGATTCGCCGCCCGGATGCGCTCCAGCGCTTCATCGCTCATCCGCTCGGCGGCGCGGCGCGCGGCCTTGCCTTCCAGCATCGCGCGCAGCTCGAACGCATCGGCCACATCGTCGATCGACCAATCCGCCACAAAGCTGCGCTGGGTATCGGTGCGGGTCACCAAAAGGTCGGACTCCAGCCGGCGCAGCGCTTCGCGCACCGGGGTGCGCGATACGCCGCAGCGCTCGGCCAGCGCCTCTTCCGCCAATTGCGCGCCGGCGGGCAGTTCGCCCGACAGGATCATGCTGCGGATCGCCTCATAGGCGCGGTCAGAAGCGCGTGACACATCCTTCTCCAAAGACCTTGACCTGAGATTTGTATACAATACTATTTGTATCCATCAAGCCGCGTCAGCCATGGGGGCACGAAAAAGACCGGCGGGTGATATCGGCGCCAGGCCCTGGGTGGGGCCGCGCCAGCGAACAGGGAGAATGCAATGCGACTTTCCCACTCGAGCTTCCTTGCCACCGTTTCGGTGCTGGCCGCCATGGCCACCACAACGCCCACTTTTGCGCAAGAGGCGCAACAGTCTGGCGCCGCAGCTGGCGACGATAGCGGCATCATCGTCACCGCGCGCCGCCAGAACGAGCGGTTGCAGGACGTGCCGGCATCGGTCGCCGTGCTCACCGCCGATGCCCTGCAACGCACCGGCGCGGTCAAGGCAGAGGATTTCGTCAAGCTGACGCCCGGCGTCACCATCGTCACCGGCACGGCCGAGGCTGGCGATACCCAGATCAACATTCGCGGCATGAACGGCGCGCGCGACGCGGAAAGCTCGGTCGCGCTGGTGGTCGATGGCATCCTCAAGACCAATACCGCCCAGCTCAACCAGCCGCAGGGCACATTGCAGCAGGTCGAACTGCTCAAGGGTCCGCAGGGCGCGCTCTATGGCCGCAATGCTGCGGCCGGCGCCATCGTGATCCAGTCGCTCAAGCCCACCGACACGATGACCGGTGCGGCCAAGCTGTCCTATGCCGATTACAACACCTGGGAAGCGAGCGCGCACATCGCCGGCCCGGTGGCCGAAAACGTCGGCTTCGTCCTGGCAGGCTATTACTACAAGACCGATGGGTTCTACAAAAACACCTTCACCAATTCCAAGACGGTGGACGACAAGGAAAACTGGGCGGTCGATGGCCGCGTGATGGTGGGCCAGGGCGGCCCCACGCAGCTGGATATCAAGGCGCGCTACAGCGAGTTTCACGGGGCCTCCTTGCCATTCAACGCCGCGTTCCACCTGCCCAATTTCGGTGGGGCGTTCTATGAGAACGTCAACACCCACCCGTTCCATTTCTACAACAACATCCGCCCCACCAACGACCAGACCAGCTTTGACGCCTCGATCAAGCTGGACCATCAGCTGACCGACAAGATCAAGCTGGTGGGCTGGGCGCTCTATTCCAACGTCAACCAGGATCTGGTCGCCGATGGCACCTCGGCCGATTTCGGCCGCTTCCTCAGCGCTGCCAATCCCCAGGCGCAGGCCGCGGTCAATTCCTGCTTTTCCAGCACGGCCGCGCTTACCGGTTATCCGGTCAATCCGCCCGGCTTCATCGGGCAGACCCCGGTGCCGTTCATCTTTGCGCCGACCACGGGTTCAACCTTTGGCCCCTACAGCCCGACCACCTGCGACGGCACACAGTATCAGGTGCGCAAGCAGCAGGATTTCAGCACCGAATGGCGCCTGATCGGCGATGCCGGCGCGATCAACTGGCAGCTCGGCGGCTATTACCTGCACATCAAGCGCACGGTCGGCGTCAGCCTGGGTGCCGATACCGGCAACGGCGTGATCAAGCAGCTCTACAACGCGCCCAATTCCACTAACCCCACCACGCTGCTGCTGGCCGATCGCTTCAAGACCAATGTCTATGCCGCGTTCGGCTCGGTGGAGTGGAAGCCCAATGACAAGTTCGATGCCGGCCTCGCGCTGCGCTATGATATCGAGGATCGCAAGTCGTCCTCGCTGGTGCCCACCGCCACCGATCCGTTCACCGGTGGCCCGATCAACCCCGGCCAGGCGTTCGGCCCGTTGACCGACAAGCATGCCCGCTTCGAACAGTTCGAGCCCAAGGTCACGCTCAGCTACAAGCCCACCCGCGAGTTCAACCTCTATGCCAACTGGGGCATCGGCTTCAAATCGGGCGGGTTCAACAACCAGGGTTCGGCGCAGATCATCAAGGACAACTTCGTCAACGCCTTTGGCGCCAATGTCACGGTCAACGACCAGTATCGCAAGGAATGGTCGAGCGCGTGGGAAGCCGGCCTCAAGGGCAACCTGCTCAATGGCGCGCTCACGTTCGACCTCGCCGGGTATTACACCCAGGTCCACGACATGCAGTTCTTCGAATTCTTCGTGGGCAGCTTTGGCCTACTGCGCGTGGTATCCAACATCGATCGGGTGGACCTGAAAGGCATCGAGGCCAGCGTCACGGTCAAGCCGGTCAAGGGCGTCAAGCTGTTCGGATCGTTCAACTATACCGATAGCGAGATCAAGAAGAACTCGTCGCGGCCCTATACCGTGGGCAACAAGTCTCCCTATACCGCCGATTACACGCTCAACGTGGGGGGAGAGTTCGAGCAGGCAATCGGCAGCGGCGACCTGCGCTTCTTCACCCGCGCCGATTATCGCCTGACCGGGCCCACCTGGTTCCACACCGTGCAGAACCAGTCGGTGCCGACGGTGTTTTCGGGCCTGCTGCCGATTTCGGCACTGCAGCTGCCGGCCTTTGTCGGCGATGGCAAGTATGACGTGGCGCGGCGCGATGCCTTTGGCATCGTCAACCTGCGCGCCGGCATCCAGACCGATCGCTTCAGCCTGGCGGTCTTCGCCAATAACCTGCTCGACAAGCAATATCTCAATGAAGTGATCACGGCGGTGGAATTTGGCGGGTCGTTCATCACACCCGGCACCCGCCGCCTGATCGGCGTGGAAGGCAGCGTGAAGTTCTAAGGTTTCCCCAACCCTTCATGCCTGCCAACCATGAACCCGGCCGCATCTGGATCGGTGCGGCCGGGTTTTTCCTGCGTGATCAGCCCTGGCGTGCGATGGCAACCGGCACGGTATCGCTTTGGCCCGGCGCGATCGGCACGGCCTGCCCGGCAATCACCGCCGTGCCGCGCTCGCGGCGCTTGGCGGCATAGAGCGCGGCATCGGCATTGCGCAGCAGGTCGCTGCGGCTCGCGGTTTGCGCATCGAGCCAGGCAGCACCGATCGTTGCGGAAACACGGAACGTCTGCTTGTCGGCGCGGATCGAATAGCGCAGGTCGAGCAACAGCCGGCGCAACAGACCGCGCAGATCGCGCAGCAGGGCCTGGTCGGTGATCAGCAGCACGAATTCATCGCCGCCCAGCCGCGCGGCAAAGCTGCCGGCCAGATAGGGCGCCTGCAGGCGCGAGGCGATCACCCGCAGCACATCGTCACCCGCCTGGTGGCCCAGGCGATCGTTCACCGCCTTGAAGTGATCGAGATCGATCAGCAGCAGCGCGCAGCGTTGCCCGGCGGCCGCAGTCGTCTTGATGCTGTCATCGATCACCTGGTTGCACCGCCCACGGCTGGCGATCCGGGTCAGATCGTCGGTATGGGCGGCGTGGCGCAGCGCCTCTTCCATCTTGTGGCGCTCGGTAATGTCCTGGAAAACGCCAATCAGCGCAACCGGCTTGCCGTTTTCCAGTTCCAATTCACCCATGCTGCGCACGCGGCGATAGTTGCCACGTGCGGTGGTGAAATCGGCTTCGACATCGAATGGCTCGCCCGTCACCAGCGTCTGCTCGATCGTGCTCACCAGGATTTCACGCGACTTTTCGGCATAAAAATCGAGCGCGGCTTTCAGCGATATCTCCGCGCCACACTCCATCTCATGAATGGCATAGGTCTGGTCGGACCATTCCAGCTGGTCGTCCCCCAGCGTGAGCCGCCACGAGCCGATGTTGGCAATGCGCTCGGCCTGGCGCAGCTGCCGGTGCTTGCGGCTCAGCTCGCGCAAGTTATGCCCGCGCTCTTCGGCCATCTGTACGGCCAGCGCGGCCGTGCGTCGCGCCGAAATAAGCGTTTCCACCAAGGTGGCCAAATGCCCCAGCATCTTGAGTCCGGCCGGATCGATCGTGCGCGGCTGGTCATCGATCACGCACAACGTGCCCAGCGGCAGGCGCGGCGATGTGTCATCGCTTGCGTCCTCGGCGGCATGGATCGGCACGCCCGCGTAGAACCGGATATCGGGCGCACCGGTGACCAGCGGATTGTCCGCAAAGCGGTCATCCTGCCGCGCATCGGGAACGACGAGCACATCATCGGCAGCCACGGCGTGGGCGCAAAAGGCGATGTCGCGCGGGGTTTCGTTCACGTCCAAGCCGGCCTTGGCCTTGAACCACTGGCGGTGTGCATCGAGCAGCGAAACCAGCGCAATCTTGCAGCCCGTCAGCTGCTGCGCCAGTTGCACCACCGCGTCGAATTCCTGCTCTGGCGCGCTGTCGAGCAGTTCCAGGCGTTCCAGCAGCGCAAGCCGTGCCTCTTCCGATGTGTCTACCACATCCTGTCCCTTTCCTGTCCCGACCCTTTGCCAAGAAATTAACGAACCAGGGTAAACTTTTCCCTAATCCCTGCACTTCGGGTGGCAGCATAGGGCCGGCCGCATTACTATTTATTGTTATAAGTCAAAGCTTTGTGGCAAAGGGGAAAAATCTGTCCGCCTGGCCGGGCAAAACCCGATATCTTAAGGCGCGCGCCTAACCCAAACCGGTTCGGCTCATTCGGAATGTCCGCTGATTTCCGCCCCGGCATCGGGCGCGAAGCGGCGGTTCCAGATCGTGGCGCACAGCGATATGGCGGTCACCGTCCAGAACGCCGCGGCCAAATCGTCGAGCAGCGGCCGCGCATGGCCGTGCAGCAGCATCGCCACGTGCAGCGCTGCCGCCGCCAGGCAGATGCCCAAGGACAGCATCAGCTGCTGGAACGTGGCATAGAATGCGGTGGCGCTGCTCATCTGCTGCGGGGCAATGCCGTCATAGGCGATGGTGTTATAGGCGGTGAACTGCAACGACATGAAAAAGCCCGAGAGCACCAGCACGCCAAACATCGCCCATACCGGCCAGCCCGGCCCGAACAGCCCACAGATGGCATAACCCGCCGTGCCGATCACGCCATTCCACACCAGGGTGCGGCGAAAGCCCAGCGCCCGCAGCACGCGCGGCGCAGCGGCCTTCATCGCCAGCGAGCCGATCGCCGTCGCCACCGTGATCATCCCGCTGCGCGCTGCGGAAAAGCCGAAACCCACCTGCATCATCAAGGGCAACAGAAATGGCTGCGCCCCTTGCGTGATCCGCGTGACCGAGCCGGCAATCACCGACAGGCGGAACGTGCGATCCTGCAACAGCGCGAGGTTGAGGATTGCCCCTTCCCGCCCCTTGGCGTGGCGGACATAGAACACGCCGGCGACGGCGCCGACCGCGAGCAGGCTGCCGGCCAGTGCCCCCTGGCCGGCACGGCTGGCCATTTCAAAGCCGAACAGCAGGCAACCCAGCGATACGCCGCTTAGCACGAAGCCGGCCCAATCTATCGTGGCCGGCACGTCTTCGCGGAAGTTGGCGATATAGCGGCCAACCAGCCAGAGGCCGAGCACGCCGACCGGCAGGTTAAGGTAGAAAATCCAGCGCCAATCGAGATAGGTCACGATGAAACCGCCCAGCGGCGGCCCGATTACCGGCCCGATCAAGGCCGGCACCAGCAGCCATGACATGGCGTTGACCATATCCTGCTTGGCCACGCTGCGCAGCAGCACGAGCCGGCCGACCGGGATCATCATCGCCCCGCCCATGCCCTGGAGAAAGCGCGCCGCGACCATCAAGGAAAGGCTGGGCGCCTGGCCACAGGCAAAGCTGCCCGCCATGAACAAGGCAATCGCGGCGCGGAACACAGTGCGCGAGCCGAACCGGTCTGCCAGCAGGCCCGAGGCGGGGATGAACACCGCCAGCGCCAGCAGGTAAGAGGTAAGCGCAATGCTCATTTCCGATGGGCGCACGCCGAAATCGCGCGCCATCGTCGGCAGCGCCGTGGCGAGCACGGTGGCATCGACGAATTCCATGAACAACGCCGAGGCGACGATCAGCGCAACCAGGCGATAGTTCGCGCCAGACGCCTCCGGCCCGCCAGGATCGCGCGCCGGGGTGAGCGCGTGGGCGGCCGGCACGATGCCATCGCGGATCTCGGCGTTGACAGTGGCAATCCCCCGGCGGCGCGGCGCTAGCATGGGCGGCCCCACGGGCCGAGCCGGGTGCAGGCAGGAAAGATCATGGGCAAACGTTCACTTCTGGTCTGGCGAGACAGCGCACCACCATCGCCGGGAAGCGGGGCGCGCAGCAACGGGAAAGGCCACGGGCAACCCCGCCAGCCTTATGCTTGCCCGCGATATAGGCACCATGGCCGGATTTGAAACCCTGCCCCTTTGGCAGGCTTTGGGCTTGCCGATCAACGCTTGCCGGGCGGATCGGTGACAAACGCGGGCGGCGGCGCCTCGTCGGCAAAACGCCAGGCAGAAAGATAGGCCAGCTTGAGGATGCGCGTCATTTTGCCGTAGTTGATCTTGTCGGCCGTGTCGGTGGTGTGGTGATAATCGGGATGAAACCCGGTGAAAAACCAGAACGCGGGAATGTTGTTGAGCACGAAGGGAAACTGGTCGCTGCGGAAAAACACGTTGAGCGCGTTTTCGTGGTCGAACCGGTCGTCCAGCACCAGCCCGACGCTGCGGTTGGCCTCCGCCACGGTGCGGGCGTAATCCGGGCTATAGGCCGCGCCGATCAGGTTGAGGCGGTTGGTGGTATCGGCGGGAATGTCGATCAGCCCGGTGGTCTGGTCGCTTGGCGCCTCGTTGCGGCCGATCATGTCGAAGTTGATCATCGCGCGCGTCGTCGCCAGCGGACGCAGGGGATGGGCGGCCATGTAATAGGCGCCCAGCAACCCGCGCTCTTCGGCGGCAAACACCGTGAACAGGATCGATCGCCGTGGCCGCGCACCATTGGCCATGAACGCGCGCGCCAGCTCCACCACGCCCACCGTGCCCGAGCCGTTGTCATCCGCGCCGTGCCAGATTTCCGGGCCGTTGGACCCGTCGTGATCGTGATGCGCGCTGATGATCACGGTTTCGGGCGCCAGGGTAGGGTCCGATCCCTTGAGCAGCCCGGCCACGTTCCAGGTGGTGCCACGCGAGCGCACGGTATTTTCCAGGTGCAGCGTTACCTCGGCCCCGGGCACGGCGCGCGATTGTGGCACCAGCGCGCGGTCGATCGCGGCCTGCAGCGCACTGGCGCTCTGCCCCGTGCCGGCCAGCAGCGCCGCCCCGGCCTCATCATCCACGGTGATCACCGGAATATGCAGCGCGTCGTCAACCAGGGCCTGCGCCGGGATCGGCGGCGTGCGCTTGGCGCTGCCGCCAATGCGCATCATGCGGTCGAAATTCGAGGGATGCTTGCGGTTGGGCTCGGCCATCACCACCAGTGCCAGCGCGCCATGGGCCTGGGCGTTCAGGGCCTTGACCCGGTTGGTGGCATAGCGGGTGTTGCCCGTGCCGCCAAAGCGCGAGGCCGGATCGTTTTCCTGCGGCTCGTGCTCGAACACCACCACGATCCGCCCCTTGGCGTCAATCCCGCGATAATCGTCATAGCTCACGCCAGGGGCGGTGATGCCATAGCCGGCAAAGACCAGCGGCGCGGTGATATCCACGTCATCGCGATAGCCACCCACCAGGTGTGGCGCCTGCCAGCGGCGCGTGGCATTGCCGCTGCGCAGGGCCACGAAATTGGCTGCCGCATTGGGCCGGTATTCCACCAGCGGCACGCTTTGCAGGAAGCTCGGCGCGCCAGCGGCGTCCTGCGCTGCCGGTTCGAGGCCGGCCTTGGCAAATTCGGCCGCGACCCACTGCACCGTGGCATCGTCACCGGGCTGCAACGACATGCGCCCTTGCAATGCATCCGACGCCACCAGGCCCAGATCGGCGCGCAGATCGCCCTCGCGAATGCGGTCAAAGCCAGCGGCCTGGTTGGCCGGAACCGGCACGCCGGCGCCATCCTGGGCCAGGGCAGCAGCAGGCAGAGCCACTGACAGCAAAAGGGTGAGTGCGGCCTGTTTCATGGGGGGCATGCTCCACGACGATTGGGGGGTATGGCCCAGCTATACCCCCCTCATCATCGCTGGCAATCATGCCCGCCAACGCAGCGGTTCAAAACCGGTAGCTGATCCAGCCGGCAATGAAATCCGAACTGCGATAGCCGGCATCGGTCAATGCCGCGCGCGCCATCAGGTGTTCGTAGCGCCCGGTGAGCGTCAGGCGCGGCGTGGCGTTCCACACCATCTGCGCGCGCACCACATCGGCAATCTTGCGCCCGCGCCCGTTCTGCGTGCCGGCAAAGGGCTGGCCATTGGCGCGATAGACCGCGTCGTGCACATCATCGCGCCAGGCCAGTTCGTATTCCGCGCTGATCCGCGCATTGCGAAACGGGGTGAAGCTGGCGTTCGGCGTCACCGCAACCAGGTTCGACGGGGTGAGATAGAGCTGATAGCTGAAATAGATGTTGTTGCCGAATGGGGCATAGGCATTGCGCAGCTTGCCCTGGCCATAGCCGCCACCGCCGCTGGCATAATCGACATGTACGCCCAGGCGCGGCGCGGTCTTGACCGGGCCATTGCCGATCCGCCAGGTCTGCGCCAGGAATGCCTGCCAGGCATCGATGCCCTGGTTCATGAACGTGCCCCACTGGTGGTTGACCGACCAGTCCAGCCCCAGGCGGCCCACATCGCCGCGCAGTTGCGCCCCGGCATAATACCGCGTGGCCGGCCCGATCCGCCCGCCCCAGGTGCCCACCAGGTTGCGCCGCCGCCAGGCAAACAGATCGAGATAGAGCTGCGAGCCGCCCAGCGTGGTCTTGGGCAGGACAAACCCCGCCGTCGCCCCGGAGAAACGCCGCGCGGGATCGATCACGTCATCGTCGGTGCCCAGGTCGCCATAGGCCGTGGGCTTGAGATCGAACACCGTCAGGCGTGCCTTGGCCCCGCGCACCCAGCCGCGAAAGCCATTGAGGGTATAGCGGATGGTGTTGTTGTCGCGCTGGGAAACCAGGATGTTGGGGCCGTCGGTAAATTCCTGCCGGCCATAGCGCGCCCCCACTTCGGCCTCGCCCACCATCGCGTTGGCTTCGGCAAAATACTGCAGGAGCACCATGTCGTTGCGCAGCGTAGCCGCCGGAACGCCCAGGTTGCGCCCGCCGATGCCGCCATGCGAAATCTCGCCATAGAAGCGCAGGTGGGGGCCGACATGCAGATCGGCGCTCAGTGTTTCGCGGTTGATATCCTGCCGCTGCGCCTGGGCATCGCGCAAGTTGGGGTTCGTCGTCAGGTTCATGCGCAGGCGCAATTCGCCCGAGACCGTGAGATAGACATCGCCATCGTCATCGAGCGGGATGAACTTGAGCCGGTCGAGCGGATCGTCGCGCTTGGCTGGGTTCTGCATCACCCGCCAATCCTCTGCCCAGCGTGACAGGGCATAGCCGCCCGGTGCCGCCGCCGCATCGCCATTATAGGCGGCCGGGTAGCTCTTGCGCTGGGCTTCGCCAGCCGGTTCGGCGGTGGTTTCGGCCAGGGCCGGGGTGCCGGAAAGCAGGCAAAGCGGGGCCGTGGCGGCCCGCAGCCGCGAAAAACGCAGGTCCATGATGGTTTCTCTCCCTAGATGCGCCGCTGCTTAGGCAGCGTGCGCCTGTTCCACCGGGGCCGGCAGCGACCGGCCGTGCAGCGCCGCGTCGAGGCGTTCATGATCGAGCGCGTTTTCCCAGCGCGAGACGACCACGGTGGCCACAGCATTGCCGATGAAGTTCGTCAGGCTGCGGCATTCCGACATGAAGCGGTCGATGCCCAGGATCAGCGCCATGCCCGCCACCGGCACGCTCGGCACGATCGACAGTGTGGCGGCCAGCGTGATGAAGCCCGCGCCGGTAACCCCGGCCGCGCCCTTGGACGAGAGCATCGCCACGCCCAGCAGCAGCAGTTGCTGCCCCAGCGTCAATTCCACGTTGCACGCCTGCGCGATGAACAGCGCGGCTAGCGTCATGTAGATATTGGTGCCATCGAGATTGAAGCTGTAGCCGGTCGGCACGACCAGGCCGACGACGGTCTTGGAACAGCCGGCCCGCTCCATCTTCTCGATCAGCGCGGGCAGCGCGCTTTCCGAAGACGAGGTGCCCAGCACCAGCAGCAGTTCTTCGCGCAGATAGGCAATCAGGCGCAGGATCGAAAAACCCGCGAGGCGCGCCACCACGCCCAGCACCACGAGCACAAACAGCGCGGAAGTGACATAGAACGCCGCCACCAGCTGCGCGAGATTGGCCAGGCTGCCCACGCCATACTTGCCGATGGTGAACGCCATGGCGCCAAAGGCACCGATCGGCGCCGCCTTCATCACGATCGACACCAGCTTGAACACCACGCCCGAAACGTCTTCGAGCAGATCGAGCACGCGCTGCCCGCGATCGCCGACCGAGGCCAGGGCAATGCCGAACAGCACTGCCACCACCAGCACTTGCAGGATATTGCCCTGCGTCAGCGCCGAAAGGAACGTGTCCGGGATCATCGCGCCCAGAAAGCCCACGATCGTGCTTTCGTGCGCCTTGGCGGCATAATCCGCCACCTTGCCGGCATCGAGCGTGGCGGGGTTGATATTCAGCCCCGCCCCCGGCCGCAGCACATTGGCCACGATGAGGCCCACGATCAGCGCCAGCGTCGAAAAGAACAGGAAATAGGCAAAGGCCTTGGCCGCCACGCGGCCCACTGCCGCCAGATCGCGCATGCCGGCAATTCCGGTGACGATGGTGAGGAAGATCACCGGGGCGATCACCATCTTGACCAGCTTGATGAACATATCGCCCAGCGGCTTGAGCGCTTCACCTGTTGCCGGATAGAAATGCCCCAGCAGCACACCCGCGGCAATCGCGGTCAAGACCTGGACATAGAGGTGGCGATACCACTTGCGAGGCCGCTGTGGCCCCTGCCCGGCCACGGGCGCAGACGGAGTGGTGACAGCGAAATTCATCGTGGGAAAGCCTTTCGTCCTCTCGGCAGGGCGCGTTGCTCGGTCCTGCTCGGCCATTACCATAGGCGGTGGCCCTGCCCACCGAAAGCTTTTGCTATTGCTTGCATAAGCGGCGCTTTTTCAGCACTTTATCAAATCGCGATGGCATTCTGTGTCCAGAAATCGGCACACTGGAAAATCCAGATGTGCAGATTTTGACACATCATGCTATACGTCTGGCGTGGGTAGTTTGAACCGATTCCGCGCCTTGGCGATGGCGCTGGTGGCCGCCGTGCTGGTGGCCATGGCGGCGGCCGGGGTGGCCGGCGCGATCACGCGCCATGTCATGCTGGCCCGACTGCAAACGCGCGCCGGGCAAGACCTGCGGCTGCGCCAGGCCCTGCTCACCAGCGAAATCGCGCGGTTCCGCCTGCTGCCTCGCGCGCTGGCTGATGACCGGGACCTGGTGGCAGCCACGCCTGTCCCTGGCCATACGCCCGCCCCGGCAGCGCAAGCCGCGCTCAACCGCAAGCTGGAGGCACTGGCCCAGGAATTCGGCGCGGCGGCGATCTATGTGATCGATCGCCAGGGTATGGCCTTTGGCGCCAGCAACTGGCGCCAGCCGCACAGCTTCATCGGGCGCGACTACACCTTCCGCCCCTATTTCCAGCAGGCCCTGCAAACCGGGCAGGCACAGCAGTTTGCCCTGGGCACTGCCAGCCACCGGCCTGGGCTCTACCTCGCCACCCGCGCCGCCGGCGGGGCGGCGGTGGTGGTGGTCAAGCTGGAGTTCGACGGCATCGAAAGCGCGTGGCGCCGCGCGGGCGGGATCACCTATGTCACCGATCGCGCCGGCGTGATCCTGGTGGCGAGCCGTCCGGCCTGGCGCTTTGCCGCAACAACCCCGCTCGATCCTGGTCTGGCGCGGGTCGAACGGCTGTCGCTGGGTGTGGCAGCCCTGCCCACGGCGCCCTTTGCCCTGGCCCGCGACGGCATGGTGGTGCCCGCCGGCACGGATACGCCGCACCTTGCGGTCGCGACGGCGCCAGATGCAGCGGGCTGGCAGGTCAACCTGGCGCTGCCCTTGGCCGGCGCGGTCTATCCCGCCGTGCGCGTGGCCCAGGCGATCACCGCGCTGATCGTGCTGCTGATCGGCGCCGTGGCCGCCGCGCTGGTGGAGCGCGCGCGGCAACGGCGCCGCCGCACTGCCCAGTTGGAAAGCGCGGTGGCCCAGGCGACAGCTGAACTGCGCAGCGAAATACACGAGCGCGCCGCGGCCGAAGCCCGCGCCGCCACTTTGCGCGAAGGGCTGCGCCAGGCCAACCGCCTGGCCACGCTGGGCCAGGTTACTGCCAGCGTGGCCCACGAAACCGCGCAACCTGTCGCCGCGATCCGCAACTATGCCGCCAGCGCCACGCTGCTGCTCAACCGCGGCGAGAGCGCCGAAGTTGCGCACAACCTGGCGGCGATCACCCGCCTGGCCGATCGCATCGGCGCCGTGACCGAACATCTGCGCGGCTTTGCCCGCAAGGGCAGCCGGGGCGATGGCGCGGTACCTCTGGCCGAGGCGATCGATGGCGCGCGGCTGATCCTGAAAGAACAACTGGGCCGCGTGGCGCTGTCCCTTCCCGCGCCCGATCCGGCCTGGCAGGTACGGGCGGAAAAGACCCGGCTGGAACAGGTGCTGGTGATCGTGCTGCAAAACGCGATCGAGGCGCTGGCCGGCACCGCCGCTCCGGCGATCCGCCTGGATATCCGCCGCGATGGCGCGATGGTCGATGTGGACATCGCCGACAATGGCCCCGGCCTTGCCCCCGATATCGCCGCGCGGCTGTTCACGCCCTTTGCCACCAGCCGGCCGATGGGCCTTGGCCTGGGGCTGGTGATCGCCAAGGACATCATGGAAGAATTCGGCGGCAGCCTGGTCCACGTGTCCAGCCCTGCAGGTGCCTGTTTCCGCCTCAGCCTGGCCGTGGCGGAATAGCCGGTGGCAGAACCTGCCCGCCTGATCGCCCTGGTCGAAGACGACGAGGATCTGCGCGCCTCCACCGCGCAACTGCTGCGCCTGGCCGACTTTACCGTGGAAGCCTTTGCCGACGCGCCCGCAGCGCTGGCGGCGGTGGGTGCTGCCTGGCCCGGCCTGGTGATCAGCGACGTGCGCATGCCCGGCCTTTCGGGCATAGACCTGTTCCGCGCGCTGCATGCCCGCGACGCCGAACTGCCGGTGATCCTCATCACCGGGCATGGTGACGTTGGCATGGCGGTCGATGCGCTAAAGGCAGGCGTCTGGGATTTCCTGACCAAGCCTTTTGCCGCAGAGGCCCTGATCGCGGCGGCAGAGCGCGCCGCCCATGCCCGCGCCCTGGCCCTGGAAAACCGCCGGCTTCAGGCCCTGGCGCAAGACAGCGGCGGCAGCGCGCTGATCGGCGCCTCGCCCGCGATCCGCCGCCTGCGCGACATGATCCCGACGCTCGCCGATGCCGATCTCGACCTGCTGATCGAGGGTGAAACCGGCACGGGCAAGGAACTGCTGGCGCGGCTGATCCACCAGGGCGGCAAGCGCCGGCGCCACCGCCTGGCCACGATCAACTGCGCCGGTCTGGCGCCGGCGCTGGAAGATGAGATATTCTCGCTGTCGGGCGGGGCCAGCCTGGTCCACGCCAGCTATGGCACCGTGCTGCTCGACGATATCGACGGCGCCAGCAGCCGCTTTCACAACCTGCTCGTGCCCGTGCTGGAAGAGCGTGCCCTGGCCGTGCCGGGCAAGGCGCCCGTGCCGCTCGACCTGCGCGTGATTGCCACGGCCGGCGCGGGCGGCCAAGGCAGCGAGGCTGCCGCCCCCCTGCCCCCAGCCCTGTTGCACCGCATTGCCGGCATGCGCATCGCCATTCCGCCGCTGCGCGCTCGGCGCGAGGATATTCCCCTGCTGTTCGCCCACTTCGCGCAAGAGGCCGCTGCCCGCGCGCGGCTGCCGGTGCCACGCCTGGTGCCCGCCGTGCAGGATCGGCTCGATCATCACGCATGGCCCGGCAATGCCCACGAACTGGCCCGCTTTGCGCAGCAGTTCGTGCTGGGCCTGGTCACGCCCGACGGCAGCGACAATGCTGCACCTGCCCCGCAACCCTTGGCCGAGCGGGTTGACGCGTTCGAGCGCGAGGCGATCATCGCCGCCGTGCGCGCCGCACAAGGACGCATTGCCACGGCGATCGCCACGCTGGGTCTGCCGCGCAAGACCTTTTACTACAAGATTAACAAGCTGGGCATCGATCTTCAGGCTCTGCGGCAAGAATGACAGCCCCACGCGAAAACGGAACGATGCCGTTCAATTGAGCAGGGCGGCTTCTCCCCACACCACCGGATCGGGCGCCACGCTGGCATTTTCCGGGCGGGCGATCAGCTCGATCAGATGCACGCCGCGCACATCGGCCGCAAGCGGCACCAGCGCATGGCCCGCGTGCAGCGGTGCGGACTGCGCCAGCAAGCGTCCATCGCCATAGACCAGGAACGTCACCGCGCCGCTGTTGCCCCAGGCCGCATCATCCACCCCGACGCGCGCGGTGAAGCGGGCATGGCCGGCGTTGCGCACTTCCATACGCGATCCAGCCAGGATGCCGATCCCGGTATCGAGCTTTTCGTGGCCGGCCTGCAACTGCTGGCCATAGGGGCCGGTATCGACCGCCGCCCCGCCCCAGCCGCCATAGCGCGGATGCTCGCCGCCCCCGCGCGTATCGTTCCACGGCAGCAAGCCGCGATGAACCAGCGGATCGGGCTGGGGCTGCACCACGCCATCGATCGCCGGATTCACGCTGCCCGGCATTTCCGAAAGATAGAGACCATTGGCCAGGCGATGGCGGCCCACCAGCTTGAGCAGCACAGTTTCATGGGGGCCAAGCGGCACAGTGGTTTCGCCGGTGAAGCTGCCGGTCTTGCCGGTCCACAGGTCGGTCGTGGCAATCGTTCCGGTCAGCTTGGCATGCTCGGCCGTCAAGGTGGCGTGGGTCGGCGCGTCGCTGCGGTTGAGCAGGGCCACCGCCTTGCTGCCATCGGCCAGCGTCTTGACGTAGATCTGCACTTCGGCGCTGTCATAGGCGAGCACGGCCTGGTTGCCGGCACGATCCTGGTTGAGCGCAATCGCCTGGGCCCAGCCGAGCAGCGCGATCTGGTCGGGCGTGGCTTGGCGCAGGTCCATCCCGATCAGCAGCGGGGCATTGAGCATGGCCCACAGCGCCAGGTGCGAGCGCGCCTCCACCATATGCGTGGCATCGAATTCGCCCTTGCCGATGAACAGCATGTCGGGATCGTTCCAGCTGCCGGGATGGGCATAGAGCGCGCGCCGCGCCGTGGTATCGAGGTTGTGCAACATCCGCGCCCAGGTGGGCGAGATATCTTCGCTGGTGCGGCTGATGTTGCCGATGTCCTTGCCCCAGCTGCGCACATCGGCCGATCCCCACAGGCACAGCGACAGCACATAGTCGCCCGCCGGGCGGGTGCGCGCCAGGGCATCGGCCACCGCGCCATAAAGCCGGCGCACTTCGGCAATGTCGGTGCGTGGCAGGTCATCGAAATCGATCACCGGCCCGAGCGGGCGATAGAGCCCGGCCTTGACCCGCGGATTGTCTGGCCCAAGCCCGCGGATGCCGCAGCCATCCACCTTGATCAGGTCGAAATTCCACTCGCGGAAATAGAGCGCGATATCTTGCTCGACATGGCCATAAAGGCCGGTTTCGCGCTCGGCCTGGGTGCCTTCGGGCAGATTGGGCGCATCCACGCCGCCGAACACCTGGCTGCAGTTGTTGCGGCCAATGTCGGAATAGATCCCGGCCTTCAGGCCCATGGCATGCAGCCGATCGGTCAACGGGCGCAAGGAGGTGCCGCCATCGGCCGTTGTGGCAGACGGGAAGTTGGCCGTGCGCACCAGCATGCGGCCATCGGGCATGCGCCGCTTGAGCCACCAGCCATCGTCGATATCGACATAGCGATAGCCCTTGGCCGCCAGGCCACTGTCGACCAGCAAGCGGGCCGAGGCCATCAGCTTGGTTTCATCGACCGCCGCGCCAAAGGCATTCCAGCTGTTCCACCCCATCGGCGGCGTGGCGGCTTGCCCGCGCGTGTTGGCGCTCCACCGGCCAGTGGGCGCCAGCGGATCGGGCGCCGCTGCGGCGTGGCAGCCCGGCGTCAGGCAGGCAAGCACGGCAAGAAACGACGCAAGAGGCAGCTTGGTCATAGGACGGTCCGATCGGCAGGGGCAATTGCGCTGATATCGCTACCATGCAACGCGGCGCGATTGGGCGCAACCATCCGCTACGCCCCCGCCCTAAATCGAACCGCAGGTCAGCCGAACGCGGCGTCATCCTCGTCCATGCCGCCAGCCGACAGATCAAGTGCAAAGCCTTGGAGCCGGGCCTGCTGATCACCCAGCGATCCCGCCGCAGCGGTCAGCCGTGGCATGCGCGCCGGGGGCGCTGGCCGCGCACGCGGGGCGGCCGGGTTTGCGATGGGCGGCTTGGCCCGTGCCTTGCCGCCGCGCGCGCCGCCGGCCGGGCGTGCCGCGCGCGGGATGGCATCAAGCGTGAAATACCCAAGGCTGGCCTGCAATTCGTCCGCCTGCTCGGCCAGTTGTTCCGAGGTGGCCGAAACCTGTTCCGAGGCGCCAGCATTCTGCTGGGTCACCTGGTCAAGCTGCTGGATCGCCTGGTTGATCTGCGCGGCGCCAATATCCTGTTCGCGGCAGGCGGCGCTGATCTCGCTGATCAGTTCGGCGGTGCGGCGGATATCGGGCACCAGGCGGCCGAGCATGTCGCCCGCCTCGGTCGCGGCCTTGACCGTATCGGCAGAAACCGCGCCGATTTCCGAAGCGGCAGTCTGGCTGCGCTCCGCCAGCTTGCGCACTTCGCTGGCCACCACGGCAAAGCCCTTGCCATGCTCGCCGGCCCGTGCGGCCTCGACCGCGGCATTCAACGCCAAGAGGTCGGTCTGCCGGGCGATTTCCTGGACGATGCCGATCTTGTCGGCAATGGTGCGCATGGCTTCGACCGCCCGGCTGACCACCACGCCCGAGCTTTCGGCATCCTTGGATGATTGCCGGGCGATCTTTTCGGTCTGGGCGGCGTTGTCGGCGTTCTGCTTGATGTTGGCGGCCATCTCTTCCATCGCGGAAGAAGCCTGCTCGCTCGCGGCCGCCTGCTCTGCCGCGCCTTGGGAAACCTGTTGCGAACTCGCGGCCAGTTCCTGGCTGCTCGACGAGACGGTTTCGCTGGCGTCGCTGATCTGGCCGGCAAAGGTGCGCAGATTGTCCACCAGGGCGTTGATGGCGTTCTTCATGCGCTGGTGATCGCCTTCGCAGGCGATTTCGACCTTTTCGCGCAGATCACCCTCGCTGACATTGGCGAGCACGCGGTTGCCTTCGGCGATGGGCAGCAGGATCGCGTCGAGCATTCTGTTGATGCCCTGGATCAGCCCGGCAAAATCGCCGGAAAAGCGCTGCGCCTCGCCACGCCGGGTCAGCTCGCCCACGGTGGAGGCCTTGATCAACTGCCCGATCTCGCCGGTGATCGCGCGCAGGTTGCGGCGCAGCCCTTCGATATTGTCGTTGATGAAGGCCTTCTTGCCGGGGAACTGCTCGATCGGCGCATCGAAATCGCCTTCGCCAAACGCCTTGATACAGGCCATGGCCTTTCTCTTGACGGCAATATGTTCGCCCACCATCGTATTGATGCCCTGCGCCATCGTGGCGAAATCGCCGTGATACCGCTCCATCGGCAGGACCACATCGATATCGCCCTGGTCGTGCGCTGCGCTCATCGCGTTCATGTCGCGGATCAGGCCAATAAGGTTGCCGCGCAGGGTTTCGATCACCTCGTTGATGAAGGCTTTCTTGCCGGGGAAGGCTTCGAGCGGCGCGTTGAAATCGCCCACGCCGATCGCCTGGACGCAGGCCATGGCCTTTTTCTTCACGGCGATATGTTCGCCCACCATGGCGTTGATCGCGCCGGCAACCTGGTGCAATTCGCCCTTGAAGCGATCGGCAGCGATGGTCGCGTCGATATCGCCGCGTGCATGCTCGCTGGCCATGGCCTGTACCGCCGCACCCAGATCGCGCGCAGGGGCAGTGGCGCTGTCGAGCAGCTGGTTGATCGCCTCGGCCAGGGCGGCGGAGCGGCGATTGCCGAACGGAACCGCCAACCGGGCACCGAGATCACCGCTGGCGAGCGCAGCCTCGACCCGGGCGATGTCGCGATAGGTGGGGTCGAGCGACCCGATGAAGAATGTTGAGCCGGCCATAAATCCTCGCCTTTACCATGCCTGGGCAGGCCCGCTGATCTAGCCGGGCGCGCTGAAGGCGGCGTAAAGCGGCGATGCGCCGGACTACGCAGCCAGGCCGCGCGCTGTTATTAGGCATCGCCCAGGCCCATGATTCTGGCGGCAAATTGGTATCGTTTCCACACCCGCACGGCCCGCGGGCGAGAGCTGCGGAAAGCCACGCGGAACGGCGCCTCAGACTCCGCTGGCCGCCATGACAGGCAAATTGCATGTGATACCATTGCAGGGCCGATTGCACGGCTGGATCGGCGCACGATGGCTCCTTTCGTCCCGCACGACCGCGCTGGCGATCCGCTGACTGTATGCGGGGCGACGCCAGCCCCCATGCTCATTTGTCGTGGTATTTATATAAATCAGTTATATAAAGTCGCGCGCCTTCCCACAAAATGCCGCTTGTGCCGCTGCGCTTTGCAGAGTTTCGACAACGCATGCGAAAGCGGCTTGGCCCCACCCCTTTGCAGCGAAACCAAGGCTTTCGCCATATAGTGCGGGAGACGGCGCAAGGACAAAAAAATACCTATTTGCTACCATTGCACTCATTTGCCTGGCATGTATAACAAACCTGTCTTGCACGGTGCTGCCGGTAGGGCACGCGACGGACCACGATCCCATCGTTCAACCAACCCGAAAGGTTATTGCGTGGAGGCCAAGTTGATCACGCCCACAAGTTCCCCTGAACCGGGCGCAGGCGCCACGGCCACCTGGATGCACCGCGAAGCGGCCGAGGCCGGCGCGGCGGTTGCCCGCTTCATGGCCCACAATGCCCAGGCCCTGGCAGACCTTGGCGCGCGGCTGCGCCAGGCGCCGCCGTCTTTGGTGCTGACCTGTGCGCGCGGATCGTCGGACCATGCCGCAACCTATGCCAAGTACATGATCGAAACGCTGCTCGGCGTGCCGACTGCCTCGGCGGCGTTCTCCACCGTCTCGCTCTATGATGCACCGATGCGCGCCGCGACGGGCAACGCGCCGCTGTGCATCGCCATTTCGCAATCGGGCCACAGCCCCGACATGCTTGCCACGGTAGAGCGCTATCAGGCCGCTGGCGCCCTGGTGGTGGCCTTGGTCAACAACGATCAATCGCCACTGGCGCAGATGGCCGATGTGGCCCTGCCGCTGTGCGCCGGGCCGGAAATCTCGGTGGCGGCGACCAAGTCGTTCATCACCTCGCTGGCCGGCATTGCCGCGCTGGTTGCAGCGTGGAGCCAGGACGAAGCGCTGAATGCGGCCCTGGCCGCCCTGCCCGCCGCGCTCGATGAAAGCTTTGCCCTGGGTTGGGACGTGGCCCGCGCCGGCCTGCAGGATGCCACCAACCTGTTCCTGATCAGCCGCGGCTATGGCCTGTCGATCGCACAGGAAGCCGCGCTCAAGCTCAAGGAAACCAGTGGCCTGCATGGCGAAGCGTTCAGCTCTGCCGAAGTGCGCCATGGCCCGATGGCGATCGTGCGCGATGGTTTCCCGGTGCTGGGTTTCGACATCGGCGGCCAGGCCGGGGCCGACGTGCGCCAGGTCTGCGCCGATTTCGCCGAACGCGGTGCGCAGGTGTTCCTGGCCACGCCCGAGCCTGAAGCCGTTCCCGCCGGGCCGAACCTGACCGTGCTGCCCGCCGTGGCTGCCGACGAGGCGATCGCGCCGTTGCTGCGCATTGCGAGCTTTTATCGCATGGTCAATGCGCTATCCATCAGCCGGGGCTTCAATCCCGACGAGCCTCCGTTCCTGGCGAAAGTGACCCGCACGCGATGACCGTTCTGGCGTTTACCAACGGCCATATCCTGCTGGGTGATCGCATCGTTCCTGCGGCTACGGTGCAGATCGAGGCCGGGCGCATCGCGGATATTGCGGCCGATGTGCCGGTTGATGGCACCGTAGTTGATCTCGAGGGTGGCTGGCTGCTGCCCGGCTTTGTCGATAGCCAGGTCAATGGCGGTGGCGGCGCGCTGCTCAACAACGATATCACCGTCGAAGGGCTGGCCACGATTGCCCAGGCGCATGCGCGCTTTGGCACCACGGCCCTGATGCCCACGCTGATCACCGATACGCCGGCGGCGATTTCCGCAGCACTCGACGTGGTCGATGCGGCCATTGCCCAGGGCCTGCCGGGCATCGTCGGCCTGCACATCGAAGGGCCGTTCATCAATGCCGTACGCAAGGGCGTGCACGATCCGGCGCTGATCCGCCGCCTGGACGAAGACCTGCTGGTCGAACTGTGCCGCCCGCGGCGCGGCAAGGTCATGCTGACCATCGCGCCCGAACAGGTGGAACCGCAGGCGCTGGAACGTCTGCGCGCGGCCGGCGTGATTATCAGCGCGGGCCATACCAACGCCACATTTGCCGAGGCGCAGGCCGGCTTTGCCGCCGGGCTGACCGGGGTGACGCATCTTTATAACGCGATGTCGCCGCTGCAGCACCGGGCGCCGGGCATGGTGGGTGCCGCCCTGCTCAACGATGCGGTGTGGTGCGGCATCATTGCCGATGGCGTGCACGTGGCCGGGCCGGCGCTGGAAATCGCGCTGCGCATGAAAGGGACCGAGCGGCTCATGCTGGTGACCGACGCCATGCCCAGCGTGGGGATGAGCGCCGGTTCGTTCGAGTTGAACGGCCGTACCATCACCGTGACCGATGGCGTGTGCCAGGACGAGAACGGCACGCTGGCCGGCTCCAGCCTCGACATGGCGGGCGCGGTGCGCACGATGGTGGCGCTGACCAGCGCTGACGTGCCGATGGCCAGCCGCATGGCCAGCGCCACGCCGGCCGCGTTCCTGGGCCTGGCCGACGAGATCGGCACCCTGGCGCCCGGCCTGCGTGCCGATCTGGTGTGGCTGGACGCCGCCCTGCAGCCGGTGCAGTGCTGGATCGGCGGCAGCGCCGTGATCTGATCTGCGTGGCAGGTGGCGCGCCAACGATGCGGCCCCCTGCCACGGCCTGCCTGAACAAAGCCCCAGAAGAAAGCTGATGCAGCCCATGTCCAGCCTGATCCTTGCCGCGCCGTTCGATGGCTGGCTCTCTCCGCTCGACGATGTGCCCGATCCGGTCTTTGCCCAAACGCTGCTGGGCGATGGCATGGCGATCGATCCGCTGGACGGCACGCTGCATGCCCCCGCCGATGGCACGGTGGTATCGGTTCATGCCGCCCGCCACGCCATCACGCTGCGCCTGGCCGGCGGGGTGGAAGTGCTGATGCACATCGGGCTGGAAACCGTGCGCCTTAATGGCGAGGGCTTTGTCGCCCATGTGCAGGCGGGCGATACCGTGGCTGCCGGTGACCGGCTGATCAGCGTGGACCTGGGCACCGTGGCGCCGCGCGTCAAAGGCATGATCACCCCGATCGTGATCACCGAAACCGCCGGCCATGCCGTGATCGAGCGCGCCGTGCCCGGCTGCATCGCCCGTGGCGCGCCGCTGCTGGTGCTGGGTTCCGCGCAAGCTGAAAGCGCCGCGCCCGCTGCTGCCTTTGCCGCCACCGCACAGGCCACGCTGCGCCTGCCGCTCGCCCATGGCCTGCACGCGCGCCCGGCCGCGCGGCTGGCAGAATTGGCCAAAAGCTATGACGCCGATGTGCGCATCGTGCCGGCCGCCACGCCCCAAGCCACGCCCTGCCGCCTGCGCAGCCCCAGCTCGGTCATGGCCCTGGGCCTGCGCCATGGCGACGAATTGACGCTTCTGGCCAGCGGCCCGGCCGCGGCGGCCGTGATCGAGGCCCTGGCCGACCTGATCGCCACCGGCATGGGTGAATTACGCCCGCTCGACCAACAGGCCGCGCCCACGTCGGCCCCGGCGCACAAGCCGGCCGAAAGCACCGATACCAGCCCGATCGCGCCGGGCGAGCGGCTGATGGCAGTAACTGCTGCGGCCGGCTATGCCATTGGCCAGGCGGCCTGGCTGGAACGCCCCGAACCGCCGCGCACCGCGCATGCGAGCGGCGATGCCGGCGCCGAAATCGCCCACTTCACCCAGGCCCTCGCCGCCTTTCGCACGGCCCTGGAACAGCGCGCGCAGGAACAGGCCGGCAGCGAGCAGGCCGCGATCCTGACCGCCCATCGCCAGTTGCTGGACGATGAAGACATCCTGGAAAGCGTCGGCGATGCCATGGCGCGCGGTGACAGCGCCAGCCTGGCCTGGCAGCGCACCATGCAGGCCCGCGCCGCCACGCTGCGCGCCGCGCCCGATCCGCACATTGCCCAGCGTGCCGACGATTTCATCGACCTGGAATGGCAACTGCAATGGCATCTCGCCGGCCAGGAACCGCCCGCCGTCTCGCTGCCCGAGGCGGCGATCGTGATCGCGCGCGATCTCGTACCTTCGCAAGTCGCGGCGCTTTCACCCGCGCAAGTGGCTGGCCTGGTTACTGCGCAAGGCGGGCCAACCTCGCACGTGGCGATCATCGCCGCCAGCAAGGGCATCCCCGCGCTGGTCGCGGCCGGGCAGCGCGTGCTGTCGATCGCGCCGGGCACGCCGCTGCTGCTCGATGCCACCGGCGCCACGCTGACGGTTGATCCCGATGCCGCCACTTGGGCCACGGCCCAGGCCGAAGCGGCACGGCGCCAGGCACGCAAGGCCGCCGCGCAGGCCGCATCAGGCCTTGAGGGTCGCACCAGCGATGGCTTGCGGATCGAGGTCTGCGCCAACCTCGGCAAGCGCAGCGAGGCCGCCCCGGCCGTAGCCAGTGGCGCCGAAGGCTGCGGCTTGCTGCGCACCGAATTCCTGTTCCTCGATCGCGCCAGCGCGCCCGATGAAGACGAGCAGACCGCCGATTACACCGCCATTGCCCAGGCGCTTGACGGGCGGCCGCTGATCATCCGCCTGCTCGATATCGGCGGAGACAAGCCGGCGCCCTATCTGCCAATGGCGGCAGAGGAAAACCCGGCGCTGGGCCTGCGCGGCATTCGCGTGGGGCTGGCCCAGCGCGAGATGCTGGTGCCACAGTTGCGCGCCGTGCTGCGCGCGGGCGCCGGGGCAGCGGCAGGCGCGGTCAAGGTCATGGCGCCGATGATCGCGCGGGTCGAGGAACTGCGCGCCGTGCGCGCTGCCCTTGATGCCGAGGCCGCCAAGCTGGGCGTGGCCGCAGTGCCGCTGGGCGTGATGGTGGAAACACCCGCCGCTGCCGTGATGGCCGATGCCCTGGCCGCCGAATGCGATTTCCTGTCGATCGGCACCAACGATCTGACGCAATATGCCCTGGCCATGGATCGCGGGAATCCCGCGGTTGCGGGCAGCATCGACGGGCTCGACCCTGCCGTGCTGCGCCTGATCGGCCTGTGCTGCGAAGGCGCGCAAAGCCACGGCAAGTGGGTGGGCGTGTGCGGCGGCCTGGCATCCGATCCGCTGGCCGTGCCGATCCTGATCGGCCTTGGCGTGACCGAACTTTCCGCCGCGCCAGCGATGGTGCCGGAAATCAAGGCGCTGGTGCGCGCGCTCTCTGCCCAGGATTGCCGGGGCCTGGCCAGTGCCGTGCTCCAGGCCTCGAGCGCCGCGCAAGTGCGCGTGCTGGCCACACAGATGATCGAAGGGGTTACCCAATGAGCCAAGCCGTGAACAACGCGCTGCAACATCTGCAAAGCCTGGGCCGCGCCTTGATGCTGCCGATCGCCGTGCTGCCGGTGGCGGCGCTGCTTCTGCGGCTGGGCCAGCCCGATCTGCTGGGCCTCGATTTCGTCAGCGCGGCGGGCAATGCCATGTTTGCCAATCTCGGTCTGCTGTTTGCCATTGGCGTGGCCACCGGCTTTGCCAAGGATGGCAACGGCGCCGCGCCGCTTGCCGGCGTGGTGTGCTTCCTGGTGGCGAGCGAAGGCGCCAAGGCGCTGCTGGCCGTGCCGGCCGATGTGGTGGCGGGCGTTGCCAAGGCGGCGCTGCCGGCAGTGACGGCGGCCTGGCGCAGCGCGCAAGTCGATCATGTTGCCGTGCCGCTGGGCATTGTCTCGGGGATCATCGGCGGGATCGGCTACAACCGCTTTTCCACGGTCAAGCCGCCCGAATACCTCGCCTTCTTCGGCGGCCGGCGGTTCGTGCCGATCATCAGCGGGGTTGCCGGCGTGGCGCTGGCCGGGCTGCTGGGCGCCAGCCTGGCCAGCATCAATGCCGGCGCCAATGCCGCGAGCGAGGCGGCGCTGGCCAGCGGCGGGATCGGGCTGTTCATCTTCGGCACGCTCAACCGCCTGCTGCTGGTGACGGGCTTGCACCACATTCTCAACAACATCGCCTGGTTCGTGCTGGGCGATTACCACGGCACCACGGGCGATCTGCGCCGCTTCTTTGCCGGCGATCCGACTGCTGGCGCGTTCATGAGCGGGTTCTTCCCGGTGATGATGTTTGGCCTGCCTGCCGCGTGCCTGGCGATGTATCACACCGCGCGGCCCGAGCGGCGCAAAGCCACCGGCGGCATGCTGCTGAGCCTTGCCGCCACCTCGTTCCTGACCGGGGTGACCGAGCCGATCGAGTTCAGCTTCATGTTCCTGGCGCCGGTGCTCTATGCGTTCCACGCGGTGCTGACCGGCATTGCGATGGCGCTGATGGCGGCGCTGGGCGTGCACATGGGCTTTGGCTTTTCGGCCGGACTGCTTGATTACGTGCTCAATTTCTCCAAGGCGCAGAAGCCCTTGCTGCTGATCCCGGTGGGCCTGATCTATGCCAGCGTCTATTATGGCGTGTTCCGCTGGGCGATCCTGCGCTTTGACCTCAAGACGCCGGGCCGCGATGACGTGCCCATGGGCAACGGCGGCGCGCCGGTGCTGGCGGGCGAACGCGGCCAGGCCTTTGTCGCGGCGCTGGGCGGCGCGGCCAATCTGGTGGAAGTGGGCGCCTGCACCACGCGGCTGCGCCTGGTGGTGGCCGATCAGGCCAGCATCGACGAAGCCGCGCTGCGTGGCCTGGGAGCTAAAGGCCTGATCCGCCCCTCTCCGCGCGCCCTGCAGGTCGTGCTCGGCCCGCAGGCCGATCAGGTGGCGGTGGAAATCCGCGCCGCCATGGGCGCGCCTGCACCCAGCGCGGCACCGGCCAAGGCCCCGATTACCGAGGCCGGCAGCTTTGCCAGCGCGATCGATCCCGCCAGCGTTCCGGCCGAGTTGGCGCAGGCGCTGGGCGGTACGGCGGCCCTGGCCCAGGCTCGCAGCGTGCATGGGCGCCTGCTGCTGCCGGCCGGCACGGTGGTGGATGAAAGCGCCCTTGCCGCGCTGGGCGCGCGCGGCGTGGTGGCCACGCCCACCGGCCCGCAGGTGCTCTTTGCCGAGGCCGCGATCGCTCCCTGGCGCGCCTGAGCTACGTCAGGGACGATGCGGCAGCGCCATCAGGGGATGGCGCAGGCACAGCAGCGTTCCGCCCAGCACCACGAAGGCGGTCAACGCCAGCGGCAGCGCCAGCCCGGTGTGCAGCACCAGCACGGCGCCGGCCGCCGCGCCAATAAAGATCATGGTGATCGCCAAAAGGCGCGTGCGCAGGTTGGGCCCGCCCGCGTCAGAGGCAATGCCGGTGATCGTCAGGGTCAACACGGTGGTGGTCAGATCGGGCACTTTGAGCTGGCGCACCGTGGCATTGCGAAAACCCATGGCCCCTGCCGTCAGCCCGATCATCACCAGCACGGCCCAGGCGGGATGCGCCACGATGCCGTCGGTGCCGGGCACCAGCGCCACGGCGGCAGCCCCCAGGAACAGCACGGCTTCGAGCAAGGCCGCGCGCAGCAGCCAATAGCGCAGCGGATGGCTCGACGCGTGGCGCCACAGCCGCCCCGCCACGCTCGCGCCCACCATGAACAGGCCCAGCGCCACCAGATAGGGCACGGGCGTGAAACCCGGCGCGCGGGCCAGCGCGAAGGCCAGGAACACCACGTTGCCGGTCATGTTCGCAGTAAACACCTTGCCCAGGCCAAGGACGCTGACCGCGTCGACAAAGCCGGTCGTGGCCGACAGCAACAGCAGCAGGCGCGGCAGCGGCGATGGTGTGCGCACCGCCACAGGCGCGCCGGCGACGGGGGGCGATGGTGGGGGATGAGAGTCCATGGCACTTTCCCTTTCAGAACCGGAACGAAGCTTCACCGGCAAACAGATCGATCGGCCGGCCGGCACCGGCCTGGACCAGAAAGCCGCTGGGCACGAAATGGCTGGCAGAGGCAGTCAGCGCCAGTTCGCGCGTGGCCTGCCAGGTTACCACCGCCTCTGCCTGCTTGCCGAGAAAGCGTGCCTGGCCGGCCGTGGCGGGGTGCAGCTGGCGGCCGGGCACATCATAGACGCCGTCGCCCCGGCTTTGCCGCCAATAGGCCATGCCCGTAACACCCAGTTGCACCGCGCCGCCGTTCAGCTTGCCCAGCGCGAGCGTGAGCGCGGGGTGCACATCGATCAGGTTGCGCGGGCCCAGTGGCGAAAGCTCGCCAAAATACTTGCCTTTGGGAAACAGCGGGTTGAAGCCGTTGACCCGGCCATCGGCGGGCGCCTTGTCGCCACTCGCGAGATCGACATGGAGCGACAGATCGGGCGTGGCCGGCAAGGCCGGAAAGCGGCGCCCGGCGCGCAGCGCCACCGACCAGGCATGAATCGGCGCGCCGGCCAGGTGCCCGCCCTGGGCCATCGACTCGATATCCCAATAGGCAGACCCGGCACGCCCGGCGCTGCGCAGGCCCAGGGTAATGCGCCGTTCGTCACCCAGTCCGCGGGCAAACCCGGCCTGTTGCAGGCTGGCGGCGCGATCGTGATAGACCATGGCATAGGCGTCGATCCGCGCGGCATGCCCGCTGCCCAGCCAGCGCGTGGCATATAGCCCCCACAGCGCCTTTTGCCGCGATCGCCGATCGTCCATGCTGTGCGGCCCGGCCGCAACCGGCACCAGGTAGAACAGGCTGGCGGTATAAGGGCCGGAATCGAGCAGCGCCCGCGTGCCATCGAACGGCAGCGGCGTATTGGGGCCATAGCGCGTGCCGACCAGCCGCTCGCTGCCCAGGCTGACGAGCTGGCGCCCGCCTTCCAGGCGCAGCGTGGTGCCCGGCGCGATCGGCACGGTCACATCGGCAAAGGCCTGCAACAGATCCACGCCGGTGCGATCGACCGGCGATGGCCCGCCGACCACGCCCTGCGCGGCATTGGCCAGCCCTTGAACAAACACGCGAAAGCGGCCGACGTGCAGATCGGCATGGGGCATCGCCCGCCAATAGCGCGCGGTCTGCCCCTGGGTTGCCTCAACCCGCGCGCGCAGTTCCAGGCCGGTCGACAGCCACACCTGCGGCGGCGCCAGGGGAATGTATTTCAGCGGCGCGGTCCACCGCGCGCGGCGGGCGGCGGGGTCGGCCAGGCTGGACCAGTCTTCGGTATAGCGGGTGATCGTCAGGGTGGGCGGGCGCCAGGCCTCGATCACGCTGCGTGGCAGGGCATCCTGATCGGCAGACTGCTGCGCGCGCGCAGCCCCATGCGGCACCAGCGCCGCCAGCATGGCCGTGACGACGGCCCGGCCGGCGCGGCGCCGGCTCACATGCGGCCCTCGCGCCGGGCATGTTCGGCCACCAATGCCGCCAGGACAAAGCCGCCGGCCAGGCCAAGATGCTCGAAAAACGCGTTGGTGGCGGCAAAGCGCGCCGGCCCCTGCAGCGCCCAGAACGGATTGGCGAGGCAGGCCGCCAGCACGGTGAACACGCCCAGCATCCCCGCACCCAGCCACACCAGCCGGCCGACCAGGATCAGCGCCGGGCCGATCAATTCCACCGCAATGGTCGCGGCGGCCCACAGCGCCGGCGGCGTCATGCCGAAATGCGCCTGCTCGGCAACGGCGCCGGGCCAGTCACCCAGCTTGGCCAGCGCCCCCACCAGATAGGCGCCCACCAGCAGCAGCCGGGCAACGAACCAGGTGGGCGGCCAATCGAGGATGGCATCGACGAAGCGCGGATCGGCCGGGGCCGATGGAACAGGCGCAAGACGGGGCATGGCGCTTAACGCATTGCGTTCTGGTGGATTTCGGCGATGTAGCCGCCCGGGAAGCGCACCAGCGCGGCACGGCGGCCGCCCACTTCGCGCGCCGGCACCAGGGTTTCCACGCCAGCGGCGGTCGCCTTGGCCAGGGTGGCGGCCAGATCAGGCACGGCATAGCCGGTCATGTCGCGGCCCCAGGGCCAGGGCAACTGGCCGTTGGACACCAGCACCGTCAATTTGCCATAGCCGCTGTCGATCATCACGCGGCGGATCGGGGCCGGCAGCCCCGCCTCGGCGCCCGGCGCGGTCTTGTCGTCAGACACCACGTGGCCATGGGCAAAGCGGGTCCATGCCGCGATGAACGCGTCGGCGGCATCGGCGGTCAGGTACACGCGGTTTTCTGGCACGGTGGCCAGCGGCGCATAGTGCGGCGTGGCGGTGTGCCAATAGAGCTGCATGTTCACGCCGCCCGGCCACTGCACCACCACATCGCGCCCGATCGGATCGGGAAACGTTTCGATAAGGCGCGTGGCACCGGCGGCGCGCGCGGCCTTCACCGCGGCGTCCATGTCCGTGACCAGATAGCCGGTGCGTTCGGCGCCAAACGGATAGGGGATCGGCGTCTTGAACCCGAACACCGAGACCGTGCCTGCCGGCGTGAGCACAAGCTGCGACTTGGTCAGGCTGGGCGTGGGGGTAACCTGAAATTCGCCCTGCTTGCTGGTGGTACCGCCAAACGTGGCCTGGAACGCGGTGACGAAGGCGTCAAACTGCTCCTGCGGCACATAGACATGGGTGGTATCGTATTGCGGGCCCACGGCATAATCGGCCATCGGCACCGGCTTGGCCGCCAGCGGGGCCGAGGCCGTCAACAGCGCGGCCGCAAGGGCGAGGGAAAGGCGCAGCTTCATCATCGTTTCTCCTGTCAAACCGCCCAGCAGCCGCAGCCCAGTGCGCCCCAGAACGTTTGCACATCGGCAACCGGCGCGGCCTGACCCAGCGCAGCGGCATGATCGTGGCCATGGACACCGCAGGCGCTGGCGCAGCCGCAGGCATTGGCCAGCATGTTCCGTGCCTGGTCGGTCTGGTAATAGCCGCCGAACGTGTTGACCGGCGACCAATCGGGCATGGCCGGCGGCAGATCCGGGGCCAGCGGGGCAAAGTCCCCCTGCCCGTGCACCACTTCGCCGCCCAGCAGCGTCAGCACGCTGCGGATATGGGCGATATCTTGCTCGGGCACGGCGAAGTAATCGGCGCTCAAGAGCGCGCAATCGGCCAGCTGGCCGGCCATGATCTGGCCCTTCTTGCCCACCTCGTTGGAAAACCAGGTGTTCTCGTGGGTCCACATCGCCAGCGCCTTTTCGCGGCTGACGCGGTTGGCGCCGGGATAGAGCGCCATGCCGCCCACCGTTCGGCCCGTCACCAGCCACGACAGCGATACCCACGGGTTGTAGCTCGCCACCCGCGTGGCATCGGTGCCGGCGCCCACGGGAATGCCTGCCGCGATCATCCGCGCGATCGGCGGCGTGCGCTCTGCAGCGCGGTGGCCATAGCGTTCGACGAAGTATTCGCCCTGATAGGCCATGCGGTGCTGCACGGCGATGCCGCCGCCCAGCGCGGCGATGCGATCGATGTTGCGGTCGCTGATCGTCTCGGCATGGTCGAAGAACCAGTTGATACCCGTCAGCGGGATATCGCGGTTGACCTTTTCATAGACATCGAGCGCGCGCGAAATCGTCTGGTCATAAGTGGCGTGCAGCCGCCAGGGCCAGCGATGCTCGGCCAAGAGGCGGATGACCGGCTCCAGATCGCCTTCCATGCTCGGCGGCATGTCCGGGCGCTCCACCCGGAAATCCTCGAAATCGGCAGCCGAATAGACCAGCATCTCGCCCGCGCCGTTGTGGCGATAGGTATCATCGCCCTGTCCGGGCGAAACCTGTTTCACCCAGCCGGCAAAATCGGCCAGCTCTTCCTTGGGCTTTTGCGTGAACAGGTTGTAGCTGATGCGCACGGTAAGCTGGTTGTCGGCGTGCAGCTTTTCGATAATGGCGTAATCGTCGGGATAGTTCTGGAACCCGCCCCCGGCATCGATCACCCCGGTCACGCCCAGGCTGTTGACCTCACGCATGAAATGGCGGGTGGAATTGACTTGGTAATCCTCGGGCAGCTTGGGCCCCTTGGCCAGCGTGGAATAGAGGATCGTGGCATTGGGCTGAGCCAGCAGCAGCCCGGTGGGATTGCCAGCGGCATCGCGCACGATCTCGCCGCCGGGCGGATTGGGCGTGTCCTTGCCATAGCCCACCACGCGCAGCGCGGCAGCATTGAGCAGCGCGCGATCATAGAGATGCAGGATGAACACCGGCGTATCGGGCGCCACGGCGTTGAGTTCGGCCAGCGTCGGCAGGCGCTTTTCGGCAAACTGGTGCTCGGTAAAGCCGCCAACCACGCGCACCCATTGCGGCGCGGGGGTGCGGGCAACCTGGGCTTTGAGCATGGCCATGGCATCGGCCAGGCTGGGCACGCCGTCCCAGCGCAGCTCCATGTTGTAATTGAGGCCGCCCCGGATGATGTGCATGTGGCTGTCGATCAGGCCGGGGATCAGGCGGCGCCCGCCGGCATCGATCACGCGCGCCTGGGGCGCGGCAGCGGCGCGCACGTCGGCCTCGCTGCCCACCGCCAGGAAACGTCCGTCGCGGATGGCCACGGCCTGCGCCTGGGGGTTGGCGCGATCCAGCGTGGTGACCTTGGCGTTGACGATCAGGGTATCGGCCATGGCCTTACGCGTCCTTTTCCGGCGCGGAGCCATCGGGCAGGCGGCCGAACACGTGGCTGCGGCAATCGGTGCGGACAAAGGCAGTGATCGAATGGCCGGCAGCGGCATGGCGCACCAGCGGCACCACCTGTTCGCCCACCAGGATGCCCAGCAGCCCGACCAGCGCGATGACCGGCGGCGCGGGGGAACGCACCCCGATCAGCGAATAGACAATGCCGACCAGCAGGCCGGCCGCTAGCGACGCGAGATATGCCTTCATGGCGCAGTTTCCTTGGGGAAACGGCCCGCCCCGCAAGAGGGATGGGACGGGCCGCCGGGGGGATTGGTAACAAAGTCTGCAATTTCGCCTGATCGTCACCCCGGGCTTGGCCCGGGGCCCCGCTTCCCTGTCAGCGCACGGCCAGAAGCCAGCGGGATCCCGGATCAAGTCCGGGATGACGGAGACAGGATCAATGCTCGGCGCCGCCCACCACTTCGTGCGCGAACTGGCCGCGCTGCGGCGCGCCGTGGAGCATGGTATAGGCATAATCGACGCCCATGCCGTAGGCACCGAAATGCTCGCGCGCGATGGCCATGACGCCGTCATAGGTTTCGCGCCGCGCCCAGTCGCGCTGCAGTTCCAGCACGGCGTTGATCGTGGTCAGCGAGTGGGCGCCGGCCTGCTCCATGCGGCGGATCGCCACATCGTGCGCTTCGGGCGAGGTGCCGCCCGAGGCGTCGGTGATGATATAGACCTCGAACCCTTCCTCGATCGCGCTGAGCGTGGGGAAGAGCAGGCAGGCTTCGGTCCACAGCGCGGCGATCACCAGCTTCTTGCGGCCGGTGGCCTTGACGGTGGCGACCAGTTCGTCGCTGTCCCAGCTGTTCATTGAGGTCCGCTCGATCGGGGTCTGCTGCACCACGTCGAGCAGTTCGGGCCAGATATAGCCGGAGAACGACTTGGTCTCCACCGCCGTCAGGATGATCGGCGCGCCGAACAGCTTGGCCGCCTTGGCCAGGGCGACGGTGTTGTTCTTGAGCTGCTGGCGATCGATGCTGGTGACGCCAAAGGCCATCTGCGGCTGGTGATCGACGAAGATGAACACGGTGTCGTCAGGATTGATCAGCGACTTGGCATGAAAGGTCATGGGATCTGTCCTTGAAGGAGAAAGGGTGTGGGTCAGTCGGCCAGCAGATGGGCTTCGAGCAGCCACAGCTGCTTGTCGCTCTCGCGCGAGATCTGGGTGAACAGGTCGGCGGTGGTGGCATCGCCCTCGCCCGCCGCGCTGTCGATCGCGGCGCGCACGGCCTTGCCGAACAGCGCCAGGCTGGCCGCCAGCGTGCGGATATGCGCGTCACCGCCATGGGCGGCGAGCGGATATTCGTAGAGCGTGGTGGCGCCGGCGGTGGTCTGCACCCGGCCATCGGCGACATGGCCCAGCGTGGTGATCCGCTCGGCCAGGAGATCGACGAATTCCTCTACCTGGCCATGCACGGCATCGAACAGGCCGTGCAGTTGCAGGAAGTGGCGGCCGCGCACGTTCCAGTGCGCCTGCTTGGCCTGCGCTTCCAGGTCGAGCGCATCGGACAGCCGGGCCTGGAGCAGCGCCACCGACGCCTTGCGGACGTGGGCGGAAAGATCGATGCTGGTTTCGTAGGTCATCGGCTCAGGCCTTGAAGAAGCTGAGCAGATCGGCGTTGATCACCTCGGGATGGGTCGAGGCCATGCCGTGGGGGAAGCCGGCATAGGTCTTGAGCGTGCCGTGCTTGACCAGCTTGATCGCCAGGTGGGCCGAATCCGCGATCGGCACGATCTGATCGTCTTCGCCGTGCATGATCAGCACGGGCACATCGATCGCCTTGAGATCGTCGGTGAAATCGGTTTCGGAAAAGGCCTTGATGCAATCATAGTGGGCCTTGGCCCCGCCCATCATGCCCTGGCGCCACCAGTTGTCGATCAGGCCTTGCGAAACCTTGGCATCGGGGCGGTTGAAGCCGAAGAACGGGCCTTCGGGCACATCGCGGAAGAACTGCGCGCGGTTGGCCAGCAGCGCCGAACGGAACCCGTCGAACACGTCCATCGGCAGGCCGCCGGGGTTGGCCGGGGTTTGCAGCATGATCGGCGGCACCGCGCCGATCAGCACGGCCTTGGCGACGCGGCCGGGCTTGGCCCGCGCCACATAGTGCGCCACTTCGCCGCCGCCGGTGGAATGGCCAACGTGGATCGCATCCTTGAGATCAAGATGATCGGCCAGCTCCGCGACGTCGGCGGCATAGGTATCCATCTCGTTGCCGTCGCCGGTCTGGGTGGACCGGCCATGGCCGCGCCGATCGTGCGCGATCACGCGATAACCCTGCCCCAAGAAGAACATCATCTGGGCATCCCAATCGTCGGCAGAAAGCGGCCAGCCATGGTGGAAAACCACCGGCTGCGCGGTCTTGCTGCCCCAGTCCTTGTAGAAGATTTCGGTGCCATCGGCGGTGGTGATCGTGGGCATGACGTGAAGGCTCCCATTCCGGCCGCAACACCAGGGGCAACCTTTGCCCGGTGCGGCCAGCTTTGTGTTCCAGCCCAAGTGTGCGCCCTCGCGCCTGCCCTGCCAGCCCCAGCATGGGGGCTGGGCGCACCCCCATTTCGGGTGGCTACCCAGGCCGCGACGCGCGTGGTATCGCCTTCCTCCATGCCCGCGCGCACCGATACCACGATAGGCATCCTGATTGCCGACGATCACCCGATGCTGCGCGAAGGTGTGGCTGCCGTTATCGCGATGCAGCCCGACATGGCCGTGGTGGGCGAGGCAGCGACCGGCGATGAAGCCGTGGCGATGTACGATGCCCTGCGCCCGGCGGTGGTGCTGATGGACCTGCGCATGCCGGGGATGACCGGCCTTCAGGCGATCGAGGCGATCCGCGCCCGCCATCCCCAGGCGCGCATCCTGGTCTTGACCACCTATTCCGGTGACGCGCAGGCGCTGCAGGCGCTGCGCGCGGGGGCGGCGGGTTTCCTGCTCAAAAGCAGCCTGCGCCGCGAACTTCTCGGCGCGATCCGCACCGTCCACGAAGGCCAGCGTCACCTGGCGCCCGATGTGGCGCAGGAAATCGCGCTGCACGCGATCGACGAGCCGCTGACCCCGCGCGAAACCCAGATTCTGCAACTGATCGCCTCGGGCCATGCCAACAAACAGATCGCCTGGACGCTCAACCTGGCCGAGGAAACGGTCAAGTCCGGCATCAAGAACATCTTTGGCAAGCTGCATGTCAACGATCGGACCCACGCCGTGACCAAGGCGGCGCGGCGGGGCATCATTGAACTGTAGGCGCGGCATTGCCGTGCTGGCGGCCGGCGGGCTGGCGCTCATGGCCAGTGCGCCGATGGCCCAGCGGCAGGGCCAGGCCCAAGCGCCAGTTCAGGCGCCGGTTCAGGCCCAAGCGGGTGTGCTGGCGGGATACAAGCACGAACACTGGACCCTGGAAGAAGGCGCGCCGGGCCGGATCAACGCGCTGACGCAATCGCGCGACGGGTTCCTGTGGATCGGCAGTGTGGAAGGACTGTTCCGCTTTGACGGGTTGACGTTCGAACCCGTGCCCCAGCCCGGCGGCCAGGGCGCGCGGCTGGTGGTGTCGCAACTGGCCAGCGCTCAGGACGGCACCGTGTGGGTGGGGCTGGGCCGTGGGCGCGGGGTGATGGCCTGGCGCGATGGGCGGCTGGTCGACATGGCAATGCCGCATCCCTCGCGCCAGGTCACCGACATGGCCCAGGCGCCCGACGGCGCGATGTGGGTGGTGCGGGGCGGCCGCAGTGATGGCACCCTGGCCCGCTATGCCGATGGGCGCTGGCAGGAATTCGGCCAGGACGCCGGCTTGCCCGCCGAACAGGCGTGGAGCACGGCGTTTTCCGCCGACGGCACGCAATGGCTGGTAACCGAACGCCAGGTGCTGATCCGCCCGCGCGGCAGCCAGCGCTTTGCCGCAACCGGCATCGCGGTTACCCCGCGCGCCAGCCTTGCCGCCGGGCCCAACGGGGCGATGTGGCTGTCAGACGCGGCCGGCACCCGCCGACTGACCCTGGCGCAGGGCCGCGTCACGGCCGGGGCGCGGCTGGCGATCAACCCCGATCCGGTTGGCGGCACGCGCATGCTGTTCACTGCCGACGGCGCGCTGTGGGAAACCACCTGGAACAGCGGCGTGCAGCGCCTGACTACGCCCGACAAGGCCACCGGCAGTGCCCAGGCCGCGCCTGCGGCGATGCGCCGTTTCACCTTCGATGCCACGCAAGGGCTGACCTCTGACCAGACCCATGCCCTGTTGCAGGATTGCGAGGGGAACCTGTGGATCGGCACGGAAATGGGGCTGGACAAGCTGCGTCGCGTGCCGATCGTGGTGGAAACCGCGATCCCTGCCAATTCGCCCACCAGCTATCGCCTGGCCGGCGGCGATGATGGCGTGGTCTATGTTGGCGATGCCCGCGCCACCTATGCCATTGCCCCTGGCCAGGCGGCGCGCACGATCCTGCGCTTGGCCAGCCCCGCTGGCGCATTGTGCACGGCGCGCGGGGGCGGCGCATGGCTGGTGACGGGTGAACGCCTGGTGCGGCTGAACCCGCGCGGCGCGGCCGGGCCGGCCATTGCCCTGCCGCGCGGCCTGATGCCGCTGGCCTGCGGGCAGGATGGCGCGGGCCGCATCTGGCTGGCGGCGCTGGACCAGGGGCTGTGGTGGCACGAAGGCGGCGCCTGGCACACCCTGGCGACACCCCGTGCGCTGCCCGCCAACATCGCGATTGGCGGCGATGACCGGGCGATCGTGGCATTTCGCGGACCGGCGCCGCGCGGGGCAGATCTGCCGTTCGTGGCGATTTCGCCCGCGCAGTTGCAGGTCGACGGGATCGAAGGCCTGCTGCCCAGCCCCCTCGGCGATGGTCCGCTGATCAGCGGCGCGCGTGGTCTCCAGGCGCCATTCGCGCGGGGCAGCACACCCGTGCTGGCAAGCGCAAACCCCTGGGCAGCCTCGCTCAATGGCCTGGTGTGGACGCGCAGCGGCGATGGCTGGGGCATTGGCGATAGCGGCATCGTGCAGATCCACCGCACCGATCTGGTGCAGGCGTTGACGCACCCCGGCCAGGCGGTGCCCTGGCGCCGGTTCGATTTTCGCGATGGCCTCAACAGCTTTGCCCAGAAGGCCGCCGGCGCCCAGGTGGCGCAGGGCGGCGACGGGCGTATCTGGTTCCTCACGCGCCGCAACTTGGTGTGGATCGATCCGGCCGCGCTGCGCCGCAATCTGCTGCCGCCCGCAGTCATGGTGCGCAGCCTGGTGGCTGGCGGCACGGCGCGGGCGCCGAGCGCCGGGCTGCGCCTGCCGCCGGGCACGCGATCGGTGCGGATCGATTTCACCGCCACGAGCCTGACCGTGCCGCAACGCGTGCAGTTCCGCACCCGCCTGTCTGGCCCGGGCCTGCCAGGGCAATGGACCGCACCATCGACCGAGCGCAGCGTGACGTTCAGCGATCTGGGGCCGGGCCGCTATACGTTCCAGGTCATCGCTGCCAACGAGGACGGCGTGTGGAACGCGGGCGGCCAGACCATGCAGTTTGCCATCGCCCAGCGGTTCTACCAGACCTGGTGGTTCCCCCTCGCCGCGATCGTGGCGCTCTCGGCCATGCTCTATCTGCTCTACATCGCGCGGGTGCAGTATCTGGGCCGGTTGATCCGCGATCGCATGGCCGAACGCACCAGCGAGCGCGAACGCATTGCCCGCGAACTGCACGACACCTTGATCCAGGGAGTGCAGGGCCTGATCATGCGCTTTCAGTCGGTGGCCGATCACCTTTCGCACGACCGCGCCGCGCAAGCCGTGCTGACCCCGGCGCTGGACCGGGCCGAGGAAATGCTGATCGAGGGGCGCGACCGGGTGAAAGGCCTGCGCCGCCTGGAAGACCGCCACCTGCGCCGCGAACTGCAACGCCTGCTCGACAACCTGGTCACCGGCGCCAGCCTGACGCTGAACGTCAAAGGCGAAGTGCGGCCGCTGCACCCCGATATCGTCGATGAAATCCTCGCCATCGTCGGCGAGGCGCTGTGCAACGCGGCGCGCCATGCCCAGGCCGACGCGATCGATGTGAACGTGGAGTATGGCGCGCGGGCTCTGGCGGTGTTTGTCAGCGACGATGGCATCGGCATTGCCAGCATCGATGGCGAGGACGGCGCGAACGGCAGGGCGGTAAGCGCGGCGCTGATGAAGGGCCATTATGGCCTGATCGGCATGCGCGAGCGGGCGCGGCGCATCGGCGCATCGTTTTCCATCGAAAGCGGGCATCGCCTCGGCACGCTGGTGCGCCTGTCGGTGCCGGCGCGCCTGGCCTACGCCGCCTGAATGGCGTCAAGGCGCGGTGGGCAAGGCAGGTTCGGGCGTGGCGCTCTTGTGCGGATGGCGCAGGTTCTCGATCTCGGCAGCGCGGCGCTTGAGATAGAAATCGCGCGTGGCGTTGTAGGGATCGGCCGATTCCGCGCGGAACTTCTTGAGCTGGCCATCGATCGCCACGCGGTCATCCAGTCCGCCGATCACCGTGACGGCCAGGCCATACGGCACGGTATCGAGTGGCTCGCCCACGGCCAGCGGGAACCAGGATCGATCGACCGTGGTGCCGATAAGGTCGCGCAGCGTGGTCGGCCCGATCAACGGCAGGAACAGGTATGGCCCCGATTTCACGCCGTAAAAGCCCAGCACATCGGCCAGGCCATTGGGCCGATAGGGTATCTTGAGCGGCTTGGCCTTGGCCACGTCGATCAGCCCAGCAAGGCCAATGGTGGAATTGACGGTAAAGCGCACCAGCACCTGCCCGGCCTTGCCAAACTTGTGTTCGAGCAGGAACGCCACGAAGTTCGACGGCTCACGCAAGTTGTAGAGCGCATTGTGCAGCCCGTGGCGCAGCGGCGATGGCAGGCCGTGGACATAGAGCCGCGCCACCGGCGCCACCACCAGCTTGTCGCCCTTCTGGATCGCCTCGTAAGACTTTTCGTTGACGGCGTGGACCGGGTCCTGCCGGGAATAGGCATCGCCCTGCACCACGATGCCGGGTTCTTCCTGCACATCTGCAGGTTCGGACGGGGGCATGACGGCCGGCGGCGCCGTAGGCGCAGGCGTGGTGGGCGGGGCCGCAGATGGCGCAGCAGATGGGGCGGGCGTTGCAACGGGCGCTGCCTGCGCCACGGGGGGCTGGCTTGGCGGCATGGCGCTGGATGGCGCCTGGGCATGCGCGGTTCCTGCCAGCAGCAAGCCGGGCGCCGCGACCATGGCCGCCGCCCACTTGCAGCCGGCCGACTTTGCTTTTCCCATCGTCGTCATATCCTGCCACTTGGCCGGATTTCCTGTACGCCAGATGAACTGAAAGCCGCATTTCCGTAAATTACGGGCAGTCCCCGCAGGTGTAACAATGCTGCGTCAATACGCGACAAGTTGAGTGCTGAAAGCCGGTCCAAATCGCGGCAAAATGGGACAAGATCCCCCAGGTGTGCGCCCGGCCAGTGGCCCGCGCCATGCGGAAAACCCGTAGATTTCCATATAACAGAACCTTAAGCACGCGGCCGGCATGATCCATGGCTGCTGCAAAGGGCTGGCCTTGACGCGATGCGCGATTTTCAAAGCACCATTCTGGAAATGATCGCCCGCGGCGCGCCGCTGGCCGCCACCATCGACCGGCTGTGCCGCGAGGTGGAGCGCCGCGCGCCCGGCGTGGTCTGCTCGGTGGTAACAGTCGATGCCATGCGCCGCCTGCGCCCACTGGCTGCGCCCAGCCTGCCGCCTGCCATGCGCGCGGCGTTCGACGGCATTGACATCGGCCCTGGTGTCGGCGCCTGCGGCACCGCGACGGCGCTGGGCATCGAGGTTGTCTCTGCCGATATTGCCACCGATCCCGCCTGGGCGCCCTATCGCGATCTGGTGCTGCCCCTGGGCATCAAGGCATGCTGGTCGCGGCCGATCATGGCAGGCAATGACCAGCCGGTGGGTGCCTTTGCCTTTTACTATCACGAAGCGCGCGGGCCTTCGGCGCTGGAGCGCGTGCTGGTGGACCGCTCCATCGCGCTGTGTGCCATCGCGCTCGACCGGCAACGGCGGGTGGAAGAGCGGGATCGCCGTGCCAATACCGATGGGCTGACCGGCCTGCCCAACCGCGCCGCGTTCAACACCGCGATGGCCACCGTCGATTGCAGCCAGCCCGGCAACTGGGCGCTGTTCCTGATCGACCTGGATGGCTTCAAGGCGGTGAACGATACCTATGGCCACCACGCTGGTGACCGCTTGCTGGTGCAGGTAGGGCAGCGGCTGGCACAAATGGCCGCGCCGGATACGGTGTTCCGCATCGGCGGCGACGAATTTGCCGTGCTGGTGCAGGATGACGAGCACCTGCGCACGCTCGATGCCCTGGCAGAGCGGCTGCTCGACGGCTTGAAAGTGCCCATCACCATACCAGGCCACGTGCTGCGCCCGGCCGGCACCATGGGCATCGCCATCTTCAACGCCGGCGATGTGACGCCCGAACGCGTGCAGCAGAACGCCGACTTTGCGCTCTATCACGCCAAGGACGTGGCGCGCGGTGGCTCTATACGCTTTTGGCCGGGCATCGGCACGCGGATGACACGGCGCATTACCGCGGTGCGCGAGTTGGACGCCGCGCTGCGCGAGGGCCGCCTGGTGGCGCATTACCAGCCGGTGGTGGACCTTGCCACCGGCACGGTGAGCGGGCTGGAGGCGCTGTGCCGCATCCGCATGGGGCAGCGCCTGCTATCGGCAATGGCGTTTCACGATGCCACCAGCGATCCGCAGACCGCCAATACCCTGACGCGCGAGATGATCCGCCAGGTGGCGCGCGATGCCCGCACCTGGCTCGATCTAAATGTGCCCTTTGCCCGCGTGGGCATCAATGTCAGTTCAACCGACCTGCACAGCGCCGGCTTTTTCGACGCCACCGCCACCGCGTTCGAGGAACACGGCGTGCCGCTGGACATGATCATCCTGGAAGTGACCGAGGCGGTCTATATGGATGATGATGGCGGCGTCATTCGCCGCTCGGTCGCGGCGCTGCGCGAACGTGGGCTGAAAGTCGCGCTCGATGATTTCGGCACCGGATTTGCCTCGCTCACCCATCTGATGACCGTGCCGGTCGATTACATCAAGATCGACAAGTCGTTCGTGGATCGCATCGCCACGCACCGGCCCAGCCAGATCATCGTCGAAGGCGTGATCGACATCGCCACCAAGCTGGGCATCCAGGTGGTGGCCGAAGGCATCGAGGCGGCTGACCAGGCGCAGATCCTGCAAAGCCTCGGCTGCGTCCTGGGCCAAGGCTATCTCTATTCGCACGCCGTCGATTGCGATGCGATGACCGCGCTGCTGCGCGGCGGGCCGCTGCGGACCCTGCCTGCCCCGCGCGTGCAGCAGCAGGCCTGATCACCCGTCAATCGCGCGGGCGGGTGGCGCGCGGTGGCTCCGCCCCGGTTGTCCCGAACAGCGCCATGTCGGCCCAATGGGGCCAGGCGATCACGACCGGCTGCTCTCCCAACCAGACCAGGCGCGGACGGCGCGGATCGAGCGCGGGCCAGGTGCCGATCGGCGCGCTGGCCGGAATGCCGCTGCGGGCAAAGGCCAGGAGCGCGCCGGCCATGGTGTCTTCCAGCGCCTGGTCCACCCCCTGCCAATCGCGCGTCACGCGAAACAGGTTGAGCGCGTCGCGCGTGCGCAGCCAATAGGGCACGTCACCGGTGTGATAGGCGCCGACAGTGGCCGGATCATGATCGGAAAAGACCACACCTTGGGCATAGGGCTGCCGCCGGGCAAAGAGATAGGCATAGACCGGCTGCGTGCCAAAGCGGCGCTGCGCCGCCGCCCAGTCGGCCATCTGCCGGCCCACGGTGGCATCGCGGGCGATATCGGCCGCCGCGCGGGCCGGATCAGGCCCGGCATAGGCTGCCACGATGGCATCGGCCTCGCCGCCGAACCGCGCCTTGACGGCGGCGGCCAGATCCTGCGCCGTGGTCACCGGCCCCAGCGGGCGAAAGCTTTCGTCGCGGGTATAGCCGATCAGCACGGGCACATCGTTTTGCCCATGGGCGGCAAACACCGCTTCCGCGCTGCCGGTGATCACCTGTCCATCGCGCACGATCGGGCTGCGCGGGCTGGCAGCGGCAATGATGCGGTCACCGGGCAAGGTGCGCAGCTGCGCCAGCGAGGTTGCGCCCAGTTCCTGTTGCAGGGCCAGCCCTTGCGCCTCTCCCTCGGCCAGGGGTGCGGGGCCGAGCATGCCGCCAAACGGGCTGCCGCTCATCGCCACGGCACGGGCAAACAGACCGCGCGCCATCGGGCTGATCTGCAACAGCGCCACCGACATGGCCCCGGCCGATTGGCCCACGATCGTGACGTTATCGGGATCGCCGCCAAAGCGGGCGATGTTGCGCTTCACCCATTGCAGCGCGGCGATCTGGTCCATCAGGCCATAGTTGCCCGATCCATGCCCGCTTTCGGCCGACAGCGCGGGATGTGCCAGGAAGCCGAGCGCCCCGACGCGGTAGGCGATATTGACGCGCACCACGCCCTCGCGCGCCATCGGCTCTCCCGAATAGTTGGCCATAGAGGCGGAACCGATGTTGAACCCGCCGCCATAGATCCACACCACCACGGGGGCTTTGCCCGCCGCCTTGGCCTGTGGCGCCGGCGCCCAGATGTTGAGGTAGAGGCAGTCCTCGCTCGTCGCCTCGTTGCCGAAATAGTGGTTCTGCAGCGATCCGCGCAGCGGTTGCAGGCATTCGGGGGCATAGCGATCGGTGTGCAACGTGCCGGCCCACGGGACAACCGGCTGCGGCGCGCGCCAGCGCAATTCGCGCAAGGGCGGCGCGGCAAACGGCACGCCCAGCCAGGCCTGGATGCCCGAGGATAGCGTGGTGCCCTCGATCATCCCGCCATCGACGGCGATGGGCGCGGCCTGCGCCGGGGCGGCGAGGCCGAGCGCAAGTGCCGCCAACAGGCGTCGGATCACTTGCCCGTCCCGGCCGGGCCCGGAACCTTGAGCACGCGGTGGAAGAAATCGAACGTGGCATTGAGCGCCTGCATCGATGCGGCATGGGTTTCGGCCGGGGTGCGGCCGATGAAGCTGTGATCGACATGGGGGATGTAGATCGCCGTGACCGGCACGCCCGCTGCCTTCAACGCCGCCTCACCCAGGTGCGATTGTGCCACGGGCACGGTCTTGTCTTCCTCGCCATGGATCAGCAGGAACGGCGGGTCTTTCGCGTCGATATAGGCAACCGGGCTGACACTGCGGAGTTTGTCGGCGCTGCACGCGCCATCGCAACCCAGCAGGCGGGAACCGGCCGAATTGCCATCGGGCGTGGCATTCATGCCGGCAAAGTCATAGACGCCGTACCAGGTCACCGCGCCCTGCACGCAAGCATCGCCACCGGCGGCCGGATCGAGCGCGGTGTTCTTGCAGGTCAGCGCGGTCAACGCGGTAAGGTGCCCGCCGGCAGATCCGCCCCACAGCGCCACGCGTGCCGGGTCGATGGCATATTGCGCGGCGTGCCCGCGCAGGAAGCGCAGCGCGGCATTGGCGTCCTGCAACTGGGCGGGAAACTTTGCCTCGCCCGACAGGCGGTATTCCAGGCTGGCCACGGTAAAGCCTTCGGCCGCGAGCGCAGCAAGCACCTTGGGCCAATCGGCAAAGGCACCGGAATGGCGGGTGTGCCCGGCCATCCAGCCACCACCGTGGATATAGAGCACCAGCGGATGCGGCCCCTTGGTGGCCGGCACATAGATATCCAGCGCTTGCGGGCGATAGCCGGGCAATTGCTGATAGGTCACATCGCGCCAGGCCTTGACCCCGCCGGGAAAGGCCACCGGCACCTGGGGAAAGCGATCGGCGAGAACCGGCGCGGCTTCAGTGGGGAAATCGCGCGCGGGTGCCACGGCCGGCGTGGCGAGCAGGGCCAGCAGCCCCAGCGCAGCGGGAAGGCGTGCAAACATCAGGTCTCTCTCCATGGTCTTTGTTATCGTTGTGTCGTGCCGGGCGTGCCCGGCCGGTCAGTCGGGAAAATCGGGCTTGTGGCGGGCCTGGGCGGCCAGGCGGATCGGCGCGTTGACCGCGCCATACCCGGCATAGCCGCGCCGCTCGACCACCTCGAAAAACACCCGGCGGGCAAAGGCGCGGCTGTAGAATTGCAGGTATTCAGCCTCGCCATCGCGGTCGTAGAGAATGTCGCGCGCGGCCATGGCCTCGATCAAGTCGGGCTCCAGCCCCCAGCGCGCTTCCAGATCGTCGAAATAGTTGCGCGGGATCGCCAGGCGCGGCAGGCCCTGGGCATGGGCGGCATCGGCCACGGCCACGATATCGTCGGTGGCAAAGGCGATGTGCTGCACCCCGGCGCCGAAATAGTTCTGGATGAAGCGCGAGGTGAGCGATTGCGCCGCCAGCGAGCCATTGAGCGTGAAGCGCACCGAGCGATCGGCGTTTTCCACCGCCTGGCTCTGGATCAGGCCCATCGGATCGGCAATGTCGAGCTGCGGCGTCTTGCCCACGTCGAACAGCGCGACGTAGAACAGCAACCAGCTGAGGAATTCCTCGTACTGCATGGTCTGCGCCACGTGATCGATGGCCAGGCGCGGGCCGGGCACGGGATCTTCCAGCCGGTGGGGAAATTCGTGTGCCCACATCGCCGCGCGGGTGGCGGCATCGACGAAATAGATCAGGCTGCCGCCCACGCCGCGCACGCTGGGGATCGGCCATTCATCGGGCGCCAGCGCCTGGGTGAACCGCGGCACGCGCAGGAAACCGGCCCGCGCCAGCGCGCCGGGCACATCGTCCACCGCCAGGCCGAGCGCGCAGACCGAAGCGCCGTGGACCACGTCGAAACTGTGGGCGAGGCCTTCGGGTTCGCAGTTGATCACGATGTTGACGGGGTTTTCCAGCCCCTGCGTCCAGCGCGTCACGTCCTTGCTGCGATGGCGCGCGGTGGGGCGAAAGCCCAGGGGGCGTAGCATCGCCGCCAGATTTTCCGCCTCTTCGTGGCTGGCGGCAAATTCGATGAATTCGACCCCGCTGGTCTTCACGCGCGGTGGCAGGCTGGTGGCGCTGGCCGAAGGGCGGGCGATCCCGCCTTCCAGCAGGCGCAGCGCGCGATAGCCATCGAGCGCCACCCCGCTGGCCGATCCAGCGCGGAACCGGTCGTTGAAGATTTCCAGGCTCCAATAGCCCTGATAGCCGATCTTGCGGATCGCGGCGGCCCAGTCATCGAGCGGGAAATCGCCTTGGCCGGGCATGGAGCGGAAATGGCGGCTCCACCCCAGGTAATCCATGTCGAGCACGGGGGCGTCGGCCACCTGGACGATGAACAGCTTGTCCGCGCGGATATCGCCGATGCTGGACGAGGGAATCTTGCGCGAGAGCGAATGGAACGAATCCAGCACCAGGCCCAGCGCAGGATGATCGGCATCGCGCACGATGCCCCATGCCTCGCGGTGATCGTGGACGTGCCGGCCCCAGGCGAGCGCTTCATAGCCCAGGCGCAGGCCGCGGGCGGCGGCGCGCTCGGCCGCCTCAGTCAGGTCGGCAATGGTCCGCTCGCGGTTGCCATCGGCGATCGGCGAGCAGCTGGAGCAGACGAGCAGCAAGTCGGTGCCGAGTTCCTGCATCACGTCGAACTTGCGCTCCAGCCGGTCGAAAGCGCGGGCGCGCTGCGGCTCGGGCAGGCCATCGAGATCGCGGAATGGCTGGAACATCGTGCAGACGAGGCCCAGGTCACCCATCATCGCGGCAATCTCGCGCGCGGAGAGATGCGTCGAGAGCAGGTCGTTCTCGAAGATTTCGGCGCCGTCATAGCCGGCCGCAGCGATCGCCTGCAGCTTGGCCTCGAGCGTGCCCGAAATCGATACGGTGGCGATGGATGTCTTGAATGCGGGATTCGTCATGGCCGCCTGCCGTTCGTTGCCTTTGGTTTCCTGCCCCGGCCACGGGCCTATCACGGGCCGCTGCTTGACAAAAGCAAAAATGTTAGGGACTAGTTCGTTACATAAATTGAACTGGCCCGGGGAGCGGAAACGAACCTGCCGGGCCTTGCAACGAGGGACAGGTGCGGCAAGGAAGGGCATACGGCGCAACTAGGATGGTGCCCGCAGCGATGCGGGGCCAGGCCGATGCGCGCGCGATTGCCCAGGAGAGTTCCTTGCCGGAAGACGACGCCCCCGCCTCACTAACCGACGCTTCTGCTGCCACTGCGGCAAAGCCGCCCCGCCGCTCCCGCGCCGAAACGCGCGAGGCCGCGATCAATCAGATCGTGGACATCGCCACGCAGGAATTCGTGGAAAAAGGGCTGGCCGGCGCGCGGATCGACGAGATCGCCGGCAAGGCCACCAAGCGCAAGATCTACTATTATTTCGACGGCAAGGAAGAGCTTTACCGCGCCGTGCTGGAGCGCGCTTATCGCCGCGTGCGCGACAGCGAGGCGCAGGTGGATATCACCACCGGCACTGCCGAGCAGGCGCTGCGCCGCCTGATCGAGCATGACGTGCACTATCACGCGCGCCATCCCGAACTGGTGCGCCTGGTGATGAACGAGAACATCCACCACGCCCAGCATCTCAAGCAGATCACCGAACTGCCCAGCCGCAACCACAGCGTGATCGATATCCTGCGGCAGCTGATCAGCCGGGGCGAGGCTGAGGGCAGCTTTCGCGTCGGGATCGACCCGGTCGATCTGCATTTCAACATGACGGCGCTGGCGTTCTACAACGTTTCCAACCAGTTCACCTTTGCCCACAATTTCGGCGTGGACATGACCAGCGACAGCGCGCTGGCCCACCGGGCACGCCAGGTGGCAGACATCATAATCGCCTGGGTGACGCGCAAGGATTGAGCGCCTGACCGTGGCCTGCAAAGGCTGCGGCCGCGCCGGCCTGCACCGTCATCCGCGCATGCGGGAGAGAGACAGGCATGGCCACACCCATCACAGCAAGCGCCGGCGCGTGCCCGGCGCAATGGACCCGCACGGGCCTGGCCATCGTGGCCCTGTGCTTTGCGATCAACATGGCCGACGGCATCGATGTGACGATCCTGTCGTTCATCGCGCCGCGCATCCAGGCCGATTGGGCGATCGGCGCCGATACCATGGGCCTGCTGTTTGGCGCGGGGCTGGTCGGCATGGCGATCGGCGGCATGGGTATTGCCCCGCTGGCCGACCGGCTGGGGCGCCGCCGCATCATCCTGGCAGCATTGGGGCTGATGTCGGCCGGGATGGTCGCCAGCGGTTTTGCCGGCTCTGTGGCCGTGCTCTATGGCTTGCGCGTGGTGGTGGGCATGGGCATCGGCACCGTGTTGGCAGCCATGGCCGCACTGGCCGCTGAATCCGCGCCGGCTGCGCAGCGCAATCTGGCGGTGGGCATCGTCCAGGCGGGCTATCCCTTTGCCGCGGTGTTTACCGCGCTGCTGACCGCGCATCTCCTGCCGCTGTGGGGCTGGCACCGCCTGCTGCTGATGGCCGGGGGGTTGACGGTGGTGCTGTTTCCCGCCGCGCTGCTGATCCTGCCGCGCGGCGGTGCAGCGCGGACGGCCGATGGCCCGGCGCGCGAACCGGCAGGGCGGATTGGTGACCTGCTCTCTCCCGCCTTCCGTGCCCGCACGCTCACGCTGTGGGCGGCGGTGTTCTGCGGGCTGATGGTGCTCTATTTCATCGTCAGCTGGATCACCAAGCTGTCGATCGCGGCCGGCCTTTCCGAAACCAACGGCATCTATGCCGGGGCGCTCTACAATTTCGGGGCATTCGTGGGCACGGCGGGGATGAGCATGCTGGCCGTGCGCGTGCCACTGGGGCGCCTGGTGCCCGGCATGCTGGTCAGCGCGGGCGTCGCCATGCTGGTATTCGGATCGCTCGCCATGCCGGTGGCGGCCACGCTCGCCCTCGCTTTCCTCATCGGGGTCACGCTGCAGGGTGGCTACAACGGCGTGTGGCCGCTCGCCGCCTCGGTCTATCCGGCGCGGATGCGCGCCACGGGCGTGGGCTGGGCGATCGGCCTGGGCCGCGCAGGCGCGGTGATCGGCCCGATGATGGGCGGTTGGCTGATGGCGGCCAAGGCGCCGCTGCCGCTACTGTTTGCCGCCTATTGCCTGCCGCTGCTGGCCTGCGCCGCCGCCGCATTTGCCGTTGACCGCATGTCTCGGCGTGTTGCGGAATAATTTGACAGGAACTAGTTCGTAACATAAATGAGTCGTCGGAAGGCGAAACGGCAAACGTTCGCCAGGGAGGATGACCATGCGTTTGGAAGGCACTCGTCTCGTGCTGTCCGCGTCTGCGCTGAGCGTGGCCGTGGCCCTTGCAACCCCGGCTCTGGCGCAGGCTGCGCCGCAAGCCAATGCTGCGCCCGATACGGCGCCGGCGGCCGAAGCGGCCCAGCCCGATGTCAAGGAAATCGTGGTGACCGGCTCGCTGATCCAGCGGCCCAACAACACCGCCGTCAGCCCGATCGTGTCGGTCAGCAACGAAGCGATCAAGGCCAGCGGCAACGTCAACCTGCAGGATGCGCTCAACCAGTTTCCGGGCTTCACCCCAGCCGGCAATTCCGGCACCGGCGGCCAGGGCACCGGCGGGCGCGCCTCGGTCAACCTGCACGGCCTTGGCCCCAACCGCAACCTCGTGCTGCTCGATGGCAAGCGCCTGCCGCTCTCGGATATCTCGGGCACGGTCGATACCAACATCATCCCGGAATCGATCATCGGCGGGGTTGACGTGATCACCGGCGGCGCATCGGCCGTCTATGGTTCGGATGCCATGTCGGGCGTGGTCAATTTCAAGACCCTGCGCAGCTTTGACGGGGTCAAGGCCGACGTCCAGAACAGCCTGAGCGAAAAGGGCGACGCCTACAAGTTCTCGGGCTCGATCGCGTTCGGCAGCAGCTTTGCCCAGGATCGCGGCCACGTCATCGCCGCGTTCAGCTATACCGACCAGGATCCGATCAACGGCAAGGCGCGCAGCTTCTTTTCCGACAAGACGCCCTCGTCCTATATCGGCACCGGCACGTTCGTGCCAAACGCCACCAACGCGCCCAATGCTGCCGTCGTGCAATCGGTGTTCGCCGGCTATGGCGTGACCAGCACGATCAACCCGCTGCTCAACCTGGGCTTCAACAACGACGGCTCGCTGTTCGTGCAGACCGGCGCAGTCAACTACAAGGGACTGACCAACAGCGGCGGCTATGCCCTGGTCGGCGGCAACGTGCGCATGCCGGTGGGCCAGCAGGTCGATTTCATGAACGGCCTCAAGCGCAAGACCGCCTTCATCAAGGCGGACTATGACCTGACGCCCAACCTGACCCTTTATGGCCAGTTCCTGTTCGTCGATCTCAACGTCCACACTGCCAGCGGCAACACGCTGACGCAGTTTGGCCAGCTGACCACCATTCCGGTCACCAACCCGTTCATTCCGCAAGACCTGCGCACGGTGCTGGCCTCGCGGCCCAATCCCACGGCCAATTTCCTGTGGAACGGGCGCTATGTCGGCCTGCCGTACAAGAGCTGGGATGAAGACTATACCGTCCAGCAATACATGGCGGGGCTGAAGGGCAATATTGCCCCGGGCTGGACCTTCGATGTCTATGCCTCGTACGATCAGTCGGTCCACAACCAGACGATGCACAATGCCGTGGTCAAGAGCCGCGTGCAGAACCTGCTGAGCGCGGCCGATGGCGGCAACTCGCTGTGCCAGGGCGGCTTCAATCCGTTTGGCGATGCCAACATGCGCTCGGTCTCGGCTGCCTGTGCCGCCTATATGACCAAGGACGCATTCAGCGCCGAGCGCCTGGGGCAAACCCAGTTCCAGGGCCAGATCAACGGCAAGCTGTTCGATCTGGGCGCAGGCCCGGCGCAGATCGCGCTGGTCGCCGGCTATCGCAAGAACACCTACAACTATCGCCCCGACAGCGACCTGCAGGCGCAGAACCTGGAAGCGGTGACCGCCTCGCAGCCGGCCTCGGGCCGCATCTCGGTCAAGGAACTGGCCGGGCAGATCGACATTCCGCTGGTGGCCGACAAGCCGTTCATCCGCGAACTGGGCATCGGCGCGGCCGCGCGCGTATCGAACTATTCGGTCAGCGGCACGGTCACCAGCTATGAAGCCGATATGCGCTGGCGCCCGACCGACACGATCATGCTGCGCGGCGGCTATCAGCGCGCGGTGCGTGCGCCCAATATCGGGGAGCTGTTCTCGCCGCAGCAGGGCACGCAGCTGGTGATCGGCACCCCGCCCGGCTCGCTCGGCGATCCGTGCGACTATCGCTCCACGGCGCGCACCGGTGCCAATGGGGCGCAAGTGGCCGCGCTCTGCGTGGCGCAGGGTGTGCCGCAGGCGGCGATCGGCAGCTATTCGTTCCCCACCACCGCCACCGGGCAGCTGGTTTCGGGCAACATCGGCCTGCGCCCCGAACATGCCGATACGTTCAACGCCGGGGTGGTGTTCAACGCCCCGCGCGGCGGCGGTCTGTTCGGCGATTTCTCGTTCTCGGTCGATTACTACAACATCTCGATCAAGAACGTGATTTCCACCGTGCCTGGCCTCACCGTGCTGTCCAAGTGCTATAACCTCGATGGCAGCAATCCGGGCTATGCCGCCAGCAACCCCTATTGCGCGCTGATCCAGCGTGACAGCAACGGGCAGCTGGTCAATGTCGCCACACCCTATCTCAACCTGGGCTCGCTCAAGACCGACGGCGTGGAAGCGCAAGTCAACTGGGCAACCCCGGCGCCGTTCCTGGGCCGCACCGGCAAGATCTATACCACCACCACGGTTGGCTGGCTCCATGCCTACAAGGTGCAGCTGCTGCCCGGCGCTGCGGAAATGAACTATACCAACATCAGCAATGGCGCAGCCAACCCCAGCTCCGTCCCGCCGCGCGCCACGCCGCGGTGGAAGGCGCTGACCACGCTGGGCTATCGCTCTGACAACATGGGCATCGGCCTGCGCTGGCGCTTCCAGAGCGCGATGCAGGATGTCAGTTCGGTGCTCACGCCCAACAACACGCAGGTGGGCATTGCCGCCTACAACCTCTACGACCTGTTCGGGAATGTGAAGGTCGGCAAGATGTTCGAGCTGCGCGCCGGCATCAACAACCTGCTCAACGCCAAGCTGCCCTACGTCGCCAGTTCGCAGAACGGCACCGACGTGGCGCTCTATGACCCCATCGGCCGCTCGTTCTATATCGGCGCGCGGGTTAGCTTCTGATCCACCCTGCCCCGGCGCTGCATCCCTGGTGGTGCAGCGCCGGAGCCTTTTTGCAAAGACACAGGTTTTGATGATCCGCTCCGGGCTTCTTGGTCGCGCCATCCTGGCATCCAGCTCTCCACGCCTGCACGAGGAAGAGGCCCGCGCCCTGGGGCTGGAGCTGACCTATGAACTGTTCGATTTCACCCAGCGTGGCCTTGCCGATGCCGATCTTGCCGGCGTGGTCGACAATCTAAAGCGGCAGGGCTTTGCCGGCTTCAACGTGACCTATCCGTTCAAGCAGGCGATCATGCCGCTGATGGATGAACTCGCGCCCAGTGCCCAGGCGGCCGGCGCGGTCAACACCGTGGCGATCCGCGATGGCCGGCTCATCGGCCACAACACCGATATGCCCGGTTTTCGCGACAGCCTGCTGGCCGGGCTGCCCGGCGCAGCGCTTGGCCATGTCATCCAGCTGGGCGCAGGTGGCGCGGGTTCGGCCGTGGCCAACGCGCTGCTTTCGCTTGGCGTGGCGCGACTGGAACTGGTCGATCCCGATGCCGCGCGGGCCGGCGCTCTCGCCACTGACTTGGCGGCACGCTATCCCAGCGCCCGCGTGCTGGTCACGCCGCTGGCTGATCTCGATACCGCACCGGCCGATGGCATCGTGAACGCCACGCCGATCGGCATGGCCGCCAAGCCCGGCACGCCGATCCCGGCCGAGGCCATCGCCGCACACCACTGGTTGGCCGATATCATCTATTTCCCGCTGGAAACCGAGCTGCTTCGGGTCGCACGAAGCAAGGGCTGCCGGGCCATCAACGGCATCGGCATGGTGGTGGGCCAGGCCGCGCTGGCGCTTGGCATCATCACCGGCCACACGCCCGATGCCGAACGGATGAAGCAAAGCCTGGCCTGATCGGCAGCCTAGGCGCGGGCCACCGCGCTGATCAGCTGTTCGGTGGCAAAGGGCTTGCGCAGCACTTGCGCATCCGGGCCGGCGACGGCCTCGATCGCGGCAAGATCGGCAAAGCCGCTCATGAACACCACGCGCAGGGCGGGGTGGTGGCGGGCGAGCTTGGCCGCCAGTTCTGCGCCGGTCATTCCCGGCATGGCGAAATCGATCGCGGCCACTTCGGGCAGCGCCTCGCCCGCCTGTTGCGCGCGTTCCAGCAGGGCCAGGGCCGCCGGACCATCGGCCGCCACGTCAACCACATGGCCGTGATCAGCCAGCGCCGCCGCCAGCGCACGGCGCAGATCGGGATCATCGTCAACCAGCAAGACCCGCGCCAAGCTGGTGCCGGGGCCGGCGGGCGCGGCCGGCGTATCATCATCCTGTGCGGCGCTGGCCGTGCGCGGCAGGAACAGGCGCACCGTGGTGCCCTGGCCCGGCGCGCTGTCGATCCGCACCGCGCCGCCAATCTGGCGCATGCTGCCATAGATCTGTGCCAGGCCCAGCCCGGTGCCCTTGCCCACCGGCTTGGTGGTAAAGAACGGCTCCATCGCGCGGCGCAGGGTTTCCTCGTCCATCCCCGCGCCGGTATCGGCCACTTCGACCATGACATAGCGACCATCGGCAAGATCCGCCGCGCCCTGCGCCAGATAGGGATGCAGCGCGATGGTCAGCGCGCCGCCCGCCGGCATGGCATCGCGGCCGTTGACCGCCAGGTTGAGCACCGCCATTTCCAGCTGCGTCGGATCGGCCAGCACCGCCCAGCCCTCGCCAGCCGGATCGGCCAGATGGCAATCCAGGGTGATCAGCGGGCCCAGCGTGCGCATCAGCATTGGGCGCAGGCGCTCGATCACCAGCGCCGGATCGAGCGCCTGGGTCGCCAGCCGCTGCGTGCGGGAAAAGGCCAGCAACTGAGCGATCAGGTTGGCCGCGCGCTGCGCTGCCTGGCGCCCTTCGCCGGCCAGACGCTCCACCCGCGCGGCATCGCCGCTGCGCCGGGCGATTAGATCGAACGAAGCCAGGATCGCGCCCAGCACGTTGTTGAAATCGTGCGAGAGGCCGGCGACGAGCTGGCCCATCGCCTCCATCTTCTGGCTTTGCACCAGGGCTTCCTGCGCGGCGCGCAATTCGCTGGTGCGCGCTTCCACCCGTGCCTCCAGCGTGGCGTTCAACTCGCGCAGCTGTTCGGCGATCGCTGCCCGCTCGCTCACCAGGCGGGTGCGCTCGGCGATCTCCTCCATGAAGGCAACGTCATCGGGATGCCAATCGCGCGTCGTCCGGCTGTTGAGATAGACGATCGTGCGCAGCCGCCCTTCGCGCAGGAATGGCACGACCAGGATGGCGCGGGTATCGACCGTGCGCGCGGTTTCCAGGCTGCGCGCGTCGACCCGCGGATCGGCGGCGAACAGATCGCCCACCACCACCGTCTCTCCCCGGTTGAGCGCGGCCACGATGCGGGCGCCGAAATCGGCCGCCGGCATGCGCCCCAGCAGCGGCGGGGCCGTGCCATCGGTCCAGCAGATATCGTAATCGAACACGTCCTCTTCGGCCAGCAGTTGGCCAAAGCCGGTGCGGCTCACCCCGAAATGCTCGCCCATCAGCGCGGCAATCTCGTCCAGCGCGGCGGTGGTATCGTAATCGCGCAAGACATCGGCGATCTTGAGCCGCAGCGCAATGCGCGCCTCGCGCCGGGCGATCTTGTGAAACACCCGCTCCAGCCAGGCTGCGCCCAGCGCGATGGCCAGAATCAGCAGCGTGATCGTGGCGATCAGCACGGCCAGAAACGTCTGGCCGATGCCGCTGGTGACCATGTGCGCGTGCGCCGCGCTGTCCATGGTGATCACAGCAGCATGCATGCCGGCATAGTGCATTCCGGCAATCGCCAGGCCCATCAGCCCCGCCGCGCCCAGACGCATCCCCAGTGCCTGGTCCCGAGCGGCAAACCACAGCGCCGCCGTGGCCGCACCGATCGCGATCAGCACCGAAATGCCCACCCACAGCCGGTCATAATGCATGGTGCCGGGCATGCGCATCGCCGCCATGCCCACGTAATGCATCGCCACCACGCCCAGACCCATCAATAGCCCGGCAGAGGCGATGCGCCGGGATGACAGGCCGGTGCGGCCCAGCGCGGCAAAGCCCGCGCCGGTAAAGCCGATGGCGATGGCCAGCGACAGCAGCGTCAGCCCCAGGTCATAGCCCATCGCCATGCCCGGCACGCGAAATGCCAGCATGGCCACGAAATGCATCGACCAGATGCCGCCACCCAGCGCGATCGAGGCCGCCGCCAGCCACACCCGGCGCGCCCAACCCTGGCCCACGCGCACCCGGCCCGCCAGGCTCAACGCCGTGAACGAGGCGAACACCGCGATCAGAATCGATAGAATGACCAGATTGGCCTCGTGCGTTCCGGTCGTGTTCATGGCCCCCCTGCTCCCACAGAACCACGACCCCGGCAATGGCCATCTAGGGACATGCCGCGGTGGCGGATCGGGGTGCGCAACGCACGGGGCAGGCTTTGGTGCCCGCAATCAATCTCGCGTGGTTGCGCGCGCCTTGAGCCGGGCATGGATCGCCACGGCCTCGTTGCGATCAGCCAGGGGCACAGGCCCTTGCGCCAGGGCATGGGGCGGCGGCAAACGCAGGCCTTGCGCCGCGATGCCGCGCGCCAGCCCCAGCCGCCGCGCCAGGGCGGCGCGCGGCGCGGCGTCGCCCTGCGCCAGGCGATCGTAATCGACAAAGCACTGGCGCGCCGCCACCGTGGCCGGCTGTTCCAGCAGATGGCGATAGACCCCGCACCAGGTGCGCAGCCAGAACACCAGCGTATCGGGATCGCCCGCAACCGGCGCACCGGTGGGCAGGCAGAACGGGCGCTGGTGCACCCCGAATTCGTGATGGCCCAGCCAGCGCATGTAATCAGCGCGAAACCGGTCGCCCGCCGCCAGGGCGCAGGCGCGGCGGTGCTGCGCCAGCAGGCTGGCGGCCTGTTGCAGCGGATCACGAAACGGATGGACCAGCACCGCGCCGGGCAGCGTGGCCAGCGCGCCCACGCGCAGCACATTGGCGTTGTTCTTGGACAGGTAGCGCCCCTGCCCGCGTGCGAGGCAGACCAGCGCCATCATCTGCCCGAATGCAGCGAGCGTGGCGGCATCGGGCTGGTGCGCGCACAGCCCGCGATCGGTGTGGTAATCGGGCCCGCAGTGCAGGCGCCAGAACACTTCCTCGATCGCCTCTGCCGTATCGAGATCGTGTTCCAGCCCATCGCCATGGCCGCGCGGCGTGCGCGCCAGCCGGCGCCGATGGCGTGCCACCAGCCCGGCCCAGGTGTTGGGCGCCAGGGGAAACGGCATGTCGGCATAGCGCAGGCTGGCGAAGTGATCGGCCGCCTCCAGCCGCTGCATCAGCACGGTGGTGCCCGCCCGCGCGAGGCCCGCCACGAAGACCGGGGGGCGCAGCGTCAAGGCCGCCGCCGCCCGCCCGAACCGCGCGCGTTCCAGGTCAAAGCTAAGGTCCAGCGCGGCTCGGCTGCCCAGGGCCAGCCGATGCAGCAGCCGGTCAAGCCGGCGATAGGCGGGCGCGCCGGCCGGCGCCGCTGCGGGCAAGGGCAAATCGGACGAAGGCAAGACAGATCCCCGCAACAAGAATGGCCAGGCGCACCAGCGGATCAAGCAAGGCCGCAGTGGTCGGCACGCCCAGCTGCGGCCCCAGGCTCAGCGCCAGTGCCAGCGGCAGGGCGGCCAGGGCCAGTGCGCCCCCGGCCACGAGCGAACGGCCCATCAGGTGGATGGCCAGCAGCCGCGCGGCGCGTTCCTTCCAGCAGTCAGAAGCGCGGCGCCGCGCGAGGACACGCAGCGCACGCCGGCCCGCAAGGCCCAGCGCGGCAAAGCGGCGCAGCACGCCCCAGCGCCGCACCAGGTGCAGCGTGGCCAGCAGCGCGCCGGCCAGAACCAGCGCGGCGGCGATCACCGCCGGCCAGCTCCACCACCGCGCGCGGCCTTGCGCGCCAGGCGGATCAGCCGCTTGACCGGATACCACACGAAGGCCAGCAGCCCGAGCAGGATCGCCCCGACCACGCCCAGCGCGGTAGAGGCCGCGCCCAGGCCCAGGCCAGGGCCGACATAGGCCTGCGCGGGAACGGCGGTGGCGGCCAGCAACAGGATCGCCGGCAACAGCAGGCGCGACGCGGGGGCGATCGGCAGAACGGTCATTCGCATCGGGCATTCTCCGCAGCTTGGATGCCGATCTTGTCGGCGACGGGATCGATGTAACGGGTCCAGCGCAGCTCGAACCGGTTGCGGTCCGCGTCGGCACTGATGAAGTTCCAGCGCACGGTGCCATCGGCGGCCAGGCGCACGACGCGGCCCAGCTCGGTCTCTTCCACCATGGTGTCGCCACCGGGCAGCGGCGTGGCACGGCCCTGCGCGCGGGTGTGGATGTTCAAATCGCGAAAGGCGCGGGCCAGCGGTTCGCTCACCTGGTCGGTGGCGAAATCATAGACCAGCATGCGGTTGGTGCCGTCGGGTTCGGCCTGTTCGGGCTGGTCCCAGGCAAAGCGCCAGTGGTTGTCGAACACCGAGATGCGGTGATCATCGAGCACGCTGACATCGTGCTGAAACCGCCAGGGCAGGCCGCGGCTCCACACCACCTTGCCGGTGGATGGGCGATAGAGCAGCAACAGCGACAGGTTGCGCAGGCTGATCAGCAGATCGCCCGATCGCCAATAGGGGCCATCGCCCGGCACCGGCTGAATATCGTTGAGGTGGATGGGATCATCCGAATAGGGGCGGCCGCGCCAGAGCTGGCCCATATTGTTGGCATCGAGCAGGTCGATCACGGCAGTGCGGCCGAGCACCTTGCCCGCAGCGGTCAGGTGCATCAGACCTTCGTCGGCAAATTGCGGGCCAAGGCCGGGGCGCGTGGTGCGCGGCAGGCGATAGGATGCCCACAGCGTGCCATCTGGCGCACGTTCCAGCGAGTGGTGGAAGATGCCGTCGATCATCCATTCCGGCCGGCCGCAGGCATCGATCCGCACCAGGGGCGATGTATCGTGCACGGTCAGCCCGCCATCGGGCATCAGCATCGGATGCATCGCCATGAAGCGCTGGTTGGTCTTGTCCCGCGCCAGATCGATCAGCGCCGAGCGGAACGTGGAATGCGCCAGGATCGCGGCGATATCCGGGGCATAGGTGCGCACCACATGGCCATCGCGCAGCCGCAACAGCTGCACCACCCAGCGCCGGCGCGCGGTATCGAACACGGTCAGCAGGATATAGCCGGGATCGACAAAGCCGGGCCGGCGCCACAGGCCGCCGGGCAGCGGCTCATAGGGTTGGCCGATCGTGGGGTGATAGGGCAGCAAGGCGCCAGCGGCGCGCCCGACGGTATCGGGTATGCTGGCCACCTGCACCGCCAGTTCGCCCAGCGCGCCATGGCGGCGCGGCGCCAGCAGCACGAACCCGAAGCCCAGCAGCACCAGCGCGCCCAGCGCCAGGGTCAGCCCCAATGCCCACAACGGCACCGGGCGGCTCATCAGGCGGTCCCACCGCGATGGCGCCGGGGTGCCGGAAGACGACGCGCCGGGGGATGGGGCAACAGGATCAACAGGCAGTGCAGGTATTTGGGGCAACGCCGGGCGGTTCATGGCCACGGCATCTAGCGCGCAGTTGTATCACCGCAATTTCGCCGGGCTACAGGCCTGCAATCTTTACTGACACAGTGAAACATCAACAGCGACGGGCACATCCAATAGGGATGAAATAGTATTCTGTATCAAGGCGATGCCGCAGAAGAAAGGCCATGCTGCAGCCCGTGGGACTGCGGCATGGCCATACAACTTGTTACAAAATTGCCGTCCGGCGTCAGGCCGGCAGGCTGACCGCGTTGATGATGTGCGCCTGGGTATATTCGAGCAGGCCGGCCTCGCCCAGTTCACCGCCCAGCCCCGATTGCTTGACACCGCGGAACGGGATGGCGGGGTCGATCGCCAAGTGCTGGTTGACCCATACCGTGCCGGTATCGATCCGCCGCGCCACGTCCATCGCGCGGGCCACGTCCTTGCCCCAGACGGTGCCGCCCAGGCCGTAATCGCTGTCGTTGGCGCGGGCGATCACATCGTCCACGTCAGAGAACTTGAGCACCGGCAGCACCGGGCCGAACTGTTCCTCGCGCACCAGCGGCGCATCGTCATCGAGATCGGCGACGATGGTAGGCGCGATAAAATAGCCCGGCCGATCGAGCGGCGCGCCGCCGGCCAGCACGGTGCCGCGTTCGCGCGCATCGGCCAGCAGGGCGGAAACCTTGTCGAACTGCATCTTGTTCTGCACCGGGCCGATCGTGACGCCCTGGCGGGTGCCTTCGTCCACCACGGCGTCCTGCGCCAGGCGGGTGATCTCTTCCAAGAATTCGTCATAGACGGTTTCGTGCACATAGGCGCGCTTGATCGCCACGCAGACCTGCCCGGCATTGACCATGGCGCCCTGATAGACCTTTTCGGCGGCGAGCTTGGCCGGCATGTCATCCAGCACGATCGCGGCATCGTTGCCGCCCAGTTCCAGCGTCACGCGCTTCACGCCGCTCGCGGCCGAGGCCATGACCTTCTTGCCGGTCGCGGTCGATCCGGTGAAGGCAACCTTGGCCACGTCGGCATGGGTGGACAGCGCGCCGCCCAGATCGTTGACATCGGCAATCACGTTGACCACGCCCGGCGGCAGAATCTGCGCGATCACCTCGCCCAGCAGCAGCGTGGTGAGCGGGGTGGTGGGCGCGGGCTTGGCCACCATGGTATTGCCGGTGAGCAGGCACGGCCCCAGCTTGTTAGCCAGCAGCACCACCGGGAAATTCCACGGCGTGATCGCGGCACACACGCCCAGCGGGGTGCGATGCTCGATCACCGTGTTGCCGCCTTCCTCGCGCAAGACCTTGTCGGTCACGCGCATGCCGGCAAAGCCTTTCAGCACGAAATAGGTGGCCATCATCTCGCCACGTGCCTGGTCCAGCGGCTTGCCCTGTTCGGCGGTCAGCAACTGGGCAAACTCTTCCGTCCGGGCGTGGACCGCCTCGGCCAGCTGGTCGATCAGCGCGGCGCGATCATCCTGGCTGCGCGCCGTCCAGGCGGGAAACGCGCGCTTGGCGGCGGCGACCGCAGCATCGAGCTGGGCCATGTCAGCCCGTGGCGCCTGGGCCAGCACGGTTTCCGTCGCGGGGTTGATTACGTCAAACGTGGCCGCGCCGGGCACCAGCTGGCCATCGATCAACAGGCTGAATTGCTTGTCCATAGGGGGATTTCCTTTGCCGTTGAGGCTATAGTGGGACGCGCTCAGGGAATGCGCAAGATGGGCTTGACCACATGGCCGGCCTCGCCCTGGGCGATGGCATCGGCAATGTCGGCAAACGCGAAGAAGCGCACCAGGCGATCGAACGGAAAGCGCCCGGCGCGATAATGGGCCAGCAGTTCGGGGATGAACGTCTGCGGATCGGCGCCGCCTTCCACCACCCCGCGGATCACACGCCCGCCGCTCATCAGGAACGTCGCATCGGCGGCGATGTCACCCGGGCCATAGGCCCCTACCAGCGCCATCTGCCCGCGCGGGGCCAGCGCTGCCATCGCGGCGTTGACCACGTCGGGCCGGCCGGTGGTGTCGATCACGCAGTCGAACCCCTGCGCCAGGCCGGCGCTGCGGGCATGATCGGCCAGGCTACCGGCGCGCGCGTCAAAGCCATGGGTGGCGCCCAGTTCCTGCGCCAGGGCAATGCGCGCGGGGTTGATATCCACCGCCGCGACCACGCCCGCCCCGGCAATGCCGCAGGCCATGATCGCGGAAAGCCCGACCGCGCCGGTGCCGATCACCGCCACGCTGGCGCCGGGGCGCGGGCGCAGTTCATTGAGCACGGCGCCAGCCCCGGTCTGGATGCCGCAGCCCAGCGGGCCGAGCAGATCGAGCGGCAGATCGGCATCGACCTTTACCGCATTGCGCCCATGCACGATGGCATGGGTAGCAAACGACGATTGCCCGAACACGTGGCTGTGGATCACCGCGCCTTCGGGCGTTGCCAGCGCCGTGGTGCCATCGCTGCGGCTACCGCCAAAGTTATAGGCAAACCAATCGTGGCAATAGGCCGGGGCATGATCATCGCACGAGGGGCAGTGGCCACACGAATCAAAGCTGAGCACGACATGATCGCCCGGTGCCAGCCCGGTCACCGCCGTGCCGACCTGCTCGACCACGCCAGACCCTTCGTGCCCCAGCACCACCGGAAACGGCAGCGGCAGGTGCCCATCGCGCAGCACCATGTCGGTGTGGCACACCCCCACGCCCACCAGGCGCACCACCACCTCGTCTTCGCGCGGATCATCGAGCACGACCGGCTCGATCACCGGCGGCGCGCCGGGCTGGCGGAAAACAGCGGCATGGGCAGCAGTGGGCATGGGGGCGTATCCTTGCAGTGAAACGGCTGTAACAGGGCAGAAAAGAGGCGCCGGACCGGGGGATTTTCGTGGAGGAAGCGGCCCGGCGCCAGTGGGTGGATCGATCAGAACTTGAAGCCGGCGCGCAGATACCATTCGCGCGGACGGTTATAGCTGCCAAAGATCGCGCCGGCCGAAAGATTGGTATTGCCGCTGACGAGATAGCGGGTGTCGGTCAGGTTGGTGCCACCCACGGTCAGCGACCAGCGATCGCCGGGCGTGTTGTAGGTGAGGCTGGCGTTGATCATGTCGTTCGTGGGCCGGCGCAGCAGCAGGGTGCGGGCAATGTCATTCCACACCGGCGTGGTGTGCGTCCAGTCGGCCAGCGCTACCACGTTGCCCCCGTTCGCCAGGTTGAATTGATAGCGCGGCGACAGGTTGATCTTCCAGTTGGCCGTCTTGGGCAGCGGCGCGCCCAGATAGATGCCCGCCTGGATGCCCGGGATCGTGCCGGCATTGACCAGCGCGGCGGGATCGATCTGGGTATAGTGCGCATCGATATAGCCGACCGAGCCATTGATGGTCAGGCCGGTAACCGGCGCCAGCACCATTTCGGCCTCTACCCCCTTGATCCGCGCGCGCCCGGCGTTGGCGATCGTGGGCGAGGTGCCGATCTGGATATTGAGCTGAACCCCTTCATAGTCGGTGGTGAAAGCGGCCAGGTTCAGCTGCAGCTTGCGATCGAGCAGGGTCGATTTCACCCCCACTTCCCAGGTCGTGGCCTTTTCCGGGCCAAAGCCGGGCGCCACATTGCCCTGCGGATTGGTCAACCGTGTGGTCCAGCCGCCGGTCTTGTAGCCCTTGGACCACGAACCATAGACCATGACGCGCTCGGCTGGATAGAGCTGCACCCCGACCTTGGGCGAGAAGTTATTGAAGTTCTTGCGGTTTACCCCAGGAGCATAGACCTGCACGGGATTCGCCGGGTTGGGATAGCCGATGCCGTTCTGGCAAGAGACCGGCGCCAGGGGGAACGGCCCGTTCGGCGTGACATTGCCATTGGCATCGCTGCATCCGAACAGCTTGTAGTTGAAGCCGTTCAACTCCTGCTGGCCGCCTTCGAACTGCTTGGCTTCGTGCGTATAGCGGCCGCCCACGGTGATGCCCAGGATCTCTACCGGGCGATAATCGACTTGGCCAAAGAACGCATAGTTTTCGGTGTTGAAGCGGTTGGGGCCATCCACCTGCACCAGGCCTTCGTCAAAGGTCACGTAATCGTGCAGGCTGCCCTTTTCCTTGAAGTAATAGCCGCCCAGCACATAGTTCAGCTTCTTGTCGAGCGCCTTGCCCAGGATCTGCACTTCCTGGCTGAACTGCCACTGGTTCTGCTGGAACGACAGCTCGAGGAACGAGAGCGGCGATCCATCGGCATCCAGCCCGGCGCGCCAGTGCGTGTTGCGATAGGCGGTGATGGACTTGATCGTCAGGTCATCGCTCACCTGCGCCTGCACCGTTGCGCCCAAGCCCCAGGTCGTCAGCTTGTTGAAGCTGGGCCCGGTGGCATAGCTGGTGTCGGGGTCTGCGGTGACGAAGCGGGAATCCCATGGCAGGCGATCGTTGGTGGGATCGCCATCCACGTTCACGCTGGCCAGCGGGGAAAGCCGGCGGCCGAACTGGGTGCCGCGCGCGCCGCACAGCGCCTGGGCATTGCGCGCGGCGATCTGCTGCGCGGTTGAGCCGATGCAGAAATTGTAGAGACCGGAAAACAGGAAGCCGGTGTTGCCCGAGGCCGATAGCGCCGTGCCTGGCAGGTTATCAGTGCCGGCAAATGGCCCAGGCAGGTTGAGCGCGGCCAGAAGCTTGCTCGCCTGCGAGGAACTGTCCTGCCGCGTCCAGTCGCCGGTGAGCGTGGCCGTGATCGCGCCGCCATTGTCCCACTTGAGCTTGCCGCGCAGTGAGGCGGTATTGTCGCCGCCTTCGCGGCTGGAGCTGGCATAATCGGCGTGGTTGAAGTTCAGGAACGTGTCGGAATTGCTGGCGCGCTGATCGGGATAGGGAATGCGCTTCAGGAACCCCTCGCGGTTGGTGACGGCAAAGGTCACCGACGAAAACAGCGAAGGCGCCAGCGGCACGTCCACCGTGCCGCGCACCTTGACGAGGTTGTAGCTGCCGGTGGTGGCGTCGATCGAGCCCTTGAATTCCTTGCCCGGCTCGTGCGTGACGATCGAGATCGCGCCGCCGATGGTATTGCGCCCGAACAGCGTGCCCTGTGGGCCCTTGAGCACTTCCACGCGTTCCACGTCGGGCAGGTCCTGGTTGGCGCCCACGGTGCGCGCCAGATAGACGCCGTCGAGGTAGATGCCCACGCCCGGATCGATGTTGAACGCAAAGTCATCCGAACCGATGCCGCGGATCGTGGCCGACAGTACGGCCGAAGAACCCGAAAACGGCGTGCCGCCATCGAGGTTGACGTTGGGCGCCAGGGCCGACAGCGACGCCACGCTGGTAACCGCGCGCTCCCTGAGCGACGAGGCGGTGAACGCGGAAATCGCGATCGGCACGTTCTGGACGTTCTGCGCGCGCTTTTGCGCGGTGACGACGATTTCCTGAATGCCCCCCTGCGGCGCGGCGGCCGCAGTATCAGCCGGCGGCGCGGTATCCTGGGCATGGGCCAGGCCGGGCACGGTGGTGGCCACGGCCAGGGCTACCAGGCTCGATCGAGTGAAAACCTGCGGCATCCTGCACTCCCTTGCGATGTGTTATCGCCATGGGAGCTACCGCCCTGCCCCGCCGCCATCTTGGACGATCGCGCGAAAAGCATGGACAAAAACGACGAGGCAACGACCGCTGTGTTGTACGGCGGCAGGCCGGATCAATGCATGGCGCGATAGCGGCGCGGGGTTTCGCCAAAGCGTTCCTGGAACCGCCGGCTGAAATAGGAACTGTCGGAAAAGCCGCAGTCGAACGCAATCTGGGTAATGCTGCGCTGGGGTTCCAGCGTCAGCTTCTGCGCGGCCAGCGCCAGGCGGCGCTCGTTGATATAGCCACCCAGCGTCACGCCCTGGCCAGCGGCAGCGGCCTGCAAGCGGCGCAGCGACACGCCCATTTCCGCAGCGATCGTGGCCGGGGACAGGGTGTGATCAGCCAGCCGCGCCGCCACGATCGCCCGCGCGCGTTCCAGCAGGCCGTGGCGGCTGGGCTGCACCCTCGCCCCGCCCGGACGCAGGCTGGCGAGCAGCAGCGAGCAGAACACGCCGTCATAGCCGTCATCGGGCAGGCCCTGCGGGCTGGCCTCGCACTCACGCCACAGCGACAGCAGGAAATCGTGGAGCAGACGGGTCGACGGCGCCTCGCGCGGGATGCAGGTTGCCACGGCATCATCCACCCAGCCCGGCATATCGGCCAGCACCGCGCGGTCGAATTCGGCCACGATCAGTTCGTGATCGTTGCGCAGATCAAAGCGATAGACCTCTTCGCTGGCGCACAGCACCATGTCGCCGGCGCGCACGTCCATCTCGCGGCGGCGATGCACCACGCGCCCCTGCCCCGAACGGAACACGTGCAGCTTGAGCCGCGGGCCGCCGGCATGCCCAGCTTCCATCAGGCGCCGTTCCACCGAAACCGGCGTGGCGCGCGGGCGCGTCATGGTGATCCCGCCCATCTGCCAACGCGATACGGTCGCTTCGAAATGCGGGCTCAGCGGCTGGGTGGACAGGCCGGAATAGGTGCGCGCCATCAGGCTGCGCCAATAGCTCAGCTTGTCTGTTCCGGTCAGGCTGCGCGTCGAAAAATGCTCGATCATCTGCCTCGATCCACCACCCTCTGCCGCCATGTCACATGGCGCGTGCGGACTCGGTCTGGCGCCAAGTCTCTCCTGGTGAATTAGTCAGCAATACATACAAATGCAATGACACGTCCGATCGGGCAGCGTGATCGCCCACGTATCAGGCGACCAGCACGGCGCGGATATCGTTGACGTTGGTGTGGCTGGGGCCGGTGATCAGCAGATCGTCGATCGCGGCAAAGAAGCTGTAGCTGTCATGCCCGGCCAGGGCCTGGGCCGCGCTGGCGCCGGCCGCGCCAGCACGGGCCTGCGTATCTGGCGCGACGAAAGCACCGGCGGCATCATCGCTGCCATCGATCCCGTCGCTGTCGGCCACCAGTGCCCAGATCCCCGGCGCGCCATCGAGGGCAATGGCCAAGGCCAGGGCAAATTCGCAATTGCGCCCGCCCCGGCCATAGGCGCCCCCTGCCAGCGTGACCGTGGTTTCCCCGCCCGAGAGGATCACGCCCGGTGCGCGCAGCGGATCGCCCCAGGTCTGTGCCGAGCGGGCAATGCCGGCCATCGCCCTGCCCAGTTCGCGCGCCTCCCCCTCCAGCGCGTCGCCCAGGATCAACGGAGTGAGCCCGGCCTGGCGCGCGCAGTCGGCCGCCGCGGTCAGCGCCTGGCGGGGCGAGGCGATGATGCGATGCTCGCCCCGCGTGGGCGGCAGCGGTGGCGCGGCGCGCAAGGCGGCCAGTGCCGCTGCAGGCACGGGCAGGCGTTGGCGCGCGATGATCGCCAGGGCATCGGCGGCACGCGTTGCATCGGCCAGCGTCGGGCCCGAGGCGATCGCCGCCGGGTCATCGCCCGGCACATCGCTGATCAACAGGGTCAGCACGGGCGCAGGCGCGGCCAGCGCCGCCAGGCGACCGCCCTTCACCCGCGAGAGATGGCGGCGCACCGTGTTGATCTCGGCAATGCTTGCGCCCGATTCCAGCATGGCGCGGGTCAAGGCCTGCAAGGCATCGAGGTCCATGCCCGCAACTGGCCATTCCATGCAGGCCGAACCGCCGCCCGATATCAGCGCGATGACCAGGTCTTGCGGCGTAAGGCCATGCAACGCCGCCACGATCTGCTGCGCGGCCAGCAGGCTGTGCTGATCGGGCACGGGGTGCCCCGCTTCCACCACGGCGATGCGCGCGGGAGGAGGCAGGCCGGCGGCATGGCCGTAGCGCGTGGCAACCACGCCCGAAACCGGCACCCGCGCGCCCCATTGCGCCAAGAGCGCGGCATCGAGCGCGCTGGCCATGGCCGCAGCGGCCTTGCCCGCGCCGATCACCACGCAGCGCCCGGCGGGCGGCGGGGGCACATGCCGGTGCATGATCGCGGCCGGCTGGCTGGCGGCGATGGCGGCATCGTGGACCATGCGCAACAGGCGGCGGGCGGCGGCATCGTCGATGGCAATCCGGTCTGACATTTTCCCTCCCGCGGGTGGCCCCTTGCATTGGCGCATATACGGCCAGGATATTCCTGCCTATCATGCGCTTGAGCGATCGCGAAGGAGACACCGCGTGGGGGCATGGGGCGCGCTGATCATGGGCTTTTTCGGCGCGGTCTTTGCCGCGCTGACGCTGGCCTGGCACTGGCATGTGACGGGCGCGGCGCTGGCCCTGCCCTTCGTGCCGTTCGTGGCGATTGCGCTGGCGGCATGGGTGGTCATCCGCCGGCCGGGCAAAGGGATCAGGCCTGCCCCTCACGTGGAAAGGACCATCATGTGGAGCAGCATCGGCGAAGGCCTGGGCCTGTTCCTGGCGGGCAACATCGTGATGAACCTGCGCCGCCCCGATCTCTTGCTGCCGGCGATGGCGCTGGTGGTGGGGCTGCATTTCCTGCCAATCGCCCAGGCTGCGCGCTTCCGCCCGTTCCATCTGCTGGGCGGCGCGCTGATCGTGGCAGCACTGGCCGGATTTGCCCTGGCCGCACCCCTGGGCGGCAGCCTTGCCGGCTTTTCCGCCGCAGCGGCGCTGTCGCTGGCCGCGGCCATGGCGGTCCGCCGCGATCATCGCGCCAAGGCGCTGGGCGTCCACTGACGAACACAGACATACCACGGGAGAGGACAACAGGATGATCGGGCGGACATGGGCGATGGCCCTGGCCATGACAGTGGCCACCACCATTTCAAGCGTCGCGCCAGCCGCGCGGGCGGCCCCGGCGGCGCCAGCGCCCACCCTGGAATATGCGTTCACTGCCAAGGTCACGCTGGCCCCGGCGGTGGAGCAGGGCGAGATCGGCGGCGGGCGCAGGCGATTCATCGCCATCACCGGCGGCAGCGTGGATGGGCCGCTGTTCCACGGCCGCGTCATGCCCGGCGGCGGTGATTGGCAGACTATCCTGCCCGATGGATTGACCCAGGTGGATGCCCGCTATTTCCTGCAGGCGGCCAATGGCACGGTGGTGGATGTCAACAACCCCGGCGTGCGCGTGGCCAGCACCGCGGTGACCGAGCGCATTGCACGGGGCGAAGACGTGCCGAGCGACGCCTATTACTTCCGCACCACACCCCGCCTGGCTGCCCCGGCAGGCCCGTTCGCGTGGATGAACCGCGCCGTGTTCGTGGCGCGGGGCATCCGCAAGCCCGACCATGTGGAGATCGATTTCTACGTGGTGCGCTAGGGTGTGGGGATTCAGCCCATGGCGGGCTGCGAACGACCGCTTTTCGCGCTTCCGGTGCTCACGTACCAAAAGTACGCTGCGCTCCGGGTCGCGAAAATCAGCCATTCTCGCTCCACCCTGGCCTGAATCCCCACACACCCTAGGCGCGGCGCGATCAACGCGGTGAAGGCGCGGGCAGAAACGCCTTGGGAGCAAGCGCCGCAGTGGTGAACCGCGCCAGGGCAATCGCGCCGTGGAAGTGATTCACCCCATTGCGGCGCATGCCCACGCTGCTGCTGCCCGGCCCCTGCGGCGCAAAGGCCACGCGCGCCTCGCCTTCCAGCACGCCGTTGACATAGCTGCGATAGGTGGTGCCGTCATAGGTCTGCGCGACATGGTACCAGCGCCCTAGCGGATGCAGCCGGGCCGGATCGACCAGGACCTGGCTATAGCCGGCGCCTTTGACAAAGGTGTCGAGATACCACGAGGCGCCCACCACGCGGATTTCGAACAACATGCGGGTTTCGCCGGGCGGACGGCCGGGCACATCGTCGCTGGCGAGGTGCAGCCAGCGCTGCTCGAACGCGCCGCCATCGGGGCGGAACACGGCCTCGGCGGTAAAGCGCGCCGCGCCGGCCAGCGGGTGGCGCGGCAGGATCAGCGCATCGTTCTGCCCGTCGAACGCCACGGCCTTGCCCACCGCGCTGCGCTCCACGCGGGGATGGCCCAGCACCTTGGGCGCCAAGTGGCCGATGCGGGCCAGATTGTCGAACCGCCACACCACCTGGCGCGCCATGGCCAGGCCCGGCGCCAATGCCAGCGCGGCCAAGGCCAGCGCACCCAGCCGCCGCGCGATCATGTCTCGGCATCCAGCATGACCACATTGTTGCGCTGCGTCACTTCGGCTGCGCCCATATCCACGCGCACACGCAGGCCGGTGGCTGGCGCGCCAGGCGGGATCGCCAACGTGACGCTGGCCGTGCGCGGCGCCAGATCGGCGGGCGCGGCCAGGGCCGGCACCGGCGCGCTGGCCAGCACGCGGCCATCGGCGGTTTCCAGGCGCACCTGCCCGGCCGGTGCGGCAACACTGCCCAGGCTGTGCACGCGCACCGTCAGCTTGCGGCCCTGCCGCACCACGTCATCGGCCCCGATACCGAGGTCAGGGCGGTGTTCGGGCTGGATGGCGGCACGCCGCGCCAGACGGAAGGTCATCACCGTGGTCTGCCCCGGAGCCAGACGCACGGAAATGGAACCGCCGCGTTCCATTTCTACCTCATGGGTGGATACCGGCCCGCTCACCGCGTCGGCATCGCCCGCCGCGATGCCTTGCGTCATGGTCCAGGTGCCGGCCACCACGTTCCAGGTGCCCATATCGGCCAGCTGTTCGCGCGCGTTGGTGTTGTGGGCCAGCACGGTAAAGCCTTCGGGCGTGGCATCGCGCACCAGGATCGCCACCTGCACCGCTGCCTCGGGATCGGCAAAACGCCAGCTCACGGCATTGCCCGGCCAGGTCTGGTTGCGCTTGAGCGCAATGCCGCCCAGCCGCTCGCGCTGGAGCAGTTCGTTGGGCGCTTCCACCCGATCGGTCCACCAATGGCCCTGGGTATACATATACATGTGCTGCGCCTTGTCGGCGATGCCGGCGGCGTTGAGCGCTTCGAGCCAGGCGCGGTTTCCGGTGGTGTTCCATGCCTCGAACCGGGCGATATCGTTGCCGGCCTGCGCGGCTTTCAGCGTCGCCTCTTGCCATTCGCGGCGCTTGCCCAGCACGGTCAGCGCGTTTTCATTGAGCTCTCCCAACGCCGAGAAATTGCCGGGCGTCAGGCGGCCCAGCACCGGGCGCAGGTATTTGTCATCGCCGGTAAAGCGCCAGGCCGCCCAGGCCGATTGCATCGGCAGGCTGGCGCCGCCGCCATCGCCGGCCCGCTCGGCATCGCTGTTCCAGCTGATATCGTTGGGAAAGCGCCACAGTCCATCGGCCCCCTGCTTGCCATGGGCGAGCAGGCCATCGATCAACCCGGTAACCAGATGGCGCGCGGTGGGATCGGCATTGTACAGCCCGAGCAGCACCGGCGTGTGCATGATGACAAAGCCATAGGGTTTCTGCCAGGCCCAGGGCTCGTCGCGATAGATGTGCCGCCCGCCATACCAGCTTGACGAGATGTGCATGTGCCCGGCCGGATTGGTGCGGATCAGGCCGCCCAGCGCCTTGACCGTGGCCATCATCCGCTCGACCGCCTTGGGCTCTCCCCAATTGAGATAGAGCCGCTCGGCATCGGAATTGATGCCTTCTTCATAGACGTGCAGCTCGTCGCTGGTGATATAGCTCAAGCCGTTGACGATCATGCCGTTCTTGTAGACCGCATCCGACAGCGCGCGCAGCGAGGCGTTGATCTTGTCGGGATCGACCCCCATCAGCGCCAGCCCCGGCCATTGCTGCGTCAGGTCGGTATCGTCGGAAATGCCGCCGCCGAAATCGCCATAGGGCACCTGGCGGTTGTCGATCCACCAGGTGACGAACTGCCGCGCCAGCTTGAGGTCTTCGAGCTGGCGAAACGCCCAGAGCGGCATGCCGGCCGGCGGCACGGGCTGGACAAACGGCGGCAACTGGTTGGCCGAATAGCCGATATCGGCCCAATAGCGCCGCGCTTCCAGGTTATCGGGATCGACCCGCAGCAGATCGCTGATATCGCCATAGAGCCGGCGATAGAGCGCGGCGCGTTTCGACGCGGTATGCTCTTCCACCAAGAAGGCCCAGTTGTCTTTCACCTGGTTGAAGCGATCGGCCACGTGTTCCTTGAGTGCCGCCGCACGGTCCTTGAACACCAGCCGCACGCCCATGCCATCGAGCGTATCCGCCCCGAAATCGGGCGCGGCCGAAGCAACGGTGAGATAAAGGCTGTCACCGGTCAGGATGCGATCGCGCAGATCGAGCCACAGCGTGCGCGCCTCTCCCGGCTTTACCGACACCTGCACGTCGATCATGTCGCGCTCGGGCCAGATCGGGTCTTTGACGCGGATATCCAGCGGGATCAGCCCCTGCGCGTTGGGCGTGGCGTGCAGCGCCGGCAGATCGAGTGCCACGCCATCCAGGCCATCGTGGCTGTTTTCCCAGCCATAGTTCCAGGCGCGGGCCAGCGGGCGCCCGGCCGGCGCATCGCCAAAGTTCGACGGGATCAGCACGTGCACCAGCGGCAGATGCGCGCCCGCCTCGCGCCGCGCCGCCGGGCCGCCAGCGGCGCTGCCCGCGCCAACCGCCGCGCGCACGCCCTCGCTCGGCAAGGCAACCACCGTGGCCCGCTCTGCTGATGGATAGCGCCCGGCGATGAAGGCATTGAGCGGCGCCAGCGCGCCGAGATCAGTGGCGGCCTGGCTGCGCACCGTATAACGCAACTGGAACGTGCCATCCGGCACCGCGCCGGGCTTGATTTCATAGGCCCAGATTTCCTGGATCGGCTGTTCCTGCATCACGTTGGTGAAGCGCAGCACGCCACCCTGGCGCGGCGCCGTATCGGTGAGCGAGCGGACCACGCCCTGCGGCCGGGCGGCCAGTTTCTGCCAGTTGCCCTGGCCATCGGCCGACCATTCCAGCGCGCCATAGGCCGCGCCGCGTATTTCCACACGATTGAACGCCGCATCGGCCGGCACTGTCAGGCGATAGGCCTTGCCACCTTCGACATAGACGTTCCAATCGGGCAGTTCGAAATAATCGTCACGTCCCGGCAGGCGCGACCGGTTGTACACGCCCGGCCAGGTGGTTTCGGCGATGCCATCCACCCCTTTCCACATCCACTCCTTGAGATCCTTGGCATCGGCAAATTCCACCTTGCGCACCGTGGTGACCGGCGTAGACAGCGACGGCGGGGTCTGGCTGTCCCACCCGAAGCGGTGCAGCCAAGCGGTGCGCGGCGCGGAAACCGCCGGAGAGGGGGCAGATGGCGGCGCATCGCCATGCGCAGCCAATGCGGCCACGCCGGCGCCATCGAGCATGTGGTCATAGACGCGGATATCGTCGAGATCAGACCCGCGCATGAAGTTATAGCGGCTTTGCACCTGGTGCGGGGCGATCACCCGGCCCGCCAGGCCGAACTGATCGAGCCCCATGTCGAGATCGGCAGCCTGCGCCTTGGCCGCCACTTCGCGCCCGTCCCAGAACAGCTTGATGCCGCGCGCCTCGTCCCAGGCAAAGGCGATGTGGTGCCAGGCATCAGGCGCCGGGGCTTGCGGGATCGTCCAGCTGACCCGCACGCGCGAGAGATTGGCATCGGTGACGAAGGCGTCGAACCCACGGCCGTTCCAATCGATGCGCAGGAACGCCATGTCCCAGCTGGAATGATCGGCAGCGCCGGCGCGGAAAATCACGAACGGCGCTTCGCCCACCGGGGTGTGGCTACGCCAGAAGAACGCCAGCGTGCCGCGCTGGGCATAGATATTGCCCGGCGCATTCCACGCGACATAGCCGCCATCGGCCCAGCGCCCCGCCCCGCCCTGCGCGCCATCGGGCACGATCGCCACGTCGCTCTGGAAATTGGGCACGGCATCGCCGCCAGCCTGGGCAGCGGTGAAATCGCGATCGAGCGGGGCGTGGAACAGCAGGCCATCGGCCGGTGCCGCACGCGCGGCGGTGGTGTTCGCCAGGCAAGCCAGGGCCAGCAACGAGGCACCACGCAAGAGCGGATGGGACACGGCAATTCTCCCAAGCAAATCCATATTCAATTTCACCGTCACCCCGGACTTGATCCGGGGTCCCGCTTCTTCGTGCGACCGAGCAGAAGCAAAGCGGGACCCCGGGTCAAGCCCGGGGTGACGAGAGCGGCAAGTGACTGTTTTTCTTCATCACGGCAGCACACTAAACCGGAAATCGCGAAAGCGCGCCTCGCCCTTGCCGGCGGCATAGAGGCCGGGGCGCAGCATCAGGAAGCCGCCGCGCACGTTGTGGTGATAGCCCGAAACCTCCATCCCCCGGTCAAAGCGCTGCCAGGTCTGGCCATCATCGCCGCTGGTGTGCAGCGAGACGATATGCCGATCGTTGCGCAAGCGCATGCGCAGGCGGCGGCCATAGGGATTGGCGGGGCGGCCGCGCTCCATGCCATATTGGTGGGTGACGAACGCCTTGGCGTCAAAACCCAGCCCGCAATAGAGCGCCTGGTCATAGAACAGCAGCAGGCCGGCGGTGGTTTCGGGATCGATCTCGATCGTGCAGGCAAATTCATAGGCCTGGTCCCCGGCGATGAGCAGCAGCGGCGAGGAATCCGCCGGCGCCGTGCCGCGCGCGGCGAGGTGCAGCCAGCGGTCGGCCACGCGCACGCGGCGTGCTTCATCCGGCGCGGGTTTGAAGAAGTTCCACCGCTTGCCCAGCGCCAGCGTGGCGAAATCGTCTGACAGCGGCAGCCCGTGCGGGCCCGCCGGGCGCCCGCCGCGCGGGCTGGGCAAGGGCATGGAGAGATCACCACCCTTCATGCGGAACCAGCCATCGGCGGTCCATTCCACCGGATCGAGCAGGGTCTGGCGGCCCAGCGTCCAGTAATCGCGTTCGAAACCGTGATAGACCGACCACCAATCGCCACCCGGCCCCGGAAACAGCGTGGCATGGCCGCGTGACCACCACGCCTCTTCCCGGCTGCGCGTGCGCACGATCGGGTTGTGCGGGCAGTTTTCCCAAGGCCCGTGGATAGAGCGGGAGCGCGCGGCGATAACCATGTGCCCGGTCGGCGGGCCGGCCGTGCCGCCCACGGCCGTAATCAGGTAGAACCAGCCGCCATGGGAAACGATCTTGGGCCCCTCGGGCGAAAAGCCTTCGACCGGCCAGCGCTCTGCCGAGGCATCGGAATAGCGCCAGGGATCATAGACATGCTGTACCGCGCCGATCGTCGACAGGCCATCGGCAGCCAGCGCCACGCGGTCTCCGCCCGACAGGAACAGCCAGCGCGAGCCGTCTTCGCCCACGGCATGGCCAGGGTCGATATGGTCGGGCAGGCCCAGATTGATCGGCGCGCTCCATGGCCCGGCGACATGGTCCGCCCAGATCACATAAGTGGCGTTGGGCCGCGCCTTGGCGGCGAAATAGATGAAATAGCGCCCGGCGTGGCGGCACAGATCCGGCGCCCACACCGCGCCGACATTCTGCGTCAATGCGGCGGTGACCGGCTGCCAGTTGAGCAGGTCGCGCGAATGCCAGATGACCAGGCCCGGATAGGAATCGAAAGTGGAGAAGGTCATGTAGTAATCATCGCCATCCTTCAGGATCGAAGGATCGGGATGATCACCAGCCATGATCGGGTTGCGATAGGTGCCGTTGCCCTGATCGGCGACGCGCTGGCCATCGAACCCACGCGGGCGCGCGGCAGGCGCGGCCGTGGCGGGAAGGCTGGCAAGACCGGCGAGTCCCGCCGCACCCACCAGCGCGCCGCGTCGATCGACGCCGCCGCTCATGCTTCGATCCGCACCGGCGCCAGGCGCGGACTGAGCGCGTGGACCACGGCCAGCGCCACCAGATAAGCGCTGGCGCAGATCGCGAAGAGCACTTCATAGCTGTGCGTGGCATCGAGGATATAGCCGGCGAACAGCGCCATGCCCATGCCGCCGAATGCGCCCACCGTGCCACCGATACCCACGACCGATCCCACCGCGCCGCGCGGAAACACGTCTGACGGCAGGGTATAGAGGTTGGCGGAAAAGGCCTGGTGCGCCGCCGTGGCCAGGCCGATGATCAAGACCGCCCACCACATGCTGTCCACCCCTTGCACGAACCAGATCGGCAGGACGCAGATCGCGCAGATCAGCATGGTCAGCTTGCGCGCCACATTGGGCGTGCGCCCGGCCTTGATCAGGCGCGATGACAGCCAGCCGCCGGCGATGCTGCCCAGATCGGAAATCAGGTAGATCGCCGCAAGTGGCAGGCCAAAGCTTTTGAGATCAAGGTTGTAGCGCGTGAACAGATAGCCCGGCAGCCAGAACAGGAAGAACCACCAGATCGGGTCGATCAGGAACTTGCCCAGGGCATAGGCCCAGGTTTCGCGCACTGTCAGCAACCGCGCCCAGCCGATCGGCTGCACCGGATCGGCCGGGTCCTGGCGAATCCAGGCGAGTTCGGCGGCGCTGAGCCGGCCATGCTGTTCCGGGTGGCGATAGAGCAGCCACCACGCCACCATCCAGGCGATGCCGAACAGGCCGGTGACGAAAAACGCCATGCGCCAATCGAACCACAGCACCAGCAACGGCACCAGCAGCGGCGTGATGATCGCGCCGACATTGGCGCCGGCATTGAACACGCCGATGGCAAAGGCGCGCTCGCGCTGGGGAAACCAATCGGTGACGGCGCGGATGCCAGCGGGGAAATTGCCGGATTCGCCAATGCCCAGGCCGAACCGGGCTAGCGCGAACGACACCAGCCCCGTGGCAAAGCCATGGGCCATGTGGCTGACCGTCCAGATAATGATGGCGATGGTATAGCCCAGCCGCGCGCCCAGCGCATCGACCACCTTGCCGAACGAGAGATAGCCGATCGCATAGGCGACCTGGAACCAGAACACGATGGCGGCAAAATCGGTTTCCGACCAATGGAAATTGGCAGCCAGCGTGGGCTTGAGCACACCGATCATTTGCCGGTCGATATAGTTGATCGCCGTGGCGGCGAACAGCAGCGCCACCACCACCCAGCGGACGCGGCCCACCTTGGCCCCGACCTGGATATGCCCGCCCTGGTGTGGCCCAGTCTGCGCTTCCATTGCTTCAACTCCCGATAACGGCGGGCTTTTTGCCCTGCCGGTCTTGCCGCAGCGATCAGGCCCCCGAAGGGGCTCAGGCCGCCACGATCGTGCAGGCCACGTCGCCATGGCCAACAAAGCTGGCGCGCACCTGCTGCCCCGGCACGACCGGATGCACGCCGGTGACGGCGCCGGTGGAAATCCACAGCCCGCCGCTGGCGGCAATGCCGCGCGCGGCGAGGTTGCCCAGCAGGAACCGCACCGCGCCCAGCGGGCCATCGAGCATGGTGGCGGTGGTGGCTGCGCCCACGCCGACGCCATCGATCGCCAGGCCCACGGGGATAGAGGCAAAATCAATATCTTGCCACCCAACCAACGGCGCGCCCACGACCAGCCCATAGTTGTTGCCATAGTCTGACACGGTGACCGGCGGGCCATCATCGTTGATGCCGGGATAGGGGGAGGACGCCACCTCGATCCCGATGTGCACGCGATCGAGCAGGGCGCGGGTGGCCGCGTCATCGTCCGGCACCGTGCCGTTCCAGCCCGCCGCCACATGCAGCAGGAATTCCGCCTCGGCCGCGGCAAAACCTTCGGCAAAGACCGGCATGGCGGGCACCTGCCCAGCGCCGGGCGTGACCACGCTATCGGCAAAGATCGGCCCGGCGAGGCGGTTGCACGCCAGGCGCGCATCGTCGGGCGGGTTGATCCGGCCCACTTTCCACCCCGCCACCGTGCGGCCATCGATGGCCAGCGCTGCGTCCTGGATGGCATAGGCCGTGGCCAGATCGGCCGGCATCTGCCCCGGATAGGTGGCCAGCGCGCGCTTTTCACGCCTGGCGGCCACGAATGCCGCGGCTACGGCGCCCGCCTGTGCCGGATCAGCCTGTGCCGCATCTGCCTGTTTCGTCAAACCCATCCCCAACCCATCCCGGGCGGATCGGGCCTTTCACGCGGCTGGAAACCGGTGTCAAAACCCGATACAACGCAATTGAACATGATCCGCCGCGCCCCGTTTATGGCGGGGCAGCATCAGCCTTGCGGCAAGGTAACCGGTGTCATCTTGCCTTTTGTCCCAGCCGAAGGCAAGTCTGAAAAATCGGCGCAGAGCGAGAGACAAGAAGGACACCGGATGGCCAAAGCGCAGAAACCCACGATCAACGATGTGGCGCGCCTGTCAGGGGTGTCGAAAAAGACCGTCAGCCGGGTGATCAACAAGTCTCCGCTGCTCAACCAGGCCACCCGCGAAAAGGTGGAAGCGGTGATCGCGCAGCTCGATTACGTGCCCAACCCACAGGCGCGGGCACTGGCGCTGCGGCGCAATTTCCTGATCGGCCTGATCCATGACAACCCCAACGCGCAGATGGTGCTGGGGGTGCAGGAAGGCATCCTCGATACGATTCGCAGCACCGAATTTGCGCTGGTGGTGCGCCCGGTCGATCGCCATTCGCCCACCCTGCTCGATGATATTCACCGCTTTATCGAGCAGCAGCGGCTCTATGGCGTGATGCTGCTGCCGCCGCTTTCGGAAAATGACGAGCTGGCCCGGCTGTGCCGCGATCTGGGCTGCACCGTGGTGCGCATGGGCTCGGCCCGGCTGGACGACGAGGCCCACTTGGTGGCGTCCAACGACCAGGAAGCGGTGAGCGAGGCAGTGGCCTGGCTCGCCGAATTGGGCCACACGCGAATCGGCTTCATCGCCGGGCCCGATGGCTTCCGCTCTGCTCGCGAGCGCGAACTGGGCTTCATCGCCGGCATGGGCCGCGCCGGCCTGACGATCGACCCCGCCCTGCTGGCGCGCGGCAACTATCAGTTCGAATCGGGTCATGCCGCCGGGCAGCACCTGCTCGGCACCGCCACCCCGCCCACCGCGATCTTTGCCAGCAACGATGAAATGGCCGCCGGCGTCCTGCATGCGGCCTGCGAACGCGGCCTGCGCGTGCCGCACGACCTGTCGATCATCGGTTTCGACGATACCGCCATTGCCGCGCACATCTGGCCCCCGCTCACCACCGTACGCTGGCCGATCCGGGCCATGGCGCGCACCGCCGCGCTCAAGCTGACACGCCCCGAAACCGCCGCGCGCGACGCGGCTTTCTTCCCGTCCGAACTGGTGCGCCGCGCCTCGGCCGTGCGCGCGCCGAGCTGATCATGCGATCGCGGCGCGGGGCGCAAAAGACGTTTGGCACCCTATTGACACCGGTTACCTAAAGCCGATACCACACCTCTCGGCAGCGAAAGGGAGAGTGCGCCATGTATGCCAAGACCTATCACGCGACGCATCCGGACATGATGGATGGTGTTTCCAACGACGCGCTGCGCGATCGCTATCTGGTTTCGGGCATGTTCGTGGCCGGAGAGATCAATCTCAACTATTCGCACAACGAACGCTTCGTGATCGGCGGCGCCGTGCCGGGCGCGCAGCCCTTGCATCTGCCGCGCCAGACCGAGCCCAAGAGCGCGGCCGGGCACACGCTGCTGGAACGGCGCGAGATGGGTGTGGTCAACATCGGCGGCCCAGGGTTCGTCACGGTGGACGGGCAGCGCTTTGCCATGGCCAACAAGGAATGCCTCTATGTGCCCATGGGCAGCGAAGAGGTGGTGTTCGAAGGCGAAGGCGCGCGGTTCTACCTGGCCTCCACCCCGGCGCACAAGGCCTTGCCGATCAAGCATATCCCGCTGGACAAGGCCAATCCTCTGGCGCGTGGTGACCTGGCCAATTCCAACCAGCGGACGATCTACCAGCTGGTGATCCCCGGCGTGTGTGACAGCGCGCAGCTGCTGCTCGGCCTGACCGTGCTGGAAGAAGGCAGCGTGTGGAACACCATGCCGCCGCACCTGCATGACCGCCGCAGCGAGATCTATCTCTACTTCGACCTGGCCGAGGAAAACGACCGCATCTTCCATTACATGGGCGAGCCTGACAGCATGCGCCACATCGTCATCGCCAACGAAGAGGCGGTGATCAGCCCGCCCTGGTCGATCCATATGGGCGCGGGCACCAAGAAGTATGCGTTCATCTGGGCAATGGGCGGGGAAAACCTCGACTATACCGATATGAACGCGCTCGATATCTGCCAGCTGAAGTAAGCCGCGATGGCGATTTCCTTCAGCCTTGCGGGCAAGACCGCGCTCGTTACCGGGGCCAACACCGGTATCGGCCAGGCGATCGCCGTGGGCTTGGCCCAGGCCGGGGCCGACGTGGCCCTGGCCGGCCGCTCTCACCCCGCCGAAACGCTGGACCTGATCGCCCAGGCCGGGTGCAAGGCGGTGAACATCACCGCTGATCTGGCCAGCACCGCGCCGGTGACGCGCGTGGTGGACGAGGCCGTGGCGGCACTGGGGCGCATCGATATCCTGGTCAACAATGCCGGGATCATCCGCCGCGACGATCTGCTGCAGTTCAGCGAGGCAGACTGGGACGCGGTGATCGATACCAACCTCAAGACGCTGTTCTTCCTGAGCCAGGCCGCGGCGCGCGGCATGGTGGCGCAGGGCAGCGGCAAGATCATCAACATCGCCTCGCTGCTGACTTTCCAGGGCGGCATCCGCGTGCCGAGCTATGCCGCGGCCAAATCCGGCGTGGGCGGCGTGACCAAGGCCATGGCCAACGAACTGGCGCCGCACGGCGTACAGGTCAACGCCATCGCGCCCGGCTATATCGCCACCAACAATACCGCCGCCTTGCAGGCGGACGAGACGCGCAACCGCCAGATTCTGGAGCGGATTCCAGCCGGGCGCTGGGGCGATCCCAGCGATATTGCCGGGGCTGCGGTGTTCCTCGCTTCGCCTGCATCCAACTATGTCACGGGCCACGTGCTGGCCGTCGATGGCGGGTGGCTGGCACGGTGACCGGGCGTTCGGGCCATATCGTCTGCTTTGGCGAGGTCTTGCTGCGCCTGGCAACACCTGGCCACCGCCTGATGACGCAGGCCGAAAGCCTGGACCTGGTGGTGGGCGGGGCAGAGGCCAATGTCGCCGCCGGCCTTGCCGCGCTGGGCCATCATGCTGCGCTGCTGACCCGCCTGCCTGCCAGCCCGCTGGGCGACAAGGCGCGCGCGGCGCTGGGCGCGGCGGGGGTCGACACCCGCCATGTCGGGCGGGGCACGGGGCGCATGGGCCTCTATTTCCTAGAAAGTGGCGCAGGGCTGCGCCCGGCGACGATCACCTATGATCGCGCCGGCAGCGTGTTTGCCCAGTCCGCGCCCGGCGATTTCGATTTTGCCCGCGCGCTCGATGGTGCCGCCTTGCTGCACCTGTCGGGCATCACGCCCGCGCTGGGGCCAGGCGGCGTGGCGCTGGCGCAGGCGGCGGTGGCCGCGGCCGATGCGGCGGGCGTGCCAATCTGTTTTGACGGCAATTACCGCGCCATGTTGTGGGACGCGTGGGACAGTGACCCGCGCGCGATCCTGACCGATCTGATGCAATCGGCCAGCATCATGATCGGCAACCACCGCGATATCGCGCTGTTGCTGGCCCAGCCCTTTTCCGGCGACGGGGCGGAGCGGCGGCGCGAGGCAGCCCAGGCCGCCTTTTCCGCGTTCCCGCGCCTGGCGCTGATCGCATCGACCGCGCGGCACATCGCCGGCCCCGATCACCACCGCATTGCCGCGCGGGTGGACGCGCGCGACGGCGCGCACCAGACCGCCGAGGTGGATGTGACCGGCATTGTCGACCGGATCGGCACGGGCGACGCCTTTGCCGCCGGCGTGCTGCACCAGTGGCTCCAGGGCGGAAACGTGGCGGCGATGGCCCAAGCAGGCCTGGCCTATACCGCGCTCAAGCATAGCCAGCCCGGTGACATGTGCACAATCGGCCGTGCCGAACTCGAAGCGTTTTCCGCCAGTGGTGGCGATGTCAGGCGCTGAACGCGCCAAAGCTTAGTAACGACAAAACAAGCGGGAGTGGCAGGATGGACCGGATGACCCGGCGCGGCCTTATGCAGGGCGCGGGCGCCATGGCGATGATCACCACACCGCTGGGCGCACAGGGCCTGGCGCGGGCGCCCGCCCCGGCCCAGCCCCGCGTGGGGCGCTATCGCGGTCTGCGCGAGGGCGGCGTCATGGCGTTCAAGGGCATCCGCTATGGCCGGGCGGCGCGCTTTGCCCGCGCCGTGCCCGAACCGTTTAGCGGGCCAGAGCAAGACGCCACGCAATTTGGCCCGCTCTGCCCGCAGCGCGGCATGGCCGAGGCGCCGCAAAGCGAGGATTGTCTGTTCCTCAACGTGTGGACGCCCGATGCCCATGCCGCCGCGCGGCGGGCGGTGATGGTCTATTTCCACGGCGGTGCCTATGCCAATGGCTCGGTCACCGATCCGCTGACGCATGGTTCGCACCTGGCCGCTGGTGGCGATGTGGTGGTGGTGAGCGTCAACCATCGCCTGGGGCCGCTCGGCTATGCCTGGCTGCGCCCGCTGGACGCGCAGGCGGCCGATAGCGGCAACCTGGGGCAGTTGGACCTGATCCTGGCGCTGCAATGGGTGCGCGATCACATTGCCGCGTTTGGCGGCGATCCCGAGCGGGTGATGGTCTTTGGCCAATCGGGCGGGGGTGCCAAGATCGCCACGCTGATGGCGATGCCGGCCGCGCGCGGCCTGTTCCATGCCGCCGCGACCATGAGTGGACAGCAGGTGCAGGCCAGTGGCCCGGGCCATGCGCTGGCCCGCACGCGCGCATGGATGGCGCGCCTGGGATTGGGCGACGATGGGGTTGCGGCGCTGCGCGCCATGCCGATTGCGCGCCTGATCGACGCGCTCGACACCCCCGACCCGATCATGGGCGGCAGCCTCTATTTCGGGCCGGTGCTGGATATGACCAACCTGCCGCGCCATCCGTTCTGGCCCGATGCGGCGCCGCAATCGCTGGATATTCCGATGATCCTGGGCAACGTGCGCGATGAAACGCGCGCGTTTCTCGATCCACGTGGGCCAAAGCTTGCCGGCCTGAGCTGGGACAACCTGCCGCAACGCATCGCGGCCGAGGTCAAGATCGATCTCGACCCGCAATGGGTGGTGGCGCAATACCGCGCCAACGCCCCGGAGTGGAGCGCAGAGCAGATCTATTACGCGGCAACCACCGCCGGGCGATCGTGGCCCGGCCAGGTGATCGAGGCCGACGCGCGCGCCGCCGCCAGCGCGCAGGCCACCTGGGTCTACCAGCTTGACCGCCCCTCTCCGCGCGATCCGCTGCGCGGCGCGGCGCATACCGATGATATCCCTTATGTGTTCGGCACGCTGGATGCGCCGGGCAGCTATTCCGGCACCGACGCGCAGGCCCGTGCGCTGAGCGCGATGATGATGGCGGCCTTTTCCGGGCTGGCACGCAGCAGCCGGCCGGGCCTGGCAGATTGGGCGCCCTATCGCCTGCCGGCGCGCGCGACGATGGTGTTCGACGCGGCCCCGCACATGGCCGACGATCCGCGCGGCTGGCAACGCCGGCTATGGGCCACCGCGCCCTATGTGCAGCCGGGATCATAACCGGCGAATCAGCATCATGCTGCAGGCCCACGCGCGCAGCATGACGCGGCAAAATGCGCCGTGAGGCGGGCGGAATTTCAGTTTAGACTATTGAATTACCGTATTATTTTTTGATCGATAGCCAAGCAACCGGGTTCTTGACAGGGGAAAGATCGTGCTGCAAAACATATCGTAATGACACCGGTTACCTTTCGCGGCACATAAGGCCGGGAAGATAGCAAAAGACAACAAGCCCGCCCGATGGCGCGGGCGATCCGCCGTGTGCGGATGGGAGTAGTGTTGCCGGATCGATGCAAGCCATTGCGTGCATTGTTGACACCGGTATCATCCAGCCTCACGGGCTGAGAGGGGATGTGACGATGCGCAAGAATATTTCCCGAGTTTCCACGCTCAAGATCGCCCTGTTCACCGGCAGCGCGCTGGCCCTGCCGCATGGCGCGATGGCCCAGGCCGCCCCGCAGGATACCGCCACACCGGCCACCGACGCGGCTGCTGCGGCCCCGGGCACCGGCGATGACCAGACCCCGGCCATCATCGTGACCGGCTTCCGCCAGTCGCTTCAGGCCGCGCTCAACGTCAAGCGCAACTCGGTTTCGGCAGTCGATGCCGTGGTGGCCGAAGACATTGCCAAGTTCCCCGACCAGAACATTGCCGAATCCCTGCAGCGCATTCCCGGCATCTCGATCCAGAAGGACGGCGGCGAAGGCCGCGCGATCACCGTGCGCGGCTTGGGCGCCCAGTTCACCCGCGTGCGCGTCAACGGCCTGGAAACGATCACGACCTCGTCCGACGGCGCCTCGGCCAACCGTGATCGCTCGTTCGATTTCAACGTCTTCGCCTCGGAACTGTTCAGCAGCCTGGTGGTCCACAAGACCGCCGAGGCGAGCCTGGACGAAGGCTCGCTGGGCGCAGTGGTCGATCTCAACACCGGCAATCCGCTGGCCGGCAAGACCGGGCTGACCGCCGTGCTCAACGTGCAGGGTTCGTATAACGACCTGTCGAAGAATGTCGGGCCGCGCGTTGCCGGGCTGCTGTCGTGGAAGAACGATGCCGGCACGCTGGGCGTCAATCTCTCGGCCGCCTATTCGCACACCGATACGCTGGAAACCGGCAACAATACGGTGCGCTGGTCGCAGGCCTATTTCAATTCGGTGGGCGGCACGCCGTGCTTCTATTCGGTCGCCGGCGCCACTGGCGGCAATGCGGTGAACAGCGGCGGGTTCTATCGCCCCTCGGCCGCGTGCGATGCCGCTGCGCTCTCGTTCCACCCGCGCATTCCACGCTATGGCGTGGTCGAACACGATCGCCGCCGCCTGGGCCTGACCGGCTCGATCCAGTTCGAACCCAGCACCCACACCAAGATCTCGATCGACGCGCTCTATTCCTCGTTCAAGGAAGACCGCAAGGAAAAGTGGCTGGAAGTACTGGCCCGCTCCAACGAGCGCAGCTTCAACGTGGTCAATCCGGCGTACGACAGCAATGGCAACATGGTCAGCGGCACGTTCAACAATGCCTACATCCGCACCGAAAGCTATCTGCGCCAATCTAATACCAAGTTCTACCAGGTGGGCGCCACCTGGGACCAGGACGTGTCGGACAGCCTGCGCTTCACCCTGCTGGGCGGCATTTCGCAGTCTGACGCGGATATCCCGGTGGAAAGCACGATCGCCTACGACAGCAAGGGCGCCAACGGCTTCGCGTTCGATTACAGCAACATGAAAGCGCCGGTGCTGAGCTATGGCATCGACGTGACCAACCCGGCCAATTTCCAGCTGGCCGAAATCCGCGATCGCCCGTCCTATGTCACCAACAAGTTCAAGACAGTGCAACTGCGCACCGAATGGGATGTGACCAAGGGCTTTACCGTCAAGCTGGGCGGCGTGTGGCGCCGCTACAACTTCCAGACCCAGCTGTGGACGCGCGACACGGTGGCCTGTTCGGGTAACGGCAAGCCCGACCTGATCCTGGGCACCACCACCTGCTCGTCCAGCGTCTATGGCCTGCCTGTCACGTCGAGCATTTCCGATCTGGTCAGCCTGGGCGATGCCGGGCAACCGGGTGGCACCACCTCGCAGTTCCTGGCGGCCAACATCGGCTCGGCCGCTGCCTATACCAATCTCTATGGCCGCACCCAGGTCGAAGATCTCGGCTCCAACCGCCAGGTGCAGGAAACCACGTCGGGCGGCTATCTGCAGTTTGACGTGAAGGGTGATCTGTTCGGGCTGGAATATGCCGGCAACGCGGGCATCCGCTATGCCCACACCGATCAGCGGTCCACCGGCTATACCGCAGGCGTCGCCGCCACGGTGGGCCGCACCTACAACGACTGGCTGCCCTCGTTCAACATCGCGTTCTATCCGCACCGCGACGTGATCCTGCGCGGCGCCATTGCCAAAGTCATCACCCGGCCTTCGCTGGGCAATCTCAATCCCGGCGGCTCGGTCGACGGGTTCAACTATCGCGTTACCTTCGGCAACCCGTTCCTCAACCCCTATCGCGCCACCAATTTCGACGTGTCGGCCGAATGGTATTTCGCGCCGCAGGCACTGCTGTCGGTGGCCGGCTTCATCAAGCAGATCCAGAGCTTCCCGGTCTCGGGCACTTATACCGCCACGCTGCCGCAGCTCGGGCTCGATCGCTCGGTGCTCACGCCCAGCTCGCCCGCCTACATCAACTATGACCCGACGCAGGAATATATCGTGTCCTCGCAGGTCAACGGCGCGGGGGCCACGCTCAAGGGCATCGAAGTGGCTTTGCAGCTGCCCTTCACGTTCCTGCCCAGCTTCCTCAGCCACACCGGGTTCCAGGGCAATGCCACGCTGATCAAGAGCGACGCTGATTACACCATCACCGGCCCGGCGGTGAGCGCCTGCACGCGCAATGCGTCCGGTGCCTGCACGCTGGCGGGGGTTTCGGCGATCTATAACCAGACGCTGCTCAACGTCTCCAAGCGGGCCTGGAACGCCACGCTCTATTATGACGATGGCAAGTTCAGCATTCGCGGCTCGGTCAGCTATCGCGGGCCATTCGTGGATGGCACCAGCGCCACGGGCAACGTATTCGAGGGCTATGGCGCCTATACCAGCGTGGATGCAGCGGTGCGCTACAAGATCCGGCCGTGGCTGGAACTGTCGATCGATGGCAACAACCTGACCGACGCCTATCGCTATCGCTTCACCGACGAAACGGCGCAGCGCAATTACGAGAACAACCACTTTGGCCGCACCATCCTGTTTGGCGCCCGCGCCAAGCTGTGAGGGTTAGCCCGCGTGCCTGAACGACGCTTCCCCCCGCCCACGTCATCCCGGACTTGATCCGGGGTGGCGTGGGCATCCCACTTCTGAAACTGAGGAAACTCTGCCCATGACTCTTGATCGTCGCGCTCTGGTGGCCCGGACGCTGGTGATCGGGGCTTGGGCAGCGGCCCGGCCGGCGCTGGGGCAAACCCCGCCACCGGCCGGGCCACGTGGCACGCCGCCCGGGTTGCCGCAGCCGGCCGAAACGATCGACCTGTGGCCGGGCGGCGCGCCGGGTTTGTCACAGGATCGGCCCGGCAGTGGGCTGGTGGAAACGGTCAACGAACGATCGACCGACAGCCTGGTCAACGACCGCGCGGTGCTTGGCGTGACCCGCCCACGCCTGGCGGTGTTCCGCCCCGATCGGCCCAATGGCGCGGCCGTGATGATCACGCCAGGCGGCGGCTATCGCTGGGTGGTGGTCGACAAGGAAGGCTATGAAATCGGCCGCTGGCTGGCCGCGCGCGGGTTTACCGCGTTCGTCCTGTTCTATCGCCTGCCCGGCGATGGCTGGGCATCGGGCGCCGATACCCCGCTGGCCGATGCGCAGCGGGCGATGCGCCTGATCCGCCACCATGCGCGCGATTACGCGATCGATCCCGAGCGCGTGGCGGCGATGGGCTTTTCCGCTGGCGGCCATGTCTGCGCCGACCTGGCCGCGCGCTTTGCCGTGCCGGTCTATACCCCGCGCGATGCCGCAGACGCATTGTCGGCCCGGCCGCACAGCGCCGCGCCGATCTATCCGGTGGTCAGCATGGACCCGGCCATTGCCCATCCTGGATCGCGACAGCTGCTGCTGGGTGAGCATCCTTCCCTGGCCGCGCAGGTGGCGCATTCGCCCGATCGCTGCGTGCCAGCAAACGCTCCGCCGCATTTCCTCTGCCATGCCGAGGATGATGACGTGGTGCCGGTGGAAAACACCATGCGCCTGCGCGCCGCGCTCAAGGCGCGGGGCATCCCGCTGGAAATGCATCTCTTTGCCAATGGCGGGCACGGCTTTGGCCTGCGCCGCGCAATAGGCAAGCCGGTGGCGGCCTGGCCCGATCTGTGGCGGGCCTGGGCGGCCACGGTGGGACTGGCGTGAGCGCGCCATATCTGCGCATAGAACAGGGGCATGACCGACCGCCCTGCCCCCTTTCCAGAAAGCGCGCCCGCCGCTGACCATCCGCGCCACGGCGAACCGACGATCGAGGACGTGGCCGCCGCCGCCGGGGTTTCGATCCGCACCGTTTCGCGCGTGCTCAACAAGTCTCCCAAGGTCAACGCGCAGACGCGTGAGAGGATCGAGGCGGCGATTGCCGCGCTGCAATTCCGCCCCAGCCTGCGCGCCCGCGCCCTGGCGATGGGGCGATCGTTCCTGATCGGGTTGATCCACAACGATCGCAACGCGCTGGTGCTCGATTCCATCCAGCGCGGCATCGTCTCGGTCAGTTCGGTGCACGGCTACGAACTGATCGTCCATTCCACCCCGCGCGAGGGTGAGGCGGCGATTGCCGATACCCTGGCCTTTGCCGGGCGATCGCGCGTGGACGGTTTGATCGTGCTGCCGCCGATCTCGGGCGTGGCCGGCCTGGCGCAGGCGCTGGAGGCGGCCAAAGTGCCGGCCGTGGCGGTTTCGGCCGTGCCACTCGATGGGTTTGCCGGGGTGGTGTTGAGCGACGAGCGCGGCGCCGGCGCGCAAGTGGCGCGCCATCTGCTGGGACTGGGCCATCGCCGCCTGGGTCTGGTCAACGGGCCGGAAGACATGGCCTCTGCCCGCGAGCGCCGCGCCGGTTTCCTGGCGGAAATCGCCACGGTGCCCGATGCGCGGGTGGCCGAAGCGGCAGGCGACTATGGCTTTGCCGCCGGCATCGCGGCGGCAGAGGCCCTGCTGGCCGCACCCGACGCGCCCACCGCGATCTTTGCCGCGAACGACATCATGGCCGCCGGTGTGCTCAAGGTGGCGGCGCGGCGCGGCATTGCCGTGCCGGGGCAGCTTTCCGTAGTGGGCTTTGACGGCAGCATGCTGGCGCAGATGGTCAGCCCCGCGCTCACCTCGGTCACCCGGCCGTTCGGCGCGATAGCTGCGGCGGCCACCGGCGACCTGATCGCGCGGATCGAGGGCGGCAGCCCGCCGCCCCCGTTTCATCCCGAACTCATGCTGACCCCGGCCGAGAGCAGCGGGCCGGTGCCAGGCTAAACAGGTTCCAGCTGGCCGGCGGCCAGCGCGGCATGCGCCTTGGCCACCGCATCGAAAAGCTGCGCATCCTGGCCCAGCGTGCCGAACACCGCTGGCATGGCCAGCACAGCGCGCCAATCGCTGGCCCGCGCCAGCAGGTCTGCCGCCAAGGGATCGGTGATCGCGGTGCCGCTGCGTGCGGCCCGCTCCAGAAAGCGCAGCCAGGCGGCAATCGGCACGGCCAGCCGGGTGATCGGCCGGCCTGCTTCCAGCGCCTCGCGCACTGTGCCAAGCAGGCGGTAGGGCAGCTTTTGCGAGCCATCCCAGGCGATCTGCGACAGCAGGTGGCGGATCGCCGGATTGGCAAAGCGCGCCAACACATCGGCAATATAGCGCGACAGGTCCAGCCCCGGCGGCGCCATGACCGATGGCGCGATATCCTCGCGCATCAGGCGTTCGACAAACCTGGCAAGGGCAGCGTCCTGCATCGCCTGGGCCACGGTTTCATGGCCGAGCCCCAGCCCGACATAGGCCAGCGTCGAATGCGCACCATTGAGCAGGCGCAGCTTGGCCATCTCGAACGGGCGCACATCGGCGGCGAACGTCACCCCGGCCAGATCGAGCGCCGGGCGCTCTCCGGCAAAGCGATCCTCGATCACCCACTGGGTAAAGCCTTCGCGCTGGATCGGCCAGGCATCCTCCAGACCGGTCGCGGCGGCCACTTGCGCGCGCAAGGCATCGTCGGTGGCCGGCGTGATCGAATCGACCATGGCATTGGGAAAGCACACCTGATCGACGATCCATGCCGCGGTCTGCGGGTCCACCTGCTGGGCCAGGGCCAAGGTGGCGGCCTCCAGCTTGCGGCCATTGTCGGTCAGGTTGTCGCACGACAGCACGGTCAGGCCAGGCAAGCCGGCGCGGCGCCGTGCGCCCAGGCCGCAGACCAGCCAGCCGATGAAGCTTTGCGGCACCCAGCTGTCGTTCCCGGCCCCGGTGAGGTCGGCAGCGATCGCGGGGTGGGTGGTATCGAGCGCGCCATCGGCGCCCAGGCAATAGCCCTTTTCGGTCACCGTGGCGCTGATGATCCGGGTATCGGCATGGGCCATGGCGCCAAGGATTGCCTGCGGCGCCTTGCCGGTCAGCACCTGGCCAATGCTGCCGATCACGCGATAGCGCGTCTGCCTATCCAGCAAGGCCAGCGTATAAAGCCCGCCCTGCGGCCCCAGCGCCTGGGCCACCCCTTGCGAATGCAGGCTGACGCCAGTGATGCCCCAGCGCGGATCGTGCGCCAGCAGCGTGTCGAACGCGGCGGCCTGGTGCGCGCGGTGAAACGCGCCGGGCCCGAAATGAACCACGCCAGCGCGCATGGCGCCGCGATCATAGGTGGGCCGCGCCACATCGCCGGGCAACAGCGCCAGCGTTTCGGGCGATAGGCGCGTCATGCGGGCACCGGCAGGCCATAGGCGCGGCGCACCAGGCCCGTGGTCAATTCCACGATCAGATCGGCCGCTTCCCAATCGGCCAGGCGATGTTCGGCCACCAGCCGCGCCAGGAAACCGCAATCGATCCGCCTTGCCACATCGTGCCGCGCCGGGATCGACAGGAAGGCGCGGGTATCGTCGTTAAAGCCCACGGTGTTGTAGAACCCGGCGGTCTCGGTCGTCATCTCGCGGAAGCGGCGCATGCCTTCGGGGCTATCGTGGAACCACCAGGCCGGTCCCAGCTTGAGGCAGGGATAATGCCCGGCCAGCGGCGCCAGTTCGCGGGCATAGGTCGTCTCGTCCAGCGTGAAGAGGATGACCTTAAGCGCCGGCTCGTTGCCGAACAGATCGAGCATCGGGCGCAGCGCCTCGACATATTCGGTGGCGCGGGGAATGTCGGCGCCCTTGTCGCGGCCGTGGCTGGCAAACAGCTGCGCATTGTGGTTGCGCGTGGCGCCGGGATGGATCTGCATCGTCATGCCATCGTCCAGGCTCATCCGCGCCATCTCGGTCAGCATCTGGGCCCGGAACAGCTCGGCCTCGGCCGCGTCGGCCTTGCCGCCGATCACCTTGGCAAACAGTGCCTCGCATTCCGCGCGCGAGAGGTTGGCCGTGCGCGGGGTGAGGAAGCCATGGTCGGTGGCGGTGGCACCCATCGCGCGGAAATCGGCGCGACGGCGGCGGTGCGCGGCCAGATAACCGGCCCACGTCGTCACGTCCTCGCCGCTCAGGTCGGCAAAGCGCACCATGTCGCGGGCAAAGGCATCATGTTCGGGGTCGATCACCGAGTCCGGGCGATAGGTCGTCACGACATTGCCCTGCCAGCCCGAGGCGCGGATCGCCTGGTGGTGGGCAAGATCGTCGGCGGCGCCTTCGGTGGTGGCGAGCAGTTCGATGTTGAAGCGCTCGAACAGCGCACGCGGGCGGAACGCCGGGCTGGCCAGCGCCGCACCGATCGCGTCGTAATAGTGATCGGCACTCGTTTCATCGAGCGTCTGGTCGATGCCGAACACCTCGGCAAAAACATGGTTCAGCCACATCGCCGAAGGGGTGCCGCGAAACAGGTGCCAATGCGCGGCAAAGGTGCGCCAGGCCTCGCGCGGATCGGTGGCGGGCAGCGCCCCGCCCTGGCGCGGCACGCCCAGCGCATCGAGCGACACGCCCTGCGAATAGAGCATGCGGAACAGGTAATGGTCGGGCGCCAGCAGCAGCTGCGTGGCATTGTCCCACGGCGCGTCGCTGGCAAACCATTCCGGGTCGGTATGGCCGTGCGGGCTGATGATCGGCGCCTGGGCGACCAGGGCATAGAGCGCGCGGGCGATGGCGCGGGTATCCGGATCGGCGGGAAACAGGCGATCGGGATGAAGAACCAATCTGGGCATCGACAACAGGCCTCTTGCAGGATCGCTGGCGGGTCTAGTGGATTGTGCCAGCGCTGGCAACAGTGTATCCCCGCGCCATGACCGAGGCCATTTACACCCTTCCCGACGCGCTCAAGATCGCGCCCAACGACGATGTTGCCGTGGCCTTGCAGCCACTTGCCGCCGGGCAGCAGGTGATGATCGAGGGCAACGCGATCACGCTGCGCCAGGCGATCCCGGCCGGGCACAAGTTTGCCTTGGCCGCGCTGTCCCCAGGCGCTGCGGTGCATCGCTATGGCGCGCGGATCGGCCTGGCCACCGCGCCGATCGCGCCGGGTGATCACGTCCACAGCCACAACCTGCAGACCGCGCTGGGCGGCGAACTGGCCTATGCCTTTGCCGCGCCGGCCAAGCCGCCGCGCGCGCAGGATGATCAGGCGCCGCAGTTCATGGGCTATGCCCGCGCCGATGACCGCGTGGGCACGCGCAACGAGGTGTGGATCCTGCCCACGGTGGGCTGCGTCGGGCGGCTGGGCGAGCGGCTGGCGCAACGTGGCCAGGCCATGGCCGCCGCCATGCCGGGCGCGGCGATCGATGGCGTGCATGCGTTCAACCATCCGTTCGGCTGTTCACAGCTTGGCGCCGATCTCGATGGCACGGCCGCGATCCTGGCCGCGCTGGCCTGCAATCCCAATGCCGGGGGCGTGCTGCTGCTGGGCCTGGGCTGCGAATCCAACCAACTCGATGCGCTGCTGGCGCGCATTCCTGCCAGTCGGCGCGACCGTCTGCGCGTGCTGCGCGCGCAATCGGAAAGCGATGAGTTCGCCGCCGGGGAAGCCCATCTGGCCGATCTGCTCGGCCTGATGGCGCAGGACCGGCGCAGCCCCGTGCCGCTTTCCGCCCTGCGCCTTGGCGTCAAATGTGGGGGTTCGGATGCGATGAGCGGGCTGACCGCCAACCCGCTGATCGGGCGAATGACCGACGCGGTGACGCAAGCCGGCGGCACTGCCATCCTTACCGAAATTCCCGAGATGTTCGGCGCGGAAACCCTGCTGCTTGGCCGTGTCACCAGCCCTGATGTGTTCGATCGGCTCTCTACCCTGGTCAACCGCTTCAAGCGCTATTTCCTCGACCATGGGGAGCCGGTTTCGGAAAACCCCAGCCCCGGCAACATCGCCGGCGGCATCACCACGCTGGAGGAAAAGTCGCTGGGCGCGGTGCAAAAGGGCGGCCAGGCCTTGGTGGCCGACGTGATCGACTATGGCGGGCAGGTCAGCCAGGGCGGCCTCACCGTGCTGGAAGCGCCGGGCAACGACGCTGTTTCGACCACCGCGCTGGCGGCGGCCGGTGCCACGCTCACGCTGTTTTCCACCGGGCGCGGCACCCCGCTGGGCAGCCCGGTGCCCACGGTCAAGATCGCCTCGAACAGCGCGCTGGCGCGGCACAAACCGGGCTGGATCGATTTCGATGCCGGCCAGGCGCTCGATATCGGCATGGACACCGCAGCCCAGGCGCTGCTGACGCGCATCATCGCCATTGCCAGTGGCACCCCGGCGCGCAACGAAGCCAACGACGAACGCGCCATCGGCATCTGGAAGCGCGGCGTGACGCTTTAAAAGATCGGCCGAGTCAGCTTGAGCAGCGCGGCTGCATCGCGCACGTGGCGTTCCCAGGTGCTGCCGGCATAGGGTGCGCAGGCAAAGCTGACGGTCAGGCGATCATCGCGCATACCATCGACCCAGCGCAGCGCAACGTTGCCGCCCGCATCGCCCGTGGACGTGCAGCCCTCGGTCCCGGAAATCGCCTTGACGCCCAGCGGGCGATCGCCGGCCAGCGCAGCGATGAACGCGTCGGCATTCTGCCCCCGCGTCTTGGTCGGGGTGCGGCGATAGACCCATTTCTGGTGCACGATGTCCCAGCTGCCACGCTCGATCAGCACTTCGCCAGTGGGCGACACCGACAGCCTGACCGTCTCGCAATCCTTGCAGGCGGTGGGCGGTGACACCGTGACGATCAGCGTGGAAATGGCGACCGGCGGGGGTGGTGGCGGCGGAGGTGGTGGCGGGGGCGGCGGCTCTGGCGCGTGGTTGACGACGATCGGCGGCGCCTCCGGCTCGGGCGCCGGGGGCGGAGGAGGAGGAGGCGGTGGTGGCGGAGCGACCGGCATGACCTTTGCCGGTGCCGGTGCAGGCGCAGGCGGCTCTTCGGTGTGGGGGATCACGTCGGCGATCGGGCCAGCGTCGGGCGCGGGCGCCGCCTCGCTCTGCGCTGGCGGAGTTGGGGCCGGCTGCGGCGTGGGTGTAACGGCGGGCGGCACCGGTGCAGGCTCGGCAACCGGTGCAGTCGCCGCGGGCGCAACCGGTTCGGCCGGCGCCGGGCGGCTGGGCGCAGCAGGCTTCTCCACCGGCCGGCCCAGGCGGGCGGCGGCGGCGTGGGGGTGAAGCAGCGCGGGGCCGCAACCCTCCAGCGTGAGCAGCGCGCCACAGGCCACACCAGCCAAGACGAGACGCCTCATCGAAACCTGCATCATCACCATCCCGACCAAGAACCACGCGTCAGGCGGAAAGCCCCTGTTCCCGCGCGCATGCTCTTATCCTGCCGGATCGGCGCAGAATATCCCCCTGATGCAATTTTTCAATGTGTGGCGAAGGCTTGCGCCGCCCGGGTTGGGCCAGTGCCGGCTCAGGCCGCCAGCCCGGCATAGCGATCGAGCTTGGCCAACGGCTCTTCCGGCCAGCGCGAGAGCAGGACCAGCCGCTTGTGCCCGTGGCCGATCGCCAGTTCGTCAGTCACGCCCATGCCGCCGTGGAACTGGATCATGTCGTGCCCCAGGCTCAGCGACACATCGCTGATAAAGGCGCGGGCGCCGGCCACGGCCTGGGCGAAATCACGCTCTGCCCCGCCCACCAGCGCGAGGTTGAGCAGCGCGCGCGATTGCTCCAGCGCGCAATAGTGCGCCACCATGCGGTGCTGGATCGCCTGGAAGCGGCCCAGCGGCGTGTTGAACTGGCTGCGCGTGCGCAGGTATTCCAGCGTCTCGTCAAAGATCCGCTGCATCACCCCCACCGCCTCTGCCGCGCGGGCGAGATCGGCCAGCGGTATGATCTGGTCGAGCAGATCCAGCCCGCCAGCCAGGCGATGCGACGCTGGCACCTCCACGTTATCGAGCGTCAGGTGCACCGCCACGCTGCCGTCGATCAAGCGCCAGGGCGTGATCGTCAGGCCCGGCGCATCAGCGGGCACGAGGTAGAACGCGATGCTATCGGCACCAGTGCCGCCATCGCTGGCGCGCGCGCTCACCAGAAACGCGTCGGCGCCCTGCCCGGCCGGCACGCAGTGCTTGGTGCCAGACAGGCGCACATTGTCTTCGCCGGCCTGGCTACGGGTTTCCACCCAGGCGCGGTTGCCGCGCTGCCCCGGCTCGGCATGGGCCAAGGCCACGCGCTGCGCCCCGCTGGCCAATCCCTCGCGCCAGGCATCGGCCAGGCTGTCGGCCGCACCGGCCAGCAACAGCCGCGCGCCCACCAACACGCTTTCGGCCAGCGGCTCTACCACCAGGCCGCGCCCCAAAGCGGCAAACAGCGCCACGATCGCGCCCGGCTCAAGCTCCATGCCGCCATCGGCCTGCGCCAGGGGCGCTGCCATCAGCCCGCACTCGGCCAGCAAATCCCAGTTTTCCTTAGAAAAACCCTGCGCCTCGGCCAGGTAGGCGCGGCGCCGTTCGATATCATAGCGATCGGCCACGAACCGGTCGGCCAGGCCCGCGAGCATGGTTTCTTCTTCGCTCAGCTCAAAATTCATGGGTGTTGCTCCCTCCCGGTTCGATCTAGCACTACCGACAGGCCAACCACGCTGCGAAAAAGGTTAGGATGGCCACCAACGCCCGCTCAAAAGAAGGCACAAGCAGATGGTCCTGGAGATGGATGCCCCTAGCCTGGAATGGGTTGATGCCGTTCGCATAACGGCGCCCGACGAGATTCGCCGCGCCGCCCAGGCGCTTGATGCCATTGCCCGCAATTGCGGCATGCAGGCCGCGCCGGCGCACAACATCGCCGACAAGCGCACGCCGATGGACGTGGACGGCAACGTGCTCGCGCGCGACGTGTTCGGGTGGACCAGCGAAAAGGCCTGGTGGCACAATCCGCGCATTGCGCTCGATTCGCCGATCACCACCGCCTGCCGCTTTGAAGCCGAACCGTTCTGGGTGAATGAAAAGGGCTGCCACACCCGCGCGCCCAACCGCTATCTGGCGGCGATCGACCTGACCAACTTTGAAGCCCGCGCGATGACCCGCGCAGCCATCGTCGTGCCGGTGCACCTGCCGTTCGGCCAGATCGGCGCGGTGTCGTTCAACCCGCTCGACCAGTCGCTGACCGACCTTGGCGCATTGTTTGCGCGCTATGGCGATATCTTTGGCCTGGTCGGGCGCACGTTCATCACCAGCTATGTCAATACGATGGGCTCGGCCCAGGCGCTGCCGCCCGGATCGCGCCTGTCCAAGCGCGAGGTCGAGTGCCTGCGCTGGGCGGCGATCGGCAAGACCGACCTGGAAATCAGCATGATCATCGGGCGCAGCCGCGCCACGGTGCGGTTCCACATCCACAACGCCTCGATCAAGCTGGACGCGGTCAACCGCAGCCAGACCGTGTTCAAGGCAGCCCAGCTTGGCTACATCTCGCTGCAGAAGTGATCCCGCGCAGCATGGCCGCAGCATTGGCGGCACCAGGCGCCTCTTCCACCGGGCAGGGGCGCCTTGCCGTGCGCGTGCAACCGCCAGGCACCAGCCCGTCTTTTGTGCAGGCCTAGCGTTTTGAAGAGTCGCCATGAGGGGGGCGGGCGCGCTTTATCGGGAACAGCGGAATCGCCAATGGTTCCGCGCGTGATATGGAAGAGGAAGACCTTGGCCCAAGCCGCTGCCCTGTTCATGCCCGATGCGCCCTTGCGGCTGATGGCTGGGCGCGCACGGGCAGAGCGGCCAGACGCCGGGCGCATCGTTTTCCCCCATCCCGGCACCAGCGATTTCGATACCGTTGCGCTCGGCACGCAGGGCACGCTGTGGTCTTATACCATCCAGCGTTTCCCCCCCAAGGCGCCGCCCTATGCCGGCCCGGCCGCGTTCAAGCCCTGGGCGCTGGGCTATGTCGATCTGCCCGGCGAAGTGATCGTGCAGGCGCGCCTGGTGGGCATGGCGTTTGATGCCATCCGCATTGGCATGCCGCTGCAACTCACGCGCGTGGCGCTGGATGACAGCGCCGACGATCCGCTGTGGCTGCCCGCCTTCGCCCCGGCAGAGGCCCTCGTTGCGGAGCGCGCAGCATGAGCGCGGGCGTGCATATCGTGGGCATCGGCATCCACCCGTTCGGCCGCACGCCGGGGCTCTCTGGCCTGGAACAGGGCGTGCACGCGGTGCGCGCGGCGCTGGCCGATGCCGGGGTGAACTGGGGCGATATCCAGTTTGCCTATGGCGGATCGGACGCGGCGGGCAATCCTGACAGCATGGTATCGCACCTGGGGTTGACCGGCGTGCAGTTCATCAATGTGCGCAATGGCTGCGCCACGGGCGGTTCGGCGCTGTTTTCCGCGCAGATGGCGATCCGTTCGGGCGAGTTCGAGCTGGGCCTGGCGCTGGGTTTCGACAAGCATCCGCGCGGCGCCTTCGATGCCAAGCCGGCCGAATACAACCTGCCCGAATGGTATGGCGCGGCCGGCTACATGGTCACCACGCAGTTCTTTGCCGCCAAGATCATGCGCTACATGCACCTGCACGGCATTTCGCGCCGCACGCTGGGGCTGGTGGCGCAAAAGGCCTTTGCCAACGGCGTGCACGCCCCGCACGCCTGGCGGCGCGAGCCGGTGGCGCTCGACACCATTCTCGATGCGCCGATGGTCTCTGACCCGTTCACCAAGTTCATGTTCTGCTCGCCAGGCGAAGGCGCAGTGGCGCTGGTTCTGGCGAGCGAGCGCATGGCCCGCCGGCTGGGCGCCACACCGATCCGCCTGGCCGCCGCCACGATGCGCACCCGCCCACCCGGCAGCTTCGAGGTTTTTGCCCCCAGCATCGACAGCGGCGGCGGCACGGCCACCGCCACGCGCCTGGCCTCTGCCGCCGCGTTCGAGGCAGCCGGCATCGGCCCGGCCGATATTGCCGTGGCGCAATTGCAGGATACCGAAGCCGGCGCGGAAATCATGCACATGGCCGAAAACGGCTTTTGCGCCGATGGCGAGCAGGAAGCCTGGCTGGCGCAAGGACGCACGCAGATCGGCGGCGCGCTGCCGGTCAACACCGATGGCGGGTGCCTGGCCTGTGGCGAGCCCATCGGCGCTTCGGGCCTGCGCCAGGTCTATGAAAACGTCGTGCAACTGCGGGGCGCGGGCGGTGGCCGGCAAGTGCCCGGCAATCCGCGCACGGCCTACAGCCACGTCTATGGCGCACCCGGCGTTTCGGCCGTCACCATCCTTCAGAAATAGCCCCTTATGGACCTCGATCTCTCTCCCCAAGACCTGGCCTTCCGCGACGAAGTGCGCGCGTTCCTGGCCGAAAACCTCACTGCCGAAATCCGCGATGGCGCGGCGGCAACGCCATCGGTCTTCGTCGAGCCCGACATCGGCCAGGCGTGGAACGCGGTGCTCCACCGCAAGGGTTGGCTCGCCTATCAATGGCCGCGCGAATATGGCGGCACGGGGTGGAGCCCGGTGCAGCGCTATATCTTTGAAAAGGAATGTGCCGAGGCCGGCGCGCCCAATCTTACCGTGCTGGGATTGAAGCTGGTGGCGCCGGTGATCTATGCCTTCGGCACGCCCGAACAGAAGGCGCATTACCTGCCGCGCATTCTCTCGGGCGAAGACTATTGGTGCCAGGGCTTTTCCGAGCCGGCCAGCGGATCGGACCTGGCCAGCCTGCAATGCCGCGCGGTGCGCGTCAGCGACGAACGCGGCGAGCGCTATGTCGTCAACGGCTCCAAGATCTGGACCACCCACGCCCACTGGGCCAACCGCATGTTCTGCCTGGCGCGCACCGATGCCAGCGCGCACAAGAACGCTGGCATCTCGTTCCTGCTGGTGGACATGGACCAGCCCGGCATCTCGGTGCGCCCGATCCTGACTCTGGCCGGCGATCACGAAGTCAACCAGGTGTTCCTGGAAGACGTGGAAGTGCCGGTAAGCGACCGCGTCGGCGCCGAGGGCGACGGCTGGAAGCTGGCTAAGTTCCTGCTCGAAAACGAACGCGGCGGATCATGCCACGCGCCCAAGCTGGCCTATGACCTGCGCCGGATCGAAGCCGATGCCAGCCAGCAGCCCGATGGCCACGGCGGCACCATGGCCGGCAATGCCGAATGGCGCCGCCGCGTGGCGCGCATCCGCCTGGGGGTGGAATCGCTGGAAATGATCGAATTGAAGATCCTGTCCGAAATCGCCCACGGGCAAAAGCCGGGGCCGCAGACCTCGCTGGTCAAGCTGCTGGCATCGAATCTGCGGCAGGATATCGACCTGCTGGCGATGGACCTGCTGGGCGTGGCGGGGCTGGAACTGGAACGGCAGCGCCCGCTCTATGGCGCGCAGGCGCCGCAGGCGGTGCATGGCCTGCCTAGCCAGGTTGCCGCCGCCCGCTATCTCAACAGCCGCGCCTGGACCATCTTTGGCGGCACCAACGAAGTGCAGGCGGGCATCATCGCCAAGACCGTGCTGCATCTTTAAACCACAGGCAGCCAGAACAGAATCCGTCGGGAGTTAGGGAATGCAACTGAGCCGCGAAGCCCTGCTGAACGCCTATCGCGCGATGAAGACCATCCGCGAGTTCGAGGAAAGGCTGCACGTCGAAATCCAGACCGGCGAGATCGCCGGTTTCACCCACCTCTATTGCGGGCAGGAAGCCGTTGCCGTGGGGGTGTGCGAGCATCTCGGCACGCAAGACCGCATCGTGTCCACCCACCGCGGCCATGGCCATTGCCTGGCCAAGGGCTGTGACGTGGACGGGATGATGAAAGAGATCTGGGGCAGCCGCGAGGGCCTGTGCAAGGGCAAGGGCGGATCGATGCATATTGCCGACATCGACAAGGGCATGCTGGGCGCCAATGGCATCGTCGGCGCCGGCGCGCCGATCGCGGTGGGCGCGGCGCTGGCCAGCCGGGCCGATGGACCCGGACCCGATGGCATGAAAGTGGCGATCGCCTTTTCCGGCGATGGCGCCTGCAACCAGGGCACCACGTTCGAGGCGATGAACCTGGCGGTGGTGACCCAAGCCCCGTGCATTTTCGTGTTCGAAAACAACCACTATTCCGAACACACCGGCGTGTCCTATGCCGTGGGCACCAATCGCGACATTGCCAGCCGCGCCGAAGCGTTTGGCATGAAGGCCTGGCGCGCCGATGGCACCGATTTCTTTGCCGTGCACGAGACCATGCGCGAAGTGCTGGACCACGTGCGCGGCGGCGGCGGCCCGGCGGCGGTGGAGTTCGATACCGAACGCTTCTTCGGCCATTTCGAGGGCGATCCGCAGCGCTATCGCGGCCCTGGCGAGATCGAGCGCATTCGCGCCGAACGTGACTGCCTGACGCGGTTTCGCAACGCGGTGACCGCCGCCGGCCTGCTCGACCATGGCGATATCGACGCGCTCGATGCGCAGGTGCTGGGCACGATCGAGGCCGCCGTGGCCGCCGCGCGCGCCGCGCCGCGCCCCACGGCCGACGATGTCCTGGCCGACGTCTACATCAGCTACTGATCGCGGGAAGAGACGCAACGATGACCAAGATGATGTACCGCGACGCCGTGCTCTCCACGATCATGGAGGAAATGGCACGCGACCCCGATGTGGTCGTGCTGGGCGAAGATGTGGTGGGTGGCATGGGCACGGCCGGCGGGCCCGAGGCGATTGGCGGGATCTGGTCTACCTCCACCGGCCTTTATGATCGCTTTGGCCCCGGCCGGGTGATCGACACGCCGATTTCGGAAAGCGCGATCATGGGCGCCGCGGCCGGCCTGGCTTTGTCGGGCAAGCGGCCGGTGGCCGAACTGATGTTTGCCGATTTCATCGGCGTGAGCCTTGACCAGCTGTGGAACCAGATCGCCAAGTTCCGCTATATGTTCGGTGGCAAGACGCGGTGCCCGGCGGTGATCCGCATGGCCTATGGCGCCGGGTTCAACGCCGCCGCGCAGCACAGCCAGTCGGTCCACCAGATCCTGACCGGGATGCCCGGCCTCAAGGTGGTGATGCCCTCCACTCCGGCCGACGTGAAAGGCCTTTTGCGCACCGCGATCCGCGATGATGATCCGGTGATATTCCTGGAACACAAGGCGCTCTATGCCACCAGCGGCGAAGTGCCCGACGACCCGGATTTCATGATCCCGTTCGGCCACGCGCGCCTCTCCCGCGCCGGTGGCGATGTGACGCTGGTATCGTCCGGCCTGCTGCTCGGCATGTGCGAGGCCGTGGCCGATCGCCTGGCCGCCGAGGGGATCGGCTGCGATGTGATCGACCTGCGCACCACCAGCCCGCTGGACGAGGAAACCATTCTCGACAGCGTGGAAGTGACCGGGCGAGTGGTCGTGGTCGATGAAGCGCCGCCGCGCTGCGGCCTGGCTGCAGACTTGTGCGCGCTGGTGGCGGAAATGGCGTTTTCCAGCCTCAAGGCGCCGCCGCAGCAGGTGACGCCGCCGCACACTCCCATCCCGTTCGCGCGCGAGCTGGAAAGCGCGTACCTGCCCTCGGTCGACAAGATCGAGGCGGCCGTGCGCCGCGTCCTGGCCTGGCGCTGAAGGAGAGAGCGATGCCCGACATCCGCCCTTTCTGCATGCCCAAGTGGGGCATCGAAATGACCGAGGGAACCCTCGCCGAATGGAAGCTGGAGGAAGGCGCGAGCTTTTCCCGCGGCCAGTTGCTGTGCCTGATCGAAACCGCCAAGATCACCAACGAGGTTGAAGCCGAATGGGACGGCGTGCTCGCCCGCGTGCTGGTCCCGGCCGGCGGCGACGCGCAGCCGGTGGGGGCGCTGCTGGCAGTGCTGGCCCAGCCCGGCACCAGCGATGCGGATATCGACGCGTTCATCGCCGGCTTCCGCCCGGCCGATGCCAGCGTCGCGGCGCGCGGCGGCAGTGCGCCGGCACAAGAAGCAACGCCTGCGCCTGCATCGGCTCCGCCCGCGCCAAAGCCCTTGCTCACCAACCGCGCGATCAGCCCGGAGGCGCGCAAGCTGGCCGAGGCGAGCGGCCTGGATATCGAGCCGATCACCGGTTCGGGTCGCGATGGCCGCATCACCCTGCAAGACGTGCAGCAGGCGCTGCGCCCGGCGGCCACGCCTGCCCTGGCGGGCGCGCTGCCCGCGCCGCAGGACGAGCTGGCCGATGGGGCCAAGGTATTCGCCTCTCCCCTCGCCCGGCGCCTGGCCGCGCGGCACGGTATTGCCCTGGCCGGCATCACTGGGACCGGCCCACGCGGGCGTATTTCCAAGGCTGACGTGCTGGCGCTGGTGCCTGCCCCTGCTGCCGCGCCGGCCGGCATGGCGCCGTTCGTTGCGGTGCCCAACCTGCCCACGGTCGTGCCGTTCGACCGGGTGCGCAAGGTGGTGGCGCAGCGGCTGACCCAGGCCAAGCAGGACATTCCACATTTCTACCTGCGCACCAGTGCGCGGCTGGATGAGCTGCTCGCCCTGCGCCAGACGGCCAACCTGGTCTTGGGCATCAAGGCCTCGATCAACGATTACCTGGTGCGCGCCACCGCGCTTACCCTGGCCCAGCACGGCGATGTCAACGTGCAGGTGCACGGGGACAGCGTGCACCGCTTTGCCCATGCCGATATCGCCATTGCCGTGGCCAGCCCCAAGGGCCTGGTCACGCCGATCGTGCGCCAGGCCGATCGCCTGGGCATGCCCGGCATTGCCGCCGCAACCCGCGCCCTGATCGACAAGGCGCAGGCCGGCAAGCTGGGCTATGACGACATGGAAGGCGGCACCTTTTCGATCTCCAACCTGGGCATGTTCGGCGTGGAAGAGTTTGCCGCGATCATCAATCCGCCCCAGGCCGCGATCCTGGCGGTGGGCGCGGCAGTCCGCACCCCATGCGAGTTGCCGGGCGGCGCCGTGGGCTTTGAAACGCGGCTGGCGCTGACGCTGTCGGTCGATCATCGCGCCGTCGATGGCGCGGCGGCCGCCGCGTTCCTCGCCACGCTCAAGGGCCTGCTCGAAGCGCCCGAGCGCCTGTTTGCCTGATAGTTTCACGGAGCATACCATGTCCCAGCGCGGCCCTCTCACCCAGTTTGGCCCGATCTTCCAGATGGCCTACCTGCCCGCCAATTTCGATGCGGCGATCGACTATTGGACCAGGGTGGTCGGCGCCGGTCCGTTCTTCCTGATGGAAGGCATCACGCTGGCCGACATGACCTATCTGGGCGAGCCGAGCGACGCGCGCTTTTCAGCCGCCTGGGGCTATTGGGGCGACATGCAGATCGAACTGATCCGCGCGGAAAACGATGCGCCGTCGATCTATACCGGCCCCTATGCGGTGACTGACCGGCTGCACCATGTGTGCGTGGAAGTAGATGATCTGGAGCCAGTGCGCGCGGCGCTCGCCCAGGCCGGCGCCACCATCCTGATCGAAGGCAAGGTGGGCGAAACCGGCGGGGTGATCTATGCCGATGCCGGCGCCGGGCCGGGTGGCGTGATCGAATATGTCAAGCTGATGGAAGGCGGCGCGGGGCTGTTTGCCATGATGCGCGAGGCCGCGCGCGATTGGGACGGCAGCGATCCGCTGCGCAAGCTGGGCTGACCTGCGGTTGCAAGCGCCGCTGCCCGATCCCATGTAGCAGGGCCCGCTGACAAAACGGAAACACCAACGCCATGCAACCGCAAACCACCCTCGTCCTGACCAGCCAGGCGCACGAAGACGGCAAGATCATCGCCGCGCTCACCGAAATGCCCCTGCCCGAACCGGCCGAGAACGAACTGGTGATCGCGGTGGAAGCCGCGCCGATCAACCCGTCTGACCTGGGCCTGCTGTTCAGCTCTGCCCGCGTCGACCAGGCGACGTTTGCCCCCGGACGCGTGGAAGCGCCGCTCTCGCCGGCTGGCCTGGCCGCGCTGTCCGGCCGCCTGGGCGAAGTCATGCCGGTGGGCAACGAAGGCGCCGGCACGGTGATCGCTGCCGGCAGCAGCCCGCGCGCGCAGGCCCTGATCGGGCGCCGCGTGGCAACTTTTGCCGGTGGCATGTATGCCCGCCATCGCGTTGTCCCGATCGAGGCGTGCATGGTCCTGCCCGAAGGCACGAGCGCACAGGATGGCGCGGCGGCCTTCGTCAATCCGCTGACCGCGCTGGGCTTTGTCGAAACGCTGCGCGCCGTGGGCGGCAAGGGCATCGTCCACACTGCGGCCGCGTCCAACCTCGGGCAGATGCTGGTGCGCCTGTGCGCGGCCGAAGGCGTGCCGCTGGTCAACGTGGTGCGCAAGCCCGAACAGGCCGACCTGCTGCGCGGCCTGGGCGCGGGATATGTGGTCGATAGTTCCAGCCCCGATTTCGCGGCCGACCTGCGCCAGGCCCTGGAAGCAACCGGTGCCGACACCGTGTTCGACGCTATCGGTGGCGGCCCGCTGCTGGGCACCATCCTCTCCACCATGGAACAGGTCGGCCGCGCGGCCGCCGGCGCCTATTCGCGCTATGGCTCCACCGCCAAGAAGCGCGCGTATGTCTATGGCATGCTCGATACCGGGCCGATCACCCTGCCGCGCGACATCGGCTTTGTCTGGGATGTTTCGGGCTGGCTGCTCGGCCCGACGATGGAAGCCCTGGGGCCAGAGGTGCGCGCCCGCATGACGGCCCGCGTCGGCCAGGACCTGACCACGCTGTTCGCCTCCAGCTACAAGGCGCAGGTGCCGCTCTCGCGCGTGCTCGATGCCGACGTGGTGGCCGACTACAACCGCCGCGCGACGGGCGCCAAGTATCTGATCCTGCCGCAGGAATGAAAAACACGACTGGGCTTTCCGCCAATGGCGGGACGCCCAGTCGGTTCGCTCGGTCCAGCCGGCGTCACCACGCGATCGGCCCGTGGGTGGTGCCACTGCCAGATAGGGAAGCGATCACCAAATCCTACATTACAGCCTCAATTTTGATGATTCGAACCGCCACACGATAATTCCAGCGACTGCGGCGCCATAGCCAACATGATTTGGTTGTATTGGGCGGCGTATTTTTTCATGGCGGCGTCGCATTCATCAATTATCTCATAATGCTGATCATCGCCAAAACTTGGGTTCCATAAATCTCTGATTCGATCAGCGTCAGAGCCATCAAAACTAAAGCTGCATTTGTTTGCACCTGGTACATAATAAGTGAATGCATACCCGTTACTTCTAACTTTGAAGAGACGGAGATCATTACGCGAAATTGCCGACTGAACTTCACGAACAGCATACATTCTCTTAAATTCATCAACGCAGGATCGACTGTCCAAGATTTGCTTTTGCAAAATCAACTTGGACTCTCGATATCCTGGAGACTCAAAATCCTTTACAGCGTTGGGTCCGATTAGCCTCAGCTGCGACCGTACAAACTCGGCATCCTCTTGAGACAATAAATCCAGTGTGTTTCTCGGCGGCCGCGGCGGCGGGTTATGTTGCTTTGTACAACCACACACCAAGCCGAGCAGCAATGCGATGGCAATTTTCTGCATGTGCCACCCCCGCCAACTACCTGCCGCACGGGAAACGAAGTGAACGGTTTTCCATTGCGCCTCAATAGAAAATTACCGATTGCCGGGATTTGTCGGGCCCAAGCCAAATCCGAACGGGAACAGCGGATCGGCGCTGTCATCGCCCACAGCCGGGTTCTGCCGTTCCACCGCCGTCATCGTGCGCGGCAGTTCGAACGGCAGGCGCCCGCGCGCGGTTTCCTTGCCGGTCACCACATCCAGCAGGCCCTCGTCGCTCACCCCGAAATTGCCCAGCACGGCGCGGGTCTTGGGCAGGATCTCGGTGAGGATCGCCGGGCGATCGAGGAACACGGCGAGCACCACCGGCACTGTGGCCGCCACTTGCGCCACGGCATCGTAATCGGCGTTGCCGGGGCGGAAATCGAGGCGGCCCTCGTTCTGGCGGCTGCCGAAGAAGTTGTTGGGGTGCAGCCGCTCAAACGGCGTGGTCGCCCGCATCAGCGCCACTTGCGCGTCTTGCGGGCGCTCCACCACTACCAGGCCATGGGCGCGGGCCTGCGCCGCATCGATGCCTTTGAGATAGACGCGCGTGCCGGCTGCCAGCGGCAGGATGACGCTTTCGTTGCGCAGCATGACTTGCGCCTGGGCCTGGGCCTTGCGCCCTTCGGCCAGCGCGGCGGGCGTGACTGCATCGCGCGCAGCGGCCGGATCGACCAGCGGGTTGTCGAACAGGCCCATGGTGAACTTGAGCGTCATGATCCGCGCCACGGCAGCGTTGACGCGGGCGATTGGAATGGTGCCGGCCTGAACGTCGCGGATGATCCATTCCGGCTCGGTCACGCCGCCGAACTGGTCGATCCCGGCGCGCGTGGCCTTGGCATAGCGCTGCGCCGGGGTCAGGTCTTCCACGCCCCAGGGCATGGCAATCTCGTTGGGCGTCTGCGGCTGGGTCGGCGCGCGGCAGGCCTGGCTGCAATCGCGGGTGATGCCCCAGTCCGACAGGACCAGGCCCTTGAAACCATAGTCCTTGCGCAAGAGGCCGAGCAGTTGCGCATTGTAGCCGGCGGCCACCGGCTCAAGCGGCTTGCCCGCAACATGGGGCCCGGAAATGATATCGTAGGTGGGCATCACGCCCGCCACGCCAGCGGCAAAGGCACCCAGGAACGGGCGAATATGCGTCTTGAGCGTGGCATCGTCGTGCACGGCCATGCGCCCGTAATAGTTGTGCCCGTCAAACCCTTGCGGATTGGCGCCATAGCCCACCCAGTGCTTGACCACGGTGGCCACGCCATCGCGCGCCAGCATGTGGGCGTTGCCCTGGAAGCCGATGACATAGGCTTCCACCATGGTGCGGGCGAGATCGGCATTGGCCCCGAATGTGCCGGTGCCACGCGGCCAGCGCGGGTCGGTAAACAGGTCTGCCTGGGGGGAAAGCGCCATGTGGATGCCGGTGGCACGGTATTCGCGGCGCGCCACATCGCCGAAATGGCGCATCAAGGCGGCATCGCCCAGCGCGGCAAAGCCCAGGGTTTCGGGCCATTGCGAATAGCCCTGGGTGGCGGCGCTGGCCCCCACCGTCACCTGGAAATGATGGCGTGGATCGGTGCTGATGGTGAGCGGGATGCCCAGCCGGGTCTGCGCGGCGAGCACCTGGATCGCGTTGTTTTCCTGCGCCATGCGCTCGGGCGAGACGGCCAGGCGGGTGATGAAGCTGGTGATATGCTGGCCCGCGATCGCCTGCTGCACGGCGACCCGATCATAGCCTTGCGAGGATGTACCCACGGCGCTGTCGGGCGTGACCAGCGAGCCGTGCATCATCGCCCCGGCCTTTTCCGCCAGGGTCATTCGCCCGACCAGATCGGCCACGCGCCGCGCCACCGGCAGGCGCCAATCCTCGTAAGGATCAAGCCTCCCGTTGCGGTTGAGATCGCGAAAGCGCTGCTTGCCCACGGTTAGCACCGGCCCGGCATCGGCCGGGATCACCGGCTGTTGCGGTGCGGCCTGCCGGGCCGGTGCTGCGGCGCCCACCGGATGTGGGGACGCCGCGAGGGACGCGGTGGAAAGCTGGGCCAGCAAGGGGGCGACAATCAGGGCGGCGGCTCGGTTCATCGACGGTTTTCCCACTTTTCCTGGTCCACATGGCCTCGCACCTGCTGGCACGATCCGGTCTGATTGATCGTGCGCGCTCACCCGCGCGGGTACTGGCGTTGACCTACTTTTCCTATTTTTGGACAAAGTCTTGGCCATGCCAGACGTCGCCCATCAAAATTTAAGTAGCGATCAAATTGACGCGGGTAAACCCGGATTGGCCCGGCAGATGAAGGTCACGGCGTGGCGCTGAATGCCGCACGTTGATGCTGGCGCGCGCGAAGCCGCCGGCCCAGCCAGCCACGGATCGGCCGGTCCCACGCCACATCGGCCAGCCACGCCACCGCCACCAGCAGCGGCACCAGGCCCAGGCCGATCACCAGCATCCGCTCAGGGGTGGGATGGGCCTTGGCGACATAGTTCATCCACACGTAAAGGAACGGGAAATGGGTGATATAGATCGGGTATGACAGCCGCCCGCAGGCGCGCACCAGCCAACCGGTGATCGGCCCGGCTGCCGAATGGCAGCCGGCCACGATGATCGCGGGAAACAGCACGATGACGCAGGCTGCTTCGTAAACGCCGTTGAGCTTGATGCCGCCCACCTCTGGCCAGATCGGCAGGAGCATGGCGCCGACCATGATCGCCGAAAGCAGCGGCCAGCCCAGCCGGATGCGCGGCAGCCGGGCGCGCATGCGATAGAGCCACAGCCCGGTGACAAAGGGGAAGCACAGGCGCACTGGCGCCATCCACAGCGTTTCCCAATACGAACCCTGGTCCAGCGAACCCAGCGCGATGCCGCTGGCGGCCAGCCCCACGCCGCTGATCACTGCGAGCACGCCCAGCGCGCGCGTGGACCAGTGGCGCAGCACCAGGGCATAGGCCAGGTTGCCCAGGTATTCCTGCAGCAGGCTCCAGCATGGGCCGTTGAGCGGGTGGGTATCGGTCCAGCGGTTGGGCAAGGGCCAGGTAGGGATCAGCGCCAGCCCCATGACGAGCGCCACGACCACGCGCGACAGCGCGATTGCCTGTTCCGGCGCGCCCAGGGGATCGAGGAGGTAGCTGGCGAACCCCAGCAGCACGCCCAGGATCACCAACGGATGCAGCCGCACCAGACGCAGGCGCAGGAACTGGCCCACGCTCATCCGCGGCCAGCGGTCATCATAGGCATAGCCGATGACAAAGCCCGACAGCGCAAAGAAGAAATCCACCGCCAGCGGGGCATGGTGCAACACCACCTTGTCCCCCTGCCACAGCACGGTGATGCCCTGGATGTGAAACAGCACCACCATCAATGCCGCCGTGCCGCGCAGGCCATCGAGCACAGCAAAATGCGCCTTGCCGGTGGCAGTGGTATCGGCGTGTTCCTGGCGCATCGCGTCTTGTTCCCCCGGCGGTGTTCAGGCCAGCAGCGCTGGCGGCAGGATGACGGTGTTGAGCGAATCCGCCTCCATCGGCAAGGCCAGCGCCTTGTCCCCGACGCGATAGGTGACGGTCGAGGGCTGCGACACGGGATTGCTGGCAACCAGCACCACCGTGCCATCGAGATTGCGGAACGCCAGCTGATCGACATAGCCCAGGAAGCTGTCGACCGGCACCATGCGCGCGCCGGGCCGCACATGCGCGGAAAGATGGCGCACCAGCCAGTAATCCTCGCCCATGCGGAACGTGCCGGCCTGCGTATCGACCACCAGCAGGCTGTTCTGCGGCCAGCCCCAGCCGCTCATCCCGCCTTCGGGCATGACCATGTTCCAATAGGTCCAGGCCGTGGCGCCATGCTCGAAATAGCGTTTGATCGTCTGCCAGCCATAGCGGGCATAGCGCCAATCGTTGGTGCCCACGCCGCATTCCTGCTCCGATCCCCACAGCTCCAGCGCGGGATAGCGTTCGCGCAAGGCCGGCAGCGCATCCTTGCCCGCCCATTGCACGCCGATGCCCTTGATCGCGGCGGCGGCATCGGGATGGGCCATGACACGGTCGAACAGATCGATATTGCCGCGCTCCAGCGTGCCGAAAAATACGCGCACGCCCACCTTGCCCATTTCCTGGGCTAGGAACGGGATGAATCGCGCCAGCCCTTCTGGCGTCCAGCAGCAGCTGGGAAAGGGCTGCGCGGAGTTGAATTCGTTCTGCGGCATCACCGTGTCGATGCGGATGCCGGCCTTGGCATATTCCTCCACATAGCAGCGAAAATAGCGGGCATAGGCAGCCAGTGTGCGATCATCGAGGAGGAAGGAATCGTAGCCCTCCTGGCCCAGTTGCGCCGGGGTGATGCCGTTGGATGGCTGCCCCGGCCAGGCCGGCGCCTGGGCATAGTGGCCGCCTTTCTTCATCCACGTCGGCGGTGACCAGGGTGACGCCCAGACCTTGAGATCGGGGCGCAGCGCCTGGGCTGCCTGGATGAATGGGATCAGCGTCTCGCGATCGTTGGCGATGGAAAAATGCGCCATGTCGTAATCGCCGGGCGTTTCATCATAGCTGTACCACCGGCGCGAAATGTCGTTGGCGCCGATCGGCGTGCGGCAATGGTTGAACGCGCAGCCATCATCGCCAAACAGCGCCGCCAGCGCGCGGGCGCGCTGTGCCTGCGGCAGCGCCGCCAGGGCCTGCCAGCCCTTTTCCGAAAAGGCGCCGCCGAACCCGGCGATCGTCTGGCGCGGCGCATCAAGCCGCACTTGCGCGCCCGTGGCAAAGGGATCGGCCGGCACGGCTCCAGGCGCAGGCAGGCTGCGCGCCTGCCATGGCCGCCCGGCAACGGTAGCAAACCAGGCTGCGCCCGGCGGCGTGCTCGCGGCCGGCGCGGCAGCCCGTGCTGCGGCAGGCATGCCTTGCACACCTGCCGCAGCCGCCCCCATGCCGATCAAGGCCATCGCCTGGCGGCGGTCCATCGCCTCAATCCTTCCAGCTGCGCGCGGGCAGCTTGACGGTCACCACTTGCGCCAGATCGGCCGCGCTGCGCCCCAGGGCAAAGCCATAGTCGCCGGCCGGCATGGTCCAGCGCCCATCCTTCCAATCGGCCAGGAGGCGCGGATCGAAGGTTACCGTGGCGCTCTGGCTCGCGCCGGCTGCCAGGCTCATCCGCTTGAAGCCGACCAGGCGTTGCAGCGGCTGGCCATTGCGGCTCACGAGATAGACTTGGCCCACGTCATCGCCGGCGCGCTGACCGGTATTGGCCAGGGTAAAGCTGGCAGACAGCCCCGAAACTTTCAGGTCGCGCGCGGCAAAGCTGGTGTAGCTTAGGCCGAAGCCGAACGGAAACAGCGGCTTGTATCCCTTGCGGGCAAACCAGCGATAACCCACGTCAGACCCTTCGATGTTATAATCGGCGTGCAGCTGGTCCTTGCCCGGGGCCGGATCACCCCCGAAATTGGGCTCCACCCAATCCGCGCCGTCCAGCTTGGGCCGGGGCAACTGATCGAGGCTGGCAGGAAACGTGACGGGCAGGCGTCCGCCCGGATTGGTATCGCCGAACAGGACCGAGGCGATCGCCTCGCCCCCGCGCGCGCCGGGATACCAAGCCTCCACCACGCCGGCGACCTTGTCGAGCCAGGGCATCATCACCGGGCCGCCGGTTTCCAGCACCACGATGGTGTTGGGATTGGCTGCCGCCACGGCGGCGATCAGCGCATCCTGGCCATCGGGCAGCGACAGGTCGGGCTGATCGGCCCCTTCGGTGCGCCATTCGGTGGCGAACACGATCGCCACCTCAGCCTGCCGTGCCTTTGCCACGGCATCGGCGATATAGCGCCCGTCGCGGAACGTGATGGTGGCCTTGGGAGCCAGGGCCTGGATCGCCTTGAGCGGGCTGGAGCGGTGATAGCTTTGCTGCATCAGCGCGGCAAACGGTCCATCCCCGCCCAGCGAACGCGTCGCGGCCGGGCCTCCTTCGCCCATGACCAGGCTCGAGCCCGAGCCGGCCAGCACGCCGCTGTCGGCATAGCCGCCGATCACCGCGATCGATGCGGCCGTCTTGGCCAGCGGCAGCGCGCCATTGTTCTTGAGCAGCACGATGCCCTGCCGCGCGACGTCTTCGGCCACCTGGGCATGGGCGGCAAAATCGATCGCGCCGCCGGGCCGGGCCGGGTGCTTGTCGAGGCCCATGGCATAGATCGCGGTCAGCACGCGGCGGTTCATGTCATCGAGGCGGGCGGCATAGGCCTTGTCGGCCCCTGCCTTGGCCTTGAGCACGTCAGCAAAATAGAGCGCCTTGTCCAGCTCTGCGCCGGATTGCTGATCCAGCCCGCCCAGCGCCGCTTCGACCCCGGGCACCGCGCCCCAGTCAGACATGACGAAGCCCTTGTAGCCCCAAGAGCCCTTGAGCACCTTGTTGAGCGCCCAGTCGCTGGCGCAGGCCTGCGCCCCACCAATGCGGTTGTAGGCACACATCACCGCGCCAGGCTGGCCCTTTTCGATGCCGATCTGAAACGCCAGCAGATCGCTTTCCCGCGCCGCGCCCTCGGCAATCTTGACATCGACATACTTGCGCCCGGTTTCCTGGCCGTTGAGCGCAAAGTGCTTGATCGTCGAAATGATGTGGTTCGACTGGATGCCGGCAATCGCCGCGCCCACCAGATCGCCCGAGAGCAGCGGGTCTTCCGCCAGGTATTCGAACGTGCGGCCATTGCGTGGATCGCGCATCAGGTTGACGCCGCCGGCCAGCAGCACGTTGAAGCCCTTGGCCCGCGCCTCTGCCCCGATCATCGCGCCGCCGCGATAGAGCAAGTCAGGGTTCCAGCTTGCCGCCTGGGCCAGGCCCGATGGCAGGGCGGTGGCGCCATCCTTGCGCAAGCCGCCCACCCAGGCAACGCCCAGGCTGGCATCGGTTTCGGTCAAGGCCGGCACGCCCAGCCGCGGAATCCCGGCGACATAGCCAGCGCCGAAAATCGCCCCAGCCGGGATCTTGGCCCCCGGCAGGAACGGCAGCGGCATCACGCCGTGGGTGAGGATCACCTTGTCGTCGGCGCTCATCTTGGCAAGCGTGGCATCGGCGCGGGCCTGCGCCGCTGCCATGTCGACCGCGGGCGCCTGCTGGGCGCGCGCACCGCTGCCAAGCGCCAGGGCGGCGCAGCCGAGCACGAAGGGCAAATGGCGTTTCATCGCTGGGATCCTTGCTGGAACGAAAAAGAAAAAAGCGGGCCGCACGCACGCACCAGGCGGCGCGCGGCCCGCAGCAGGGTAGACCGGTGTTTAGAACTTGACCCCGGCGCGCACGCCGAAAGTGCGCGGATCGCTCATCGTCAGGCTGGTGGCGTTGCCAGTCACCAGCGAAACCTTGTTCTCGATGTTCTTGATGAAGGCCGAGGCATACCAGGTGTCGTTCGGCGCATTGTAGGTCAGGCTCGCCTGGGTGCGCGAGCGCGAAGGCGTCCACAGCTTGAGCCAGTAAGACCCGGTATCGCCAAACACCGTCACCGAATAGGCCGACGAATAGCGCGAATAGACCGAAGCGACGACATTGCCCGAACCGACCGGCACGGTGTAGTTCACCCCGCCGTAAATGACGGTGGCGGGGGTGCGATCAAGCTTTTGCCCGGCATAGTTGATGGCGCAGGTGCCGTTGACCACGCCCGAGGGGCAGAACTGCGTATAATGCCCGTCGGTAAGATCGACGCCGAGCGTGAGGTTGAGATCGCGCATCGGGAAGAACTGCGTCTCGAATTCCCAGCCCAGCACGCGCGCCTTGCCCGCATTGGTCGTCACGGTCTGGTTGGCGCCATTGATCGGGATCACCGCGCTTAGCTGCATGTTCTTGTAATCATACAGGAACAGGTTGGTATCGACCTTCATCCACGGCGCCACGCGGCCACGGAAGCCCAGTTCATAGTCGGTCAGGGTTTCCGGCTCGTAATAGATGGCATGCTGATCGGCATACTTGAGCGAACCGGGCGTTGCCCCCGGCGTGGAATAATCGCAGCGTTCCCCTTGCGAGGTGACCAGCGACTGGCCAGCGCCGCCGGTGGAGCAGCCATCGCCAAAGCCGCCAACCTTGTAGCCGGTGGCGATCGAGCCATAGAGCAGCCCGCCCAGCACATCGGCGTCAAAACCCAGGCGCCAGGTGACCTTGCGGCCCTTGACCGAGGCATCGTTGACATAGCTGCGCCCGCTGCCCACGGTCGGCCCGCCCGGCGCTGCGGGCGTGTTGGGATCGATGGAATACTGCCCGCCCACCAGCGGCTGGCCGCCCAGCGTGTTGAGGTGCACGGTGTGGCCATAGCGCGAGAGATCGTCGGCGGTATAGCGAATGCCCGCCGTGACGCGCAGCGCATCGGTCACCTTGTAGGTGCCCTGGGTGAACGCGCCCTTGGTGGACGAGATCGTGTGCTGCGGGAAGCCGTAGATGAACGTGTTGCCAAACGCGAAGGGCACCAGGTTGTAGATGAAGAACGCGATCCGCGATTCTTCGCGGAAGTAATAGAGGCCGCCCTGGATCTTGAGCGGGCCATCGCCGCTCGACGCCAGGCGCAACTCGTGGCTCTGCTGCGTGTAATCGCCGTTGAACGTGCCGGGCAGGTTGACGCCACCCGAAAGCACGTTGCTGTTTTCCTTGGCTTCGTATTGGCGGATCGAGCCAAGGTACGTCGCCTTCACGCCGCCGAAATCATAGTTGAATTCGCCGTCGAGATTATAGGCGATGTCATGCACGTTGGGCTTGAACGAAGACTGATCCCCGCCGCCATACTGGTGCGCCGACAGCCCCGAGGTATAGGTCTGGCCATCGACCGGGTTCACATAGGTGAGCGGCGCGTTGAAATTGGCGCTGGCGAGCGGCGTGGTGAGCGACTGGCGGGTATCGCCGATCGGTGCCCACACGGCAAAGCGCCCGCCGCTGGGATTGTTGCCAACCTGATAGAAATTGCTGAACGGCACCGAGGAATCGCGTGATCCGGTCAGCCGTGAATAGCCGCCGCGCAGCAGCAGTTCGCCGCGATCGCCCAGCTTGAACAGGCCCTGCAGGCGGGCTGAAATATTGGTGCGGAACTTGTTGTTGTAATTGGGATCGTTGGCCACGCCCTTGACGAAATTGTCGCGCGTGTCGAAATTGAGCGAGAGGCGGAAGGCGGCCCAGTCGTTGACCGGCAGGTTGAAGGCCGCGTCGGCATTGTAGGCGTTGTAATTGCCCACGCCGGCATTGGCTTCCACGCTGGCCCGCTCGAAATTGGGCCGCTTGGTGATCACGTTGATCACGCCGGCCGTGGTGTTGCGGCCATAGAGCGTGCCTTGCGGCCCTTTGAGCACTTCGACGTGGTCCACGTCCATGAAGCTCACGTCGGCCTGCTGCGGCCGCGCCAGATAGACGCCATCGGCCAGGAACGCGGCCGAAGGGTTGCCCTTTTCGGTGCCGTCGGTGCTAGTCACGCCGCGAATGGTGATCTGCAGGCCATTGGTGCGGTCGATCGACAGGCCGGGCACCTGGTCACCCAGCGCGGTGGGATTGGTCACGCCCTTGGAACGCAGGCCATCGCCGGTGATCGCGGTCAGCGCAATCGGTGTTTTCGATAGCAGCGTCTTGTCGCGCGTGGCAGTAACGACGATATCGGGCATCGACACATCGTCGCTGGCGGTCTTGGCCGCATCTTGCGCCGGTACCGGCGCGGGCGTGCTCTGGGCATAGGCCGGCGCGGCCAGGGCCACCGCCGAAATCAGGCATGCTGTCTGGATCAGCTTCATGTCTTCCCTCCCTTTTTGTTCCCGCGTGCACGTGCGCCGCGGGTAGTGCTCCCGTTCGCGGCCACGCCCTGCCTGGCTTGCGCACGTGGCGCAGACAGGCACTGCCCGGGCAATGGCCGCATGCCGAAATGGGGAAGAAACGGGCCGCAACGGCCCAGCGCCCGAAGCCATGCTTCGAACCGCAATCGATATCCTCTCCATCGGCGGCAAGTTTTCGATCTTGCTTAGCCATGGTTTGAAATGAATCAGTCAGCGCTGTCAAGACTGCGCTGTCAGAATTTCGCGTGACCTGCCGAAAGAAATAGCCATAATGGTTGACATGGAGAGGCACCCGTCGGCCAAAATGCCACAATCCCCATCTGACCCCGCCGCGCTTGCCGGCCCCCTTTCCCGCCCCGCTGGCGCCAAGGAACGCGCCACGATGGAGGACGTTGCCCGGCTCGCCGGGGTCTCGCTCAAAAGCGTGTCGCGCGTGGTTAACCGCGAGCCGCATGTGTCAGACACGCTGCGCGCCAAGGTCGAGGCCGCGATCGCCGCGCTGGCCTTCGTGCCCGATGCTGCGGCGCGGTCGCTGGCCGGATCGCGCACGTTCATCGTCGGGCTGCTGTTCGACAACCCGAGTCCCAACTACACCATCAAGATCCAGTCGGGCGTCTATCGCGCCTGTGTCGAGCAGCAGTACCACCTGCGCATCGACAACATCGCCTCGGACCTGCCCCGCGCCGAGGTGGAGGCCCAGCTTGATGCGATCGTGCGCAACAGCCGCTGCGACGGGTTCATCCTCACCCCGCCGCTGACCGACAATGTCCAGGTCCTCGCCTTTCTGGAGCGGCGCGGCGTCCGCTATGCCCGCATCGCGCCCAACAGCGAGCTGGGCCGCTCTCCCTGCGTGGCCATCGACGATGCTGCCGCCGGTGCGCTGGTCGCCCGCCACCTCTGGGCGCTGGGCCATCGCCGCCTGGGCGTGGTCACCGGCCCGCCCTTGCACCGCGCCGGCGATCGGCGCCGCACCGGCTTCCTCGCGGCGATCCGCCAGTTCGATCCCGATCTGGTGGTGGCAGAGGCCGATGGCCTGTTCTCGTTCGAAAGCGGGATTGCCGCCGGCATGGACTTGCTGGCGCGCGACCCGCGCCCCACCGCGATCTTTGCCACCAACGATGATTCCGCCGCCGGGGTCATGGTCGCCTGCGCCCGCGCCGGGCTGCGCGTGCCGCACGATATTTCGCTGTGCGGCTTCGACGACAGCTGGGTGGCAAAGTCGGTCTGGCCCTATCTCACCACGATTTACCAGCCGATCGAGGAAATGGGCTATGCCGCCGCCAGCCTGCTGCTCGATCGCGGCGAGACCGGCGATCGCCAGGTCATGCTCGATTTTCACCTGGTAGAGCGAGATTCACTGGCGCCGCCACCCTGAGGCAGCGGCGCCAGCCAACCAGGCACGCGATCAATCGAGCAAGTCGAAGCGGTCTGCGTTCATCACCTTGGTCCAGGCGGCGATGAAATCGTCCACGAACTTGTCTTCTGCATCCAGCCCGGCATAGACCTCGCACACCCCGCGCAACTGGGCATTGGCCCCGAACACGAGGTCGACGCGCGTGGCCGTCCAGCGCGGCGCGCCGCTGGCGCGATCCTTGCCCACGTAGGTTTCCGCTTCATCGCCGGCCGGCGCCCAGGCCGTGGCCATGTCGAGCAGGTTGACCACGAAATCGTTGGTCAACTGGCCCGGCCGCGCCGTCAGCACGCCATGCGCCGCGCCGCCATGGTTGGCACCCAGCACGCGCAGCCCGGCAACCAGCACGGTCATTTCCGCCACGCCCAGGCCCAGCAACTGCGCCCGGTCGATCAGCAGCTCCTCGGCGTTCACATCGGTCGGCCCGGCCAGATAGTTGCGGAAACCATCGGCATGCGGCTCGAGCCAGGCAAAGCTTTCGGCGTCGGTCTGCTGCGCCGTGGCATCGGTGCGGCCCGGGGTGAACGGCACGTCCACCGTGCGGCCGGCGGCCTTGGCGGCCAGTTCGATGCCCACGCCACCGCCCAGCACAATCAGATCGGCCAGCGACACCTTCTTGCCACCACTGGCCGCACCATCGAACTGCGCCTTGATGCCGGCATAGACGTCCAGCACGCGCGCCAGCTTCTCCGGCTCGTTCACCGCCCATTGGCGCTGCGGCTCCAACGCGATGCGCGCGCCATTGGCGCCGCCGCGCCGGTCCGATCCGCGATAGGTGGCCGCAGAGGCCCAGGCCGTGCCGACCAGTTCAGCCACCGACAGTCCTGAGCCGGCGATCGCGGTCTTGAGCGTGGCCACATCGGCGGCATCGATCAGCGGATAATCGCGCGCGGGAATGGGATCTTGCCAGATCAGGTCTTCGGCCGGCACGTCTGGCCCGAGATAGCGCGCCTTGGGCCCCATGTCGCGGTGGGTCAGCTTGAACCAAGCGCGGGCAAAGCTGTCGGCAAAATAGGCCGGATCGGCACGGAAACGGTCCATCACCGCGCGATAGGCCGGATCGACCTTCATCGCCATGTCGGCCGTGGTCATCATCGTGGGCACCTTGACGCCCGGCGTATGCGCCTTGGGGGCCAGGGTCTCTTCGGGGTTGCCCACCGGTTGCCACTGGTGCGCGCCGGCCGGGCTGCGCACCAGTTCGTATTCGTGGTCGAGCAGCATGTCGAAATAGGTCATGTCCCACTGCGTGGGCGTGGGCGTCCACGATCCCTCGATGCCCGAGGTGATCGTGTCATCGCCCATCCCGGTGCCGTGGGTAGAGGTCCAGCCAAAGCCCATCTGGGCAATGTCGGCCCCTTCGGGCGCGGCCCCCACCAGTGCGGCATCGCCGCCGCCATGGGCCTTGCCAAAGGTGTGCCCGCCGGCGGTGAGCGCGGCGGTTTCGGTATCGTCCATACCCATGCGATGGAAGGTTTCGCGAATGTCGCGCGCCGAGGCCATGGGATCGGGCACGCCGCCCGGTCCTTCGGGGTTCACATAGATCAACCCCATCTGGATCGCGGCGAGCGGACCCTCGATCTTGAGGCCGGCGGCCTCGTCGATCCGGGTCTGGTTCTGCGGGTCACCCACCCAGGTTTCTTCCATGCCCCAGAACACATCGAGGGCCGGTTCGTGGATATCCTCGCGTCCGCCGCCAAAGCCGAAGATCGGGCCGCCCATCGACTCGATCGCAACATTGCCGGCCATGATGAACAGGTCAGCCCAGCTCAGCGCCGCGCCATACTTGCGCTTGATCGGCCAGAGCAGGCGCCGTGCCTTGTCGAGGTTGCCGTTGTCGGGCCAGGAATTGAGCGGCGCAAACCGCTGCGAGCCCGATGACGAGCCGCCGCGCCCATCGCCGCTGCGATAGCTGCCGGCCGAATGCCAGGCCATGCGGATGAAGAACGGACCATAATGGCCATAGTCGGCCGGCCACCACGATTGGCTGTCGGTCATCAGGGCATGCAGATCGGCCTTCACCGCCGCATAATCCAGCCCCTTGAACGCGGTGCGATAATCGAACCCTTGCGGATAGGGGCTGGCCGATTGGCCATGCTGCGCCAGGATCGCCAGCGGCAGGGCCTTGGGCCACCAGTCCTGGTTCGTCCGTCCCAACAGGGGCCGCTTTTTGCCCTCGCCGCCGCCCATCGGGCACTTCGTCGTTACCGCATCCATGTCACTCTCCATTGCTTGGCCGAATCCGGTATCGGCCGTGAGCAGGACGCGACGATCCTGTCATGAAGCCATGACAGGAAAAAGCGCCTCTTGGTTCACTGCGCACATGTTTCAGAGGCTTGCAGCCGTCGCGCGCACGGCGTCGAGGATAACGCCCGCCACCGCCTCGGGCTGCGACAGCAGGCTCAGGTGCCCGGCCGCCACTTCGCTGGTCTGCGCGTTCATCGCCGCGGCCAGTTCGCGCTCCAGCGCCACGCTGACAATGCGATCCTGCGCGGAAACGATGTACCAGGTCGGGCGTGTTTCCCACGCGGCCTGCTCCACCTTGTCGCCAAAGGTGCTGGCGGCGAGCGGCGGCTGCGTGGCGCAGAGCACGCGCGCCTCGGTCTCGGGCAGGTCCTGCGCCACGTCCTCGATCCAGCCTGCCGCGCTCAGCGTCAGGAAACCAGCGCCATCGTCGATGATCTTGCCCAGCGCCGGTGGGGCTTCGTGGCGGCCGACCTGGTCGCCCACGGTTTCACCGGCCTTGGGCGCGAATGCGGCGACATAGACCAGCGCCTTGACCTTGGGATCGTTGCCAGCCTGGGTGATCACCGCCCCGCCCCAGCTATGCCCGACCAGCACCACTGGCCCGGCAACCGTGGCCAGCGTGCGCGCGGTGGCGGCCACGTCATCGGCCAGCGAGGTCGTCGGGTTCTGCACCGCCACCACCGGCACGTCAGCCGCCAGCAACAGGGGAATGACGCGCTGCCAGCTCGATCCATCGGCCCAGGCGCCATGGACAAGAACGACGGTCGGCATGGTGGGGGACGCGGTCATAATGGTTGGCTCCGATCAGGAGAGAGGGATGCCCGCAGGCCTGCAATGTTTTGCAAAACCACGCGTGCCGACAAACCCCCGATCGGGTGAATCTCAACGCCCCAACCGGGGCTTGGGCTGACGGCCCCAGATCATGCCCAGCTGGCGGCCAGCCGGCCCCAACTTGCCACCAGTGCCGGGTCCAGCGCCTGGCCGCCGCCCACCAGACCCAGCCGACGGCGGAAATCATAGCCGGCCAGCGGCACCGCCACCACGCCATCGCCGGCCAGGCTCACCGGCCCGGTGGTCACTGCCAGCCCTTGCCGCACCAGGTCCATGCAGCGTTCCTCGTTAGCGCTGCGCAGCAGGAAGTGCGGGCGCACGCCCTGGGCGGTGAAGAAGCGGCTGGTTTCGCCCAGGATCTCGCAGCTGCGCCGCGCCACCATGATATCGGCCGCCAGGTCCAGCGCGCTGACCATGGTGCGCGCGGCCAGCGCATGGCCCTGCGGCAGCAGCATGGCATAGCCTTCCTCGACCACCGCTCCTTCCGCTGGCGCGCCATGCAGCAGGGTGAGAATGGCATCGAGTTGCCCTTCGCCCAGCCGGCGGCGGAGATCGGCATCGCTGCCTTCCAGCAGCACCAGCGGGCGCGTGCCCTGCATATCACGCGCCAGTTGCACCAGCGCCCGGCCGGGCAACGAGGCCAGCACGCCCAGGCGCAGCGGCGCGGCCACCGGGGCCAGATCCTGCGCCGGGGTTTCGGCCAGGCGAAACTCCCGCTCGATCGTGCGGGCATGGGCGAGCAGGCGCGTGCCCGCCGCCGTCAGGCGGATCTGCTTGCGATCGCGCATCAGCAAGGGCGCCCCCACCAGCCGCTCCAGTTCGGCCAGGCCGGCCGACAGCGTCGGCTGGCTCAGGTTCAGCCGCCGCGCGGCCGCGCTGATACCGCCGGTTTCGACGATGGCCAGGAACTGGCGCAGGTGGTTGCGTTTCAACATAGGTTTTTTCTATGCAAATCCGCTGCGAAAATCAATTTCCTGCGCAGCCAGCGGCGCGGTATCATGGCCACAGAAAACAGTGGGCGGGAAGAGGAGACAAAGCCGTGCGTGCAACCCCCGAACTCGATTTCGGCCTGGATGAAAACGCCCAGATGATCCGCGAGGCCGCTGGCCGCTTTGCCGACGAGCAGATCGCGCCGCTGGCCGCCGCGATCGACACCGAAGACCGCTTCCCCCGCGAATTGTGGGAGCCGATGGGCGCGCTCGGCCTGCATGGCGTGACCGTGGAGGAGGAATTCGGCGGACTGGGCCTGGGCTATCTCCACCATGTCATCGCGGTGGAAGAAGTCAGCCGCGCCTCGGGCGCAGTGGGCCTGTCCTATGGCGCGCATTCCAACCTGTGCGTCAACCAGATCCGCCGCTGGGGCAATCCCGCGCAAAAGGCCAAGTACTTGCCCAAGCTGGTATCGGGCGAACACGTTGGCAGCCTGGCGATGTCGGAAGCCGGCGCCGGTTCGGATGTTGTGGCGATGAAGCTGCGTGCCGATGCAGTCGATGGTGGCTTCCGCCTTAACGGCACCAAGTTCTGGATCACCAACGGCACGTATGCCGATACCCTGGTGGTCTATGCGAAGACTGCGCCCGATGCCGGCGCCAAGGGCATTACCGCGTTCCTGATCGAGCGCGGCATGCCGGGCTTCTCGATCGGGCAAAAGATCGACAAGATGGGCCTGCGCGGCAGCCCCACGTGCGAGCTGGTGTTCGACGATTGCTTCGTCCCGGCCGAAAACGTCATGGGTCCCGTCAACGGCGGCGTGGGCGTGCTGATGAGCGGGCTGGATTACGAGCGCGTGGTTTTGGCGGGCATGCAGATCGGCATCATGCAGGCCTGCCTCGACACGGTGATCCCCTATGTGCGCGAACGCCAGCAGTTCGGCAAGGCGATCGGCACGTTCCAGCTGATGCAGGCCAAGGTGGCCGATATGTATGTCGCGCTGCAATCGGCGCGGGCCTATGTCTATACCGTGGCGCGCGCCTGCGATGCCGGGCAGACCACGCGGTTCGATGCCGCCGGCGCCATCCTGCTCGCCAGCGAAAGCGCATTTCGCGTCGCGGGCGAGGCGATCCAGGCGCTGGGCGGCGCCGGCTATACCAAGGATTGGCCGGTGGAACGCTATCTGCGCGATGCCAAGCTGCTCGATATCGGCGCGGGTACCAACGAAATCCGCCGCATGCTGATCGGCCGCGAACTGATTGGAATTAAGGGATGAGCGCGCCAGTCCTACCCACCGCCATCGATCTGGCCAGCCCGGACGCGCAGGCGCGCGCCGCGCACAACCGCGCCCTGGCCGAAGACTTGCGCGCCCGCGTCGCCAAGGCAGCCCTGGGCGGCGATGAACGCGCACGCGCCCGCCACACCGCGCGGGGCAAGCTCTTGCCGCGTGACCGGGTAGAGCGGCTGCTCGATCCTGGCTCGCCGTTTCTCGAAGTGGGCCAGTTGGCGGCCAATGGCCTCTATAACGACGAAGTGCCCGGCGCGGGCATCATCGCCGGCATTGGCCGCGTTTCCGGGCGGCAGTGCATGGTCTTTGCCAACGATGCCACGGTCAAGGGCGGCACCTATTTCCCGATGACGGTGAAAAAGCATCTGCGCGCCCAGGAAATCGCGCAGGAAAACCGCCTGCCCTGCGTCTATCTGGTGGACTCGGGTGGCGCCAACTTGCCCAACCAGGCAGAGGTGTTTCCCGATCGCGATCACTTTGGCCGGTTCTTCTACAATCAGGCGCGGATGAGCGCGGCCGGCATTGCCCAGATCGCCGCCGTGATGGGATCGTGCACCGCCGGCGGCGCCTATGTTCCGGCGATGAGCGACGAGACCGTGATCGTGAAGGATCAGGGCACGATCTTCCTGGCCGGCCCGCCGCTGGTGAAGGCTGCCACGGGCGAGGAAATCAGCGCCGAAGATCTCGGCGGCGGCGATCTCCACGCGCGCCAGTCGGGCGTGGTCGATCACCTTGCTGAAAACGACGAACATGCCCTGTCGATCGTGCGCGATATCGTCTCGCACCTGGGCGCGCCCGATCGCGCGCGGGTGGAACGCCGCGAGAGCCGCCCGCCGCTGCATGATCCGCAAGGGCTCTATGGCGTGATCCCGCAAGATGTGCGCGCACCCTACGATGTGCGCGAAGTGATCGCGCGGATCGTCGATGGCAGCGAATTTCACGAATTTAAGGCGCTGTTCGGCACCACGCTGGTCTGCGGCTTTGCCCACATCCACGGACTGCCGGTGGCCATCCTGGCCAACAACGGCGTGCTGTTTTCACAATCCGCGCAAAAGGGCGCGCATTTCATCGAGCTGGCCTGCCAGCGCGGCATTCCGCTGCTGTTCCTGCAGAACATCTCGGGCTTCATGGTCGGAGGCAAGTATGAAGCCGAAGGTATCGCCAAGCATGGCGCCAAGCTGGTGACGGCCGTCGCCACCGCGCAAGTGCCCAAGATCACCGTGCTGATCGGCGGCAGCTTTGGCGCGGGCAACTATGGCATGTGCGGCCGCGCCTATGGCCCACGCTTCCTGTTCACTTGGCCCAACGCGCGCATTTCGGTGATGGGCGGGGAACAGGCGGCCAGCGTGCTCGCCACCGTGCACCGCGATGCCGCAAGCTGGACGCCCGAACAGGCCGAAGCCTTCAAGGCGCCGATCCGCCAGAAATACGAAGACGAAGGCAATCCCTATTACGCCACCGCCCGCCTGTGGGACGACGGCGTGATCGATCCGGTGCAGACCCGCGACGTGGTCGGCCTGGCGCTGGAAGCCTGCCTGGAAGCCCCCTTTGCCGATCGTCCGTCCTTCGGCGTGTTTCGGATGTAAGCGCGCATGATCCAATCCATCCTTATCGCCAACCGTGGCGAAATCGCCTGCCGGATCATCCGCACCGCCCGTCGCCTGGGCCTGCGCACGGTGGCCGTCTATTCGGAAGCAGACGCCCAGGCCATGCACTTGGCCCAAGCCGACCAGGCCGTGGCCATCGGCCCGGCGGCGGCGCGCGAATCCTATCTGGTGGGTGAAAAGATCATCGCCGCCGCGCTGGAAACCGGCGCCCAGGCGATCCACCCCGGCTATGGCTTCCTTTCGGAAAACGCTGCCTTTGCGCAAGCCGTGCTCGACGCGGGCCTGGTGTGGGTCGGCCCGCCGCCCGCCGCGATTTCGGCGATGGGCCTCAAGGACGCGGCCAAGGCACTGATGCAGCAGGCCGGCGTGCCGACCACGCCGGGTTATCTGGGCGAAAACCAGGATGCCGAATTCCTGGCGGCCGAAGCGGCCAAGGTCGGCTATCCGGTCCTGATCAAGGCCGTGGCCGGCGGCGGCGGCAAGGGCATGCGCCTGGTCGAACAGCCGCAGGATTTTGCCGACGCGCTCGCCTCGTGCCAGCGCGAGGCGGCTGCCTCGTTCGGCAACGCGCATGTGCTGATCGAGAAATACATCCTCTCACCCCGCCATATCGAAGTGCAGGTGTTCGGTGATGCGCACGGCAACGTGGTCCACCTGTTTGAACGCGATTGCTCGCTGCAACGCCGCCACCAGAAGGTGATCGAGGAAGCCCCGGCGCCCGGCATGGACGAAGCGACGCGGGCCGCGGTGTGCCAGGCGGCGGTGCGCGCGGCGCAGGCCGTGGGCTATCAGGGCGCCGGCACGATCGAATTCATCGCCGATGGCTCGGAAGGCCTGCGCGCCGATCGCATCTGGTTCATGGAAATGAACACCCGGCTTCAGGTGGAACACCCGGTGACCGAGGCGACCACCGGGGTCGACTTGGTCGAATGGCAGATCCGCGTGGCCAGCGGCGAACCGCTGCCCCGCCGCCAGGACGAACTGACGATCCAGGGCTGGGCAATGGAAGCGCGGCTCTATGCCGAAGACCCGGCCAAGGGCTTCCTACCCTCGATCGGCCGGCTCGACCATCTGCAGTTCGGGATGGTTGAGGGCGGGCGCATCGATACCGGCGTGGCGCAGGGCGACACGATCAGCCCGTTCTACGATCCGATGGTCGCCAAAGTCATCGCCCATGGCCCCAGCCGCGAAGACGCGCGCCAGCGTCTCGCCAAGATGCTCGACGAGACGGCCATCTGGCCGGTGCGCACCAATGCCGCGTTCCTCGCGCGCCTGCTGCACCATCCGCAGTTTGTCGCCGGCGACGTTGATACCGGCCTGATCGGCCGTGACGGTGCCGCTCTGGCAGAGCCGCTTGCACCCTCGGCAGCGGCCCTCGCCAAGGCCGCTGCGCGGCTCGTTGTGCCCAGCCTGGCGCCAGGCCTGCGCCTCAATGCCGCGCCCGTTCGCACCGGGCATTTCCTGCTCGATGGCGCGCCCATTGAAATCGCCTTCGCTGGCGCCGCAACCAATCCGGCACCGTTCACCCTGGTCTGCGAACACGGACAGGTGTGGCGGCTCGAACCCTGGCACCACAAGCCGAGCGACGGCGCCACGGCCGGCGATGGCGCGATCCTGGCGCCCATGCCGGGCCGCGTCATCGCGGTGTCCGTGGCGCAGGGGGAAACCGTCACCAAGGGCCAAAAGCTCTTGACCCTCGAAGCGATGAAGATGGAACACACGCTGGTTGCCCCGTTCGATGGCGTGGTCGACGCGCTCGAAACCCAGGCGGGCGCGCAAGTGCAAGTCGATGCGCTGCTGGCGCGCATCACGCAGCAGGACGATTGAACCATGACCGGGCGCTTTTTCGATGCATGGGCCGTGGGTGACCGGATCGAACACCCGATCCGCCGCACCGTGACCGAGACCGACAACCTGCTGTTTTCGTGCATGACGCACAACCCCCAGCCGCTGCACCTCGACGCCGAGGCTGCGCGCGCCAGCGAGTTCGGCCAGATCCTCGTCAACGGCACTTTCACATTCGCGCTGATGGTCGGGCTGTCGGTGGGCGAAACCACGCTCGGCACGCTGGTGGCCAACCTGGGCTATGACGCAGTGGTCATGCCCAAGCCGGTGTTCATCGGCGATACGCTCCACGCCACCAGCGCAGTGCTGGAAACGCGCCCCTCCCGCTCGCGCCCGGGCGCCGGCATCGTCACGTTCGCGCATGAACTGATCAACCAGCGCGGCGAAGTGGTGTGCAAATGCACACGCAGCGCGCTGATCGCGGGAACGCCGGCATGAAGCTGCGCTCCTTGCTGTTCGTGCCGGCCGACCGGCCCGAACGCTTTTCAAAGGCAGCGGCGAGCGGCGCCGATGCGGTGATCCTTGACCTGGAAGACTCGGTCGCGCTCGCCGCCAAGGATGGGGCACGCGACGCCGTCGCCGAGTATCTGGCCGGCCCGCGCCCATGCCCGGTCTTCGTGCGGATCAATCCGGTGGACAGTGGAATGGCCGCTGCCGATCTGGCGGCGGCGCTGCCCGGCCGGCCCGACGGGATCATGCTGCCCAAGGCCGAAGGCGCGGAAACCGTCGGCACGCTTCTGGCCATGATGGGCGCGCAGGCCGTGCCGATCCTGCCGATTGCCACCGAAACGCCGGCCGCCGTGTTCGAACTGGGCAGCTATGGCGATGTGCGCGCGGCGTTGTGCGGGCTGACCTGGGGCGCGGAAGATCTGCCCGCCGCGATCGGCGCTGCCACCGCGCGTGAAGACGATGGCCGCTATACCCCGCCCTACGAACTGGTGCGCAGCCTGGCGCTGTTCGGCGCGCACAAGGCCGGCGTGGCCGCGATCGAAACGGTCTATCCCGCGCTGGCAGACCTCGACGGCCTGGCCCGCTATGCCGCGCGGGCGCGCCGCGATGGCTTTACCGGGATGATGGCGCTGCACCCCGCGCAAGTGCCGGTGATCAATCAGGCCTTCACGCCCACCCCGGCCGAGATCGACCACGCCCGCCGCGTGGTGGCGCTGTTCGCCGCCGATCCCGCGCTGGGCGTAGTGCAACTCGATGGCCGGATGATCGATCGCCCCCACCTCAAGCAGGCAGAGGCGATCCTGGCGCTGGCAGCACGCAGCCAGCGGTAGCGAAACCCTGGCGTGCCAAGTTCAGCCCACTGTCACGCCTGCCACCTGCCATGCGCCATCGACGTGTTCCAACGTGACCGTCTCCACCACCTCGCCCTTCTTGGCAAAGAGGCTGCGGAATTTCACCACTTCATAGCCGTTGGGGGGTGCGGGCAGGTTCTGTTCGCTGAGCAATTGGCGCGATTGCACCGTGCCCAGGTCGGCATGGACCTTTTCCGAAACGTTCGCCCAGACCTGCTGCGTGTTGGCCTTGCGGAAACGCATCGTGGTCATGCGATAGGTCTGGGCCCAGTCGTGCTGGTCGGCAAGCTCGAGGAAACGGCGTGCGGTGGCGATAATGGCGGGATCGCTGGTTTCGACCGTGGCGGCGGGTTGCGGATCTGACGACGCATTCATCAGCGGCAGCGCCACAAGCGCGGCCAGTCCCATCAGCAATGACATGGCGATACTTCCTGTCTTGATCCAGCCGTGACGAGACATTCGTCCGGCCAGACCAGGCTGTTCCATATCGCCGGGGTGCGGGGCTTCCCCCAATTCGCTGTCCCCTGAATTTTTGGGAGGCTCTCCCTCGGCATCGAAAAGCAGCCGCGCCGCTTCCCGGCTGCTCGAAACCGCAAGCTTTCGCCGTGCATCCCGCAGGCGCTCGTTGATCGTGTGCACCGAAAGATCGAGGCGGCAGGCGATCGATTTGGCATCGTGCCCGCGCACCATCAGACGCAACACCTGCCTTTCCTTTTCGGTCAGCGAGTCAACGGCGGGGGTGATCGGCGTGGTCATGGCCGGGCCACGACTATGGCAGGCGATCCGCGCCAACCACCCCTAAATTCTTGTACTGCCGTTCCCGCTGGCAACCAGTGGCGATCCGAGCGCGCGGGAAGGATCAGGCGAGGAACCCGCCCAGCCGCCCACGGATGACGTCCTCTGCCTCGGCCACCATGCGGCTCAGCAGCTGCGCGCAAGTCGGGATATCGTTAATCAGGCCCTGCACCTGCCCGGCCCAGACCAGCCCGGCCTCGACATTGCCGGTTTCCAGCGCCTCGCGCCCCTTAGCGCCTGACACCAGCGGGCGGATATCCTCGAAAACCGCCTCGGGCCGGGCGGAAATTTCCACCACGCGATCAGACACCGGCGTTGCCGCGACGCGCCCGGTGTTTTGAAACCGGCGGAAGATCAGGCGCGTATCGCGCTCGCTGTTGGCCACCAGCAACTGCTTGATCGCATCGTGGATCGGCGCTTCCACCGTGGCGCAGAACCGCGTGCCCATGTTCACCCCTTCGGCGCCCAGCGCCAGCGCGGCAGCCAGCCCGCGCCCGTCGCCAATGCCGCCGCTGGCCAGCATCGGAATGCTGATCTGGTCGGCCGCAGCAGGGATCAGAATCAGGCCCGGGATATCATCCTCACCGGGGTGGCCCGCGCATTCAAAGCCATCGATGCTGATCACGTCCACGCCCATCTTCTGCGCAGAAACGGCATGGCGCACGGCGGTGCACTTGTGCAGCACGGTCACGCCGTGGCTTTTGAAATCCTCGATATGCTCGCGTGGGTTGTGCCCGGCGGTTTCCACGATCTTGACCCCGCTATCGATGATCGCGCGGCGATATTCGGCATAGGGCGGCGGGCTGACCGAGGGCAGGATCGTCAGGTTCACGCCAAACGGCTTGTCGGTCATGGTGCGGCAGCGGTCGATCTCGCGCCGCAGATCATGGGGCGTCGGCTGGGTCAGCGCAGTCAGGATGCCCAGCCCCCCGGCGTTGGATACCGCGCTCGCCAGTTCGGCGCGGCCCACCCACATCATTCCCCCCTGCACAATGGGGTGGGCAATGCCCAAAAGCTGCGTAATCCGGGTCTTGATCGCCATGATTGCACCTCACATCGGAACGGCACGGCCCAGCGCCGTCCCTAACGGGACGCGCCGTGGCCAGGATTGGGGAACGGGGGCTGGGCTTCAGGTAAAGCGCGGCGGACGCCGTTCGGCAAATGCGGCAATGCCTTCGGCCGCTTCGGCCCCGGCGCCGGCATCGGCAATGCGCACCACTTCCAGATCAAGCTGCGTGGCCAGATCATTCTGCATGCTGGCCGCGAGCAGGGCGCGCGCGCCGGCAATCGCGCCAACCGGCCCCTGGGCGAGCCGCTCGGCCACGGCCAGGCCTTCGTCGAGCAGCGCCTCGGCCGCGACCACGCGGGTCACCAGGCCGATCTGCGCGGCCTCGTCGGCGCCGATGCGGCGGTTGGTCAGGATAATTTCCTGCGCGCGGCGCAGGCCCACCACGCGCGGCAGGGTCCAGCTCATCCCGCCATCGGGCGTCAGGCCCACCATGCCATAGGCGGCGGTGAAATGCGCGGAGGGCGCGGCCAAGGCCACGTCGCCCAGGATCGCCAGGCTCAACCCGGCGCCAGCGGCCGGGCCGTTGACCAGCGTGACCAAGGGCTTGCCCATGCGCGCCAAGGCCAGCACCGAACGATGCACCGAGCCGGCCAGGGCAAACAGGAACGCCGATGGCCCCTCACTCGCGCGGCCGAACGAACCCACGTCACCGCCGCCGCAAAAGAGCTTGCCCGTCCCGGTCACGACCACGCAGCGCACGCTGGCATCGCCCGCCACGCTCGCCACCACCTGCTCCAGCCGGGTGGCCGTGGGCATGTCGAGCGTGTTGCCCGCCGCCGGGCGATTGAGCGTGAGGATCGCAACGGCGCCGCGGCGCTCCACCAGAACCAGATCGTCGCTCATGCGCAGGCCTCCATCGCTTCGCGCCCCAGCCGGGCCAGGCGCGGAAAGGCTTCCGCGCGCTGCGCCGCCTGGGCATTGGCCGCCGTGCCGCGCAGCACGCGGCCCTTGATGCCGTGAAAGATCGCCGCCAGCCGAAAGAACTGGAACGCGACGTAGAAATCCCAATTGGCAATGCCATCGCGCCCGGTGCGCGCGCAATAGCGGGCGATATAGTCCGCCTCGCTCGGCAGGCCCAGCGGCTGCGGATCGGCCCCACCCAGCCCGGCAACGATATCGCCCGGCATGCGATACATCATCGCATGATAAGCAAAATCAGCGAGCGGATGCCCCAGCGTCGAAAGCTCCCAGTCGAGCACGGCCAGCACGCGCGGCTCCGTCGGGTGAAAGATCATGTTGTCACAGCGGAAATCGCCATGGACCAGGGTGGTCGTGTCATCATCGGGAATGGCCGTGGGCAGCCAGGCGACCAGCGCATCCATGTCGGGATCGCGCCCCGCCAGTTCGTCTTCCAGGTATTGCCGGGTCCAGCGGCCGATCTGCCGGGCGAAATAGTTGCCCGGCTTGCCATAATCGCCCAGCCCCACAGCCACATGATCCACCCCGTGCAGGGCGGCGATCACCCGGTTCATCTCGTCGAAATAGGCGGCGCGATCATGCTTGGCCACTTCGGCAAAGCTCGCGTCCCAGAACACGCGGCCATCCACCATGTCCATCACATAGAACGCGCTGCCGATCACGGCATCGTCATCGCACACACCCAAGATGCGCGCCACCGGCACGTCGCTGCCCGCCAGGGCCTGCTGCACGCGCGCCTCGCGCAGCACGTCGTGCGCGCCTTTCAGCACGGTGCCCGGGGGCTTGCGCCGCAAGACATAGCGCGCCGCGGGCGTTTCCAGGCGATAGGTGGGGTTGGACTGGCCGCCATTGAACTGCGCCACGCGCAGCGGCCCGGCAAAGCCCGCGACATGGGCGGAAAGCCACGCCGCCAGCGCCTGTTCGTCCAGCGCGGTCCGCACCGCGCCAACGCCGGCGTTGGCCTGGGCAATCTGCGCCGCATCAAGCTGCGCGGGCGGTGCCGATTGCTCAGTGCGCATGGGCCTGCTTCCAATCGCGCTTGATCTTCTTGGCCAGGCTCCACTTGTGCACTTCGGTCGGGCCATCATAGATGCGGAACGCGCGGATTTCGCGGAACACCTGCTCCACGATGGTCTTGTCGGTCACGCCGGTGCCGCCCATCACCTGGACGCAGCGATCGGCCACGCGCATCAGCGCCTCTGACACTGCAACCTTGCTCATGCTGCTTTCGGCCGTGCCCAGGCTGCCGGTATCGAGCACGCTGGCGCACCAGTCGATCATCAGTTCCGCCTGCTTCAGGTCGATCAGGTTTTCGGCCAGCATGAAGCCCACGCCTTCATGATCGATCAGCGGCTTGCCAAAGGCCATGCGGCGGTTGGCATAGTCGCTGGCGATCTCGTTGGCGCGCTGGCAGGCGCCCAGCCAGCGCATGCAGTGCGACAGGCGCGCGGGCGAAAGGCGGATCTGGGCATATTTGAACCCTTCGCCCGCCTGGCCCAGCATCTGGTCGGCCGGCACGCGCAGATTGTCGATCGTGACCGTGGCATGGCCGCCGGGCATCGAGCTGTCGATCGTATTGGGCACATGATCGATGCGGATCGCCGGATCGGGCAGATCGACCAGGAACATGCAGGCCCCGCCCGCGCTGTCGGCCTCTTCCGATCGCGCCATGACGATGCCCACCTGCGCGCCATCGGCGCCGGTGATGAAGCACTTGGTGCCATTGATCACCCAATGGTTGCCATCCTTGCGGCACGTGGTGATCATCATCGAGGGGTCAGACCCGGCGCCTTGCAGCTCGGCCGGCTCGGTCATGAAAAAGGCCGATCGCGCATGGCCTTCGACCATCGGCTTGAGGAAACGCTCGCGCAGCGCAGCGTCGCCCACCTTGCCCAGGAGGTACATGTTGCCCTCGTCGGGCGCGGCCGTGTTGCAGGCCAGCGGCCCCAGCGGCGAAAGACCGCTGGCCGCCAGGACCACCGCCGTCTCGCGCTGGGTCAGATGGCCGCCGTCGGGCATGATGTGCGGGGTCAGCACGCCGGCCGCACGGGCCTTTTCACGCAGTTCATGCACCAGCGCATCGGTCGGCGCGCCGTGATGGTCGCGGCGCGGGTCTTGTTCATAGGGCGCGACCACCTCGCGCACAAAGGTTTCCACCTTGCGCGCCAGGTCTTGCGCCGCTGCCATGCCGATCCCGCTCATCACCCTCTCCTTGTGCTTTTGGTCTGGTGTCTGCGCGCTCAGCGCGGGGCCATGCGGATCGCGCCGTCGAGGCGGATAACCTCGCCATTGAGCATGGAATTGCCCACGATCGCTTCCACCAGCTTGGCATATTCGGCCGGCTGGCCCAGGCGGCTGGGGAACGGCACCTGCTGCCCCAGCGAATCCTGTGCATCCTGCGGCAGGCTGGCGAGCATCGGCGTCCAGAAGATGCCCGGCGCAATGGTGTTCACGCGAATGCCAAAGCGGGCCAATTCACGCGCGATCGGCAGCGCCATGGCGGCCACGCCACCCTTGCTGGCGGCATAGGCGGGCTGGCCGATCTGGCCATCGAACGCGGCAACGCTGGCCGTGTTGACGATCACCCCGCGCGCGCCATCGGCATCGAGCGGTTCAGCGTCAAAGATGCGCGCGGCAAACTTGGACAGCACGTTGAACGTGCCGATCAGGTTGATGTTGATGATCTTGGCAAAATCAGCCAGCGGCAGCGGGCTGCCATCGCGGCTCAAGACCTTGGCTGGCGGGGCAATCCCGGCGCAGTTGACCAGGATGCGCGCCTTGCCGTGCACGGCTTCGGCCTGGGCGATAGCATCGCTCACCGATGCTTCATCGGTCACGTCCACCGTCTTGAACAGGCCGCCGATTTCGGCTGCCTTGGCCTCTCCGGCTGCCGCGTTGAGATCGAACAATGCCACCTTGGCACCGCGCGCGCTGAGCATTTCTGCTGTCGCGGCACCCAGGCCCGATGCGCCGCCGGTAACGATGGCCGCAAGGCCGTTGATATCCATGAACCTGTCTCCCGAACTCTGTCGATTTGCTGTTGTCTTTAGGATGCTTTGCCGCGCGGCCGCACTGGCCGAAACACTAGCGCGCCTATCCCGCCCCAGTCATCCAGCCAGGGCCCGCGCAATCACCATGCGCTGGATATCCGATGTGCCTTCATAGATCTGGCACACCCGCACATCGCGATAGATCTTGGCCACGCCGTATTCCTCGAGATAGCCATAGCCACCCAGCGTCTGGATCGCGCCGGAAACCACCGCCTCTGCGGTTTCAGAGGCGACCAGCTTGGCCATCGAGGCTTCCTGCAGGCAGGGTGCCCCGGTCTGTTTTACCGCAGCGGCGTGCAGCACCAGCTGGCGCGCCGCCTCCAGCCGCGCGGCCAGGTCGGCCAGGCGGTGGCCCACGGCCTGGTGGGCAATGATCGGCTGGCCAAAGCTTTTGCGGTCCTTGGCATAGGCCACGGCAATGGCCAGCGCGGCGTCGGCCATGCCGATGCACTGCGCGGCAATGCCGATCCTCCCGGCCTCCAGGTTGGACAGCGCGATGCGATAGCCCTGCCCCGGCGCGCCCAGCACCATGTCATCGGGCACGAACACATCATCGAACCGGATCGCGCAGGTATCGGATGCCCACTGCCCCAGCTTGTGCTCCACCTTGTCCACGACATAGCCGGGGCTGTCGGTGGGCACGAGGAAGGCGGTGATGCCCTTCTTGCCGGCGGCCGGATCACTGGCGGCAAAGACGATCGCCACCTTGCCGATGCGGCCGTTGGAAATGAACTGCTTGGCGCCATTGAGCGACCAGCCACCATCCACCCGCGTGGCCCGCGTGCGCAGCGCCGACGCATCCGATCCGGCATCTGCCTCGGTCAGGGCAAAGGCGCCCGTGGCGCGTCCGGCCACCAGATCGGGCAGGAAGCGGGCGCGCTGCGCGGCACTGCCATAGGCGAGGATTCCCGCCACGATCAGGCTGTTGTGGATCGACACGATCGTCGAAAGCGCGCCATCGCCCGCCGCAATCTCGATCAGCGCCAGGGCATAGGACACCGCATCGAGCCCGGCGCCGCCTTCGCTTTCCGGCGCGGTCATGCCCATCAGGCCCAGTTGCGCCATCTGCGCGAACAGTTCGGGGGGATAGCCCCCCGCTTCCTCGAACGCGCGGGTGTTCGGGCGCAGCTGCTCCTGGGCAAAGGCGCGAACCATGTCGCGCACGGCCATCTGGGTTTCGTCGAGAATCATGGATACTGACCGGACTATTGTTTACTCACGAGTAGATTGCCTTCTGTTCGGTATCATGTCAACACGTCCTCGCAGCCGATGGAGCCGAAAAGTTGCCGCCAGCCGATTCCCCGTTTCAATCCCCGCAACAGCGCAGCAAGGCGCGCGCCGCCAAGCGCGAGGCCGTGCTGCGCGCGGCGGTGCAGATGTTCAACGAACGTGGCTTTCACCAGACCTCGCTGGATGACGTGGCGGCCAGCCTGGGGATCTCCAAGCCGACGATCTATCACTACCTCGGCAACAAGGATCAGGTGCTGCTCGAATGCGTGACGATCGGCCTGTCGCAACTGCTCGAAGCGGCAGAGCAGGCGCGCCAGACCGACGGCAACGGGGCCCAACGGCTGCGCCTGTTCCTGACGCGCTATGCCCAGGTCAACATGGACGATTTCGGCCGCTGCGTGGTGCGCACCGGGGCCGAGGCGCTGGGCCCTGACAGCCGCGCCCAGTTCCAGGCACTCAAGCGCAAGATCGACAGCGCCATGCGCGAACTGATCGAGGAAGGCGTGGCTGATGGCTCGCTGGCGCCGACCAATACCAAGCTGCTGGGCTTTGCCCTGGCCGGCGCGCTCAACTGGCCGGGCCGCTGGCACGATCCCCAGGGCGAACTGCCCCCGGCGCGCATTGCCGAAGAACTTGTCACCATGCTCGCGCAGGGTTTTCTGCCGCGCTAGGCGCTCGGCCGTTCCGCTTCCCGGCGCCACAGGCGCGGATCAGCCAGGTGGATCGGCAGCGATAGTGCCAGCGGCAGCGCGATCCACGGCCAAGGCGCGCCCACCAGTGCAGCGCGCAGCCCCAACACGATAAGCGCGGCGGGCCCCAGCATGATCATCACCAGGCCCAACCCCCGCCCGCGCGCCAGCAGCCAGGCCGCCTCGATCACCAGCGCCGCCAGCATCACATCGGCAGCATGGCCACTGGCGAAATAGGTGCCCATCTTGCCTGCCCTAGAACGGGCCGTTCAATTGAACGACCTGCCAGTTGAGCATACCCGCGACGCTCACCCACGCTAGGTAAGGCAGCAGCAGCACGGCCGCCAGGCGCGAGATGCGCAGGCAATAAAGGATCAGCACCGCGATCGAGCACCATAGCGCGACCAGCTCGAAAAAGGCCCAGTCCGGCCGCTGGACGCGAAAGAACAGCAGGCTCCACAAGATGTTGAGAAAACCGTTGAGGGCAAAGAGCCCGATCACCGTGTCAGACGTGCGCACATCACGCGCGGCGCGCCAAGCATTGACCCCGGCGGTGGCCGCCAAGGCAAAGATCACTGTCCAGGCGATCGGAAACACCGGGCGCGGCGGGGTGAACGCCGGCTTGTGCAGCGCTTCATACCATGGCCCAAGGTCGGTGATCGTGCCGCCCAGCAGCGCGACCACCAGCGCCGCGACCACGGCGATGCCCACGGGCATGGCCCAGGGCCGGCTCATGGCGCGGGACTTTCGGTGGCGGGCCGGGCCAGGCCGAGCAGGTGTGCGCAATCTTTCAGGAAAATGCGCAAGTGCGCCATGGGTCGCTGCCGCACCAGTCGCTTGTTCATATAGGCCTGCCAGGTCAGCTGTTGCACATCGCGATCGGCGCACATCGCCACAAAGCGCTCGCGGCGCTTGTCGCTGGAATACCAGAAATACTGCATCATCCCGAGAATCCAGAACACACGGCCATGCGCGCGCAGGAACGTGCGCCGCGCCTGGCGCAAGACCGCAGGATTGCCACAGGCGAGGAATTCCAGCGCGGTCTGCGCGGCAATGCGCCCACCGGCCATGGCGTAATAGATGCCCTCGCCCGAAGCCGGCGCCACCACCCCGGCGGCGTCGCCCGCCAAGAGCACATCGCGCCCGTTGTCCCACCGCCGCAGCGGCTTGAGCGGGATCGGCGCGCCTTCGCGGCGGATCGTCTCGCAGCGGGAAAGGCCCATGTCCTGGCGCATCAATGCCACCGACTGGCGCAGCGAAAAGCCCTTGCGCGCCGAGCCCACGCCAATGCTGGCGGTTTCACCATGGGGAAAGACCCAGCCATAGAAATCGGGCGAGACGCGGCCCTGATAGAGCACGTCGCAACGCGTGGCGTCGAAATCCTGCCCACCAGCGACGCCTTGCGCGGTGGCCGGCGCGCGGATCACCTCGTGATAGGCAAAGACGCAAGGGTTGCGTTCCGCTCCCGGCACATGCGCGCGGGCCACGGCAGAGCGGGCGCCGTCGGCCCCGATCACCAGCCGGGCGCGCACCCGTTGCATCGCGCCGCCGCGCGTGGCGCGATAGCGCACGATCGCCCCGCCGTCCGCGTCGCGCTCCAGGCTGTCATAGGTACCGGTACGCCGCACCGCACCGGCCGTGGCGGCACGCGCGCGCAGCCATTCGTCAAATACCTCACGGTCGACCATGCCGACATAGCCGATCTCGCCCACCGGCATGTCCACCGCGCGGCGCGAGGGCGCCACCATGCGCGCGGCGCGCGCCCGCGCCACCAGCAGCGATTGCGGCACCTCGAACTCTTCCAGCAGGCGCGGCGGCACCGCCCCGCCACACGGCTTGATCCGCCCGCCACGATCGAGCAGCAGTACCGAACGCCCGGCGCGCGCCAGATCCCAGGCCGTGGTGGCGCCGCACGGGCCGCCGCCGATCACCACGACATCGAACTGTTCGTCCTGGTTCATATCGCCACAGACCTCAGGCTGGCGACCGGCCGGGCCACGCCGCGCGTGCGCATGGCCAGGAGCGCGGAATAGAGAAACAGTCCCGCCTCGGCGGCAAAGATCAGGGCAAAGGCCTTGCCCGGCGTGCCAAAGGCGCCGCGCGCCACATCGACGCCCAGCGCCCCGATCAGCCCACCCAGGCCAAAGGCAATGGCCTGCGCAGTGCCCCACACCCCCATACGCACGCCTTCACCCTGGCGGCGGCCGGCGCCGGCCAGGCCCATCATCGATCCGATGGCGGACACCGCAAAGGCGCCGTTGCACAGACCCAGGAGGGCAATATTGGCCGCAATCGGCCAGCCCGGGCCAACCCAGGCAGCCATGGCCAGCCCGGCCAGCGCCACGGCCGAACCCAGGCAGCCGACCATGGTCCAGGTGCGCAGCTCGATCGGCAGGCGCCCGCGAAACGCGCTGCCGCCCACGCCGGTTGCGATCATGCCGATCAGCACGCCGCCGTTCTGCAATCCCGACAGGCTGGTCGATTGCCCCGGCGTCATCGCAAAGACCAGGCCGGTGAACGGCTCCAGGATCAGATCCTGCATGCTGTAAGCGAGCATCGATACGAAGATGAACAGCGTGAAGCGCCGCGCTTCATCGTCGGCGAAAATCTCGGCCAGTGCCTCCTTGAGCGAGAGCGGCGGTCCGGCCACTGGCGCCGCGCTGGCGGGCAGCAGCGGACCGCGCCCCTCCAGGCGGAACGTGGCCAAGACCGTGACCAGCAGCGCCGCGCCCACCACGCCGGCGGAAACGGCGGTCAGCCGCTGTTCGGAATAGGGATCGAGCAGCGCCCCGGCCGTACCCGCTGCCACCACGATGCCAAAGACCATCATGATCCAGGTCACGGCAGCGGCCGCCGCGCGCCGTTCGGGCGCCACGCCCGTGGCCAGCAGCGCCAACACCGAGGTGCCCGCCGCGCCCACGCCGGCGCCGATCAGGGTAAAGGCAAAGACCGACAGGGCAATACCCTTGAAGCGCGATTCATCGAGCATGGTCACGCCATGCACCGCCAACAGCGCGCCCAGCCCCAGCGTAACCATGCCGGCCAGTATCCACGGCGTGCGCCGCCGGCCAATATCCGATCCATGGCCCCACAGCGGGCGCGACAGTTGCACGCCATAGTGCCAGGCCACCAGCCCAGCCGGAATGCCGGCGGCGAGGCCATATTCCAGCACCATCAGGCGGTTGAGCAACGAGGTTGCCAACATGGTGATCGCCCCGATCGCCGCCTGCACCGCGCCCAGGCGCAGGATGGACCACCAGCCGAACGCGTGCTGTCTCACAGGTATCCTCCCAGGCCGAGCGCGGCGGCCATCATGCCAAAGACATAAAGCGACACGCCGGTGGCATTGTACCAGGGCGCGCGCGCCGCGGGATCGGCCACCAGCCGGGGCATCAGCGCCAGTTGCGCGGCCAGCAGCACCGCCACGGCCAGCGCCGGCACCGCCAGATGCCAGCGCCACAGCAACAGCACGACCACTCCCTGCGGCACGGCCATCACCGCGCTGGCCAGCAGCGCCGCGCGGCGTTCCCCCAGAACCACCGGCAAAGAGCGCAGCCCGGTCAGGCGATCACCCACCACGGCCTTGAAATCGTTGAGCGTCATGATGCCATGCGCGCCCAGGCTATAGAGCGCCAGGACAGCCAGCACCCGACCCGAGGGCAGCGCCCCGGCCATCACCGCCGCCCCGGTGAACCAGCTCAACCCTTCATAGCTGAGCGCCACAACTGCCGGGCCAATCCAGCCGCTGGTCTTGAAGCGCAAGGGCGGCGCGCTGTAGGCCCAGGCGCAGGCGAGGCCCAATGTCGTGGCGGCCAGCACCCATGGCCCGGTGAGCGCCGCCACCAGCAGCGAAACGCCGCTCCAGATGATCGCGATGGCCAGGCCCCAGCGTCCGGCGATGCGGCCGGAGGGGATCGGGCGGTGCGGCTCGTTGATGGCATCGACATGGCGATCGAACCAGTCGTTCACCGCCTGGCTGGTGCCACATACCAGCGGGCCGGCCAGCGCAATGCCGGCGATCAGGAAAGACCAGCGCGAGGCAACCGGCACGCCCGATGACAGCACGCCGCACACCATCGCCCACATCGGCGGAAACCAGGTGATCGGCTTGAGCAGGGTGACAACGTCCCGGAGCGCCGGAAGTGGCGCCATCGCGGGAAAGGCAGCAGAGCGAGCCATGCCCGAAGACTACGCCCATGGCGCGCCATGCGTCAAATTAAATTGACAGAATTTATGTCAATCTTCCGCGTCAGCCATGTTGCCCAAGCCATAGCGATGCAGCTTGGAATAGAGGCTCTGGCGGCTCAGCCCGAGGATCTCGGCGGCCGAGGCGCGGTTGTTCGAGGTATATTCCAGCGCCGCCTCGATACACAGCCGCTCGATCAGGTCGGTACTCTCGCGCACGATGTCGCGCAAAGACATGCGGCCGACCAGTTCGGTCAGCTGCTCGACCGAGCGCGGCGAGTCGCTGGTGGTCGGCAGATCGCGCAGGCGGCGGCCGATCGGGCGGATGACAAAGCCATAGCAGATCTGCTCGCTGCCGGTACGCACGGCCGAAAGCTCGACCGGCTCGCCTTCAAAGCCATCGCTGGCGCCCACCACGGTCACCACGTTGCGGGCGCTGTCATGCTTGGTCAGCTGGCCCTCGATCAGATCGAGATCGATGCCCGGACGGCCCACGTAATCGCCCAGCGGCTGGCCGCGCAGCTGTTCGGCACTGGCGGCAGCCACCAGTTCGACAAACGCGGCATTGGCCTCGCGGATGATCATCGTCGCGTCGGTCAGGACAAAGGCATCGGGCATGGCCTCGATCACCCGCACCGTCACCCCGGCATCCGGCCGTGCCGCGCCGACCGGGCTGGACAGCCGCACCAGAATGAACTGGCCGCCGCGTTCGCGGAAACCGCTGGCGGAAATCTGCACCTTTTCGCCATCATGGGCGAGCGCGGCATCGAGCGGCTGCAGCCCGTGCGACACCATCGCCGATCCCAGGAAGGCAATGATGTGTTCGCGCGCGGCATTGGCAAACAGCGCGGTCAGCTTGCCACCCTGCAACGATCCGGGACGGCTGTGGAACGCGCGATGCGCGGCCTGGTTGGCCTCGCGGATGCGGAACCCGTCGGCATCGACGATCAGCACCGGCTCTACCGACTGTTCGAACAGCAGGCGATAGCGCGCCTCGATCTGGCGCAGGCGGATATAATCGCGTTCAAGCGACTGCTGCGCCTGCAACAGGCGCTGCTGCAGCGCGGCTTCGTCGCGCATGTCGCGGCCGATGGCGATGCAGCCTTGGCCGCCCGCGCCCAGGCTGACCGTGACGAAGCGCACGGGAATGTCCCCCTCGCCCGACAGCAGGTTGACCTGGCGCCAGTGCTGGGTCACGCCCTTGCGCATCCCGGCGAGCATTTCCATCACCTTGGGCCGGCTTTCGATAGTCACCGTGTCCAGCCATTCGCGGCCAACCCAGCTGCCTGCTTCGGGAAATTCGCGGGGATCGGCCGAGACGTCAACGATGCGGCCATCCGCGTCCAGGATCAGCGCAATCTCGCCAGAGACCATCGCCAGGCGGGCAGCGGCATCACCGGTCAGCGCGGCAAAATGCCGGGTGGCAGAGGTGAAAGGCAGTTTGCCTTCGATGCTGTTCCTGCGGCTGGACATGGGCGTGGCCAGCTATGCGCCGAAGCGGGCGGGCAACGCCTGCATCGGCACCAGGCGCTCGGCCAGATCAAGCGCGCCACAGGCATCCTGTGCGCTGCCATCGGCACCGACCTCGTCGACGAGCGCGGGATTGGCGTTCACCATTCTTCCACCAATGAGAATCTTCAGATCGGGCGATCGCGATACACTGCGCATGGCGGAAATCAGGCTCGCAAGCTTTGCGTTAGGACAATCACAACTGATGGTCAAGCCGACCAGATCCACGCTGTGATCGGCAATATTCTGGAGCAATTCCTTGCGTTCCGGGTCGATCAGAACCTCTGTCTGCCAGCCGGCACGGGCAAATACTTCTTCCACCATCAGCGCGCCAAAGCTGTGCGGATCGCCAGGCATCGGCGCAAACAGGGCCGAGCGCGTGCGAAACGGCACGGCGCGCGGCGGGGGATAGCGCATGGTCACCTCGCGCATCACTTCCTGCAGCCGCCACAGGCCCATCGTCACATCGACGAAATCGCAGTCATCGTCTTCCCAGTGCTTTCCCAGGCGCCGCGCCGAGGGCGCCAGCAGATCGACGAACACGGATTCGACGCAGGCCCCGCGCGCCAGGATGCTTTCCACCAAGGCCAGCAATTCATCGGCTTCGAGTTGCAGCGGCAGCGAGGCAAAGCGCGCCGCCTCGGCCGCGTCCACCGTGGCCGTACCTTGTGCGGCGATGCGCGGCACCGGGCCATGGGACTGGGCCATGAGCAGGCGGGGAATGATATGTTCGCTGATCAGGGCGTCAACGGCGGCGGGGGGGAAGGCCCGCGCACTATCGCGCGCCTTGGCCATGGTTCGGCCGGATGCGGCGTTGCGGCCGTCCTTGGCGCGCGGGGCCCCTTCCCCACGACCGGCCCGCTTTGCCGCGCCTGCACCTAAAACAGTAGCCATGTCAGACCCCTCCGGTCCGGTTTGGCGCAGATCGCGCCTTGCCCGGACTGCGGGATCGATACGGCCACTGCTGTTCGGGACCATGAGCGTACGCCCTTTTCGGCGATCTGACAAACGGCAAAGTGTCATATTTTCTTGTCGTCAAGTTTGATTGACACTTGTGCGAAGTGAGGCGTAGTCTCCCCTCAACAACAAAGGTGAGCATCGACACATGAGAGGGGATGCGATCAGTTCCGGCACCACAAGTGCGAACGGTCAGGGCCGCCAGCCACGGCGCATGCTCTACACCGCGCAAGAGCGGGCGCGCCGCGACTCGACTCGCTGGACCCTGGTGCAAGGCCTGCTCGCCCCGTTCCAGTTCTTCGTCTTCCTCACCAGCCTCGCCCTCGTCCTGCACAGCCTGGTGACGCACACCGGCACGGCCGCCGCCGATACCTCGGTCGTGGTCAAGACGCTGACGCTCTATGCCATCATGATCACTGGCTCGATCTGGGAAAAGGTCGTGTTCGGGCGCTGGCTGTTTGCTCCGGCATTCTTCTGGGAAGACGTGTTCTCGATGCTGGTGATCGGCCTGCACACCGCCTACCTGGCGATGCTGCTGGGCGGCAGCGGCACGTTCGAACAGCGCATGTACGTCGCTCTTGCCGGCTATGCCGCATACCTCGTCAATGCCGGACAATTCCTGCTCAAACTGCGCGCCGCCCGGCTCGATGCAGAGCGCGACGGTCAGCCCGGCCTGGCCCATTCTCCGATGGCCACATCATGAGCGGCGAAACCGGCCTTGCCCCCGCAATCGCCCCGACCGACACCGGCTGCGCCGATGCACCCGTGCTGCGCGAACGCGGACAGCGCGCGGTGTTCTGCGGGTTGACCGGGATCGTGTGGCTGCACCGCAAGATGCAGGATGCGTTCTTCCTGGTGGTCGGCTCGCGCACCTGCGCCCATCTGCTGCAATCGGCCGCTGGCGTGATGATCTTTGCCGAGCCGCGCTTTGCCACCGCGATCATCGAGGAACGCGACCTGGCCGGCATGGCCGATTGCCATGACGAACTCGATCGCATCGTCGCGCAATTGCTCGCGCGGCGCCCGGAAATCCGCACCCTGTTCCTGGTCGGCTCGTGCCCGTCCGAAGTCATCAAGCTCGATCTGGGCAAGGCGGCGCAACGGCTCGACCGCACGCTCGGCACGCACAGCGGCGCCGCGATGGGCACCCGCGTGCTGCACTATTCGGGCAGCGGGATCGAAACGACTTTTACCGAGGGCGAAGACGCCTGCCTCGCCGCCCTGGTGCCGCATATGCCGGCCGCCAGCGCCGGGACCGCACCTGCGCTGCTGGTCGTCGGCACGCTGCCCGATGTGGTGGAAGACCAGTTCCGCCGCCTGTTTACCGAACTCGGCATCGATCAGGTCGGCTGGCTGCCCGCACGCCAACTGGCCGATCTGCCCGCCGTGGGCGCCCATACCCGTTTCCTGCTGGCCCAGCCGTTCCTGGGCGAAACCGTGCGCGCTCTGCAGAATCGCGGCGCGCGCCACCTGCCCGCACTGTTCCCGTTCGGGGCCGAGGGCACGACCGAGTGGCTGCGCGCCGCCGCCGATGCCTTTGGCTTGTGCCCGATGCAGTTCAACCGCGTGGTGGCGCCGGGCCGCGAACGCGCCAAGCGCGCCATTGCCCACAGCCAGGATCGCCTGCGCGGCAAGCGCATCACGTTCCTGCCGGATTCGCAGCTGGAAGTGCCGCTCGCGCGGTTCCTCTCGACCGAACTCGGCATGGTACCGGTGGAAGTGGGCACGCCCTATCTGCATCGCGAGCTGATGGCGCGCGAGCTGCCGCTGCTGCCCAGCGCCACGCGGATCAGCGAAGGCCAGCATCTCGATCGCCAGCTTGACCGCGTGCGCGCCGATCGCCCCGATCTCACCGTCTGCGGCCTGGGCCTGGCCAATCCGCTCGAAGCCGAAGGGCTGTCCACCAAGTGGGCCATCGAACTGGTCTTCTCGCCCATCCACGGGTTCGACCAGGCCGGAGACCTTGCCGATCTTTTCGCCCGGCCGCTGCGCCGCCGCGACGTGTTGAGGGTATAGCGCCATGCAGCTCGCCGTCTGGACATACGAAGGCCCGCCCCATGTGGGGGCCATGCGGGTGGCCACGGCGATGGACGGGGTGCACTATGTGCTGCACGCGCCCCAGGGCGATACCTACGCCGATCTGCTGTTCACCATGATCGAGCGGCGCGATCGCCGCCCGCCGGTTACCTATACCACGTTCCAGGCGCGCGACCTGGGCAAGGATACCGCCGCCCTGCTGCAGGATGCGATCCGCGAGGCGGCCGTCCGCTTTGCCCCGCAGGCCCTGCTGGTGGGCGCATCGTGCACGGCCGAGCTGATCCAGGACGATCCGGCGGGCCTCGCCGAAGCGCTGGACCTGCCCTGCCCGGTCATCCCGCTGGAACTGCCGAGCTATCAGCGCAAGGAAAACTGGGGCGCCGCCGAAACGTTCTATCGCATGGTGCGCCAACTGGCTGATCCGGCCGTGCGCCCTGCCCCGCGCGATGGGTGCCGGCCGCTGGCCAACCTGCTCGGGCCCTGCGCGCTGGGCTTTCGCCATCGCGACGATGTCGTCGAAGTGGTCAAGCTGCTCGACAGCATGGGCATCGGCGTCAATTGCGTGGCCCCGCTCGGCGCTTCGCCCACGGACCTGCGCACATTGGGCCGGGCCGATTTCAACGTGGTGCTCTATCCCGAAATCGGTATGGAAGCCGCGCGCTGGCTGGGCCGCACATTCGGCCAGCCAATGATCGACGTGGTGCCGATCGGCATGGGCGCCACGCGCGATTTCGTCCAGGCGGTGGCCGCGCTCACCGGCATCGATCCCGCTCCCGCGCTCGCCAATCCCACCGCGCGCCTACCGTGGTGGAGCCGCTCGGTCGATTCGACCTATCTCACTGGCAAGCGCGTCTTCATTTTTGGCGATGCCACCCATGCCATTGCCGCCGCCCGTATCGCGCGCGACGAGCTGGGCTTCACTGTCTGCGGGCTGGGTTGCTACAATCGCGAATTCGCCCGCGAGATGCGCGCCGCTGCTGCCGACCACGGCCTCGATCCGCTGATTACCGACGACCACCTGGCGGTCGAAGCGGCGATCCACGCCGCCGCGCCCGAACTCGTGCTCGGCACGCAGATGGAACGCCATATCGCCAAGCGCATGGGCCTGCCCTGCGCGGTGATTTCCGCGCCGGTCCACGTCCAGGATTTCCCCGCGCGCCACAGCCCGCAGATGGGCTTTGAAGGCGCCAACGTGATCTTCGACACCTGGGTGCATCCCTTGGTCATGGGGCTGGAAGAGCATCTGCTCGCCATGTTCCGCGACGATTTCGAGTTTTCCGACGCGGCCGGCCCTTCGCACCTTCATGCCCAGCCCGCCCCGGCCCAGGCGGCGATGGCACCGGCGCCCGCCATCGTCTCGCAGGCCGATATTCCCTGGACCAGCGATGCAGAGCGCGAGTTGCGCAAGGTGCCGTTCTTCGTGCGTGGCAAGGCTCGCACCAACACCGAACGCTATGCCTCCCTGGAAGGCCGTGTGCAGATCGATATCGCCACGCTCTATGATGCCAAGGCGCACTATGCCCGCTAGCGCCGCCCCGCCCGTGCGCGTCGCCATCGTGACGCTGGACAACCACCTCAAGGGCGCGGTGGAACGCGCCGGCGTGCGCCTGGGCGATAGCAACATCGCCATCACCCTCCACGCCGCCGCCGATTGGGACCGTGAGGCCGGCGCGCTCGATCGCGCCAAGGCCGCCGTTGATCGCGCCGATATCGTCATCGCCACAATGCTGTTCCTTGATGACCATATCCGCGCGATCATGCCCACGCTGGTCGAGCGGCGCGAAAGCTGCGACGCGATGGTCTGCCTGATGTCGGCCGGGGAGCTGACCCGGCTGACGCGGATGGGCGCTTATCGCATGGATGCCCCGGCCAAGGGGCCGCTCGCCCTGCTCAAGCGGCTGCGCGGCTCGACCAAACCAGGTGGCAAACCGGGCAGCAATTCGGGCGCCGGGCAGATGCGCATGCTGCGCCGCCTGCCCAAGATTCTGCGCTTCATCCCCGGCACCGCGCAAGATGTGCGCGCCTATTTCCTCACGCTGCAATACTGGCTCGCCGGGTCGGACGACAACGTCGTGGCGATGGTGAGCAGCCTGATCGACCGCTATGCCGCCGGCCCGCGCATCGGCCGGCGCGGCACCATGGCCGCAGCGCCGCCGCGCGACTATCCCGATCTGGGCGTCTATCACCCGCGCACCGCGCAAAAGATGTCGGAAAGCCTGGCGCTGCTACCCCCGCCGGCCAAGGGCACGCGCGGCACGGTGGGGCTGCTGCTGCTGCGTTCCTATCTGCTGGGCAACGATGCCGGGCATTATGACGGGCTGATCGCCGCGATGGAGGCCACTGGCCTGCGGGTGATCCCGGCGTTTTTCAGCGGGCTAGACGCACGCGCCGCGATGGAGCGCTTCTTCCTGCGCGATGGCGCGGTGACGGTCGATGCCATCGTCAACTGCACCGGCTTTTCGCTGGTCGGCGGGCCAGCCTATAACGACGCTGGCGCGGCGGTGGAAACGCTCTCGCGCTTTGACGTGCCTTATATCGCCGCCCACGCGGTGGAATTCCAGACGATCGAGGAATGGCGCGAGCGGCGCACCGGCCTGGTCCCGCTGGAAGCGACGATGATGGTTGCCCTGCCCGAACTCGATGGCGCGATCTGCCCCAGCGTGTTTGGCGGGCGCAGCGCGGGCAAGGCCCAAATCCAGGCCATGCGCGGCGACGAGGAACGCGCCGCGGCGCTGGCGGCCAAGGTCGCCAAGCTGATCGCGCTGCGCCAGGCCGCGCGGCGCGAACGCCGCCTGGCGATCACCATCTTCAACTTCCCGCCCAATTCCGGCGCCACCGGATCGGCCGCGCATCTGGCGGTGTTCGAATCGCTGCACGCCACGCTCCAGCGCCTGGCCGATGAAGGCTATGCCGTCGCCGTGCCCGAAAGCGTCGCCGCGCTGCGGGACGCGATCCTGCACGGCAATGCCGCCCGCTATGGCAGTGATGCCAATGTCGCCGCGCGGATCAGCGCCGATGAACACGTCCGCCGCGAGCCGCATCTCGCCCAGATCGAGGCGCAATGGGGCCCCGCGCCGGGCAAGCTGCAAAGCGATGGCGGCCATATCCAGATCCTCGGCGCGCATTTCGGCAATGTCTTTGTCGGAGTGCAACCCGCGTTCGGCTATGAAGGCGATCCGATGCGCCTGCTGTTCGAGGGCGGCTTTGCCCCGACCCATGCCTTTGCCGCGTTCTACAGCTATATCCGCCACGATTTTGCCGCTCATGCCGTGCTCCATTTCGGCACCCATGGCGCGCTGGAATTCATGCCGGGCAAGCAGGCGGGCCTGAGCGGCGAATGCTGGCCCGAACGCCTGATCGGTGATCTGCCCAATTTCTACCTCTACGCGTCCAACAATCCATCCGAAGGCATCCTGGCCAAGCGCCGTTCGGCCGCCACGCTGATCAGCTATCTCACCCCGGCCCTGGCGCGCGCCGGGCTCTATCGCGGGTTTGCCGAACTCAAGTGCAGCGTCGAACGCTGGCGCTGGTCGACGCCGGGAGCAGAGCAGGACGCCCTGGAAGCGCTGATCCGCGAACAGTGCGCCACGCTCGATCTGGATTGCGGCGCCATCGCCGATCTGGCGCCCGCGCTCTATGAACTGGAACGCACGCTGATCCCCACCGGGCTGCACGTGCTGGGCCAGGCGCCGCAAGGGGCAGAGCGCGCCGAACTGGTCGACGCCATGGTCGAGGCCGATGCCCAGGCAGACCGCGCCGGCATCGAAAGCGCGCTCGATCGCAGTGACGAGATCGGCGCGGTGATCCACGCGCTGGACGGTGGCTATATCCACCCGGCGCCGGGCGGTGACATCCTCGCCAATCCGCAAGTGCTGCCCACCGGCCGCAACATCCACGGCTTTGATCCCTTTGCCATGCCCAGCCGGTTTGCCTGCATCCAGGGCCGTGAACAGGCCGAGTGCATCATCGCCCGCCATGTCGAAGGTGGCCAGCCGTTCCCCGAAAGCCTGGCCATGGTGCTGTGGGGCACCGACAACATGAAAAGCGAAGGGCTGCAGATCGCCCAGGCGATGAGCCTGATCGGCGCGCGCCCGCGGATCGACAGCTATGGGCGCGTCGTCGGCGCTGAACTGGTGCCGCTGGCCGAACTCGGCCGCCCGCGCGTCGATGTGGTGATCACCCTCTCGGGCATTTTCCGCGATCTCCTGCCGATGCAGACGCGCATGCTGGCCGAAGCCTCGCTCTTGGCGGCCAGCGCCGACGAGCCGCTGGAGCAGAACTTCGTGCGCAAGCGCAGCCTGGCCCACCAGGCGCAGCATGATTGCGACCTGGAAACGGCGGCGCTCCGCGTGTTCTCCAATGCCGAAGGCGCCTATGGCGCCAACGTCAACCAGATGATCGACGGCGGCGTGTGGACCAGCCCCGATGACCTCGCCAATGCCTTCGAAACGCACAAGGGCTATGCCTATGGCGTCAAAGGCCCGCCCACGCAGCGGCGCGAACTGCTGCACAGCGCGCTGCGCGATGTCGATTTCGTCTATCAGAACCTCGAAAGCGTCGAAGTCGGCATCACCGATCTCGATCAATATGTCGATGGCCTGGGCGGGGTCAGCCGCTCGGTGGCGCGGGCCAAGGGCAGCGAGGCGCTCGTCTATATCGTCGATGCCACGCAGGGCGCGGCCAAGGTGCGTACCTTGGCGGAACAGATCGATCTGGAAACCCGCACCCGCACGCTCAATCCCAAGTGGTTCGAAGGCATGCTCAAGCACGGCTTTGAAGGCGTGCGCAGCATCGAACAGCATGTGACCAACACCGTCGGCTGGTCGGCCACCACCGGCCAGGTCGCGCCGTGGGTCTATCAGCGCATCAGCGAAACTTTCGTGCTCGATCCGCAGATGCGGGCGCGGCTTTCACAGCTCAATCCCAACAGTTCCGCCCGCGTGGCCGGCCGCCTGCTCGAAGCCTGCGAACGCCACCTGTGGGAACCCGATCAACAGACGCTCGAGGCCCTGCGCATGGCCAGCGACGAGTTGGAGGACCGCCTCGAAGGCGTGTTCGCGGCGCAATGAGGAAACCGGCATGACCTTGATCGACACCCCCACTCGCTTCACGCCGTCAGATGGCGAAGGATCGGTGCAGGTCCGCCTCGATCCGCAAGACCGCATCGGCACGGCCAAGGTCTTTGCCGTCTATGGCAAGGGCGGGATCGGCAAATCCACCACCTCGTCCAATCTTTCGGCCGCGTTTTCCAAGCTAGGGCACCGCGTGCTGCAGATCGGCTGCGATCCCAAGCATGATTCCACGTTCACTCTCACCAAGAAGCTGATGCCCACGGTCATCGACGTGCTCGAACAGGTGGAGTTCCATTCCGAGGAACTGCGCCCCGAAGACTATATGTTCGAAGGCTATAACGGCGTGATGTGCGTGGAGGCCGGCGGCCCCCCGGCGGGCACGGGCTGCGGTGGCTATGTCGTCGGGCAGACGGTCAAGCTGCTCAAGCAGCACCACCTGCTCGATGATACCGACGTGGTGATCTTCGATGTGCTGGGCGATGTCGTCTGCGGCGGCTTTGCCGCGCCGCTGCAGCATGCCGAGCGGGCTCTGGTCGTGGCCGCCAACGATTTCGACTCGATCTTTGCGATGAACCGCATCGTTGCCGCCATCGGCGCCAAGGCCAAGAACTACAACGTGCGCCTCGCGGGCGTCATCGCCAATCGCTCTGCCGCCACCGACGAGATCGACCGCTTCAGCCAGGCCATCGGCATGCGCCGCCTCGCCCATTTCCGCGATCTCGACGCCATCCGCCGCAGCCGCCTCAAAAAGTGCACGCTGTTTGAAATGGAACCCTCGCCCGAGGTCATCGCCGCGCAGCAGGAATACCTGCGCCTGGCGCAGATGCTGTGGGACGGGGTGGACCCGATCGCGGCGGCACCGATGAAAGACCGCGATATCTTCGATTTTCTGGGGTTCGAATGATGAGCACGCACCCAACCTCTCCCTATGAACTGCAACGCGAACGCCTGGCGCACTATTTCGATGGCAGCGCGCGCAAGGCGTGGATCGACCTGACCTCCAACGCCAAGGTCAGCGGCATCCGCGCCACGGTGCGCGCCGGGCGTGATGCCATGCGCGCGCAGTTGCTCGGCTGGCTGCCGCAAGACCTGCGCCGCTGTGCCGTGCTCGATGCCGGCTGCGGCACTGGCGCGCTCAGCGTGGAAGCGGCCTGGCGCGGCGCGGCGGTGACGGCGGTGGACGTCGCCGGCGGGCTGGTCGATATCGCGCGCCAGCGGGCCCCGGCGTTCCTTGGCCATGGCCGGATCGACTGGCACGTGGGCGACATGCTCGATCCGCCGCAGGCCTGGTCAGACACCGGCACGTTCGATCACATCGTCGCGATGGATTCGCTGATCCATTACAAGCTCGATGACATGGCCTGGGCGCTCGAACGGCTGGCGGCGCGCTGCACCGGCTCGATCGTCTTCACCTTTGCCCCGCACACGCGCCTGTTGGGCATGATGCATGCCGTGGGCCAGGCTTTCCCCCGCGCCAATCGCTCGCCTGCGATCGTGCCGATTGCCGAAGCCGCGCTGCGCGCCCGGCTGGCCCGGCTCGATGGCTGGCGCGTGGGGCGCAGCGGGCGCATTTCCAGCGGCTTCTACATTTCCAACGGCATGGAACTGGTGCGCCGGTGATGGCCCGCCGCACGCCCCTTGCCAGCAGGTGGAGCCGGGTGGCGCTGACCTGGCTGCCGTTTGCCGATGCGGCCAGCGTCGACATTCCGCTGTCACGGCTGCTGCGCCTGTCGCTGTTCCAGGTCAGCGTGGGCATGATGACCGTACTGCTCAACGGCACGCTCAACCGCGTGTTGATCGTGGAACTGGGCATCCATGCCTGGCTCGTCTCGCTGATGATCGCCATTCCCCTGCTCGCCGCGCCGTTCCGCGCGCTGATCGGCCACCGTTCCGATGTGCACCGCTCGGTGCTGGGCTGGCGCCGCGTGCCGTTCATCTGGTTTGGCACGCTGATGCAGTTCGGCGGGCTGGCGATCATGCCCTTTGCCCTGCTGCTGATGCGCGATCCGCATCTGTTCGCTGTCGGTCTGGCCGCCAGTGCGCTTGCGTTCCTGCTGGCCGGCATCGGCATGCACACCACGCAGACCGCCGGCCTTGCCCTGGTCGGCGATCTCCTGCCCGATGATCGCCGCGCCCGCGCCGTCGCGCTGCTCTACCTCTCCCTGCTCGCCGGGATGATGGTCTGCTCCACCATCCTCGGCGGGCTGCTCAACCATTTCACCCCCACCCGGCTGGTCCAGGTGATCCAGGCCTGCGCCGTGACCACCTTCGTGCTCAACGTTGTGGCACTGTGGAAGCAGGAAGCGCGCAGCCCCGCGATCGCCTCTCCCGAAACGCCGCGCCCGCCCTTTGCCCAGGTATGGCGCCAGTTCGCCGCCCAGCCGCTGACCATGCGCCTGCTCGCCACGGTAGGCCTGGGCGCAGCCGCCTTTGCCATGCAGGACCCGCTGCTCGAACCCTATGGCGGCGAAGTGCTGCGCCTGTCGGTGGGCGCCACCACCAGCCTGTCGGGTGCCTGGGCACTGGGCGCGCTGGCCGGCTTTGCGCTGTCGGCGCGGTGGCTGGGCCATGGCATCGATGCGCTGCGCATCGCCGGCTATGGCGTGGTGCTGGGCATTGCCGCGTTCATGCTGGTGATCTTCGCCGCCCCGCTGCAAAGCCCGCTCACGCTGGGCCTCGGCGCGCTGGTGATCGGCGCGGGCGCCGGGCTGTTTTCGGTGGGCACGCTGACGGCGGCGATGGGCCAGGCCGGCAGCGATACCGCCGGTCTCGCGCTAGGCGCCTGGGGCGCGGTGCAGACCACTGCCGCGGGCCTGGCCATCGCGTTTGGCGGGGTCTTGCGCGATCTGGTGTCGAGCTTTGCCGTGGCCGATGGCCTGGGCCTGACGCTCGCCCACCACGCCACCGGCTATGGCGTGATCTACGCGATCGAGATCGCCCTCTTGCTGGTCACGCTGGTCCTGATGGGGCCGCTCGTGGGCCAGTTGTCGGGCGCACGCGCCACGCTTTCACCTGCCGGAGCGCGTCGCTTTGGCCTGACCGAGTTTCCGACATGAGCAGCCGGGAAGGAGAACTCCCATGAGACACGGCAATATCGTCGGCACAGTGGATGCCGCGCAACTCGCGCTGATCGCTTTCGTCCTGTTCTTTATCTGCCTGATCTTCTGGCTCAGGCGCGAAGACCGACGCGAGGGCTATCCGCTGGAAGACGCGCTGACCGGCCGTGTCGATAGCGACGGCGGCCCGCTGTCCACCGCCAGCGCCAAAACCTTTGTCCTGCCCTTCGGCATGGGCACGGTTACCGTGCCGCTGCCCGCCAGCGAAAACCGCGAGCCGGTGGAAATCAAGGCAGCGCGCCGCGAAAACTTCGGCGGCGCGCCCTATTCCCCGGTGGGCGATGTCTTTGCCGCTGGCGTCGGGCCGGGCGCCTATGCCAATCGCGCGCGCTTTCCCGATCGCGATGCCCATGGCAACGCGCGCATCGTGCCGATCGGCAGCGTGCCGCAGATCACCGTGGCCAGCGCCAGCACTGATCCGCGCGGGCTGTCGGTCTATGGCGCCGATGGCGCGCGGGCCGGGACGGTGGCCGATCTGTGGATCGACCGCGCCGAACACATGATCCGCTACCTGGCGGTCGATACCGGCACGCGCATCGTGCTGGCGCCGATGGCCATGGCCGTGATCCGCCGCGAAGGTGTGATCATCAGCGCGATCAACGCTGCCGATTTCGCCAATGCCCCCTTCCCCGAAAACCCTGGTGAAATCACCCGGTACGAGGAAGAGCGCGTCGTCGCCTATTTCGGCACCGGCTATCTCTATGCCAATGCCGACCGGCTGGAGCCGTTGCTGTGAGCGAATATGATTTCGAGCCGGTGCGCGGCCTTCCCGGCGATCTGCCGGCGGGCGAATGGATCGTGTGGCAGGCCGCACCGCACTGGCAGACGTTCAAGCGCAGCGCGCTGTTCGCGCCATGGCTGGCCGGCTATTTCGCGGTACTGGCGCTGCTGGCGCTGGCCAGCGGCAACCTGATCGGCGCAGGCGCGATTCTGGCGGCCGGCGCCGTGCTGCAAGGCTTGCTCACCCTGTTTGCCGTGCTGGTGGCGCGCACCACGGTCTATACCCTGACCAACCGCCGCGTCGTGCTGCGCGTCGGCATTGCACTGGGCAAGTGCATCAATCTGCCGCTTTCGCTGATCGCCTCGGCCGATCTGCGCGGCCATGGCCGGGGCCATGGCGATATTGCCCTGACGCTCAAGGGGCAGCACCGCCTGGGCTATGCCATGCTCTGGCCCCATGCGCGGCCTTGGCGCCTGGCCCAGCCGCAGCCGATGCTGCGCGCCCTGGCCGATGCGCCGCGCCTGGCAGCAGCGCTGGCCCAGGCCTGCGCCCAGGCCGCGCCGCATGGCATCGTCCGCGCCGATACCACCGAGCCCGCGCAGCCGATCAGCGGCCCGATTGCGGGAGCTGCCGCATGAGCCACGCCCACTCCCACGAAAACACCGTGCCGCGCCCGGCGCTGGCCATGGCCGGGGCGCTGGTGGCGATTACCCTGGCACTGACCACCCTGGTCCGCGTCGGCGTGCTCGATCGCGAGGCGGTGCCAGCGGTGGAGCGCGCGCAGGACAAGGTTGCCGCCGTCGAAGTGCGCCACCTGGTCTTTGCCGATCGTGCCGATGGCGCCGTGGTGGTGGACGATACCGACAGCAACCGCACCCTGGCCGTGCTGGTGGGTGAAAACGATGGTGGCGGCTTTGTACGCGGGGTGATGCGCGGCATGGCGCGCGACCGCCGCATGCACGGCATCGGCCCGGCCGCGCCGTTCGAGCTGACGCAGTGGGCCAATGGCGCACTGACCCTGCGCGATCCGACGACCGGCCGCGCGGTGGAACTCGGCTCGTTCGGCGCCACCAACCGCGCCGCCTTTGCCCGTTTCCTGAAAGGCAGCCAGGCATGATCCGCGCCCGCGCCTTTACCGTGCCCTGCCGCATCGCCATCGAACAGAGCGCCGCCCATTTCCACGCCCATGTGGAGCTTGATGGCGATCTGGCGGTGCATCCCGGTGACCGCGTGCGCGTGCATGGTGATCCGGTGCGGGTGCTGTTCGGGCAAAGCGTGGTGTTCGAACGCACCGCCACCGTGGTGCGCGCCGGCCCGCTGCTGCGCGCCTGGACCCGCCTTGCCGCCTATCTTGGCCTGACCGAGCTTTACGAAGTCAGCTTCACACCTGGGAGCCTCAGATGAACGCCCACACCGCCAAACATCCTGCGGTGGCCGCCAAGGCCGATGTTCATGCCATGGTGAGCCACGAAACCGTGCTCAGCCCGCGGTTCTACACCACCGATTTCAAGGCGCTCGACGCGATCGACGTGTCGCTGGTGCGGCGCGAATGGGATGCGCTGATCGCCGAGATGGTGAGCGACCCCAACAAGCACCACTTCAAGCGCGAGCAGGACTTTTCCGGTATCATCGCCGCACTCGAACCCGAACTGCGCGCCGAATTTACCGATTTCCTGGTCAGCTCGCTCACCTCGGAATTTTCCGGCTGCATCCTTTATGCCGAAATGGCGCGGCGCACCAGCAACCCCGATATGAAGACGCTGTTCAAGCTGCTGGCCCGCGATGAAAGCCGCCATGCCGGTTTCATCAACGAGGCCTTGAAGGACGAAGGCATCGGGATTGACTTGAGCTTCCTGACCAAGGCCAAGAAATACCATTATTTCAAGCCGAAGTTCATTTTCTATTCGGTCTATCTGTCGGAAAAGATCGGCTACGCCCGCTATATCACGATCTATCGCCAGCTGGCCGCCAAGCCGGAATTGCGCTTCCACCCGATCTTCGCCTGGTTCGAGGAATGGTGCAACGACGAGTTCCGCCACGGCGAAGCCTTTGCTCTGCTGCTGCGCGCCGATCCCAAGCTGCTGCGCGGCGCCAACACGCTGTGGGTGCGTTTCTTCCTTCTGGCGGTCTATGCTACGATGTATGTGCGCGATCATGCCCGCCCGGTGTTCCACCAGGCGCTGGGCCTCGATCCCACCGATTACGATTATCGCGTCTTCACCATCTGCTCGCAGATCGCGCGCCAGGTCTTTCCGGTGGAACTCGATACCGATGATCCCCGCTTTCGCCGCGCGATGGACCGCCTGCTGGTGGCCAGCAACCGCATCGCCGCCGGCAAGGCGCGCGGCGGCCTGGCCGGCGCATGGCTGCGCGCCACCGGGGCGATCGGCGCGGGCGCCAACTTTGCGCGCATGTTCCTGCTTCGCCCGCGCCGCAATCGGCTGCCCGCCACGGTCCGGCTGCAACCGGCATGGTAAGCTGGACCGGCCACGTCCTGCCTGTCCTGGCAACGATCCTGATCTGGTTCTTTGCAACCGGGCTGGTCGCGTGGCTGGATAATCGCGCGCGGCACACTTTTGCCCACAGCCTGCTGCTGGCCGGCTGTGCCGCGATTGGCGGCATAGTGATCATCGCCCTGGCGATGCAGCATGCTACGCTGCTGGGCGTCTATGCCTCACTCGCCGGGGCGATCCTGATCTGGGCCTGGCACGAGATCAGCTTCCTGACCGGCGTGGTCACCGGCCCCCGCCGCGAGCCATGCCCGCCCGGTGCGCGCGGCTGGCAGCGCTTTTCCCATGCCGTGGCAGCCGTCGCCTGGCACGAAGTGGCCCTGGCGCTGAGCGCGGCAGGCCTGATCTGGATGAGCCGCGATGCACCCAACCAGGTCGGCGCCATGGCCTTTGCCCTGCTGCTGGCCATGCGGCTCAGCACCAAGATCGCCATTTTCCTGGGCGTGCCCAACATGAGCACCGATATCCTGCCGCCGCACCTGGGCTATCTCAAAAGCTATTTCGGCAAGCCGCGCCTGGGGCTTGAGCTTTACGCCGCGATTGCCGCCTGCCTGGCGCTGGCCGCCTGGCTGGCCGCCATTGCCCTGGCCGCGCCGGCCAACAGCGCCGATGCTGCCGGCGCCAGCCTGCTCTTTGCGCTCGCCGCCCTGGGCGCACTCGAACACCTGTTTCTGGCCCTGCCGCTGCGCGACGGGGCCTTGTGGGGCTGGGCCTTGCCCAGCCGCCATCCTGCCAATTGAACGCACAAGAACCAAGAACACGGACGAGAGGACCGAGCGCGATGGATTTTGAAACCTATTTCCAGGGGGAACTGGCAAACGTTCGCGAGGAAGGCCGCTATCGCATCTTTACCGAGATCGAGCGCCACTGCGGCCGTTTCCCCCACGCCACGCGCTATGTCGATGAAACCACCCATCCGATCACGGTGTGGTGCTCCAACGATTATCTCGGCATGGGGCAGCATCCGCTGGTGCTCGATGCCATGCACGCCGTGCTGGATGAATGCGGCGCCGGCGCTGGCGGCACGCGCAACATTTCGGGCACCAACCATCACCACGTCGTGCTCGAACATGAACTGGCCGATCTTCACGGCAAGGAAGCCGCCCTGCTGTTCACCAGCGGCTATGTTTCCAACTGGGCGGGCCTGGGCACGCTGGCGGCCAAGATCCCAGGCTGCGTGGTGTTTTCCGATGCGCTCAACCACGCCTCGATGATCGAGGGCATTCGCCATTCGCGCGCCAAGTGCCATATCTGGCGCCACAACGATGCCGCCCATCTCGATGAACTGCTGAGCCAATATGGGCCCGACGTGCCCAAGCTGGTCGCGTTCGAAAGCGTCTATTCAATGGATGGCGATATCGCCCCGATCGCCGAGATTCTCGACGTGTGCGAAGCGCACGGCGCGATGAGCTATATCGACGAAGTCCACGCGGTGGGCCTCTATGGCCCGCGCGGCGGCGGCGTGGCCGAACGCGAAGGGCTGATGGACCGCATCACCGTGATCGAAGGCACGCTGGGCAAGGCCTTCGGGGTGATGGGCGGCTATATCGCCGCGTCGGAAAGCCTGTGCGATTTCGTGCGCACCTTTTCCAGCGGCTTCATCTTCACCACGGCCCTGCCCCCCGCGCTCGCAGCTGGCGCAGCGGCCAGCATCCGCCATCTCAAAGGCAGCGAGATGGAGCGCGCACGCCACAAGGAACGCGTCGCCACCGTGCGCCGCCGGCTCGATGCCATGGGCATTCCGCACCTGCCCAACCCCAGCCACATCATCCCGGTGATGGTGGGCGACGCGCGCAAGTGCAAGCGCATCAGCGACTGGCTGATGGACAACCACGGCATCTATGTGCAGCCGATCAACTATCCCACCGTGCCGCGCGGCACCGAACGCCTGCGCATCACGCCTTCGCCGGTGCACAGCGACGGCGATATCGATCGTTTGATCGATGCCTTGAGCGACATCTGGTCGCAATGCGAACTGGCCCGCCGCTCCGCCGCAGCGTGACGAGAATGCAGGAAAGGGGCCCGCAACCAAGTGGTTGGCGGGCCCTGCGACCTTGCTATCCTGCCAGCACGTAGCGCGCGCCAGCCAACCCCTTTATCGGCTCGTCGCAAAGCGGCAAAACCGTCAGCATCCGTTCACGCGCCCGGCCATAGCCACGACGCATCACAGTGAGTGGATCAAGCCGATGGCACAGCCTCTTTCCCGCATCATTCTTGCAACCGGCGCCGCTGCCATGGCGGTCTTGCCGCTGATGGCTGGCAGCGCCTCTGCCCAGCAGGCCGGTAGCTATTCCGATTATCCGCCCCCGCCGCCCCAGCAGGGCTATGGCGCGCCGCCGCCTCCGGGCGATCAGGAGGGAGAGGATCAGGGCCCGCCGCCGGGCTATTACGATCAGAACGCGCCCCAGGGGTACAACCAGCAGGGATACAACCAGCAGGGCTATCAGCAGGGCTACACCCAACAGGGGTATGACCAGCGCGGTTATAACCAGCAACCGCCCCAGGGCTATGCCCCCAATGGCACCACCACGACGCTGTCGGTGCAGGTGCAAAGCTATGACCAGGGCCCGCCGCCCGGATACGATGGCACGCGCCCGCCGCCACCGCCACCTGGCTACAGCCCCGCCGCGATCGACCAGGCACAGGCAGAGCGTGACGCGCGCTATGCCGCCGATGCCGAGGCCTGGGCCCGCGACAACTGCGTCAAGGCACGCAGCAATGCCACCGCCGGCGCGGTGATCGGCGGGATTTTCGGCGCGCTGGTGGGCAATGGCCTGTCGAGCCGCCACGATGGTGGCTTTGGCACGCTGGCCGGCGCGGCCGTGGGTGCCGTGGGCGGCGCCGCGATCGGTGGCAGCACGGCCAACCAGACCAGCCCAGGCTGCCCGCCGGGCTTTGTCGTGCGCTCGGGCGCGGCGCCCTACAGCTATGACACGGTATATTTTTCCAACTATTACTATGCCGCGCCGGGCTGGTATCGCCCGTGGGTCTATGTCGGCGATCGCTGGACCTATCGCCCGTATCCCTACCACGATTACTATTACCGGGCCTATCGCCCCTACCATCCCTATGGCTGGGGCAATCGCGGCTATTATGGCCGGCCGGGTTACTACGGCCGCCCCTATGGCCGTCCCTATGGTCATCAGGGCTACCGCCACTTCTGACGGCGCCACTCATGAAACCGGTGCGTGAGCCACGCACCGGTTTCAGCTCATGCAGTATCCCCCGTCCATCATGAACTCGCTGCAGGTGACAAAGCTTGCCGCGTCAGAGCAGAGATAGACCACGCCCCCGGCCATCTCCTCGGGCCGGCCCAGCCGCCCGATCGGGTGGGCGGCGACAACGCCCTGCATCGAAACCTCGAGCGAGGGCACCGCACCCAGATCGACATAGCGCTGCATGATCGATTGCAGCATCGGCGTGTCGATCCCGCCGGGATGCACGCTGTTGGCGCGGATGTTGTAGCCGAGCGCAGCAAATTCGGCGCCCATGCATTTCGACAGCATCTTCACCGCCGCCTTGCTGGTGCAATAGGCGCCGTTGAACGGCGCGCCCTTGATGCCGCCCACGCTGGAAAAGTTGACGATCGAAGCACCGCTGGCGCGCGCCTTGCCACCCGCCTTCAACAGCGGCAGCAGGGTCTGCACCCCGATCACCACGCTTTCCACGTTGACCGCATTGATCCGCCGCCATTCTTCCAGCGGGGTTTCCTCGATGCTGGCCACCACGCTGATGCCGGCCACGTTGACCAGAGCATCGATGCGGCCATAGGTTTCCGCCGCCAGAGCGGCCACGGCCTGCCAATCGGCCTGGCTGGTCACGTCATGCGCCAGGGCATGATCGGCCACACCGTCATCAGGCGCCGCCACGTCGGTGGCGATGACCGTGGCGCCGGCCGCCTTCATCGCGCACACCACCTCGCGGCCAATGCCGCCACGCGCGCCGGTCACCACGGCGACCACGTTGTCGAGTTCAAATGCCATGGCGTCTTTCCCTATTGCGCGGTCCAGCCGCCATCGATGACGAGTTCGGCCCCGGTCATGTAGCTGGCGTCAGCACTCGCCAGGAACGCGGCGGGGCCGGCGAGTTCTTCCGGTTCGGCCAGGCGGCCATTGGGCGTGGCCGCTTCCATCGCCGCGACCAAGTCTTCGGGCTTTTCGGCAAAGCCCTTGTCCACCCAGCGCTGGAACCCGGCATTGAGCAGCGGTGTGCGGACAAAGCCGGGATGCAGCGAATTGGCGCGGATCGGCATGCGCTTTTGCGCAAATTCCACCGCGATGCCTTTGGTGAACAGGCGCACCGCGCCCTTGCTGGCGTTATAGGCGGATACTTCCGAATAGCCGACCAGCCCCATGATCGAGCTGACGTTGATGATGCTCGCCCCGCCGGCCACATCGGCGCCGCTGCGCGCCATCAGCGGCACCAGCGCCCGCGTGCCCAGGAACACGCCATCGACGTTGATCGCCATGATCTTGCGCCAGGCGTCCAGGCTCAAGGACTCCACCGCGCCGGTCAGATCGGTGCCGGCATTGTTGACCAGGATATGGCAAGCCCCCTTGGCCTCCATCTGCGCGGCGATGCTGGCCCAATCCGCTTCGCTGGTAACATCGGCCCGCAGATAGGCCGCATCGCTGCCCAGCGCGGCGAGGGCCTGCGCCACCGCCGCGCTGTCGGGCGCGTCGAGATCGCTGATCGTCACTGCCGCGCCTTCGCTGGCCAGGCGCGTGGCAATCGCCAGGCCAATGCCGCGCAGGCCGCCGGTGACCAGGGCCATGCGCCCATGCAGACGGGCCATCGTCATACCCCCATCATCCCGGCCGTGGTGGCGCCGTCGATCGTCAGTTCCGCGCCCGAAATGAAGCTCGCCTCATCGCTCGCCAGATAGGCGACCAGGCCCGCCACTTCCTCCACCTGCGCCATGCGATTCATCGGCGCCATGCCTTCATAGATGGCGCGCACGGCGGCCGGATCGGGCTGGCTTTCCATGATGGCGCGGATCAGGTCGGTTTCCACCACGCCAGGCAGGATCGCGTTGACGCGGATGCGATAGCGCTTTTGCCCGCAATAGACCGCAGCCGACTTGGCCAGCGCCACGACAGCGGCCTTGGTGGTGGAATAGGTGACGTAATTGCCCAGCGGGCGCGCCGCATTCATCGACGAATTGATGATGATCGACCCCGTGGCGCCCTGGTTGCGGGCCATGGCGCGGATTGCGTGCTGCACGGTCAGCATCACGCCGGTCTGATTGATGCCCACGATCTTGGACCAGCCTTCGATCGTCACATCTTCGATATTGGCATCGCCCTGTTCGGTGCCGGCATTGGCGAACGCGATATCCAGCCGGCCATGCTCGGCCAGCACGCTCTCGATCAGGCCCGGCCAGGCGCCTGCATCTTCCACGCGGTGGCTGGCAAAGCGGCCGCCCACCTCCTGCGCCAGTGCCTCGCCCAGTTCGGCGCGCGATCCGGTAAACACCACCTTGGCGCCTTCGGCCGCGAGGCGGCGCACCGCGCCTGCGCCGATCCCGCTGGTGCCGCCGGTTACCAGCGCCACTTTTCCTTCCAGCCTCCTGGACACGGCCATTCTCTCCCGCATTTTGGTCTTGATGGGTGATCATGCCGCGATCCGGGCGCGCGCGAAACCTATGCTTTCAGCAAGGTGACTTGCGCGCCATCGACGTCCTAGACCATGCTGGCATGCAGGCCGGGCAGTCACGATCCGGCGCGAGAGGACAGGATGGCACCCACCATGGCAGCACCCGATACCGCAAGCGCAGACACCGTGGCCCAGCGCCCCACGCCCGAAAGCTGCGGCCTGCCGGTCAGCGAGGGGATCAGCTGGCTGGAACTGATGGCCGCCGATTCGCGGCCTGCGCCCGAGGTGCTGACCACGCCCAGCTATCAGAACCGCGGCAGCACGCCGATCGCCGCCGCGCGCTATACCAGCGAGCATTTCGCCCAGCTGGAACGCGAGCGGATGTGGCCGCGCGTGTGGCAGTTCGCCGCGCGCGAGGAAGACCTGCCCGAGCCGGGCGATTATGTCGTTTATGAAAACGCCGGGCGTAGTTTCCTCATCTCGCGCCAGGACGATGGATCGGTGCGCGCCATGCACAACGTGTGCCTCCATCGCGGCCGCAAGCTGCGCACCGAAGATGGCACGGCCGATCGCTTCGTCTGCCCGTTCCATGGCTTTGCCTGGAACAAGGACGGCAGTTTCAACCACATGCCATGCAAGTGGGATTTCGCCCACCTCGATGAAAACAAGCTGGCGCTGCCGGCGGTAGAGGTGGGCCAGTGGGGCGGCTACATCTTCCTGCGGGAAGAGCCCGGCGGGCCGAGCCTGGAGGAGTTCCTTGCCCCCCTGCCCGATCACTTCAAGCGCTGGCGCCATGAAGAATGCGTGACGGTGATGTGGGTGGGCAAGGAAGTGCCGGCCAACTGGAAAGTCACGGCCGAAGCCTTCATGGAAGCCTGGCACACCGTGGTCACCCACCCGCAGCTGCTGCCTTTCACCGGTGATTGCAACAGCGCCTACTGGACCTGGGGCGATCATGTGAACGTCAACCTCGTGCCGTTCGGCACGATGTCTCCGCACCTCGATCCGGCGGGCAAGAGCGAGCAGTGGATCGTTGACCAGTTCGTGAAATACAACGGCCGCAGCGGCGACAACTATGATACCGCCGCCGATCCCTATGCTGTTGAAGTGCCCGAAGGCATGACCGCACGCGAGGCGCTGGGCGCCAAGATGCGCGCCGCCTATACCGCGCAGACCGGCTATGACCACGATCACGCCACCGATGCCGAACTGCTCGATGCGCTGGTCTATAACGTGTTCCCCAACTTCGCCCCGTGGGGCGGGTTCATGCCCAACATCGTCTATCGCTGGCGCCCCGGAAAAACGCCCGATACCTGCATCATGGAAGTGCGCATCCTGATGCGCGTGAAAAAGGGCGAAAAGCATCCGCGCGGCGTGCCGATGAAGTTCCTGCGCCTCGACCAGAAATGGACCGAGGCACCCGAACTGGGCATCCTGGGCGACGTGTTCGAACAGGACATGGATAACCTGCCCTATGTGCAGGAAGGCCTCCACGCCTCCAAGACCGGCAAGGTGCAGCTGGGCAACTACCAGGAAATCCGCCTGCGCCAGTTCCAGCAGACGCTCGATCAATACCTCGGCATTCCCGAAGGCAGCGACGGAGCCGGTGCGTGAGCGAACCCGGGCAGAGCCACCCGCGCCGCATCGACTGCGTGCTCATCTGCGGCGGGGTGTGGCACGACATGGATTTCGCCCGGCTGGAACTGCTGAAACTGCTGGCCGACGATCCCGCCGTGCGCACCCGCGTGTTCGAGGATTACGAGAACATCGCCGCGATCGAGGCGGCCGATATCCTCATCACCTATACCTGCGACGTGACGCCCTCGCTGCCCGCGCAGGAAGCGCTGCGCGCTTGGCTGGCGCACGGCGGGCGGTGGTATGCGCTGCACGGCACCAATTCGGTGCTGCGCCTGCTCGACCAGGGCCCCTACGCCGGGCTGTGGGATGCGCCACGCTGGGCGCCGCTGTTCATGGACATGCTGGGCAGCCAGTTCATCAGCCACCCGCCGATCGCGCCCTATCGCGTCGAAGTGGCCGATCCTGATCACCCGCTGGTTGCCGGGGTGGAACCGTTCGACACCACGGACGAGCTTTATCACCTCGAAACCCACGGCAACCTGCACGTCCTGCTCGATACCTGCTGCACCGAGCCGGGCACCGGCTTTGTCGAGGCCGCTGCCGCCCCCGGCCGCCATCCAGTGTTCTATATCAAGGAGCACGGCCAGGGCGCGGTGCTCTACCTCACCCTGGGCCACTGCCGCGGGCACTATGATCTGCAACCGATGCTTGACTGGTGGCCCAGCGTGGACCGCTGCGCCTGGGATTTGCCGGTATTCCACGATCTGCTGCGCCGTGGCGTGGCCTGGCTGAAAGAACCGCTGGGCTGAGGCAGCGGGACCCCGGATCAAGTCCGGGGTGACGGTAAGATTTTAGGATAGCTATATTTTCTCGTCACCCCGGACTTGATCCGGGGTCCCGCTGTAATTATCAAAACCGCAACCAGCCTACACCTCGACCATCGTCCCCATTGCCGGGTCAGACCAGCTCGGCTTGCCGGTCTCGACATGGCCGGCAAAACGGCGTTGGAAGCCGTCGGGGCCGTCCACGGCCAGATCATACCAGTGGTGGCTGGCAGCAATCGCCACCCGCACCGTGCGCGCCTGCCCGGGCGCCAGCACGATGCGCTGCGGCGCAGCCGCACCATAGGCCAGGTGCCGCAGCGACAGCGTCACCGGCGCCGCGCCAGGATTGGCCAGTGCCACCAGCAGCGTATCGCCCGCCTCCTGCACCGATACACGCGCGGGCGGCGGCAGTGGCCCGGCCAGATCGCGCACAAAGCCATTGGGCCCGCGCACCGTCAGGCGGCATGGCCCGGCAGCAAGGCCGGGCGGCCGATCGCGCAAGGTGGCGCCGGCCGCCACGGTATAGGTCCACGGGCCTGCAGTGCCGCCGCGATCATAGACCTGGAACACCGCGCCCTGGCGGCCGGTGTTGGCAAATTCCAGCTGCCAATCGGCGCCGCTGCCCACCTCGCCCACCGCCAGGCGATAGGGCAGCGCGCGCGCCGGGCGCTGGCCGGGTTCCTGCTGGGGCATGGCCTGCTCGGCCGGCGGATGCGGTTGCGGCAGGGCGGCCTGCGCGGCCACGCGGGCGCGATAGTCGCCGATCGCGGGCAGTGCCTGCAAGGCATGCAGCGCCGATCCATCGGGATCGGCAAAATCGAACATGTCGACCAGATCGCCGGTGACCGCGCGGCGCCAGGGCGAAATGTTGGGCTCCATCACGCCAAAGCGCCGCTCCAGGAAGCGGATCACCGAGGTGTGATCATTGACCCCGGAATGGACAAAGCCGCCGCGCGTCCAGGGCGAAACGATCATCAGCGGCACGCGGATGCCCAGTCCCACCGGCTCGCCCTTGTAGGCCTCGCCATGCGTGTCCACGCTGCTCAAGCCCTGGGCCCGGTTCACCGCCGGCACCGGGCCGGGCACATGGTCGAAAAAGCCGTCGTTTTCATCATAGTTGATGATCAGCGCGGTCTTGGCCCAGACCTTGGGATTGGCCACCAGCGCTTCGATCAGGCGCGCGGTCAGGCTTTCGCCAAAGGCCGGCGTCGCCTCGGGATGCTCGGAATAGCGCGCCGGCGCGACAATCCACGAAACCTGCGGCAGGGTATCGGCGGCCACGTCCTTGGCAAAGGCAGAGACCAGATATTGCGCCTGCGAGGTTTCGGCCGTTTCTGCGCTCGATCCCGCCACCCACGCCCGCCCGCGCCGATAGAGCGACGACGCACGATCGAGCCCGCGGAAATTGGCGAAGTACGGCAGCGAGTTGTCGCCGAAATTCTCGTATTCCTGATAGACCTGCCAGCTTACCCCGGCCTGTTCCAGCCGCTCGGCATAAGTCGTCCAGCGCGCCGCGCCGGGGAAATCGGCCTTGTCGCGCGCCATGTCGGCCGTCCAGTTGCCATCGTCGGCATTGTCCACCGCCTGGGCGCGATCGTCGCCTGCGCTCAGCCCGCTGGTGCCGGAAAACAGGAACATGCGGTTGGGATTGGTCGGCCCGTGGATCGAGCAGAAATACTGATCGTTGATGGTAAAGGCATCGGCCAGCGCGTGGTAGAACGGGATGTCCTCGCGCACGAAATGGCCCATCGATTGTGGCGTCTTGTGCTTGATCCAGCTGTCGTATTCCGCCCAATCGGCAAAGGCGCCCTTCCAGCTGTGGTCCAGGCTTTTCAGGCCCTGGGCATTGCTGATCCGGCCATCCATGCGAAACGGCAGCACCACGCCCTGGCGATCGGGCGTGGGTTGGTGAAACACGCTTTGCCCATTGCGCAGCAGCAGCGGGCGCGGATCGCCATAGCCGCGCACCCCGCGCAGGGTGCCGTAATAGTGATCGAACGAGCGGTTTTCCTGCATCAGGATCACCACATGTTCGACATCGGCCAGCGTGCCGGTGCGCCGTGCGGCCGGCAGCGCCAGGGCCGTGGCAATGGATTGCGGCAAGGTTCCGGCCGCCCCGGCCGCCGCCATCGCTTTCAGGAAACTGCGGCGCGCCGGCCGATACGTCATCATGCTTGCCTCAATAAACAGGCGGATGCCGGCGCTGCGCTCGCCGGCATCCGTACTCTGTCAAAACCGCTTGCGCAGCGTGATCGAGGCCTGGCGCGGCGCCCCCACCAGCATCGACTGCAGCGTACCACCGGGGTCGGTGAAGGCCAGACCGTTCTCACCGAGCGTCGCGATATACTTCTTGTCGAACAGATTTGTGACGTTCCCCTGGATTTCCAGATTATGCAGCGGGCCGTCGGCGGCATCGAAGTGATAGCCCAGCGAGACATCGACCAGCACGCGGCCGGGCACGCTGGCATCGTTGGTATAGGTGTAATAGCGCTTGGACTGGTAATTGGCGCCGATCCGGCCGCTGATCACGCCATCGTCATAGGCGATTTCGGCGTTGGCGAGGTGCGCCGGAACCGTCGCCACCTGCTTGTTCTTGGTGGGGTAGAGCACGCCGCTCAGCACGTCGTCGTCATACCGCGCATCGGTATAGGAATACGAGCCATAGAGCGACAGCGCCCGGGTCAGGTGATAGGTGCCGGCCAGTTCCACCCCGTTGGTGGTGACCGAACCCACGTTGGACAGCACCGTGGCGCAGCCCACGATGATGGCGCAGGGCTGCACCGAGAGCAGCCGGTTCTCGAACTTGACGTGATAGCCCGCGATCGAGCCTTCGAAGTGATCGAGATGGAAGCGCAGGCCGCCTTCCACCGTCTTCGAGGTTTCCGGCTTGATCGTGTTCTTGATGGCCTGGAAACCGGCCTGGTTCGTCATGAACGGATCGGTGGTAAAGGCGCGCATGTTCTCGGCATAGCTGAGGAACGCCTCGACCTGGGGATTGAACGTATAGTTCACGCCCGCCTGCGGCAGGAACAGGTCACGCGCCTTGAGCCGGCCCGAGGTATCGCGCGCGGCAGCGCTGGATTGGCTGGCGGGATCGTACTGGTTGTCGACGATCACGCTGAGGCCCTTGAAGCCGGCGTTGATCTTGAGGCTGTCGGTGGCCTGGAAGGTATCCTGGACAAAGAACTGCGCGGTGGTGATCTTGAAGTTGTACTTATACTGCGTGTAGAACGGATTTTGCGGCCACTCGCGGTTGTCGATGCTCGACGTGGTCGAGTCCGCCAGCGGGAAGAACTGCCGCGCCGTGGTATACTTGTTGGATTCGTACCAACCGCCCAGTTCCAGTTCGTTGGTGCCGATCTTGTAGGTCAGCGCCCCGGTCAGGCCGCCGCGCGCAATCTTGTACGAGGTGGAACGGATCGACAGCGCCGCGCCGCCCGGCGTTGGGGTATAGGGCGTCCACCAGGTGCCGATGCCTTTGTTATGGTGATAATAGGGCGAAATGCGCAGCGACAGGCCACTGCCGAGGTCCGCCGTCAGGCTGGCGCCGGCCAGGAAGTCCTTACGCAGACCATAGCCGTTGTAATAGGTATCATCGGCGCAGATCGTCTGGCTATACCCGGCGTAATTGGCGCAATACTTGGAATAGTTCACCAGATCCGATTGCAGGTTCTTGGCAATCGCCAGGGCGGTCTTGTAATCGTTGCGGATGTAATCCCAGTTCCAGCCGTATTTCTGGATCAAAGCCGGCGACATATCCATGTAGTCGTCGTCCTTGAAATCGGAATAGTTGGCAAAGGCCGTCAGCTTGGCACTGGTGCCCAGCGGCACCACGATCTTGCTGTTGACCGACCAGGCCTGCTGCTTGCCCTCGCCCTTCCACTTGGGCGCATCGAGCCACGATCCGCTGACATAGGCCTTGACCCCGCCGCCCAGATCGCCGGTGTTGAGCCGGCCGAACAGGCGATAGGCATTTTCGCTGCCATAGCTGGCCTGGGTATCGACGCCGAAATCGTCGGTCGGCGTCTGGCTGAAGAATTGCACGGTGCCGCCCAGGTTGGAACTCGACGGCGTATCGAGCGCGCCTGAACCCTGCGCCAGGGTGGAACTGCCGATGTTTTCCGAGGCGATGGCGCGGCTGATGTGCAGGCCGTTGAAATTGCCATAGCTCATGTCGCCCAGCGGCACGCCATCGAGCGTGAAGCCAAGCTGGTTCTGGCTGAAGCTGCGCACCGAAAAGCGCGTGGACCATTCGTTGGTGCCGAGCGCATTGGCCGATTGCACCGAAACGCTGGGCAGCTTTTCCAGCACCTTGAGCGGGCTGGTACCGGGCGTGGCGGCCTTGATATCAACCGCGGTAACGGTCTGGACCTGGCGGGTTTCGCCACGGCCATAGACAACGATGGGACTGCCTTCGTCATCGCCCCCGGCAGCAGACGCCGGCGTTGCCGCATCGGGTGCTGATTGCGCGAGGACGGGTGAAGCGGCGCCGGCGAGCGCAAGCAGGGCAACGCCGGATAGATGCTTATAACGCATATGAATTCCCCCATGTGTTGTACTGAATGATCACGGGAACGCGGGCGTTATGCGCTTGTGCGGACTCACCGGATCAATTCAGCCAGGTCCTCCTGTCAAAAAAGTTATGCAAAGCGCAACTTATGGTCAACAAACGCTTTGCTTATGCTGCGGCACCTCCATCTGTTGCGTTGCCGAAACGTTTCTGCACAAGACGAGATAGGCCAGCGCCGAGACCGGCAAGCCGATCAGCATCGAGATGTCTGCCCCGCCCAGGGCGCGCGCGACCGGCCCTGTAAAAACATGCGTGCTGAAGAACGGCACCATGGCCAGGAACCCGGCAAGATAGGCGATCAGCCCGCGCGCATTCCACCTCCCATAGATGCCGTCTGGATCAAATATCGCCGCAATCGAATAATGCCCTTTTCGCACGATGTAGAAATCGACCAGATTGATCGCCGTCCATGGCGTGAAGATATACAGCAGCACCGACAGCAGCAGTTCGTAATCGTGCATGAAATCCTTCGACGCGGAAAACGATAGCGCCGAGGCCAGCACGGTCACGATCACCAACGAGACCACGCGTTCGCGGACCGTGCTGCGCAGGGTCATGAAGGAATCCGCAATCGACAGCAGCGTCAGTGACGCCCCGTAGAAATTTAGCGAAGTGGCCGTGATCAGCCCGGCAAAGGCCACGACCAGCAGCACCATGCCGAACCCGGGTACGATCTGGTCACCCACCATGCGCGCGGCGGCAATCACGCCATCCTGCGGCAGCGCGGCAGCGGCGATCGCGCCCACCGCCATCATCCACACCCCGCCCAGCATGGCGCCGCCAAAGGTCCACCAGAACGCCGCGCGCACGCCTACTTCGGGTGGAAGATAGCGCGAATAATCAGAAACATAGATCGACCAGCTGAGCTGATACGCGGCCGCGGCAAAGAACTGCAGCAGGAACGGGATCATCACGAAGCGATGCGGATCGAACTGCCCGGCGGGCAGTGGCACCAGCCAGGCCGCACCGGCGGTAAACACCGCCAGGATCGCGATCAGGGCAAAGGCCAGCGTGCGCTGCGCCCGGTGGATCAGGTCGTAGCCGATCAACGCCACGCCCATCGCCAGAATGGTGAAAACCGCCATCGTCGGCCGGGGTGGCAGGCCTGCCAGTTCCTGCACCGTCTGCGCCGCCAGCACCTGGTTGAACGCGTTGTAGCCAACGTAGGTGATCAGCGCGACCACCCACACCAGCAGCGCGCCGCGATAGCCGAACTGCGGGCGCGACTGGATCATCTGCGGCAGGCCCAGCTGCGGCCCTTGCGCCGCATGAAACGCCATGAAGAATGTGCCCAGCGCGCAGCCGCCCACGATCGCCACCAGCGACCAGAACAGGTTGAGGCCCATGGCAATCCCCAGCGCGCCGGTGGCCAGCGTGGCCAGGTGCGCATCGCCGGCAAACCACACCGGCCACAGATGCCAGACTTTGCCGTGCCGCTCGGCCAGCGGCACGAAATCGATCGAATGCGCCTCTATCCGCGAGCGCGTAACCGGTTGGCTGGACATGGCCCATTTCCCCCGTCTTGGCGGGTCGTGCCTGTGCACGCCCGTGTGTACACGCGATGCTGGGGGGCTTGGCCGAGGGCCGCAAGGGGGGAAATGCGCAAGGCTCAATCGGCCGTGGCGGCGCGGGCAAAGCGAGTGCCGCGGCGGGCGGCGGTGGCGGTGATGCCAAACGCGCGGCGCAGATCGCGGGTCAGCGCCGATGCCGAATCAAAGCCCGTGGCCAGCGCCACGTCGAGCACGCGCAGGTCGGTGGTTTCGAGCAGCACCCGCGCCCGCTCCAGCCGCAGCCGGCGGTAGTGGCGCTGCGGCGAAACGCCCAGATGCGCCAGGAACAGCCGCTCCAGCCGGCGCACGCCCACGCCTGCCTGGCGGGCAAGGTCGGCCGAGCGCAACGGCAGGTCGAGATGAGCCTCCATCGCGGTGATCGCGCGCAGCAGGTGCGGATCGCGGATCGCCAGGCGCTGGTCCGCCGCCATGCGCTGCCCTTCGCCGGCCGGGCGGATGCGGTCGTGGATGAACTGTTCAGCCACGGCATTGGCAAAGGCCAGGCCATGAGCGCGGGCGATGCGTTCGAGCATCATGTCGAGCGCGGCGGTGCCACCGGCACAGCTGAACAGCCGCTCGCTCAGCGTGTAGAGCGCGTCGGCCACGGCGATCTGCGGCCAGGCCTCGCGAAACCCGCTTTCCGCCTCCCAGTGGATCGCCACCGGCCCCGGCCCGGCCACCCCGGCCTGGGCCAGCAGCACGATGCCGGTGTCGATCGCGCCAAACCGCCCGCCACCGCGCCCAAAGCGGCGCAGCGCAGCCAGCCCGGCGCGCCCCAGGCCGCGTTCGGGATGAAACCCGGCGCACACGATCAGCGTGCCCGGCGGATCGAGCGCAGCCAGCGGCGCATCGACCACCACACGCATCCCGCTTGATGCCGCCACCGGCTCGCCATCGGCGGAATGCAGGCGCCAGGCAAACAGCGGCTGGGCGGCCAAGCGATTGGCCACGCGCAGCGGCTCCACCGTGGAAAAGAACGCCAGGGCGGAAAACCCCTCCACCAGCAGGAAATCGATTCGTTCAGGCAAGGGGATCGCGGGTTCGGTCATCGCCGCGCAGGAAAACACACCGCGCCGCAAATTGCATCATCTGTGTCGTTTTCAGCGTCAAATTTTCGCGGCACCTGCCGCATGCTGGCATCATCAGCACGGGGGAGTTGCGATGCAGAGCGACGTGTTCATCACTTGCGCGGTTACCGGTTCGGGCGACACCGCCAGCCGTCATCCCGACCTGCCGATCACACCGGCGCAGATCGCGCAGGCCTCGATCGAGGCGGCCAAGGCCGGCGCCGCGATTGCCCACATCCATGTGCGTGATCCGCAAACCGGGCAGGCCAGCCGCGATGTCGCGCTCTATCGCGAAGTGGTGGAGCGCATCCGCGAGTCCGATACCGACGTGATCATCAACCTGACCGCCGGCATGGGCGGCGACGTGGTGTTCGGCGCGGGCGAAAATCCTCTGCCGCTCAATCCGGTGGGCACCGACATGGTCGGCCCGATGGAACGGCTGGCCCATGTGGTGGAACTGCTGCCCGAAATCTGCACGCTCGATTGCGGCACGATGAACTTTTCGCTGGGCGACTATGTGATGACCAACACGCCCAGCCACCTGCGCGCCATGGCGGCCAAAGTGCAGGAACTGGGCGTGCGGCCCGAACTGGAAGTGTTCGATTTCGGCCACCTGGTCTTTGTCAAAGACCTGATCAAGGAAGGCCTGCTCGATGATCCGGTGATGATCCAGCTGTGCCTGGGCATTCCCTATGGCGCGCCGGACGATCCCGGCACGACCATGGCCATGGTCAACCAGCTGCCGCCAGGCGCCACGTTCTCGGCCTTTTCGATCGGCGCGCGGCAGCTGCCGTTCGTGGCCATGGCCGTGCTGGCCGGCGGCAATGTGCGCGTCGGCTTGGAAGACAACCTCTATCTCTCGCGCGGGGTCAAGGCCTCCAACGCCGATCTGGTCACCCGCGCGCGCACCATCATCGAGGCAATGAACGTGCGCGTGATGGGCCCGGCCGAAGTGCGCGAAAAGCTCAAGCTGCGGAAGGTGGCGTAATGGCGGCGCACTCCATCGCCCGGGCGGGGCTGGTCGGCGGCGGCGTGATCGGCGCCGGCTGGGCCGCGCGCATGCTGCTCAACGGCATCGACGTGGCGATCTTCGATCCCGACCCGGAAATCGAACGCAAGGTGACGACCGTGCTCGCCGCCGCGCGCCGCGCCTGGGACAAGCTGGTGCCCGGCGCCCTGCCCGCGCAAGGCCACCTGCGCCTGGCCAGCAGCGTGGAAGACGCCGTAGCCGATGCCGATTTCGTGCAGGAAAGCCTGCCCGAACGCGAAGACCTCAAGATCGCGATCCTGGCCCGCATCGACGCCGCCACGCGGCCCGACGTGGTGATCGGCTCGTCCACCTCGGGCCTTTTGCCCACACGCCTGCAATCGGGCATGGCCCATCCCGAGCGGATGGTCGTGGGTCATCCCTTCAACCCGGTATACCTCCTGCCGCTGGTTGAAATCTGCGGCGGCGCCCAGACCTCAACCCAAACCAGGGACCGCGCCGCCGCCTTCTATTCGGCCATCGGCATGCACCCGCTGCATGTGCGCAAGGAAATCGACGGGTTCATCGCCGATCGCCTGCTCGAAGCCCTGTGGCGCGAGGCGCTGTGGCTGGTGAACGACGGCGTGGCGACGACCGAGGAAATCGACGACGCCATCCGCTTTGGCGCCGGGCTGCGCTGGTCGTTCATGGGCACGTTCCTGATCTATCGCATGGCCGGCGGCGAGGCTGGGATGCGCCATTTCCTGGCGCAGTTCGGCCCCGCGCTGAAACTGCCGTGGACCAAGCTGGAAGCGCCCGAACTGACCCAGGAGCTGATCGACGCGGTTGCCGCGCAGTCTGACGACCAGGCCGGCGACATGACGATCCGCGCGCTGGAGCGCCAGCGCGACGATTGCCTGATCGCCGTGCTTTCGGGCCTGCGCGGGCAGGATTACGGCGCTGGGCAAACCCTCGCCAGCTATGCCCGCCGCCTGATGGAGCAGGCCCCCGCCCCGCTCGCCAGCAGCATAGATGAGCGCCGGCCCCTGGCCCTGCACGCCACCGACGTGGCGGCGGAATGGATCGACTACAACGGCCACATGACCGAGCATCGCTACCTCCAGGTGTTTGGCGATACCACCGATGCGCTGCTGCGGCACATCGGCGTGGATGCGGCCTACCTGGCGCAGGCCGGCAGCTGGTTCACCGTGGAAACCCACATCCGCCATCTGGGCGAAACCCATGCCGGGGATCGCCTGGTGGCCGCCACGCAGATTCTGGGCGCCGATGCCAAGCGCGCCCACGTGTTCCACAGCCTGTTTCGCGGCAGCGACGGGCAACTGGTGGCCACGGCCGAACAGATGCTGTTGCATGTCAGCAAGGACACCGGCCGGGCCGGGCCGGCCACCGGCGTGCCGGCGGCGCGCATGGCGGAACTGGCAACGGCGCAGGCCGATCTGCCGGTTCCCGATGGCGCCGGCCGCCGGATATCGCTGGGCTGAACAGAAAGGAAAGACCGATGCGCCGCCTGATGATCGCGTTTCTTCTGGCGGCCACGGCCGCAACCCCGGGCCTTGCCAAAGCACCAGCCCAGCCCGCCGCAATGGTCCCGCCGCTGCCCGATCGCTTCGACGATTTCGGGCCGGCGGTCCAGGCATTGACCCTGCCCAGCGGGCGCGTGGTCCATTTCACCGACAGCGGTGACCTTGGCGGGCGCAGCGTGGTGTTCATCGGCGGCACCGGCACCAGCGCGCGGGCCAGCGGGATGACCGATTTCCTCAAGAGCATGCGCGTGGCGCTGAAGCTGCGGTTCATCACGGTGGAGCGCAACGGCTTTGGCGATACTGTCTATCAGCCGGGGTGGACCTATGCCGATTATGCCAGCGAGGTGCGCGCCGTGCTCGATCACCTGGCGGTGCAGCGCTTTGCCGGCGTGGCGATTTCGGGCGGTGGCCCCTATATGGCCGCCGTGGCCGGGGCGATGCCCGATCGCGTGATCAGCCTGCACATGCTGGCCACCGCCGCCACCAATCCGCAGGGGCGGCAATGCGGGGTGCCGCTCGCCACGCTGGCGCAATCCCTTGCCGGGCAAGTGCAGAACCCGCAAAGCTGGTGGGCCTTTCCCGCCACCAGCCCGACGCGGCGCATCCCCGGCTTTGCCGATCGCGCGTTCGAGGAAGGCGCGCGCACGTTCTTCATTCGCGGGCAAATGGGCGATCCCCTGCCCGAAGCGGCCGAGATGCAGCGCTATTGCGGCCCGGCGCCCGATGTTTCCAAGGTTACCGCGCCGGTGCACATCTACCAGGGCGGTGCCGATCCGCTGGTCACGCTGGACCAGGCGGAATACTGGCACCACCATTTCCCCAACGTGGTCGCCTTCCGCGTCTATCCCGGCGAAGCGCACGACGTGCAATATCGCCACTGGGACCAGGTGCTGATCGAACTGGCCGGGATCACCGGGCAAACCGTGGTGTGCCAGGGCGGACACAGCGCAGCCCTGGCCGATGCCAAGGTGCCCGCCGCGCTGGCCAAGGGTGCCAGCCTGGGATTGTGCGCATGGCAGGCAAGAAATTGAAGGCCAAGAGCATTTTCAAGGCAGGTGGAATCACCTGCCGACTCGGAAAATGCGGCAAATAAAAATGCTAGAGCGCCGGCTTTGACGCAGTCAAAGTCGATCGCGCTCTAGCGCCAGGAACTGTCGTCGCGCGGCAGGCGGCCATGGTCGTCCACCACGCGCACCTGGTGGGGCGGCGCCTCGGCCCAGGTCCAGAACACCACGTTGCGATCGTCTGCCTGGGCGCGGTGGGCAAAGCTGGGAACGATCACGCCCGCCGCACCCTGCGCCACCAGCCGCGTTGCCAGGTGCCAGGTGGGTGGGGTGTGCCCGCGATCGGCCAGGTCTTCCCAGGCGCAGGCCAGATCCGCCGGGGCCACGCCCAGGGCAGCCAGCGTGGCCGTGTCGGTCAGGTCCACCAGATCGGCGCAATCCACGTCATAGGAACACAGCGTCAGCGGCTGCGCCTTGAAGGCAAAGCCCTGCTGCGCTTCCAGCCAGGCGGTTTCCGGCCGTAGCGCGGTATAGAGCGCGGGCATGCCCACGGGATTGAAGCGCCCGCCATGGCGCGCCGCGCCTTCTCCCGAAACCGGATCAAACGCCCAGCGCGGATGATGCGCGCGATAGACGGCGCCGCTCAGGCGGCTGAACGGCAACGGATCGGCCACGATCAGGCAAAGCCGCCCTCGGCCATGCGGCTGAGATAGCGCTTCACCGCTTCCCCCCGCCCGGCGTGGACCAGATCCTCTGCCGTCTGATCCCCGAACGAAGGCAGCGGCTGCGACCGATACCAGGCAAAGGCGGCCAGTTCCGAACCGGCCCAGGGGATCACGCGGTTGACGATCTCCACCATGTCACGCAGCCGCTTCTGCGTGGCGGGCGATGCCACGCGGCTGGCTTTGGACACACTGTCGCGCGACAGGCCCAGCGCATGGGCCAGTTCGGTCTTGGTGATGCGCAGACGGCCCGAGACGACATCGGGCGAAACCGCCCCGCCTTGCCCCACCACATCCACCAGAAACGCCGTAGCCACGCGTGCCTCACCAATTGCCGCGATACAGGGGCAATATACGCGGCAATGGCGGATTTGCAAGATGGGGGTTGGCTTAGGTTTCCACCACCCCCAACCCCCTCTGAAGAGGAGGGGGCTTTAGGATCAGCGCTTTAACTCCCCCTCCTCTTCAGAGGAGGGGGTCGGGGGGTGGTGCGAACCCTAGCCCTTCGGCTCATATCGTTCCAAAAACACCCGCGTCACCCCGTTGGTCCAGCCAAAGCCATCCTGCAGCGGATATTCCCCGCCGCCGCCCGGCGCGTGGGCTTCCACGTCATACTTTTCCAGCATCTTGCCGGTGCTGTCATAGGCGGCCTGCACCGTGCCCAGCCACGCGCGCGCGATCTGGGCGGCAAGATCGCCCTCGCCATAGCGCAGCAGGCCTTCGTGGGCGATCCATTGCAGCGGCGCCCAGCCGTTGGGATCGTCCCATTGCTGCCCGGTGCGCAGCGGCGTGGTGCGCAACCCGCCCGGTGCCAGCAATTGCGCGCGCACCAGCCGCGCCACGGCCTGCGCCTGATCGGGCCGGGCCAGGCCGACGAACAGCGGATAGAGCGTGGCAGCCGAAACGCGCGGGCTGGCCTGGCGGCTTTCGCGATCCCAATCGGCAAAGCGCCCCTGCGCCGGCAGCCACAGCCAGCGCTGGATGGCGCGGGCGCGGGCATCGGCCTGGGCGGCAAAGTCGGCCGCGCAGGCGCGGTCTCCCGCCTCGGCACAGCGGCGGGCGATGGCCTTTTCCTGCGCCCATAGCAGGCTGTTGAGATCGACCGGGACGATCTGCGTGGTACGGATCGTTTCCAGTCGCGCCGGATCGCCCAGCCAGCGCGAGGAATAGTCCCACCCGCTTTCCGCCCCGGCGCGCAGATCGGTACAGACCTGATCAGCCGGGCGGCCCGACGCGCGCGCCGTTGCCACATCCTCGCGCCAGGATTCATCGCGCGGGCCGGGGGCATCGTCCCAATAGCGGTTGAGCAGGCTGCCATCAGGCATGCGCACCACGCGCGCCGATGCGCCGCTTTTGCGCGCGGCGGCGGCGCCTTTCATCCAGAACGCATGCTCGGCCCGCAGCGCCGCCAGATGCCGCGCTGCCGTGGCGGCATCGTGGCGGGGGTCAAGATCGGCCATCAGCGCCAGGAACGGCGGCTGCGAGCGGCCGAGGTAATAGGTGCGCGTGCCGTTGGGCACAAAGCCATAGCGCGCCACCAGGCTGTCGAAATCATCGAGCATGCCGGCGATCAGCGCATCCTGGCCATCGGCCTTGAGGCCGAGCATGGTGAAATAGCTGTCCCAGTAATAGATTTCGCGAAAGCGCCCGCCCGGCACGACATAAGGCTGCGGCATGGCCAAGGCGGATGAACCGGGCGGCGGGGTGAGCGCCGGGCGGGTCAGCTGCGGCCACAGCGCGGCGATATGCTCGCGCAGCGACGGCCGCGCCCCCGGCTCGGCCGGCACCACGAAGTGCCGGTTCACAAAGGCGCGCAGCGCCGCCGGGCCCTGCGGCTGCTCCGCCCGCCACGCAGCCATCACCGCATCGGGTGCCTCGCGCGGGGTGGCATCGGCAAAGGTCTTGCTGTCGGGATAGAGCCGCGCTGCCTGCACCGCTTCGAACAGCGGACCGAACAATACCTGCGGCGGGGGCTGTGGCGAAGGTGCCGCCTGCCCCATCGTGGCCAGTGCTACCAGCGCGAGCGCGAGGGGGCGCAGCCTCATGCCCGGCCCGCCTGCAATTGGGCGAGGCTCTTGGCCACCGCCGCTTTTACGGCATCGAGGTGGCGCAGGTTTTCCGTTTCGCTCATGCTGTCGAGCATCGGATTATGATCGCCCGCGCGCAAGCCCTGCCCGGTCATGACGGCAAACCAGCTGGCATCGCGGAACAGTTCCTCGCCGCGCAGCATCAGGCGCCCGCTCGATGTGAACTGCTCCACCTTGTAGGCCAGGCTTTCGGGCAGGGCCGTCGCCTGGCAGTGCTGCCACAGCGGCTCGTTGCGGCCTTGGGTGAAGTGATAGTGCAGCACGAGAAAATCGCGCACGTCTTCCATTTCCTGGGCAAACACGCGGTTGTATTGTTCGGCCAGCAGCGGCGCGCAGTCCTGGCGCGGAAACAGCGACAGCAGCTTGCCGATCCCGGTCTGGATCAGGTGGATGCTGGTCGATTCCAGGGGTTCGAGGAACCCGCTGGCCAGGCCGATCGCCACGACATTGCCGATCCAGGCGCGGCGGCGGCGGCCAGGGGTAAAGCGGATCAGGCGCGGATCGGCCGTGGGCGTGCCGATCGCGGCGACCAGGCTGTCGCGCGCCGCGTCGGCCGTTTCGAACCGGCTGGAAAAGACATAGCCATTGCCCACGCGGTGTTGCAGCGGAATGCGCCAGCGCCAGCCGGCCACCGCCGCCGTGGCGGTGGTGAACAGCGGCGCGGCCGGATCGGCGGCGGTGGGCGCGGCCCAGGCGCTGTCGCACGGCAGCCAGTGCGACCAGTCTTCAAACCCAGCCGCCATCTGCCCTTCGATCAGCAGGCCACTGAGGCCCGAGCAATCGATGAACAGGTCTGCCGCCACGCGCTCCCCCCGCTCGGTGGTGAGCGCGCGGATAAAGCCGGTCTCGCCATCGCGGTCGATCGCCATCACGCGGCCCTCGTGACGGCGCACGCCGCGCTGTTCGGCCATGCGCCGCAGGAACGCGGCATAGAGGCCGGCATCAAAGTGATAGGCATGGCCCAGCGTCGAGAGCAGCGAGCGCGGATCGCCGCTGCCCCGCGCAAAGACACCGGCCCGCGCCAGTTGCGTGGTCAGCGAAAGCTGCTCGATCTCAACCGCGTGCCCGCCGTTCCACGCGCGGATCAGGCGGTGCGGCAGCATCTGCGCGTCACCCGGCAGGCCATAGGTGCCGAACGGATGGAAATAGGCGCTGCCATCGCCCTGCCAGCCGCGAAATTCGATGCCCAGCTTCCAGGTGGCGCCGGTTGCCTGCATGAACGCCGCTTCGTCCAGGCCGATCAGCTGGTTGAACCAGTGGATCGTCGGGATCGTCGCTTCGCCCACGCCGATCGTACCGATTGCATCGGATTCGATCAGGGCAATGGCCACGCCTTGCGGCGCCAGCGCCTTGGACAGGGCCGCCGCTGTCATCCACCCGGCGGTGCCGCCACCCAGGATGGCGATCGAGGCGATCGGCGCGCCGCTCATCGCGGGCCGCAGCCCGTCATGCCCGGCGCGGGGCGCTTGAGCGCGAGATAGACCGTGCTCCACAGCTGCGCGGCATTGGATTCATCGGCATCGCCGCCGCGCGCGCCAAAGGCCTCCACCTTGTAGCGCCCGCCCGTCACGCTCCATGACCACAGCTCGGAACTCTGCACCGCGCGGCTGGCATCGATCGCCTGCCACAGGGCGCCTTGCGCCCCGCGCACCTTGGCGCAGACCGCGCCGGGCAGATCGGTGCGCGCGGCCTGGCGCGCCAGGCCCGCTGCTGCCAGCGCCTGGTGCCACGACCACACCACCGTGCCGTGATAGGCATTGCGGCCAAAGCGCGCCTGCAACGGCGCCGGGGCCAGCGCCGGATCGGCCACGACCATGCCCGCCCCGGTCATCAGCCCGGCGGGAAAGGGCCGCGCCATGGTATCGGCGGCCAGGGCCACCTGATCGGCATCGGGCTTGCCCATCAACAGGGCAAAGCCTTCATCGGAATGGATGATCGGCACTGGCTGCCCGGCGGCATCGAGCGCAATGGCGTGATAGCGCAGCGGGGCATTGCCCAGCGCGGCCAGCGCGGGGGCCGCCGGCACGCCTTCCTGCCGGGCATAGGCATCGACCTGCACGCGCGCCGTGGCGGCATCCACGCTTTGCAGGAACAGGCGTGGGGCTTCATCGTGCCACACCTGCGCCATGTGCCCCACGCGCGCCAGCATCGCGCGATCATCCGGCGTGGCATAGGGATCGAGCAATCCGGCCTGGGCCATGGCCGCCGCCGCATCGAGCGCGGCCGGCACCAGCACGGCATTCACGTCATAGGGATAACGCCCGCCGCCCAGGCCATCGTTGCTGTCACGCCATTCGCCCGCATCCATGCCGGGTTTGAGCGCGATGAGGTTTTGCCAGCGCGGATCGCGGGCAAAGGCATCGGCCGCCTGCACCAAGTGGCGCAGGTTGCGCATCAACGCCGCGCCCAGCGCGGTATCGCCATCGCGCTCGGCCAGGAACGCGGCGGCCCGCGCCTGGCCGCGTGGATCGTCCACCATGTAAGCGCGCGCCACCGGCGCCAGCAGAAACGCGCTGTCGATCATCGCATAGTTGTAGGTGGGCGCATCGCTTGCGCCCTGCCCGGCGGCAAGATGATCGAGCACGGCAAATTCGCCGATATCTTCCTCGTGCGCGACATTGCCATCGGCCGACAGGCGGGTGAGCACCGAGCGCAGGCCGGTTTCCACCGCAGGGGGCGTCAACACCGGCATGAGCAGCCGCACCGACATCAGCGTATCCCGTCCGAAATAGGTGTTGAACCGCCACGAACCGGCCAGGAATTTCTCATGATAGCTCAGGAATTGCAACGCGCGCCGCGCCGCTGGATCGGCGGCGGCCTGCGGGGTGAGCAGGGTTGGCGCGGTATAGGGCGTGAGCGCGGGATCGCCGCTCAACGCCGTGATCGCCAGGGTGATGCGCCCATCCGGCCCGGCCAGGATCGCGCCATCGGCCACGCGGCCATGGGTTACGGTCAGTGCCAGGCGATAGCCGGCATGCCCATCGAGCCGGTCCCGCTGCCACACCACGCTGTTGCCATCCACGCGCGGCGCCACCAGCACTTGCGCCGGCGCCTTGCCCAGCGCCTGGTAATCGCGCAGCACGCGCACGCTCGACAGCACCGCCTGCTTGAGATCGAGCCGGGGCGTGGTGATCTGTGCAGCCAGGCGCACCCCGCGCAAGGGACGGCCTTGCGCGTCGGCTTCGTGCACCGGCACCGGCGGCGTGGCCAACGTCCAGCGCGCCGGCTGGGCAAGCTTGCTGAACCACAGCCCGGTGCCGCTGTTGCCCGCGGGAAACGCCACGATCAGGCGCGGATCGCTGCCCGACCGCAGCACGACATGCGCCGCGACATCGCCTGCTTGCACGAAGGAATTGAGATTGAGCCCCTCCTCCACCACCGGCGCGGGTGCCGCCCCGGTGAGCAGCAGCAGGGCAAGCGGGGCCAGCACGCGGGTGGGGATCATGGGGTGTCCTTTGAATAGCACAGCAATCGTTCCTCCCATCGTCACCCCGGGCTCGACCCGGGGTCCCGCTTTTTCTTGCTGCGTCACGCCAAGCTCCAAGAAGCGGGACCCCGGATCAAGTCCGGGGTGACGAAGGAGAAGATAGGGTGTGCCGGGGGCCATGGGAGGGCAGCCCCCGGCACGAGGGGGGCTTCAGAACCGGTAGGTCAATGAGGCCAGAGCGTTGCGCCCGGCAATCGCGCGGCCATAGAAATAGCCGTTGACGATCGTCTGCGTCTGGCCTTGGCGCGGGTTGCCTTCGGTAAAGCCCTTGGCGTTGGTCAGGTTGTCGATGCTCACCGCCAGGTTGAGCTGGTCGGTCAGGTTGAGGTTGATGCCGATCGTGAACACGCTGTAGCTGGGCAGCGCCACGCCATTGCCGGCGTCGGCAAAGATCTTGCCCACGTATTTCCAGCGGCCATAGATTTCACCCAGCCCATGGGGCAGCGTGAACGATGGCGTCACCGTCAGCAGCTTCTTGGGCGTGCGTTCGGGCGTGTTGCCTTCGTATTGCGGCTGCGCCGCGCCATCAAAGCGCAGGTTCACCAGGCGCGGCACCTGATACACCCCGGTGGCGGTGATGCTGAAGAACCGCGTCGGCCGCAATTCGGCGTCAAGCTGCACGCCGTTGGTGGTGTTGTCGGCCAGGGCATTGACGGCATTGGCCGGATCGGCCGGATCGATGAACTGGTACGACTGGTTCTTGAACAAGGTGCGGAAGCCGACGATCGAGGCCGACAGGATCGACGTGCGCAGGCGCACCCCGCCTTCGTAAAGCGTCAGGTCGGTCGGGCCATGGGCGCCGCCGGTGTCGGCCCCGTTGGTCTGGAAGCCCTTGGCCCCGCGCAGATAGAGCGAGACATTCGACGTCAGCTCGTAGTTGATCCCGGCGGTATAGGCCCAGTCGCCAAAGCTGGCGGCGACATGGGTATAAGTGCCGTCAAACGTGCTGCCCACGTCGCGCGCCAGGCCGGGCGTGCCGGCCGGCACTGCTTCGTTGACCATAGCGGTGTTGCCGATGTTGGCGGAAATGTGCTGATGCTCATACCGCGCGCCAAAGTCGATGTGCAGCTTGTCGTTGACGGTCAATTCGTCGTTGAAATAGCCCGACAGGCTTTCGACGTGGCTGTTATAGATGCCCTGGCCCCAGTTGCCGTAGCTGAGCATGCCGTTGTTGGTCAGTTGGCCCAGCACCTGGCCGCCCTGGTCCAGCGCCACCACGTCATAGATATGCGAATTGTCGCGCACGTCGTTGATCAGGGTGGCCACGGCCGATTGGTCGTTGCGCTGGCGCACGTCGTAATACATGCCGCCCACGGTCAGCGAGTTCTGGATCGCGTCACCGCGCGCGTCCCAGGTCACGCCGAAATTGCTGCCGAAATCCTTGGTGGCCAGCGTCTGGTGGTTGAGCACGGTCTGCTGCAACAGGCCATTGCCGTTGAGCGCGTTGAGCGTGCCGGTATCCGAGGCGGCGATCACGTTGCCGGTCAGCGTATCGCGAATGCCGAACTGCGTGGTGCCCGGAAACGCCGCCGCGCCGGCCGCCAGGGTGCTGGCAATGGGCGAGGTGCCCGGCGTCAGATAGTTTACCGCCGAGGCGAGGCCCGCCGTGCCCGAGCCGCTGCCCGGGAAGATGCCGTTGAAATCATACTTGCCATCAAGATAGCGCGCACGGGCAAACAGCTTCACGCCATCGGCCACCGGCTTTTCCATATCGATGCGATAGGTCCACGAGGTGGTGTGGATGCCATCCTCGCCGCTGAATGTGCGCAGGCGATTGCCCGTGGCCGAAGCATCGGGCACCGCGATCGAACGGAACGCCTGGCCCAGCACGTTGTCATAGCGCAGGTCGGTGCCCGGCACGCTGCCGATCTTGCCCGAGGCATCGACGGCAAACGGCATGTCGGCGTAATAGGGATCGTGCTCGTCCCGGCGCTGCAGCGTCAGGCGCACAAAGCCATCGTCGTCGAACCGCTTCTCGATCTGGCCCTTCACCTGATAGCTGTTGTAGCGGAACGGCGAATGGCGCTGGCCGCGCTGGCTCCAGTAATAGCCGCTCAGGCTGTAGGCCAGGCCATCGCTGATCGGGCCCGAAAGGTAAGCGTCGGCACGGAAATCGGAATAGGTCGTGCCGGTGGCGCGCACCGCGCCGCCCAGCTTGTCGAAATTGAGCTTGCGCGAGATGAAGTTGATCGTAGCTCCCGCGCCATTGGGGGCCAGCACGCCCGAGGTGCCGCCTTCGACCGCTTCCATGCGATCGACCGACAGATCCTGCTGGAAATAGAAATCCGCGCCGCCGCCGCCATAGAGGATCGGCAGACCATCCTGCTCCAGCGTGATGAACGTCTGCCCGCCGCCGCGCAGGCCGCGCACCGAATAGTTGTTGGAAGCAGGGCCGGCCGTCGCCTCGACAAAGATGCCGGGCACGAGTTCGAGCGTTTCGGCGGTGGAACGCGGCGCCTTGCGCTGCAGTTCGGCCGCATTGGCCAGCGTCACGTTGCTGGATGAGTTGAACTGCGTACGCCGGCCCGAGGTGCTGCCGGTGACCACGATGACATCGGCGGGCGAGGCTTCGACCGGCGCGGGTGCTTCGGCTGCGGTGGGGGCTGGCGCGGGATCGATCGTCTGCGCGGCAGCAGGCGTGGTCATCGGGCGCGGTTCGGGGCGCAGGCGTGGCTGCTGGCCGGACATCCGCGCATCGGGCATGCCCGCATCGGCCAAGACCGCCGTGCGCCCATCGAACGAAACCAGGCGCATGTGGCTCGACGCGGCCAAACGGCGCAGGCCATCGGCCACGGTATAGCGGCCCTTGAGTGGGGCGATGCGGCGGCCCTGCGTGGCCGTGCCCGGCGCCAGGATCTGGATGCCCGCCTGATGGGCAAAGATCACGATGGCGTCCTTGGCCGGCTGGCCGGGAACGTCGAACTGGCGCACCTGTTCATCCGCCTGGGCCGGCGCGGCGGCGATCACCGCCGTGGCGGCGAGCATGGATGACGAAATGCAGAAGCGATGGATCGATCGCAAGGTATCCTCCCCTGAAGGTTTGTCACGCCTTTGCGGCGTTCGGCCCTACAGATGACTGGCCAACGATTTTCCGTCGGCTCGGTCCCAAAAAAATTTCGAATGTATCTATTTCAGGATGCGGATCACGCCGTCGCCGCGTTCCACCCGCCCGCCGACCATCGCCGCGCAGGCCTGGGCAAAGCCATCCATGTCATTGGTCTGGAACGAGCCGACCACGCGCCGGTCGGCCAGTGCCGGGTCCACTTCCAGGCGATCTTCGTGATAGGCGTTGAACCGCTGCGCGGCCTGGGCCAGCGTTACATCATCCAGCACGATCTGCCCTTCGCGCCAGGCCAGTTCCTGCTGCGCGGCATCGGGCGCGATCGCGCTGACCGCCAGGCCCACGCCATCATCGAGCCGCGCGCGCTGCCCGGCCTTGACCAGTTGCGGCTCGCCGCCTTCGCTCCACACTTTCACCGTGCCTTCGGTCACCACCACATCCACGCCAACGCCAGCGCGGCGGACGTTGAACGCAGTGCCCACCGCCTGGACCCGCACGCGGCCGGCGGTGACGGTAAAGGGCCGGTCGGGCGCCTTGGCCACCTGGAACCACGCCTCGCCCTGCGCCAGGTCCACGTCGCGGCGGCGGCGGGTGAACGACACACTCAATTCGCTGCCGCTGTTGACCACGGCCATCGAGCCATCGGCCAGCGGCACACGGCGCATTTCGCCGATGCGGGTGCGGATGCCCGAACCCTGCGGCCACAGTGCCAGCGCGCCCGCGCCGATCAGGCCGCCGGCCACGCCAACCCCGGCCAGCGCCATGGCCTGGCGGCGCGTAGTGCGCCAACCAGGGGCGGGAACTTCTTCCTCTGCTGCAACAGCACTATCATCGCCGCTACCATCACCGCACCCCAGCGCGCGGCAGCGATCGAGCAGGGCCATGCCCGCCTGCGCGCGCAGCAGTGCGCCGCGATGGCGCGGGTCGGCCGCCAGCCAGGCATCGAGCGCGGCGGCTTCCTGCGCGTCGAGTTCGCGATCGAGCGCGGCGGCCCACTGGCAGGCCTGGGCATCGATCGGGTTGGTGACGGGGTCTTCGTGGTCGATCATGGCCGGTCTCCCTGCCGCGCGGGGCGGGCAAACAGCGGGCGCCGCCGCCGGCGCGTGGGCATTTCGGCGCGTTCGCCCTCGGTCAACTGATCCAGCACACGGCGCAGGCCGCGCGCCACTTCGTTTTCGACCACGTTCTCGCTCAGGCCCAGCGACGCAGCGATTTCGCGCTGGGGCAGGCCATCGATCTTGCGCATGCGCACGATACGGCGGCTGCGTTCGGGCAGCGCATCGATCAGGCGCTCCACGCGCTCAAGCGCCATGCGCCCGGCCACGATCCGCTCGGGACTGCATTCCTCGTCCACCGCCCCCTGTTCCAGCACCGCCAGGCCGCTGGCCGCCTCGATCCGCACCACGCGTTCGCGGCGCACCTGTTCCAGCACGATATTGCGCGCGATGCGAAAGAAATAGCGGCGCGGATCATCGATATGGTCGACGCTGGAAAGCCCGGCCAGCCGGCAATAGGATTCCTGGATCACGTCATCGACGTCGATCGCCGGAAAGGCCGTGCGCAGCCACGTGCGCAGCGCGCGCTCATGCGGCAGCACATGGCGGCTGACCCAGCCGATCAGGAACGAAGACATTGCAGGCATCACCACACCGATGCACCGCGCAGGCGTTTCCGTCATCCTACCGCCAAAAATATTTTCGCGATGCGTCAGGCCGTTGGCCGCGCCACCATCAACACGTCGGTGCCCTGATAGATCGGATCGGTGCGATCGAGCCAGGCCAGCGCGGCATGGATATCATCACGCCCGCGCGCGCTGGCCTCGGCCCGGCGGCCCAGTGCCGCGACGCAAGCACGCGCCATGGCCGCGCTTTCGGTCAAGCCCTGGATGAACGGATGGCGATGCAGCAGGAACGGCAGCGACAGCACATGCACGCGCGACAGCGCCGGATCTTCCGGATCGAGTACATGGCCCTGGGCCGGCGCCAGCCCTTCATGCCAGTGGCGGTCTTCGGCCAGGGCCTGCGCGCAGATGTGCAGGCGCAGCGTGGGAAAGGGAAAGTCTTCCAAGCCCAGCGGCGCCTGGCCGCGCGCGTCGATCACTTCGTCAAACCGCTCGACCGCGTCGGCGGCGCCGATCGTCCAGCCACCATCGGCCGCGCGCGCCATGCTGGCATCGCGGCCGATCCGCTGCACGGTCAGCACGCCGGCTTCGTGCAGCGCCAGCAGGCGCGCCACCGACAGGTGCGGCACGGCGGCGTAATTATCAACAAACACGCGTTTCAGCCCACGCGAAAAACGCGCCAGATCAGCCTCGCTCAAGTCGGGCACGATCGTGGCAAAGGCTTCGTGCATGCGCAGGATGGCGTGGCGCCAGGCGATCGTCTGCGCGCGGGCATGGCTGTCGCGCGCCTGGGCCAGGTTGGCGCGGGCATGGACAAAGGGATCGCTGCCCATGCGCGCGGCAAAATGGCGCGTGGCAAAGCTGTCAGCGTCGCACGTCGGCAAGTCGATCGTGCGGGCATAGTCGGGGTCTGCCTCAGCCAGTTCGCGGGCGAACAGGGCAAACGTACGGTCAAGATCGCCATCGGCGCCGTGCACGGTGGCGGCCAGCGCGGCGGGCGTGCAGTGGCGCAGCGGCGGCGCCTGTTCCGGCACCCAGAAATCAGCCTCGGGCAGCAGGCCATGGCGCGACAGGAACGTCACGGCAAAGGGCTGCTCCATCGCATAGCGCAGCGTGCCATCAGCGCGTTCGTGGAATTGCCCGTGGCGCACGGCCAATTCCACCGCCGCGTCGATCGCGCTTAGCGAACTGCCGATCACGGCCACGCGCCGCCCGCACGCGGTGCGGGCGCTCGCCCCGGCCAGCCGCGTGCCGACATCGGGCTTGCCATAGCCGCTGGCCACGATCACCGCGTCGAAATCGGCGGCATGCTGCTGGCCCCGCTGGGTCCAGATCACCCGCGCGCCATCGGGGCGGGCGACGATATCCTGCACTTCGGCATGGCAATACAGCTCTGCCTGACACGGGCCGGCCTCGGGCGCCATCAGGCGGCCCAGCTGGTCGGCATAATAGGCGCCCAGCGCCATGCGCGGGAAAAACGCGCGCGGATCGTGCGCCATCCCGGCCACGCCCAGCGCGGCCTGGCGCCGCGCAGTTTGCCGCATGGCCCAGGCATTGAGCGTTTCACCCACCGGCGGCAGTTCAAAGCCGGCGATATTGGCCAGCAGATGCGCGCCATTGTTGCGCGCATTGAACGGAATGCCCTGCCCCGGTTGGCCGCCCGCCTCCAGCAGCGTGACGCGGCAGGCCGGCCCCTGGCGCTGCAACGCATCCAGCGCATAAACGGCTGTCGGCCCGGCACCGACAATGGCGATGGAAGGGAGGCTGGAAGACGCGGGAAATGGGCCGGATGACGACGGCGCGCAAGGCAGGGGTTGCATGATAGGCGATGAACGGCACGGCCGCCCGATCCGTTCCGCACTGCCCTACGAAATCGTGCTTTCCTTGATATGGGTTACGAGATTGCCATCTCGCCGGGCACGGCGCCCCGCCGCCATTGCCGCCAGCCCAGCACCGCCAGCACCACCAGCGCGGCATAGAGCCCGGCGGTAAGCCACAGACCCTTGAACACGAACATGCCGACATAGACGAGATCGGCCGCGATCCACAAAAGCCAGTTTTCGGCATGGCGCCGCGCTGCCCAGAATTGCGCGACCAGGCTGAAGCTCGACAGCGCGGCATCGATCCACGGCAGCGCGGCATCGGTATAGTGGCTGGTAAACCAGCCGATCGCCACCGCGCCCAGCGCGCCGCAGCCCAGCCCGGCCAGCAGCGCCAGCGGGCGCAGCGGCACCACGTCCACCGCGCCGCTCGCCCCGACGGTCAGCGCGCCAGGACGCCGGCTGCGCGCCCAGGCCACCCAGCCATAGATCATCGCCAGGCCAAACAGCGCCTGCAGCACCATGTCGGCATAGAGCTTCACATCGAGGAACAGCTTGAAATAGAGCCCGCAGGCCAGGATGTTGACCGGCCAGCACACCATCATCCGCCGCGCGGTCAGCCATATCCCCAGCAAGCTGACGGCCACGGCCACCAGTTCCAGCGCGCTCATGCTTGATCCTCTTGCGCAATTGCGGAGAGCAGGGCCTGCCCCTCTGCCCCGGCGAACCACGCGGCATGGCCGATGAAATAGCCCTGCCAGGCCAGCGCGGCATCGCCCGGGCGCTGCACCTGCCCGGCGAAATAGTCCACCTCGGCCAGCGCGAATTCGACATGGGCCAGGGGCAAGAGCCGCGCCAGCAGTGCGCGATCGGCCTGGTCGAGCGGCGCTTCCAAGGCATAGCCCGCCACAAGCGCGCGGGCCTGCGCCATTTCGGCAAGGGGTGCGGTCCCCTCCCCCAGTTCCAGCCAGCGCACCACGCTGCGTTCCAGCGCGATCGCCAGGTCGAGCAGGGCAAAGCCGCGATCTGCCAGCCCGAAATCGAGCACGGCAGCCACCGCGCCGCCGCTCGTCCAGGTCAGGTTCGAGGGGTGCCAGTCGTTGTGTGTCCACAGCGTGGGCCGGGTGCGCAGCGCGCTGGCCACGCCGGGCGCATCATGCAGCGCCAGCACGCCGGCCAGTTCATCCTGCCAAGCGCGCCCTGCCACCCAGCCGACCAAGGCCGGCCGCGCGGTGACATAGGCGCGCGCGGCGGCTTGCGGATCAGCGCTGCCCAGGATCGTCGCGCTGCTCACCAGTGGCTCGGCCGGGCGCGCCGGGGCGGCATGATCGGCGGCGGCGCGGTGCAGGCGGGCCAGCGCAGCACCGGCGGCATGGGCCTGGCGGTCATTGAGAAACGGCGTCCACGAGGGCCGATCGCGATAGAGATCGTCGCCCGGCGCCAGGGGATGGGCTTCCCACACCCACTCACCCGCCGGCAGCACGGTGTGCCCGGCGGCATCGGCCAGCGGGCGCAGCACCGGCTGCCCGCGATCGGCCAGATGGCGCATGAAGGCATGCTCTGCGCCCAGGCCCGCCACGCTGCGCATGGCGCGGTGATGCCGCTTGAGGAACACCGTGCCATGCTCGGTCTGCGCCAGCGCGGCGGCCGAGAACGGGCGCGGGCTGTGCCATTCCAGGCGTCGCAGTTCACCCCCTTGCGGCAGGCGGGCCAGCACCTGCGCCGCTTCAGCCAGGGTGATCGGCGGCCAGGCCGGCGTCTCCAGCGCCGTGCCCATGCCGTGCACGCGGTGTTCGGCCCCGCTCAAAACTGCCGCGCCAGGGTGACCATGAAGGCCCGCCCGCTGCCGATGTAATAGCTGGGCGCCGCGCCCGCGATCAGCGTGCCGCCGGTGCCGATGGTGTCGCGCGCGGCCGGCGTCACCGCCTGCACGCCCGACAGCACATGGGGATTGGTCACGTTGATGGCGTTGAGACGCAGATCGGTGCGCTTGCCGTCGAGCCAGGCGGCCAGGTGTACGCCGATCGACAGGTCGAGCGTGGCATAGCCGGGAATGCGCTCGTCGTTCATGAACGTTGCGAACTGCGGCCCGAGATATTTCATCGCGAAACTGCCGAACAGGTGCGTATCGTCATAGGTGCCGCCCAGCGCAAACTGCCAGGCCGGGCTCGATACCGCGACCTTACCCGCCGTGGGCAGGAAATCGCCACCCGCCGGCAGGTTGTCCTTGATCCGCGCGCGCAGCCACTCGCCCGAGGCATAGAGGCTCATCCCCGCGAGAGGGCGCCAATCGACTTCGGCATCGACGCCCCAGCTTTCCTGCCGCCCGGCATTGAGCGTGGTGTTGACCATTGCGCCGTTGACGTTGGCCATCGTCGCCACCAGGCGGTTGCGGAAGGCATAGTGAAACCCGGTGGCCGAGGCGGACAGATTGCGCCCCTGCCAGCGCCAGCCCAGCTCCTGCGCCAGCGAATATTCGTTCTTCAGCGCGGTGGTGCCGTAGGTGGCAATGCCGCCATAGCCATCATAGGTATCGTAGAGCGTGTATTCGTCGGGCGCGCGGAAGTTGGTGGTAATATTGGCAAAGACCTGCTGCCGATCGGTCAGCCGCACATGCAGCGCTGCGCGCGGCAGCGCGGCAAAGCTATCGAAATGCAGGCGGCCCTGGTTGCCGGGCAGATTGTTGCGCCCGGCGTGGAGCAGGTCCACTCCCTTGAAGCCCAGGTCCAGCGTCACGCGCGGCGACAGGGCCACGCTGTCGGCCAGGAAGAACGCCTTGGCCACGGTGATCGTCTTGGTATCGCCGATCGAGAACAGCCGTCCATCGGCGGTGCGCACGGCGTGTTCGTCGCGCGCCCAGCCATCGACCGGATCGCCATTGGCGCCCAGCGGGGTAAAGCTTTCCACCACGCGGTCGCTGCCATAGTCGATCCACAGCCCGGCCGTCAGCGTGTGGGCGCCGCGCGCCAGGGTCAGCCGCGCGATCTGCCCGGCGCGCATCTGTTCGCCCAGCCAGTTGCCCAGCACGTTGACCGTGCCGCCATTTTCCAGGCCAGCGAGCTTGAGCGGCGCGTCAAGCGCCTGGGTGCCCAGATAAGTACCGGGGTAATAGCCATCGGGCCCGAGCGAGGCGCCATAGGGCGAGTTGCCATAGCCGAACTGGAGATAGCTGGTGGTATCGAGCGTCAGCCCCGTGCCCAGCACCAGATGCACCGGCGCTGCGAAATAGAGGTTGCGGAACGGCTGGCGATAGAGCCGCCAATAGTTGAGATCGCCCTCGCCATAGCTGGCCGACAGGTTGAACCCGCGCCCCTGCGCCTGCCAATCGGCCAGCGTCGGGCTGAGATAGGTGGAATTGCTGGCGTCGTTATAGGAAACCGACAGGCTGGCGGTGTTGCCATTGCCCCATTCGCCGGCGATCTTGGCGTCGATGTGCTGGCGCTTGTCCACGCCCGGCCCGCGCCAGTTGTCGGCGCTGTTGTTGGAATAGGACAGGAACGCGCGCACCGGCGCCTGGCCCAGGTTGCCGCTGTCCACACGCACGAACACGCGGCGTTCGTTGAACGAGCCGAGCGAGGCATCGGCCATCACGCCGAAATCGCGGTGCGGCGCGTCCAAGCTCAAGGCCAGCAACCCGCCCACGGCATTGATCACCGGCGCGGCGATATCGGCCGAGCCCTGGCTCAATTCCACCCGCGCCACATTCTCAGGATCGGCAAACTGCGCCGGATAGGCAAAGTAATAGCCGATGTCGTTCTGCGGCGCGCCTTCCATGGTCACGCCGATGGCATCCTGGCCCAACCCGCGCAGGGTAAGGCTGGACGAGGTGGACAGGCCGAACGGATCGGTGCCGGCGACATTGGCGCCGGGCAGGATGTTGACCAGCTGGAACGCGTTGAACGTGGCGGCCTGCTTTTCGATGAACGCCGCGCCGATCGTGCTGACCGCCTTGGGCGCGTCGGTATCGGGCAGCAGCCCTTCGGGATCGGGATGGCCGATGACGCGGATCGGGCGGGTGCCGTCAGCCGCGCCGGCATCATTGGCCGCAGCGGCATGGGCAGCGACGGCGGCCGTTCCCGCCATCATCGCCAGCGCCATGGCCGCGCCCCGCATGGCCCGCTTGCGCGTCGTGCCGATCATCCCTGTTACACTTTCTTCTGCCTGCAAAGGGGGCGCGCCTACACCCTTATGCGCGGCGGCGAAAGCATGGCCTTTTGGCGGGGGCAAGTTTGCCGCAGGGTTCAGGCCGGCGCCTGTTCGTACCAGCCGCGCGTGACCTTTACCCCGTGCACGATCGACAGCATCACCGGCACTTCCACCAGCACGCCCACCACCGTGGCCAGCGCCGCACCCGATTGCAGCCCGAACAGGGAAATCGCGGCCGCCACTGCCAGTTCGAAAAAGTTTGACGCACCGATCAGCGCCGCCGGCGCCGCCACGCACCAGGCCACCCCCAGGCGGCGCGACAGCCAATAGGCCAGCGCGGCATTGCCATAGACCTGGATCAGGATCGGCACGGCCAACAGCGCGATCACCACCGGCTGCGCCACGATCGCCCGGCCCTGGAAGCCGAACAGCAGCACCAGCATGGCCAGCAACGCGACCAGCGAAACCGGGCCAAGCGCGGCCAGCAGCCTGCCGAGCGCCGGCTGTCCGCCGCGCGCCAGCACAGCCCGTCGCAACACTTGCGCGGCAATCACCGGCACCACGATATAGAGCACGACCGACAGCAGGAGCGTGGCCCAGGGCACCTGCACCGCCGCCACGCCCAGCAGCAGGCCGACCAGCGGCGCGAACAGGAACACCATGATCACGTCGTTGAGCGCCACTTGCGACAGCGTATAGGTCGGCTCCCCATCGCAGAGGTTGGACCACACGAACACCATCGCCGTGCACGGCGCGGCCGCCAGCAGGATCAGCCCGGCGATATAGGATGGCCCCTGCCCGGCCGGCAGCAGCGGCGCGAACAGCCAGCCGATGAACAGCGTGCCCAGCAGCGCCATCGAAAACGGCTTGACCGCCCAGTTGATCAGCAGGGTTACACCCACCCCTTTCCAGTGCTGGCGCACCGCACCCAACGCCGCGAAATCGATCTTGAGCAGCATCGGCACGATCATCAACCAGATCAGCCCTGCCACCACCAGGTTGACCTGTGCCAGCTGCGCGGCGGCAATCGCGGCAAACAGCCCGGGCAAGACCTGGCCCAGCGCCACGCCGGCCACGATGCACAGTGCCACCCACAGCGAGAGATAGCGTTCGAACGTGCCCATGGTTCAGATCACCCGCTGCCCGGCAGCATCGACCACAACCTCGCCATCTTCCTTGGCAAAGGCGCCCAGCTGCGCATGGGGCAGCAGGTCCAGCACCGCTTCGGACGGGCGGCACAGCTTGACCCCCAGCGGCGAAACTACCAGCGGGCGGTTGATAAGGATGGGATGGGCCATCATCGCATCGATCAGGGCGCTGTCATTCAGCGCGGGATTGTCGAGGCCCAGTTCGGCATAGGGCGTGCCCTTTGCACGCAACAGTTCGCGCGGCGTGATGCCGGCGCGGACGATCAGCTGCGCCAGCAGATCGCGCGCCGGCGGCGTCTTGAGGTATTCGACCACGTGCGGCTCGATCCCGGCATTGCGGATCAGCGCCAGCGTATTGCGCGAGGTGCCGCATTCCGGGTTGTGGTAGATGACGATGTCGACGCTCACGCCGCAGATCCTTTCAGCAACAGGGGGATAGCGCGGCGACCAGCGGCGCGCACAGCGCGGCATTGCCCGCGCAGCAATCGGTGACCAGGAACAGCATCACGGCGCGCAGGCCATCAAGGTCTGCCCGATAGACGATCGTGCGCCCTTGCCGTTGTGACTGCACCAGCCCGGCGCGGGCGAGGATGCCCAGATGCGCCGACATGGTGTTTTGCGGCACGCCGAGCAGGCGGGCGATTTCGCCCGCTGCCAGCCCGGCCGGCTCGTGCCGCACCAGCACGCGAAACACGTCCAGCCGCGTGCCCTGCGCCAAGGCACCCAGCGCCGCTATGGCCGAATCACTATCCATATATCCAGATTAATGGATATGTTTCGCGTTGACCAGTCCCGGTGCGCTAGGAAATCGCCGGCGCCAGGCGATCGACCAGGATGGCGCTGGCCTGGTTCAGCCCGATCAGTTCCACCGCGATGCCATGATGGCGCATCTTGGAAACCACGTCTTCCAGCGCGCCCACGGCGGTGACGTCCCACAAGTGGCTGGCGGTCAGGTCGATCCGCACGCGCCTGGCATCATCGCGCAGGTCAAACCGGTCGGCAAAGATATCCGCGCTGGCAAAGAACACCTGGCCCGTCACGACATAGGTGCGGGTATCGCTGGCCGCGTCATAGCTGTCGCGCACTTCCATCATCCGCGTCACCTTGAAGGCAAAGAACACCCCGCTCAACAGCACGCCCACGGCAACACCGGCGGCAAGATCGTGGGTGGCCACGGTCACCAGCACGGTGGCGACCATGACCACGCCCGAAACCTTGGGATGGCGCGCCAGATCGCGGATCGAGCCCCACGAAAACGTGCTGATCGACACCATGATCATGATCGCCACCAGGGCCGCGACCGGCACTTGCGCCACCCACGGGCGCAGCGGCACCATCACGACGAGCAGGAACACCCCGGCAACCAGCGTGGACAGCCGCCCGCGGCCACCATAGCGCACATTGCCCACCGTCTGGCCGATCATGCCGCACCCGGCAATGCCGCCAAACAGCCCGGCGGCAAGATTGGCCAGGCCCAGGCCGGTGCACTCGCGCGCCTTGCTGCTCGATGTTTCAGTCAGATCATCGACCACGCTGGCGGTCATCATCGATTCGAGCAGGCCCACCGCCGCCACCGCCAGGGCATAGGGCATGACGATGCGCAGCGTTTCCCACGCCATCGGCACGCCGGGCCAGGTCAGCGAGGGCAGAGTGGCAGGCAGGCGGCCGAGGTCGGCCACGGTGTGGACCGGCATGGGAAACGCCATGCTGATCGCGGTCAAGGCCACGATGCAGATCAGCGGCGAGGGGATCGCCGTGGTGATGCGCGGCGCCAGATAGATGATCGCCAGGCCAGCCGCGATGAGGGCATAAGTATGCCACGTCACATCGAGCATCTGCGGCACCTGCGCCGAAAAGATCAGGATGGCGAGCGCGTTGACAAAGCCTGTCCGCACCGAACGCGAAACGAAGCGCATCAGCACGTCGAGCTTGAGCAGCCCGAACACGATCTGGAAAACGCCGGCGAGCAGCGTGGCGGCCAGCAGATAGGGCAGGCCGTGGGCATGCACCAACGCTGCTGCAACCAGCGCGACAGAGCCTGCCGCGCCCGAAATCATCGCAGGGCGCCCACCGGCAAAGGCAATGACGATGCCGATCACGAACGAGGCGAACAGCCCCACTTCCGGGTCGATCCCGGCGACGAAGGAAAAGGCGATAACCTCTGGAATAAGCGCAAAGGTGCCGACCATGCCGGCAAGGATGTCGCGCCGGGCGCTGGTGGCGCTGTCCCACCATTCGGCGCGATAGCGCGCAAAACTGCTGTTGTTCATGCTGTAAAAAACCGAGGAGGTCGCAACGGGCGATCAGGCGGCCGATCTGGCGGGCAGCAGGGGCTGCCAACGGCCGGCCACAGGGCTGAAAGCGCCCCGGCGACAAGCATTGTCCGGCGGATTGGCGGCCGGAATAGCCACCCGGGGTTGCACCGGGTCCATGCGATTGGCGCCTCCCTATCGCCGCGCGGCGCCCAGGGCAATGCCCTGCGTGCAGAGAAAAAATCATGGCCCGATCTGATCGGGCCTGCCCCAAAGGCCATGGAATATGCCGTGGGCAATACCCATAACGCGGGCTGACACCCCGCCGGGCGCCCGCTGCCCGGCTGCCCAGCCCCAGGAGAATTTCCCCTGTCCGACATTCTTGCTACCGCCCGCCGTCGCCACACGGCCAAGGCCTATGACCCCACGCGCCGCATCAGCGACGCTGATATCGAAACGCTGGAAAACCTGCTGCGCTTCAGCCCGTCGAGCACCAATCTCCAGCCCTGGCACTTCATCGTGGCCGGCACGGACGAAGGCAAGGAACGCGTGGCCAAGGCCGCGCAGGAACGCTTTGCCTTCAATGCCAAGGCCATCCGCGATGCCTCGCACGTGGTGGTCTTTGCCAGCCTGATCGATGCCAGCGCCGAACACATCGCCCGCATTACCGCCCAGGAAGAGGCTGATGGCCGCTTTGCCGCCGATCCCGAAGGGATGAAGGCGCGCGCCAATGGCGGGCGCATCACCTTTTCGGGCATCCACAAGTTCGACACGCGCGACCAGCAGCACTGGCTGGACAAGCAGGTCTATCTCAATCTCGGGCAGTTCCTGCTGGGCGCGGCCACGCTGGGCATCGATGCCACGCCGATGGAAGGGATCGACACGCGCCTGCTCGACGCTGAATTCGGCCTGCGGGACAAGGGCTTCACCAGCCTGTTCGTGGTCGCGCTGGGCTATGCCGACAAGGATGCCGATTACAACGGCCGCCTGCCCAAGTCGCGCCTGCCGATCGAAACGATCATCACCCGCGTCTGAGTGAGCGGGCGGTAAAAGCCTGCGCGCTGGGGCAAGCCCCGGCGCGCAGGCTTTTACACACACCCTTGCGCAAGCGCCCGCGATTGCCGATGGACGGCGACCGGGCATGACACACACGCAAGGCAAACTTTTCCCCCTCTGGCGCGGCGGCGCCGTGGTGCTGTTCGCGCTCTGCGGCCTGGCAGGCCTGGCGGCGTCCGGCGCGGGCGCCCCGCCAGTGACGGTCCAGCCCCACGCGGCCCAGCAGCCCGCACCGCCACCCGCACCACCGCCGGCCTGGCAGCATCGCAGCTGGACCGCGCGCGATCATGCCCCGCGCTTTGTGCAATCCCTGGCGCAAGACCGGGATGGCTTCCTGTGGGTGGGCAGCGTCGAAGGGCTGTTCCGCTTCGATGGCACCACGTTCGAGGCGGTGCCGCCGCCGCCCGGCCATCCCCGCGCCGCCACCGCCGTCAGCGCACTGGCCGCCGCGCCCGATGGCAGCATCTGGCTGGGCTATGCCGGGCGCGGCGGCGTGGCGGTCTATCGCGACGGGCGCCTGCACGATGCCGGCCGCCCCGGCGATGCCGCCGAAATCACCAGCATCACGATCGGCCCGGATGGCGAGCCGTGGATCGCGGTGGGCGATGGCGAGCACGCGGTCTATCGCCACACCGCCGCCGGTTGGCAGGCGATGATCGCCCCCACGTTCGACACCAACGAGGCCGAACCGCAGTTGCTTTCGCGCCAGGGGGATATGTGGTTCGTCACCTGGGGCGGGCAGCCGTTCCGCTGGCCGATTGGGCCTGGCCCGTTTCGCCCCATGGCGGTGCCGCTCACCGTGTCGGGCGGCGGCGCCATGATGCAGACGCCCGACGATGCGCTCTATCTGATCGATTCCCACGGTCTGCGCCGCGTGCCGGATCGCGGCGCCGCCGCTCGGCTTGTCGTGCCGGGCACCGCGCTGCCATCGGCCAACTTCTATCGCGCCGTAGCCGATCCGTTCGGGCGGATCTGGGCCACCACCGCGATTTCGGGCCTGGTGGCGATCTGGCCGCGCAGTGGCGCGGTGGAGCGGATCGGCGAAGAGCAGGGCCTGACCTCTGATCGCGCATCTCCGATCCTGGCTGATCGCGATGGCAATGTCTGGGTGGGGACAGAGCGCGGGCTTGACCGGTTTTCTCCCTCACCGCTGCGCGTGCTGCCGAATATGGCGCCGCGCGGCGGCAGCGGTCTCCTGGCCACGGCCCAGGGTGGCCGTGTCTATCTTGCCAACGATGCGGCGGTATACCAGATCGATCCCGGCCAGGCGCCGCGCGCGCTGGCCCAGGTGCCACCGTGGGTCATGGGCCTGTGTGCGGGCGCCAATGGCGATGTCTGGGCGATCAGCCCGGATCATGCCCAGGTGGTGGCCGGGCCGCACCGTGGCCAGACGCTTCCCCTGCCCCGGCACGTGCTGGAAGTGAAGGATTGCGCCGCCGATGCCAGTGGCGCGCTGTGGCTTTCGCCCAGCGGCCTGGGGTTGTTGCACCAGGTGGGGGCACGGCTGGAACCGGTGGCGCTCGACCCCCGGCTCGGCCAGCCGCAAAGCCTGGCCTTCGACCGGCAGGGGCGCCTGGTCATGATCCTCGATCGGCGCACCATCGCCCGGCTCGATCATGGCGCGCTCAGCACCTGGGATGGCAGCAAGATCGGGTTCGAGCGGCCCGGCACGCTCAGCGTGCGCGCTGACGATGTGCTGATAGGCGGCACCACCGGCCTGCTGCGCCTGGATGACAAGGGCGTGCAGATCCTCGACGCGCGCGATCATCCCTGGCTGTTCGATACGCGCGGGGTGGTGTCCACCGCCGCTGGCCAGACCTGGCTGATCGGCTATCACGGCCTGTCGCGGGTCAGCACCGCCGCGCTCACCCAAGCCTTTGCCAACCCGATGCGGCCGATCCCGCACGTCACGTTTGATGATGACGATCGCCGCATTGCCCTGCCCCAATCCGGTTCGGGCGAACAGATCGTGCGCGATGGGCAGGATCGCGTCTTTGCCCTCACCCGCCAAGGCGTGCTTGAAGCATTGCCCTGGGCCAATCCCCTGCCCGAAACCCGCTTTTCGCTGTTCGTACGCGCGCTGGGCGCCAATGGCCACGAATGGCCAGCGCGGCCGGGCCTGGCGCTGCCGGTGGGGACGACGCAGGTGACCATCCGCTATGGCGTACTCGATCTCGCCACCCCGGCGCAGCGGCGCTTTCGCGTGCGGCTTGGCGGGCTGGACGATGGCTGGGTGGCCAATGGCACCGCGCAAGACATCTCCTATGCCAACCTGGCGCCCGGCACCTATCGCTTTGACGTGCAGACCACCGACCGCGAGGGCGCCTGGCAGCCGCAGGGCGCCGCGCTGATCTTCACCATTCGCGCGGCATTCTGGCAGACCACCTGGTTTCGCCTCGCCGTCGCCGCGCTGGTGCTGTTCGTGGCCCAGGCGCTCTATCGCCAGCGCACCCGCGTGCTGATCGCGCGCGCCAAGGCCAAGCGCGAGGGGCAGATCGCCGAGCGCGAGCGCATCGCGCGCGAATTGCACGATACCCTGCTGCAAGGGGTGCAGGGCCTGATCCTGCGGTTTCAGGCCGTGGCCGCGCGCGGCGCACTCGATCGCACCACGCGGGCCGAACTCGATGCCGCGCTCGAACGCGGCGATGACGTGGTTGCCGCCGCGCGCGACCGCGTGATCGACTTGCGCTCCCCGGCGCCCGATGCCGTCGATCTGGCGCGCGCGCTGGCGCCGCTATGCAGCGATGGCCATGTGCCGCCCGTGATCCTGCGCTGCAGTGGCAAGCCGCGCACGGTGGCGATCGCCGTGGCCGAGGAGTGCGTGGCGATCGCCCACGAAGCGGTGGCCAATGCCCGCCGCCATGCCCAGGCCCAGACCATAACCATCGCCCTGCATCACGGCCGCCGCATGCTCACCCTGCGGATCAGCGATGATGGCGTCGGCTTTACCGGCGCGATGCAAGGCGCGGCGGGCCATTTCGGCTTGGTCGGCATGCGTGAACGCGCCGCCACGCTGGGCGCGCGGATCGAAATCCGCAACGGCGCCACCGGCGGCGTGGTGGTGCAGTTGCAGGTGCCCGGCCGCCGCGCCTATCGCGCGTAGCGATCGGTGGCGCGGATCAGCTGATCGAGAATACCCGGTTCGGAAAAGGCGTGGCCCGCCCCTTCAACCAGGTGAAACTCCGCCTCGGGCCAGGCCTGGTGCAGCGCCCAGGCATAGTGCGCCGGGCACGGCATGTCATAACGGCCATGCACGATCGTGGCGGGGATATGGCGCAGCCGCTCTGCCCCGGCGAGCAGTTGCCCCGGCTCCAGCCAGCAGCCATGCGTGAAATAGTGGGTTTGGATGCGGGCAAAGGCCAGGGCGAAATGGCCATCATCGTGCTGCGCGCTGTTGGCCGCATCGGGCAGCAGGGTGATCGTCTCGCCTTCATAGAGGCTCCACGCCCGCGCGGCGGCAATGCGCTCTTCCATCGGCCCGCTGGTCAGGCGGCGGTAATAGGCGCCCAGCATGTCGCCGCGTTCCGCAGGCGGGATCGGCGCGACAAAGCGGGCATACTTTTCCGGGAACATCTGCGACACGCCGAACTGATAGAACCAGTCCAGCTCTGCCTGCGAACACAGATAGATGCCGCGCAACACCATCGCGCTGACGCGGTCGACATGCGCCTGGGCATAGGCGAGCGCCAGGGTGGAGCCCCACGAGCCTCCGAACACCAGCCACTGCTGCGCGCCGACCATCTCGCGCAGCCGCTCGATATCGGCCACCAGGTGCCAGGTGGTGTTCGCCTCAAGCCCGGCATGGGGAGTGGAGCGGCCACAGCCGCGCTGGTCGAACAGCAGCACGTCATAGCGCGCCGGGTCGAACAGGCGCCGGTGGGTGGGCGAGATGCCACCGCCCGGCCCGCCATGCAGGAACACCGCCGGCGTCGCGCCGGGCGTGCCGCAGCGTTCATAGGCGATGACATGCCCCTCGCCGGTATCGAGCGTGCCGGTTTCATAGGGTTCGATCGGGGGATAGAGCGTGCGCAACATCGGCCTATGTTGCGCCGTGGCGCGGCAAAATCAATCCACCCATTCCCGCGCCAGATGGCGCGCGCCTGCCAGCATCAGCACGGCCGCGAGCAGGTAGAAGCCCAGGCCGATCTGGATCGCCTGGCGAAGCGCATCGTTGCCGAAATGCGGCGTGAGCAGGTCAGACAGCTTGCCGATGGTCAGCGACCCCAGGCCCACGCCGATCAGGTTGTTGATCAGCAGGAACGCGGCAGAGGCCGTAGCGCGCATCGGTGCGGGCACCAGGTGCTGCACCGCGGTCAGGATCGGGCCGAGCCAGATATAGACCAGCGCCTGGGGCAACAGGAACAGCCAGAACGCCAGCGCGGCGCTGCCGGCATGGAGCCCGGCGACGAACAGCGGCACCCCGGCCAGGAACGCCAGCGCGGGCACACGGGCATAGGCGGCGCGGCTGCGCGTGCCCAGCCAATCGGCCAGCACGCCCCCGGCCATCACCCCGGCAGAGCCGCCCACCAGCAGCAGCAGGCCAAAGAACTGCGAGGTTTCGACCAGGCCCAGGGCAAACGAGCGGCGCATCAGCGAAGGCAGCCAGAACGCCAGGCCATAGCCCATCATCGAACACGATGCCGCGCCCAGCGCCAGCAGCCAGAAACTGCGCTTGCGCGCCAGGATCGCCAGAACCGCGCGCATCGCCGGCGCTTCCCCCGCTTGCGGACGGCGCGGATCGCGCACGGCCCAGGCAAACAGCGGGGTGAATGCCAGGCCGGCCAGGCCCACCGCCAGGAACGCCGCGCGCCAGTTCACCGCCGCCGCGACATAGCCACCCAAGAGGATGCCCGCTGCCGATCCCAGCGGGATGCCCAGCGAATAGATCGCCAGTGCGCGTGCCCGCCGCTGCGGCGGAAAGGTATCGGAAATCAGCGCATAGGATGGCGCTACGCCGCCGGCCTCGCCCACCCCCACCCCCAGCCGGCAGGCAAACATCGCCCAAAAGCCCGAAACCATGCCGCACAGCGCGGTAAACGCGCTCCACACCGCCAGCGAGGCCGCAATCACCCGCGTGCGCCCGCGCCGATCGGCCAGCCAGGCCAGCGGCAGACCCATGGTGGAATAGAGCAGGGCAAAGGCAAAGCCGCCCAGCGCGCCGAGCTGGGTGTCGCTCAGGCCCAGATCGGCCTTGATCGGCCCGGCGAGAATGCCCAGGATCTGCCGATCGATGAAATTGAACGTATAGACCACCAGCAGCATCGCCAGCACGAACGCCGGGCGGCGCAGCAAGGGCAAGCTATCGTGCGATTCTGGCGCAGGTGGCATTCGTCTCTCCCATTGAGCGCGGCGTGGACTTGGCTGTACCTTGCGCTGCCGGCCGGTTCCGGCATACTAGTGAAAAATGAATCACTCTTCAAATTAGAACTGGCTGCTCATGGCTGAAACCCGGACTTCTCCCGCGCCTTCCTCCGCCACGGCGGCACCGCAGCCCGATGCCGCGGCGGCAGCACCAGCGCCCCGCCCGTCCAAGGTGCCCAAGACCGAGCGCGGCCGGCGTACGCTGCGCGCGCTGCTCAATGCGGCGGCCGAAGAGTTTGGCGAAAAGGGCTTTCACGATGCCGCGATCAGCCAGATCACCGCGCGCGCCGGCGTCGCCACCGGCAGCTTCTACGTCTATTTTGACAGCAAGGAAGCGATCTTCCAGGCGCTGGTGCGCGATCTTTCGGGGCAGGTGAAGGATTTCGTCGGCCCCAGCATTGCCGCCGCGCCCAACCAGCTTGCCGCCGAAAGCGCCGGCCAGCTCGCCTATCTGAACTTCGTGCGCCAGCACAAGGAGATCTACCGGATCATCGATGAATCCGAATTCGTCGATCCGGCCGCCTATCGCGAGCACTACACCAATTCGGCCGCGCGCATCGCCGCCCGGCTCGAAGCAGCCGCCCAGCGCGGCGAGATCAGCGCAGGCGACAGCGAAGTGCGCGCCTGGGCGATCATGGGCATGAACGTGTTCCTCGGCCTGCGCTTTGGCGTGTGGGGCGATGAGGCCCCCGAAGCCGTGGTGCAGGAGGCCGGACGCCTGCTCGCCCATGGCCTGTCATCGCCAAGTGCCAGCGGGGAGGAACGCGCGTGACGGGTTCTGCGCCGTTCGCCCTGCGCCAGTGGACATCGCCCGATGGGCTGGCGCTGTCGGGCCGGGATTATGCCGCAGCGCCCGGCCCGGCGCGGCTGCCGGTGGTGTGCCTGCACGGCCTGACGCGCAATTCCCGCGATTTCGAGGCACTCGCCCCGTGGCTCGCCGCGCGGGGGCGCCGGGTGCTGGCGCTCGACATGCGCGGGCGCGGGCTTTCAGCGCGCGATCCGGCGCAGCGCTATGACGTGGACACATATGTGGCCGATGTCTGCGCCCTGCTCGATGGCTTGGGGCTTGCCCGCGCGGTGTTTATCGGCACGTCGATGGGCGGGCTGATCACGGTGGCCCTCGCCACCCACGCCCCCGCCCGCGTCGCGGCCGCCGTCATCAACGATATCGGCCCGGAACTGTCCCCGCGCGGCCTCGCGCGCATTGCCGGCTATGTCGGCAAGGGTGGCGCTATCGCCACGTGGGACGATGCGGCCAAGGCCTGCGCCACGCTCAACGCCGATGTCTTTCCCCACTATCGCGCGGCAGACTGGCTGGCCATGGCCCGCCGCCTGTTCCGCGAGGATGGCAGCGCGATCGTGGCGGATTACGATCCGGCCATCGCCCAGGCCTTTGGCAAGATCGTGGCCGATCCCGATCCCTGGGGCAAATGGCATGCCTTTGCCCAGGATCGCCCGGTCCTGGTGCTGCGCGGCACGGCCACCGATCTGCTGGATGAAGCCGTGGCCCAGGCCATGGTTGCCGGCAAGCCGCAGGCCCGGCTCGCCGCCATTGCCGGCATCGGCCACGCCCCGATGATGGACGAGCCAGACAGCCTCGCCGCGCTGGAAGCCTTTTTCGCCACCCTGCCCTAAGCCGCACCCCATGCCCCCATTGCCAGGGAAACATCCCGCCACGGCAGAGTTCACCAGCCAAAGCGGGTTCAAAGGGTTAAGGGCGTGGGCGCAGCAGCAACGGACAATGCCGATCGGCGGCGCGCAACCCGCGCCCTGCAGGCGCTCAATTTCTTCATGGCTGATATGCAGGCCGGCATCGGCCCGTTCCTCGGCGTGTTCCTGCAGCAGCGCGGCTGGCAGACGGGGCCGATCGGCACGGTGATGACCGCCGGCGGCATTGCCGGCATGGCCATGACCGTGCCGGCCGGCGCCTTTATCGATCACACCGCGCACAAGCGCTGGGTGGTGGTGATCACCGGCATCTGCACCGTGCTTGCCTCGTTCCTGCTCTTGTGGTCGCAGGCGTTCCTGGTTGTCGCCGGCAGCCAGGTCGCCACCGCGATTGCCGGCGCGGCGATCGGCCCGGCCGTGGCGGGGATTACCCTGGGCGTAGTACGGCAACGCGGCTTCAACGCGCAGAACGGCCGCAACCAGGCGTGGAACCATGCCGGCAATCTGGTCGGCGCCGGGCTGTCCGGCTGGCTTGGCTGGCGCTTTGGCATGCCGGCGATCTTCTTTCTGGCGGCAGCGTTCGGCGTCCTGGCGATCACCGCCGTGCTCTCGATCCCCGAACGCGCGATCGATCACCGCGCCGCGCGCGGGCTGGAACCGGAACACCAGGCCACCGCCAATGGCCAGGCCGAGGGCTTTCGTGAACTGCTGTCGAACAAGCCGCTGCTGATCCTCGCCGCCGCGCTCGCCTGCTTTCACCTCGGCAACGGGGCGATGCTGCCGCTTTATGGCATGGCGGTGGTGGGCATGGGCAAGGGCGATCCGGCCATGTTCACCGCCACCACGGTGATGGTGGCCCAGGCGGTGATGATCGTGGCCAGCCTCGCGGCGATGAAGCTGGCGCATCAGCGCGGCTATTGGCTGGTACTGCTGGTGTCGTTCGCGGCGCTGCCACTGCGCGGGCTGCTTGCCGGCGCCTTTATCGAACACTGGGGCGTGTGGCCGGTCCAGGCGCTCGACGGCATTGGCGCGGGCCTGCAGAGCGTGGCGGTGCCGGGCCTGATCGCCTGCCTGCTCGATGGCACGGGCCGCGTCAACGTGGGTCAGGGCGCGGTGATGACCGTGCAGGGCGTGGGCGCCAGCCTCTCTCCCGCGATCGGCGGCTGGCTGGCACAGATGCTGGGCTATCACGCCACGTTCTTCATTCTCGGCGGCTTTGCCCTCGCCAGCCTGGCGCTGTGGATAGGCTTTGCCGGCACACTGCGCCCGGCTTGCGCGGCCGGCGCGGGCCGGCCATGACGGCGTCGATGCCAACTGCAACCGGCGCCATCTGGGCGATAGCCAGCCTTGCCACTGCCGGCGTGATCGCGCGCCCGATGCGCTGGCCCGAATGGATCTGGGCCGCCAGCGGCGCCGCGCTGCTGGTACTGACCGGACTGATGCCCCTGCCCGCCGCCGGCGCCGCCGTGGCCAAGGGGCTCGACGTTTACCTGTTCCTGACCGGCATGATGCTGCTGAGCGAGGCGGCGCGCCAGCACGGCGTGTTTGACTGGGTGGCGGCGGCCGCCGTCAACCACGCCGGCGGATCGCGCGCGCGGCTGTTCACGCTGGTCTATGCCACTGGCGCGGTGGTCACCGTGTTCCTGTCCAACGATGCCACCGCCGTGGTGCTGACCCCGGCGGTCTTTGCCGTGGCGCGCAAGGCGCGGGCAGAGCCTTTGCCGCTGCTGTTTGCCTGCGCGCTGATCGCCAATGCCGCCAGCTTCGTGCTACCCATCTCCAACCCCGCCAACCTCGTGCTCTATGGCGGGCACATGCCGCCGCTGGGGCCTTGGCTGGCGGCCTTTGCCCTGCCCTCGCTGGCCGCGATCGGCGCCACCTATGCCGTGCTGCGCTGGTATTTCCGCCGCGATCTGGCCGGCACTTGCGCTGCCGTGGTGGAGCGGCCCGCCCTGTCGCGCGCGGGCAAGGCGGCGGTGCTGGCCATTGTGCTGACCGCCGGCGTGCTGCTCGCCGCCTCGGCGCTCGATCGCCCGCTGGGCCTGCCAACGGCCGTGGCGGGCCTCGCCTGCGCCATCGGCGTATCGCTGTTCGCGCGGCAATCGCCGTTGGGCCTGGCGCGCCACGTGTCCTGGGGCGTGCTGCCGCTGGTGGCGGGCCTGTTCGTGGTGGTAGAGGCGGTGGACCGCACCGGCGCGATCGGCGCCTTGGCGCGGATGCTGTCGCAGGCCACGGCCCAGCCGGCAACGACGGCGCTGGCCGCCGGCACGGTGCTGGCGTTTGTGTGCAACATCATGAACAACCTGCCCGCCGGGCTGGTCGCGGCCGGTACGGTGGCGCTGGCGCATCCGCCGCGCGTGGTCGTCGATGCCCTGCTGATCGGCGTCGATCTTGGGCCCAACCTGTCGATCACCGGCTCGCTCGCCACGATCCTGTGGCTGCAGGTGATCCGGCGCGAAGGCGAAGACGTGGGCTTTGCCACGTTTTTCAAGCTGGGCCTGATCGCGATGCCGCCTGCCCTCGCCCTCGCGCTGCTGTGCCGGGTGTTCCTGGCCTAGCTTAGCCCAGTTGGCGGTCCAGCCAGCTTGCGGCCAGGTTTGTCCACTGCCCGGCCGGCGCGTTGGCCGGGCCAGTGCCAAAGCCGTGGCCGCCTTCTTCAAAGAAATGCGCCTCCACCGGGCGGTGGGCGGCCTGCATCGCTTCGATGAACAGCGTGCTGTTTTGCCATGGCACGGCCGGATCATCGAACGAATGCGCCAGCATCACCGGCGGCGTCTGCGCGCCAACATGGCGCGCCGGCGATCGCCGCGCGATCAGCGCCGCATCGGGATGATCGCCCAGCAAGCGGCTGCACGAATACGCGTGGGTATAGGGCGGCTCCATCGCGATCACCGGATAGACCAGCACGCCGCAGGCCGGCCGTGCATCCAGACGATCGATCGCATCGCCCGGCGCGAACAAGGCCTCGTCATACCCGGTCAGCAGCGAGGCGGCGAGATGGCCACCAGCGGAAAAGCCGATCGCCGCCACCTGCGCCGGATCAAACCCGTGTGTGCCGGCCAAGGCGCGGATCTGCCGCATCGCGCGCTGGGCATCGGCCAGCGGCACATCGGCGCGCGGGGTCCAGCCTTCGCCGGGCAGGCGATAGACCAGCACGAACACGGTATAGCCCAGCGCGGTAAACCGCGCGGCCACGTCCACCCCTTCGTTGCGCACCGAAACGAAGGTATAGGCGCCGCCCGGAATGACCAGCAGCGCGCGGCCATTGCCGTGTTGCGGACGGAACACGCGCAGTTCCGGCGCGGCCACGTCGGTCACGAACGTGGCGGCCAGATCGGCCGCGCGCGCCACCGGGTGAAAGGTTCCACCCGGCGCCACGCGCCCCTGCCACAGCGGCACGGCCTCTGCCACCTGCCACGCCGGCGGCAGGGCGCTCGCCCCGATCGGGGTTTGCAGCGGCGCGCGCGCATGGCCCGCCGCGGCATCGGCAAACGAACCGGCCATCATGGCGCCCCCCAACAGGCCCAGCATGCCCCGCCGGTTGATTGCATGGTCCATCGCCCTTCCCTTCGCACGTTCGCGCTTTCCAGCGTCAATACTTGAAGCCGATGCGAATGCCATAGGTGCGCGGCGGCGCATAGCTTGCCGTGGTCGAACTCCACACCGGCGTCACCAGCGTGGGAATGCGGCGATCTTCCAGATTGTTGACGAACAGGTTGACATAGGCGTGGCCGCTGGCCTCGTCGAACTGCAGGTTGAGGTCGGTCTTGGTATAGCCATCGATCAGGCCCTGCGCGATGTTCTGCGCCGTGGCATAGCTGTGGGTCTGGTAATAGAAATCCACCGCCGGCGTGATCTTGGCGCCAGAGGCAAATGTGAACGTGTGGCCATAGCTGGCGCGCGCGCTGAACGTCGGGGCATTGGGCAGGCGCTTGCCGGTGTTGTCGGTCGTGGCGGCATTGATTGGCGCATAGCCCAGGAGCGGCGCAAAGATGTTGTACATCGTATCGGCATAGAGCAGCCCATCGGGCGTATTGGCAAAGCTGCGGAACTTGGCGTCCATCAGCGAGATATAGCCCGAGAAGCGATCGGCCGAGGTGGGCCGGAACGTGGTTTCCAGCTCCAGCCCGCGAATGCGCGCCTTGGCGGCATTGGTCGTCACCGCGATCGGCCCCTGCACCGGATCGACGATGATCGTCGAAACCTGCAGGTCGCGATAGTCCATCTGATAGGCGGTAAGGCCCACGAACAGGCGGTTGTTGAGCAGGTTGGCGCGCAGGCCCGCTTCATAGTTGGTCACGGTTTCAGGCGCATACTGGCGGAACGCAGCGGGGTTGGTGCTGGCCTGCAGGCCACCGCCGCGATAGCCGGTCGATACCGAGGCATAGCCGATCACGTCAGGCGTGATGTCGGCATCGAAGCCGACTTTCCAGTTCACCTTGCTGAACTTGGCCGCCGGGCGGTTGCTGTCATCGGTATAGGCGAGGGCAAAGGTCGGGCAGGTGGTGGAGCTGATATTGGCGCGCGTCACCGTGTCGCCCTGGCAGACCAATTGCTGCTCGCGCGAAAACACCTTGTCCCAGGTCGAACGCAGGCCCAGGTTGATGCGCAGGCCCGATACCGGCTTGAGCGTCGCCTGGCCGAACAGCGCCTTGGAACGGCTGCCCGTGCCCGAATAGGTGTTGACCACGTCCACCGCGCTGATCGTGGAAATCTGGTTGCCGGTGCCGGCCACCTTGGCGCCAAAGATGTTGTACACGCTGTTGAACGGTGCCGGCGCGGTGTTGCCGGCGTGCAGCAGGCGCTGGCCCGAGGGCTGCTTGTCTTCCGAGATATAGGCGCCGGCAACCAGCTTGATCGGCCCGCTTTCATAGTTCACGTCCAGTTCGTGCGACCAGGTCTGCATGCGCTGGTTGATGTATTCCTGCGAGAATACGCCGCTGGTTGCGGTCACGCCGTTGTTCTTGAGTTCGGAATAGCCAGCCAGCCAGGTCAGGCTAAGCGCGCCCGATGCGCGCCACACCATCTTCGAGCGCACGTCATAGCTTTTGACCGCCTGGCGATTGTTGGTCACCAGATCGAGGCCGGGATTGACCGCATCGCTCGGCACGATCACGCCCTGGCCAAACGTGCCAGCCTTGAGATCGGCATTGGGGTAATAGGTGTAGTTGCGCAGATAGACCGCCGGCACGGTGCTGTTGTTCTCGCCATAGGCGCCCGAAACGCGCCAGCTCAGGTTGGGCGTGATATCCCACTTGGCAGTGACGCGCACGGCCGAGAGATCGGTCTTGTCAAAGCGGTCGGTCTTGAACTGCGGGCCATAGCCGTCGTTGATCTGATGGAAGGCGGCAATGCGGATGCCGAACGTATCGGCAATCGGCAGGTCGATCGCGGCCTGGGCGCGGATATCGTTGAAGCGGCCATACTGCACGCTGGCGCTGCCACCCAGGTTGCGCCCCGGATCAGCGGTATTGATGTTGACGACGCCGGCCGTGGCATTGCGGCCATAGACCGTGCCCTGCGGCCCGCGCAGCACTTCGATCGAGGCCACGTCGAACACCGCCATGGTCAGCGCGGCGGAAAACGGATTGTAGATGCCGTCGATCTGCGTGGCGACGGTGGAATAGCCGCTGAAGCCGTTGTTGCTGCCGATGCCGCGAATGGCAAAGCCGTTCTGCGACAGCTTGAGCGAAGGCACCGTGGTGGCCAGCTGTTCGCCGGTGGTCAGCCCCTGGCGATCGAGCAGGCCCTGCGCGACGACGCTGACGGCGATCGGCGCCTTGCTGATGCGCTCGCTGCTCTTTTGCGCGGTAACGACGATTTCGGCGGGCGGCGTATCGGCCACTGCCTCGGGCGCGGCCTGCGGGGCGGCTTCCTGCGCCAAGGCGGTGGTGGGCGCCGTCAGGGCCAAAGCCAGGATGCCGGCCGAGCCGAGCAGGATGGTGCGATGGATCATGTGTCTCTCTCCCTGGTTGGATCGGCGCTGCACCGGCCGGGCCGGCGCGTGGTCGTCCGCGATTCGACGCTACGCCTACGCCATCATTTTCGTTTGCGCAATCGATTGCGCATCGATGCGCAAAAATTGCTCTGGCCGCCTTGGCGGGTGTCTCACGCTGTCACGTTGGCCGTCGTCAGGTGGGCTGTCGTCAGGTGGCTTGCGCTCAGGTTGACTGGCGCACCAGCAGGCGCGGCTCGATCCGCACCGAGGGCGCGTCTTCGCCGGCAATGCGCCGCATCAACAGATCGACCATGATCCGCGCCCCTTCGCGCAAGTGCTGGTCGATCGTGGTGAGCGCGGGCACGAGATGCCCGGCGATCGGCAGCCCGTCATAGCCGATCACCTTGATCGTGCCCGGCACGTCACAGCCCATTTCGGCCAGCGCCTTGAGCATGCTGGCGGCCGTCACGTCGGCGCCGGCAACGATGCCGTCGGGCATGCTGTCGAGCGCGCCCAGGTGCTTGGCCAGATCGCGATAGGCGGCATCGGGCTCGAAGTGCGAGGGCAGTTCCACCGGCGGCGGCAGGCCGGCAGCGGCCAGCGCGGCGCGCACCCCGGCCAGGCGCTCGCCAAATTCCACCCCCAGCCCCGGCCCGGCAAAAGCCAGCAGGCGGCACCCCCGCGCGATCAGGTGTTCGGCCGCCATCTGCCCGCCGCGGAAATTGTCCGATCCCACCGCGCAATGGCGCTGCCCTGGCATCTGCCCGCCCCACACCACCATCGGGCGATAGCGGCGGGCCATGCTTTCGATCACATGGTATTGATCCGATTGGCCGATCACCAGAATGCCATCGACCCGGCCGGTGCCGATATAGCGATCCAGCCAGCGCTCATCATCGGGCAGCACGCGCGAGAGTAGCAGGTCATAGCCATGCTCGACCAGGGCATCGGCGAGGAAGCCGATCATCGTGTTGAAGAACGGGTCAGACAGGTGCTGCAACGCATCGTGGCCCATTGGCACCACCACGCCCACCGTCATTGTGCGCTGGGTGCGCAGGTTGCGGGCGATTGCGTTGGGCTGATAGCCCAGCTTTTCCGCCAGGGCGACGATCCGGCTGGTGGTCTCTTCGCTGACCCGGCCCGTCCCGCTCAGCGCGCGGGATGCGGTTGCGGTGGAAACCCCTGCCAGTTCAGCAAATTGCTTGAGATTCATGTGGTCCGTTTCATCGTATCGCCGCTGCCGCCGGCACCATGGCGCGGCGGCTATCCCACGGCAAGGCCATGCCTGTGCCCAGGCGGGCGCCTATCCCGCCGGCTGGCCAAACGCGCGGCGCAAGGCCGCCAGCCGCGCCGCGATCAACCGGCGCGAGGGCGATGCATCGGGCACCACGCGGTCAAACCCGTGATAGGCGCCGGGGATCACCAGCAGTTCGGTCGGCACGCCGGCATCGGTCAGGCGCCGGGCATAAGTGATGTCTTCATCCACGAACAGATCGATCCCGCCCACCGCGATGAACGCCGGCGCCAGGCCGGCCAGGCGCGCGCAGCGGGCCGGCACCCCGGCCGCCGGCACCGCACGCGATCCCGGCGTGGCGCCCAGGAAACTCTCCCAGCCAAAGCGATTGGCCTGCGCGTCCCAGCCCAGCTTGCCGATGCCCGGAGGCGGCATCACCGTGCTGCCGGTGCGATCATCGAGCATGGGATAGGTCAGCACCTGCAAGACCAGCGGCACCTCGCCCCGGTCGCGCGCCTGCATCGCCAGCAGGGCGGCATGGCCGCCGCCGGCGCTTTCGCCCATCACCGCCAGCCGCCGCCGATCGACGCCCAGCGCCTCGGCCTGGTCATGCAGCCAGCGCAGCCCGGCATAGGTTTCCGCCACCGACCGGGTAAACCGTGCCTCGGGCGCCAGGGTGTATTCCACCGAGACGATCACGCAATCGAGCGCGTGGGCAAAATCCTGCAGATAGCCGCGTTCGGCCAGCGCGGAACCGGCGACGAAACCGCCGCCATGGGTGTGCAGGATCGCCGGGCGCGGGCCACCGCTGGCCCGGCTGCCGGCCCCGCTACTGGCATTGATCACCTGCACCGTTACGTCGGGAATGCCTGGACCCACCGCGATCTTGCGCGCTTCCACCGGCACATCGGGGCGTAGCGGCCCGGCCATCGCCGCCCCGCCCCCCCGCAGGATCGGCAGCCGCGCGGTGGTCAACGGGGAAAGCTTGGCCCCCATGGCCAGGACAGTGGCTGCGCCCGCGCGCAGTTCGGGATCGACGCCGGCCAGTGGATCGGCGGCAGCTGCGCTGGCAAAGTCCAGCCCGCCGATGCCCAGGCTGCTCAGGCCCATTCCACCCAGGCCAACCCCCAGCGCCACGCCACCCCGGCGCAAGACCGACCGTCTGTTGATCATCACCTTCTCCCTCGCCGTCGCAGCCATGCCATCTTGCATAAGGCGGCTATTTGCACAATCGTTTACTCAAACGCGCAACAGCGCCATCCTGAAAGGCTCACCACCCGATGTTCGCAGCCTTGTTACCACGCCTTGCCGCCCCGGCGCTGGCCCTTCTCGCCGCGCTACCCGCCGTGGCCCATGCCGATGCGCCCATGGCACCGCCCCCCGTGCTGGAGCCCGCATTCCGCGCCCATGTCCTGTTGGGGGAAAGCCTTGACGTGGGCCAGACGCCGCGCGGCGGGCGCAGCCTGGTGCGCATAACCGGGGGCACGGTCGATGGGCCCATGCTGCACGGCGTGGTGCTGCCTGGCGGGTGGGACTGGCAGTTGCACGGCGCGGGCGGCTGCATCGAACTGCATGCCGACTATATGCTCAAGGCCGCTGATGGGGCCGTGATCAACGTCGTCAACCACGCCAAGGCCTGCCCCGGCCCCCACGGCGAAAAGCCACAGATGGTGGGCATGCCGATGTTCGAGGCGCCGCTCGGCCCGCAAGGCTGGCTCAATAGCGGCGCCTATGTCGCCACGGTCACCGGCGGCAATGACCCGGCCCACCCGGCTGTCGACATCGCCGTCTACAAGGTGCGCTGATCAGCGGCGGGCGGTCTTGGGTGGCATGGCGCAGGCCGTCACGCCGCCCTTGGTCTTGGCCACCAGCGGATAGCGGCACAGCGGCCGCTCCCGCCCGGGCCAGGGCGTGGCCGGGCCGGCCTTGGCCGCCAGCGCTTCGGGCGCCTTACCCTGCTCCACCCAATCGACCAGCGCGCGCAACGCGTCATAGCGATCGGTGGCCGGGCCACCGGCGCAATGCGCCATGCCCGGCACCGGAAACACGCGGGCATAGCTGGCCGCACGCCCGCCACTGTGGCGATCGAGCGCGCGCCACCAGCCCAGCGTATCGTTGAGCGAAAAGACCGGATCTGAGCCGCCATGCGGCACGATCAAGCGGCCGCCGCGCGCCTGGAAGCGATCGAGATCGGGCACATGGGCGCCCACGTCCTGCCAGGCAGAGCGCGGCCAGCCCGGCGCAGTGGCGGTCACCGCCGCGGCATCGCGCGCCGGATCAAACGCCAGTTGCGCCGCCAGGATGGCATCGGGGGCCAGCGGCACATTGCCCGGCGGCGTGGCAAACAGCACCACGCGCGATGGCCCGCCCAGCACAACGTTGAGCGCCGGCACGCGCCCATCGGGGCTGCCGGTCATCCAGATGCGCCAGCCTGGATCGAACCAGCCGGCGTCCCAGCCAAAGCCGGGATAGATCTGCCGCCCGGCGCCATCGCGCACCCCGTCGTGAATCTGCTCCAGCGCGGTGACCTGGGCCGGGCTCAGGCCGGCGGCGCGCAATTGCGGCACGACCAGCGCGCTGGTGCAGCGCGCGCCATCGGCGACGATACCATCCTTGGCACCGTCCAGCCCGTCGCACGCCGCCAGGATCGCCTGGCGTACGCGCGTTCCGTCTTCCACCGAAAAGGCGCGGGCAAGGTTTGCCACGCTGGGCGCGTCGCCGCGCGCGGCCAGCACGCCGCCCATCGCCTTGGTATTCCACGCCTCTGCCAGGGCGGCGCGCGGCAGGGCAAAGCCCGGCGCCGCAGCGACGATGCCGTTGTAGAGATCGGGCTCCTGCTGGGCCAGGACCATGCCTTCCTGCCCGCCCTTGGAACAGCCATAGAAATAGCTGAAGCGCGGATTGCGCCCGTAATAGGCCGCAACCAGCGCCTTGGCCGCCAGGGTTACCGGGCGCAGCGAAGCGCCGCCGTAATCGGCGCGGGCCTGGGGATCATGGGCAAAGGCCACCATGCCGCCGCGCGCGGGATCGGTGTTGGTGGCATTGTCATGCCCTGAATCCTGCGCCAGCACGGCAAAACCCTGGGCAAGCGCCGGCGCCTGGTCCATGCTGACCTTGCCGATCGCATCGCCCACGGTGCCGTTGGTGCCGCCCCCGCCCTGCATCAGGAAGCGCCCGTTCCAATCGCTCGGCAGGCGCAGGCGGAAGCGGATGGCATAGGCCTGGCCATCGACACCACGGCGTTCGTGCATCACGCCTTCGACCTCGCAATGGGCTGGCAGCACGGCCTGGGTGGGCGGCGCGTCGGGTTGGCCCACCAGCGGCACGGCATAGCCGGCCGGGCGCCAGGTTGCCGCAACGATCCGCGTGCCAGCCTCGGGCCAGGCAACATGGCCCGCCTGCGTCAGCGCGGCGCAGCTATCACTGCCCAGTGGCGCCGGCGCAGCCGCGGCGGCATGGGCCAGCGGGGTGAACGCGAAAACCGACATGCCGGCCAGCAAGCCGCCAAGACAACGCAGGGACACGCGCATCATTACCTCTTCCCGCCCGATCGGGGCCTTGTCATATCGTAATGACACATAGCAGTTGATCGGGCCTTTGCAACGCAGTGGCCGCGCCTGTGGCGTCTTATTCGTCCTCGTCCTCTGCCTCGTCCGCGTCACCCGCAGGCGGCTTGGCCGGCGCGGCATGCGGCGCTGGCGGGGCGATCAGGCCATAGGCCCTGTAGCGCCGGTCGATGCGCGGCGCGATGGCGCGGGCGGCGGCCAGATCGGCCGCGCCGCCGGTGGCATCGCCGCTGGCATCGCGTGCCAGCCCGCGCACGAACAGCGCCGCGGCCAGGCGCGGGTTGCTTGCCAGCGCAGTTGTTTCGTCGGCAATGGCGGCGGCATAGGCCTTGCGCCGGTATTGCACCAGGGCGCGGGTATCGAGCATGGCCGGCTGCGGCCCGGCCTTCTTGATCGCCAGATCACTGTCCTTGAGCGCGCGATCGAGATCGGCATTGGCCAAGGCGCGGTTCCAGCTGCGCGCGTTGAGCAGGCTGGGATAGACCGAATCGTCGCGGTGCAGCGCCACCACTGCATCGATCAGTGCCAGCCCGCGATCGGCCGCGCCCAGCCGCTCATAGAGATTGACCACCTGCATCACGTCGAGCGATCCGGGCGGCAGATGCGCCGCCGCCGCATCGGTATCGGCGCGCGCGCCGGCGCGGTCCCCGGTGGCCAGCCGCAATTGTGCGCGCCGGGTCAGGAGGCGGTGATCCTCGGGCCGCATGGCCAGCCCGGCATCAAGATCCTGTCGCGCCAGATCGAGCTTGCCGCTGCGCAGATAGGCATTGGCGCGATGCTCCAGCAGATCGGCCCGCGTCGGCGCCAGGCGCAGCGCCTCGGAAAAATCGGCAACCGCGCCGGCAGTATCGCCGCGATCCATCCGGCCAGAAGCGCGCCCGGCAAATTCGTCCGCCGTCTTGGGATCGGCCGTGGTTTCGGCCTTGCCCATGTTTTCCGCGCGGGTTTCCAGCCGCCCGATTTCGCCATCGGTCGTCGCGGAAAAGATCGGCCCGCCGTTGTAAGTCAGAAACATCAGCCTTTGCGCGCGCGACACTATAATGTGGTGCGACAGCAGAAAGTCGACGCCCAGGATCATGTCGCTCGACCGGTCATCGTCGGCATCGTCGATCACCCGGATCGGGCTGTTGCGGATTTCCTCGCCCCCGATCGAGATGGTTTTGGTGCGCACGATCCAGCTTTCCCGCCGCTTCATGCCGATGCCGCCCATGCGCATCGAATTGACCACATCGGGCGCAGACATATCTATGCCAGCGCGCTCGGCCGCCCGGCGGCCCAGCAGAGTGGTGGGCGCCCCGGTATCGAGCAGGGCGTGCATCGACTGGCCGTTGATCATCACTTCGACGATGATGTGATAATCATGCTCGTCGGTCGGGCGGAACACGCGCGCCTCGCCCACCGACATGCCCTTGCCCCAATAGGCCAGGCTGATCCCGTCGCAGCCGCGCTCCTGGAACAGGTTGACCACGCCCTTGGCAAGATCGAACTCGGTGGTCTGCACGCCCAGCAGGTTGGCGCCGAGGAAGCCATTGCCGGCATCGCTGCCGCCCACCAGGAACTGCACGTTGTGCAGCGTGACGCCCACGATGCCAAAATCACGCACTTGCGCCAGTTCGGGCGTCACCGTGCCGCCGATTCCGGTCATGTAGAACCCCATCGGTAGCGGCTCGGTCCGCAGGCCCAGTTCCACCGCGCGGGCCTTGGGCATGAAGTTGAAGAACGCCCCGCTATCGAGCCAGACGCGCGTGTCCTTGCCGTTGACGGTTACCGGCACGCTGGCGCGGGCGTTTTCCATCACCACCGGCAGCTTGGCGATCAGGCCCACCTTGCACTTGTTCGCGCCCTCGGCATGGGCACCGGGCGCGGCCAGGCCAGACACGGCAACCCACAGCCCTAAGCTGGTCAACAACACCCGATTCATGGTGGCATGCCCCTTGTCCAAGCGACACGCCGTTTGATCACGAATCCCGGCAAGCGGCCAGAGGCAAATAGCGCCGAATCAACTGTTTTTCCGGTTGGATCGAAGCGCGCCCGGCCCGCCCTGGGGCAGGCCGGGCCACCGCATTACGCCCCCGGGGCAGCCGCCTTGGTCGCGGCATCCAGTTCGGCTGCGGTCATCGAGATGAACAGGCCATCCGCACCCAGGCCAAACGCCGTCTTGGGCAAAGCGACCGCACCGGCGCTGCGCGCCACGATCACCTGGTCGCCCTTTACTTCCTTGATCGTGCCGATCGCGCCGCCGGCCTTGCCTTTCACCGGTGCACCGGCAACCATTGCCGCTTCCACGGCCGCGCTCGCCTTCTGGTTGGCGGCGGCCACCTGCTCGTCGATCTGGGCCTTGGTCATGGCGATGATCGGACCGTTAGGCCCAGTGCCGATGGCGCTTTTGGGCAACGTCGCCTTGTTGGTCCCGGTATCGACCACCACGGCATCGCCGGTCATGCTCACGATCTTGCCCACTTCGCCGCCCTGCGGATCGAAGATGGTGCCACCCACGGCCACGGTTGCCGCAGCGTTTGCAGCTGGTGCGGTCTGGGCCTGGGCCAGCGCCGGAACACTGGCCACGGCTGCTGCCGCCACCAGGAAATGGAAAACCTTCACGTGTCGAACTCCCATCTTGCCATAGAGTTAGCGCTTGGCCAGGCAAACCCGGCCTGGTCTCGCAACCGGCCATCACCCGATGTGGTTCCCAAGATCGTGCCGATAATCTTTTTCCTGAAAAGAAAACCGACGCAAATTCGCGTCGTTTCAGAAGCCCGCCGACCAGGTCAAGAGCAGTTGCCGCCCACCCAGGATCGTCTGCGGCACGGCGTCGCTATAGCGGCCGATCGTGGCGCGATAGGCGGTATCATCCAGCGCGTTGCGCAGCGCCAGGCGCAGCGTCTGCCGGCCCCAGTGCCGCGCCATGGCCAGGTCAACCTGGCGCGACGGGCGCACCCAGGTATCGAGCGCGCTGCCCGATAGCGGCGCGGTGCCGGCAAAGGTCGGCACGTCGATCCCGTATTCCTGGATGTAGGCGCCGGTCAGCCGGCAGGCGGCATCGGCAGACCAGAGGCCGTCATCATAATGCAGCCGCAGCAAGAGGTTGCTGGCGGGGGCATATTGCGTGCGCTCCACCCGGTCGAGCGCGGGATTATTGAGGTGCACCGCGCTGTGCAGCAGCGTGAGATCAGCCGCCACGGCCAGATGGCGCAACACGCCAGCCACCAGGTCCAGCGGCACGGCCATGCTCGCCTCCAGCCCCAGAATCGTCGCGGTGCCGCCGTTTTCTGGGCGGATCAGGCGGATCGCGCGGTATTCCATCACGCTGGCCGGATTGTTGAGATCGTTGCCGGTATCATTGAGATAGCGCGCCAGGTGCTTGGCAAAGCCGCCCAACGCCAGGTGCAGCCCGCCCGGCCCCTGCCAGGCCACGCCCAGATCGGCATTGGTGCCGCGCACCGATTTGAGATCGGGGTTGGACAGCTGGATTTCGGTCACCCCCTGGCTGTCGCGCGTGGCGCTGCCACCGCCGGTAAGCTGATAGGGCGATGGCCGCGTCAGGCTGGTCCACAGCGCTGCATCGAACGTCCATTGCCGATCGGGCCGCCAGTGCAGCGTGGCGCTGGGCAAGAGCGCGGCATAGTGGGCCGACAGGTGGTTCCAGCCATAGGCCACGCCATCGGCCGGCACACCATCGTTGCCCGCCAGCCAATAGCGCCCGCTCACGCCAGACCATTCGCCGCGCAGGCCCAGCGACAGGTCAAGCGCGCCCTCCCCCGCATCGCCCTCCCCCGCATCGTCATCCCCGCCCAGGTGCCGCGTCACCATGGCATAAGCGGCCAGGCGGTCTTCGTGCAGAGCATAGGCATTGGCGTTGCTGTCATCGATCGTGCGCGGCTGCACGCTGGCCCGGCCGATCGCACGCAACAGCGCGGCATCGGCAATGGTCGGGATGGCATAATCATAGACCCCGCGCAGCACCGGCCCGATCTGCCCATCGACCAGCCCGCTGTTGCCCAGCGTGGTGCCGGCGGGCAGCGTATCGGCATAGAGGAAATGCGCGGTCTCCCGGCTGCGCCATGATCGCAGCGCCAGGCCGCCAATCTCGGCCTGCCAGCCCGGCGCGGGGCTGGCCTGCACGCGCCAGTCCCCGCCCAGGCGGTGGTCCTGGCTCGTCTCGCTTTCGCGCTCCCCCTGGTTGTGCACCGGAAAGGCGAGTGGATTGGCGACCAGCGCGGCATTGGCCGGGGCGAGCTTGAGCACGGGAAAGCCGCGCACATCCGCCACGTTGACCCCGCCGGAAAGCCGCGTGGTATCCGCGTCCCAGAACGAAATCTCGATATGGTCGGGCCGGTCGGTGCGGCCCAGCGCGGCAAACACGCGGGCCTGCGCCTTGGTCGCGCCAGCGTCCCACGCCAGCGCCGCCTGGGCCATGCCCAGCCGGTCGCGCTCGGGATTGGTTTCGAACCAATAGTGCGCATCGGCGCGAATGCTCTGGGTGCGCAGCAGGCCATCGGCGGTGGCGGTCTGGGCAAAGAAACCGGCGGCGCGGCCGCCCTGCACGCTCACCTGGTAGACATCCTGCGCAATCGCGCGGCTTGCCCACATCGCACTCGCCGTCAGCGTCAGCCGGTCGCTCGCCCGCCAGCCCAGCGACAGGAACGCGGTCTCTTCGTGCGCGGTGCCACGCGTCACTTGCGCGTTGACCGAGGCGAGCAGCAGATTGGCCGCCGGGTCCAGCCCCGGCGCGCTGTTGCCCTGCGCATCGGTCAGGGCATAGGCCAGGTTGCCAGATTGATAGGTCTGCTCCACGCTGGCGAAATGGCGCCGGCTCAGCGCCGCACTGGCCACGAGCGCCAGCCGCCCATCGGGCGATTGCCAGCCGAACCCGGCATTGGCGCCCCAGGTGCCGGCATTCTGGCCAAAGCGCCAGGCCTGGTCATCGGCCCCCGCGGTCAGGCCCAGGCGCAGGCCCTGCGCGCGCGGCGCGAACGGCGCCAGGTGATCGATATCGAGCGTGCCGGCAATCGCTTCCCCCGCCAGCCGGGCATCGAGCACGCGGTGCACCTGCAGGCCCAGATCGGGCGCCAGGGCCATCAGCCCCAGTTGCGTGCCCCGGCTATAGGGCAGGCTTTGCGGTATCTCGATGCCGTCGATCCGCGTTTCGACATAGGCACCGGGCAGCCCGCGCATCGCCACGAAATCGCCCGTGGCGCGGCCCGCGTGGTCCACCCGGCCCATGGCCCCTTCCAGCGAGGTCGCCAGCGTGATGATGCCGGGCAGGCGGCCCAGCGCCTCGGCGATGGTGCGATCGGGCAAGCGGCGGATCTGCGCGCTGGCCAGGGCATCGGGCGTGTCTTCGGCCGCGCCGTCGCGCCAGGCCCGCGCCGCCAGCGAGGCTTCCACCACGATGGCGGTGCGATCCTCGATCATGGGCAGGGGCAGCGGTGCCACGGCCTGGCGGCGCGGTGCTGCGCGCAGGGACGCGGGCGGGCGCCGCCGCGGGGCAAGCCGCACCGCGCCGCCGGCCAGCCGCGTGGCCACCAGGCCATTGCTGCGCGCCAGGATGGACAAGGCCTGGTCAAACGTGGCGGCGCGCACGGGTGGCGCTTGCGCCCCGGCCACGTCGGCAGCGGCAAATAGGATGTTGCGCCCGGTCTGCCGCGCCAGCGCCAGCAAGGCCTGGCCCAGCGGCATGGCCGGCAGCACGATGCGCGTGGGCGCGTCGACGGGCTGCGCCGTCGCGGCCATGGCCGGAACGGGCGCGGGCACAAGGCACACCGCGCCCAGCAAAGCGGCGCTAGCGGCGGAAAACCTCATACCCACGCTCGGTTCGGCGCCACGCCACAGGGTAGAGCGCGCCAACGGCATCGAGGAACTGCGCCACATCGCCAAGGCGATAGGTGCCATAGACGCGCAGATCGCCCATCGCGGGATCGCGCAGCGCGATCGGCACGCCGCTCAATTGCGAGAACCGCGCCATCACCGCCGCCAACGGCAGATCCTGCGCCACCAGCCGCCCGTCGCGCCAGGCCAGCGCGGCATCGGCATCGATCGCAGCGATCGTGGCAGTATCGCCGGCCAGCGACACCTGCTGCCCGGGATGAGGCGTGGCGATCAAGGCACCGCTGCGGCTGTCTTCGATATCGATCGCGCCGCGCGCCAGGATCACCGCCGTTTGCCCGGCGCGCCGCGCCACGGAAAACAGCGTGCCGCGATCGACCACGCGCACGTCGCCGGCCGTCACGGCAAAGGGCCGCCGCTCGTGCTTCACGTCAAACGTGCCTTCGCCATCAAGCGCAACCGACCGGCCCAGCAGGGTGGCGCGCATCGTCACCGCGCTGCCCGGCGTCAGCCACACCCGGCTGCCATCGGCCAGGGCAAAGCTGGCCATGCGATCAGCCGGCGCTGCCAGATGCTGCTCGTGCACGGTCAAGGTCCAGGCGGCCACGGCAGCCAGCCCGGCGCAGGCCGCGCCCAGCAGTGGCCCCACCACGCGCCAGCGCCCCGCACCGCGCGCGGCGGCGGGTTCAGCCAGGCGCGCGCGCGGGCGCAGGCCACGGCTTGCGGCAGCACGCGGTGTCTCGCGCCAGGCGCGCTCGACCAGGTCCATCGCCGCGACATGCTCGGGCCGCTCGCGCAACCAGGCGCGAAAGGCCCGGCGGTCTTCCTCGCTGCCATTGCGGGCGCGTTCCATCCAGCGCGCGGCCTCGGCCAGGATCGGGCTGTCGTGCAGGTTGGGCGCCGTCATCGCGCGGCTCTCCCGCCGCTGCCCCTGCCGCTACCCTCGCCAAGCGCCAGGCGCCCGGCCATGCGCGCCAGCGTGCGCTCCACATGGTGCGAAACCGCCTTGGGCGTAATGCCCAGCCGTTGCGCGGCTTCCTTGTGGCTCAACCCTTCCACCCGCACCAGCAGGAACGCATCGCGCGCCACAGGCCCGATCGCCTCGAGCGCATCGCCCAGCAGCGCCAGTTCCTGGCGGCCAGAGGCAATGCGTTCGGGCGCCAGGGCGCCATCGTCGACGATATGCTCGTCCAGCGTGGTATGGTGTTCGGACAAGCGGGCAGCCTTCCTGCGGTAACGGTCGATCAACAGGTTTGACGCAACCCGGCGCAGAAATCCCCGAATATTGGCAACAGGATCGGCTTCCGGCGTCGAAAGCACGCGCAGATAGACGTCCTGGACCATGTCGTCCAGGTCCTGCCCATCGCTCATGCGCCGTTTGAGATAGGCGCGCAGCGCGGCCATCTCGCCGGCACTGGTGGCCGCCTCCAGCTCTTCGGCACGGCACGATGCCGCCCCCTGCGGCAGCTCTGGTGGCGGCGCATGACTATCCCCGTCGATGCTCCGCATGGTCGACCCCGTTCTTGCCATCATTGCCCCCCGGCGGCACCCGGCCAAAACGCGCGGGATTGATCCCCTGGGGCACATGGCCGGGCGCCCTAGGCGGCAGGTGTGACAGCGCCGTGACAATCGCGCCATCAAATTTTTTCGGGGAATCGTGGGGCGGCGCTGCGTCCTTTCCAGCAGACCCGCCCGCCGTGGCTGGTCGTGTTTCCTAAAGGGGGAAAACATGCCCGTTTCGTATCTGCGCCCGGCCCTGCTCGCCAGCGCGCTGCACACCATGATCGTTCCCGCGCTGGCGCAACAGGCGCCGCTGCCCGCGCCCGATGCCACCACCGATTCCGCTGGCGATTCCGCGGCCCCGGCCGATGCCGAACGCGCCATCGTGGTGATCGGCACGCGCAAGCAGGCCGCCGATATCCAGTTCCAGTCTTCCCACCCGATCTCGGTTCTGTCGGAAGAAGACCTGCGCCACACCGCCGTGCACAACGTGGCCGAGGCGCTGGGCCTGCTGCCCGGCGTCAACGTGGTCAACACCGGCTCGTCGTTCATCGGCGGCGTCGATGGCGCCTCGCGCGGGGAAGGCATGTATGTCGCCATCCGTGGCCTCAATTCCGAATACAACGTCAACCTGATCAATGGCGTCAACGTCGCCCAGGGCCAGCCCTACAGCCGCGGCGTGCAGCTGACCCTGCTGCCGCCCACGGGCCTCAACACGATCGTGCTCAACAAGGCCTCGCGCGCCGACATGGATGGCGATGCCATCGGCGGCACGGTGGACTTCCGCACGCCTTCGGCGTTCGACTATTCCGATCGCCTGCACGGCAGCGTGACGGCCTCGGGCCGCCTCGAAACCCGCGCGCGCACCTATGGCGACAGCGGCCTGGGCGGCGGTCTGGCGGCGGAAATCTCGTCGCGCTTTGGCCCGGGCCACACCATGGGCATCTACGTCAGCGGCTATTACGACAAGCGCACCTATACCAACAGCGAGATCCGCGGCGCGCAATCGGCGCACGACGATGGCAGCTGGGGCTATCTCAACGCGTCGGACAGCAAGGGCACCAGCTATCCCGGCCTCGATCCGCAGCGCAATGCCGCGCTCACCGGCTTTGACGCCGGCGTATCGAGCGGCAAGACCCGCCGCTTTGGCGGCAATGCCTCGCTCGACTGGCGCCCTGACGATACCACCCGCGTCTATCTGCGCGGCACTTATGCCAAGGCGCTGACCGAGCAGGATTCCACCCTGGCGCAGTTCAACGGCGGCACCAAGGCGTGGATTCTCTCGCCCGGCACCGATCGCTATGTCCTGACCGTGCCTTCGGTTTCGGTGCGCAACTACTTTGAAACCAACCCCGAAACCGCGATCCTGGCGACGGCCGCGTTCGGCGGGGAAAAGCAGCTTGGCGACTGGAAGATCGCGCCCGAGGTGTTCTACAGCGAAGGCCACAACAACCGCCCCAATCATATCGAGGCGTCGGCCCGCATCAACCAGTCCGACAAGTACACCAGCGGATCGAAGATCCCGCTCGGTGGCCAGTCGGTCGGCTATTCCGACAACTATCCGGTCGCGCTCTATAACCAGGCGATCTTCAACGCGTTCGACAATTCGGCCAGCGTCCTGCCCGCCCGCCGCGCCGGCCAGTTGACCGAGCAGTTCAGCGGCCAGCGCAAGTGGGGCGGACGCCTCGATATCAGCCGCGATTTCACCGATGGCGGCCTGCTGCAGAGCATCGCCTTTGGCGCCAAGCTGCAAAGCAGCAAGCGCAACGTGACCAGCCGCGACTGGACGACCGACTATGTCGCCAACTATGTCGGCCACGCCGTCACCTGGGGGCAGCTGGGCCTGACCAACGGCACGTATGCCCACACCTATCCGGGCCTTTATGACTGGTCGCTGCCACGCTTCAACAAGACGGCGCTGTTCAACCTGTTCAACAAGTACCAGTTCGCCAACGAAGCCGATGGATCGAGCTACAACAGCTTCGACACCTGCGGTTCGCTCTATGTGAACAACTTCAACTGCGGCACGCTGTCGGGCCGTGAAACCGTGGCGGCGGCCTATGCCACGGCCACGCTCAAGGCCGGCAACCTGGAAATCATTCCGGGCCTGCGCTTTGAACACACCACGATCAACAACACCTATTGGGTCATGGCCTATAGCGGCGGCGTGGAACAGCCTGGCGCCTTTGCCAGCAACCGCACCACCTACAACGAACTGCTGCCCAGCCTGTTTGCCAACTGGCGGCCCAGCAGCACGCTGGTGGCGCGTGGCGACGTGTGGTTCTCCTATACCCGCCCGCCGTTCTTCCAGCTTGGCGGCAGCTCCACCGCGCGCACCGGTGACGATGGCAAGACCACGATCGTGCAGGGAAATCCCAACCTCAAGCCGATCCGCGCGATCAACGTCGACGGCTCGGTCGAATGGAACTTTGCTCCCTCGGGCCACGTCATGCTGGGCGGCTATTACAAGCGGCTGACCAACTATCTCTATGACAGCGGCACCACCCTGCTCAACACCGCCACCAACGACGGCACCAACCAGACGTTCATCACCCGTCCGCTTAACGGCGGCAGCGGCAATGTCTATGGCCTGGAATTCCAGGTACAGAAAACCTTTGTCGAACTGCCCGGCGCGCTGCGTGGCTTTGGGATCGGTGCCAACCTCACCCGGCAGTGGACCAAGGTGGACATCGGCAACGGCGTGATGCGCAATATCCAGAACGCCCCTGATGTCATGGGCCAGGCGCGGGTGTTCTATGCGCTCGGCGGCTTCTCGATCGACGCCATCTACAACTACACCGGCGCCTATCTGGAATCCTACAACTACCTGGGCCAGCCCACGGGTTGGGACGATCGCTGGGTGCGCCCGGTCAAGCGGGTTGACCTGCACGCCGGCTATGACTTCGGCAATGGCCTCAAGGCCGATGTCTCGGTGGCCAACCTGTTCAACAACTACACCTACTGGGCCCACATCGGGCGCCACTCGCTGGCCATTTCCGACATCGTCAATTCCGGCACCACGGCGCTGGCCAGCGTCAAGTACTCGTTCTGATCGCCTGATCCCCCGGGTCGTCCCTCACTGACCCGATCGCAAACTGGGGCGGCGGCGCGTTTATCGCGGCCGCTGCCCCTCTTTTTGCCGCGTCGCTTCTGTTTCACATTTGCCCCCGTTTCACATTTGCCAAGTAAGGCTGCCCGCCATGCTCGCTCGTGCCCGCTTCACCCCCCGCCTTGCGCTATGCCTGCTCGCCGCGCTGATCCCGGCCGTGGCGATCGCCCGCCCGGCGCCAGACAAGACTCCGCGCTATCGTGTCGATCGCGTCGTGCTGCTCATCCGCCACGGCATCCGCGCCCCGCTCGATGGCGAAGCGGCCGCTGCGCCGCTGGCTGACCAACCCTTTCCCCACTGGGATACCCCGCCCAGCCAGCTTACCCCGCACGGCGCCCAGGCGCTCGGCCGCCTTGCCGATTACGAGCGCGCGCGCCTGGTGCGCCAGGGACTGTTGCCCGCCGGGGGCTGCCCGCAAGCCGGCAGCATTGCGATCTGGACCAACAGCAAATCGCGCACCATCGCCAGCGGCCAGGCCCTCGCCCAGGGCCTCGCGCCCGGTTGCCCGCTGGCTGTCGATCACCTGCCCGAAGGCCAGGCCGATCCGCTGTTCGACGCGCTCGATACGCCGGCCGTGCCGTTCGATGCGCGCGCCGCTGCTGCCAGCATCAACGCCGAACTCGACAATGGCCGCGCGCTGATGGTCGGCATGGGCCCGGCCGTCGCCACGATCGAACGCGTGCTGGGCTGCCGCGCGCCCTGCCCGATTTCCACCCAGCCCAACCGCATCGCCCCTTCGGCCGATGGCAAGGGGTTGAGCCTGGCTGGCCCGATCGATCTCGCCTCGGGCACGGCGCAGGTGTTCCTGCTGCAATACACCGAAGGCATGCCGCTCAGCCAGGTCGGCTGGGGCCGGGCCAGCGCGGCCGACATCGCCACGATGTCTCCGCTCCACGCCCGGCTGTTCGATGTCTTTGCCCGCTCCGCCTATATGGCGCCGCGCGTTGGCGGGTTGATCGCGCGCAGGATCGCCGCCACGCTGACGGCACCGCAAGCCCCGGCGTTCAGCGTCCTCGTCGGCCATGACAATACCATCGCGGCGGTTACCGCGCTGATCGGCACCGGCTTTACCCTGCCCGGCTATGGCCGCAACGATCCCCCGATCGGCGCGGGCCTGCTGTTCGAACGCCTGGTCGATACGCGCACCGGCCGCCAGTTGCTGCGCCTGTCCTATCTGGCGCAAACGCCCGATCAGGCGCGGCGCCTGCTGCCTTTGCCGCAAGCGGGCGCCGGCGCGCCGCTGCATCCGCTCTCGCTTGGCCGCTGTGGCACCGCGTGCACGCCGGCAGGCTTTGCGCAGTTGATCGCCCGGCAAACCCGGGTGCTCGACCAGGCGAAATAGCCCCCTGCCCCAAGGGCCATACGGAACTGTCCTTCGCGATGGTGGGTTCCTTTACCGCATACGGAAGAGGAACCCACGATGGCCGAAACCCTGCGCAAGGGCGCGAAAGTCAAATGGCACAGCAGCGGCGGCACCGCCCACGGCAAGGTCGTGCGCAAGGTGACCAAGCCGATGAAGATCAAGGATCACAAGGTCGCCGCCTCGCCCGATGATCCGCAGATCCTGGTGGAAACCGCAAGCGGCGCCCGCGCCGCGCACAAGCCCGCAGCGCTGGAAAAGGAATAGCGCCATGGCCGGGCAGACCTTTACCCCCACGCTCAAGATGGCGGCCAATGCCAGGCGCGGATTGCGCCTGCGCGAAAAGTTTGGCCGCGGCGGCACGGATGTGGGCGTGCGCCGCGCGCACCAGCTGGCCGAGCGCCGCGATGTGAGCGAGGCTGACGTGAAAGCCATGGCCAGCTATTTCGCCCGCCACAAGGTGGACAAGCAGGGCGCGGCGCACCAGTGGAACAGCAACAGCGATCCCTCTGCCGGGTTTATCGCCTGGCTGCTGTGGGGAGGAGACGCCGGGCGCACCTGGGCGGAGGCCAAGCGCGCCAAGCTGGCGGATTAGGAATTGCTGCGCAGATAGCTGCTCGCCGCCTGGGCATCCTGCACGTCATAGGCGAACCACGTGCTCTGCGCGTGGTCAAACACCTGCACCACGCCATCGCCCACGCGCGCCTCGAAATGAGCGCCGCTGGCCCGATCGAAACCGCGCACCTGTTCGCCGTCGATGGTGAACGACACGAAGGCCTTGCTGCCCTCGTCGTGGATTTCGGGCAGCGTGCCAGCAAAAGCCACATTGCGTTCGCCGTCAAAGCCCTGGACCTGGTCGCCGCGCCGTTCTGCCGCCACGCGCAGATCGCGGCCGGCGGCATGGTCAAACAGCCCGGCCACCGTCTTGCCGGTGGTGGAGGCAAAGGCGACGGCGGCGATCATGGCGCGGGTATCGGGGTTCATGCCCGCCGATGTCGCATGCATGGCGGCCTACTTCAACCCCTGCGCCCCCACCCCCGCCGCTGCCCCCGCCGACAGCCACAACGTGCGCAGATGGGCCAGACCAGCGCGGGCATAGGCGGCCGGGGGCGCCAGCGCGGGGTCTTGTTCCGCCTCGATCACCATCCACCCGGCATAGTCGATCGCGGCGAGCGCCGCGCAAACCGCGGCAAAATCCACCGCACCATCGCCCGGCACGGTAAACATGCCGGCGATCACGCCATCGAGGAACGAGGCGCCCTGGCCGATCGTCTCGGCCGCCACCGCCGGGCGCACGTCCTTGGCGTGAACATGCACCACGCGGGCGGGATGATCGCGGATCAAGGCGAGCACATCGATACCGCCCAGCCGCGCATGGCCGGTATCGATCACCAGGCCCACGCTCTCGTCCGTGGCATCGATCAGCCGTGCCAGATCCTGGGCATCCTCCACCACGGTGCCGAGGTGATAGTGATAGGCCAGGCGCAGGCCGCGATCGGCGAGCCGCGCTGCCACGTCGTTCAGCATGGCGCCAAACGCCGGCCATTCGCCAGGCGCCAGGCGCGGCCGCTGGCGCAGCGGCGTATGGCGCTGGCCGTGCACCGCGCCGCTGGTTTCCGCCAGGATGAACACGTCGCAGCCACACGCCGCCAGCAGCGTGCCTTGCGCCTCGATCGCCGCGCTTTCCCCCGCCAGGCCATGGGCAAGCAGGCCGCTGCCGTGCCACGCCCCGGCCAGCGCCAGCCCGGCCTGGTCCAGCCTGGCGGCCAGCCCCGCCGGTTCGGCCGGAAAAATCCCGCCCCGCTCGATCCCGGCAAAGCCGATTGCCGCCGCATCGCTCAGGATCGTATCGAGCGTGGTGCCCGCACCCAGGCTGGGCAGGTCATCATTGACCCAGCCAATCGGGCTGACGCCCCAGCGCACGGTCATGGCCGCTGCTCCAGCGCTGCGTCATAGTCCGCGCGGGCGGCCTTCACCGCCTCACGCGTGGAAATTTCCGGCACAGCCACGTCCCACCAGGCGCCGCCCAGATCGCGCCCGCCATCGGGATCGGTCTCGATCACCAGCACGGTCGGCCGATCGGCGGTGCGCGGGGCCGCCAGTGCCGCTTCCAGCGCGGCGCAATCGGCCACCTTGTGCGCCACCGCGCCCAGCGCGCGGGCATGGGCAACGAAATCGATCGCCGGCTGCCCGGCCTCGCGCAGTGTGGCGAACGAGGCATTGCCGGTGCGCCCCTGCAGGCGGTGGATGCAGCCAAAGCCCCGGTTGTCGAGCAGCACCACGGTAAACGCCACGCCCAGCGCCGCTGCGCTCGCCAGTTCGGAATTGAGCATCAAATAGCTGCCATCGCCGACCATCACCACCACATCGGCGGTGCGATCGGCCAGCGCGATGCCCAGCCCGCCGGCCAGCTCGAAACCCATGCAGGAAAAGCCATATTCCACGTGATAGCGCCCCGGCGCCGGGCACGGCCAGAAGCGGTGCAGATCGCCGGGCAAGGCGCCGGCCGCCGCCACGATCGTGGCATCGGGCCGGGCGCGCTGCACCGCGCCGATCACCGCCACGTCATCGGGCAGCGTGCCCGCCGGCACCGGCCAATCGCGCGCGTCCTTGGCCGCCTGATGCCATTGCGCCGCCCAGGCTGCGGTCTGCTGCGCCCAGGCGGCCGGCACGGTCCACCCCTCCAGCGCGTGGGCCAGCGCATCCACCACCACGCCGGCATCGCCCAGCACCGGCTGCGCGCCATGCTTGGCACAATCGTGCAGCGCCACGTTGACCTGGAACAGTTGCGCATCGGCTGCGAACAGGCGGCGCGATCCCGTGGTGAAATCCTGCAACCGCGTGCCCAGCGCCACGATCACATCGGCCGCGCGCGCCGCCGCGTTGGCTGCGTCGGTGCCGGTCACCCCGATCGCGCCCAGCGCGCCGGGCGCGGCATCGCGCAGCGCGCCCTTGCCCGCCTGGGTTTCGGCCACGGGCAGCCCGGCCTGCGCGGCCAGCGCCGCCAGCGCCGGTGCCGCCCCGGCATAGTGCACCCCGCCCCCGGCGATCACCAGCGGCCGCCGCGCCCCGCGCAGCGCCGCCACCAAAGCAGCCAGTTCGCGCGCATCGGGCGCTGGTCGGCGGATAAGCCACAGGCGCGGCGCCAGGAAATCGGCCGGCCAGTCGATCGCCTCGGCCTGCACATCCTGGCACAGCGCCAGCGTCACCGGGCCACACGCGGCCGGATCGGTCAGTACCGCCATGGCGCGGGGCAACGCGTCGATCAGCTGCTCGGGCCGGGTGATCCGATCGAACAGGCGCGAGACCGGGCGCAGGCAATCGTTGGCCGAGACCGTGGCATCGGCAAAATGCTCGACCTGTTGCAACACCGGATCGGGCCGGCGCGAGGCATAGACATCACCCGGCAAGAGCAGCACGGGCAGGCGGTTGACATGGGCCAGCGCCGCCGCCGTCACCAGATTGGTTGCCCCCGGCCCGATCGAGGTGGTGCACACCATTGCCCGCCGCCGGGCATGGGCACGGGCAAAGCCGATCGCCGCATGGGCCATGCCCTGCTCGCTATGCGCGCGATAGGTGGGCAGGCGCGCCGGGTCTGCCTGCGCCAATGCCTCGCCCAGCGCCGCCACGTTGCCATGGCCGAAAATCGCCCAGACGCCGCCGAAAAACGGCACGCGCCCGCCATCTGCGCCCACCACGTCCTGCCCGGCGAGCCATTGCACCAGAGCCTGGCCGGCGGTCAGGCGCAAGGGGCCAGCGCCTTGGCCCGCGCCCGGCGCCAGGTGGCGACCATGGCGGCAAAGTTCTCGGTCAAACGCACCAGTGCGGTTTCATCATCGATCATGCCGGTAAACCATTCCTGCGCCACGTCTTGCCAGATCGCCCGCCCCACGGCAAAGCCCTTTACCACGCGGCGCGGCGCGGCCGCGGCAAAGCTGGCGGCCAGGTGCGCCTGGCTGCTTTCCGCGCCCAAGACCACCACGCCCCGGCACCACGGATCAGCCTGCGCAATCACCGCCTCGATCGCTGTCCAGGCGGCCGGGTCATCAGTCGCTTCCAGCTTCCACCAATCGGGATAGATGCCCAGGGCATAGACATGGGCCATGACCCGCGCCACCGTATCGTGATGCACCGGGCCATAGGGCGCGGCGATGATTTCCAGCAGCAGTTCGTGACCGGTGCTGCGCGTGGCATCGAACAGGCGCGCCAGCTGGGCATCCTGCTCGGCGCGCAGATCGGCCGGATCATCAGGGTGATAGCGCAGGTTGCATTTCACCGCATGCGGGCGCGGCCAGGATCGCAGCGTGATCGCCACATCAGCCCCGCCCTCGAACCGCAAGGGGCGCGAGCCGGAAATCTCGATCGGCCGCCCGATCCAATAGGGCGCATCGGCGGCCTGGGCCAGCGCCCGCGCGCCAAACCGGCCATCGAGCAGCAATCCGCAGGCACGATCGCCGGCTGCGGTGCGCTCCATCGCCATGCCGGCCAGATCCTTGAACGTCGCCACGCGCGCCGCATCGCCGCCACCGCTTGCGATCAGGGTTTCGAACAAGCCGCGATGGTCGATCGCCAGGATGGTCAGCGCCTCGTCCGCCGGGGCGCGGGTGGTGGCCCAGTGCACCTGTTCCAGGCTGGCCGGGCTGCGCGCGCCCTGGCCCGCCATGAATGCATCGAGTTCGGGCCAGGTCGGCATCGCCGGGGCACAGCCATGGCGCGCCACCACGATCGCGCCACAGGCATTGCCCCAGGCCGCCGCCCGCGCCATCGGCTCCCCCCGCAGCCAGCCGCGCAGGAACCCGGCCATGAAGCCATCGCCCGCGCCCAGCACATTGGTCTCTGGCACCGCGAACGCCGGCGCCACCAGGCCCTCGTCCAGCTCGCCCGGAATCACCCCTTCGAACACGACACAGCCCTTTGCCCCGCGCTTGACCACCACCGGCGCGTCGGTCAGCGTGCGGATCGAGCGCAGCGCATCGAGTGTGTTGGTCGATCCGCCCAGGATGTGGATTTCCTCTTCGGTGCCCACCACCAGGTCGACCAGGTCGAGCACGCCTTGCAGGGTGGCAGTCACGCTGTGGCTGGGCACAAAGCGATCCTCGCCACAGTCGCGCGGCGCCAGATCCCACAGCACCGGGCGATAATCCACGTCGAGCACCACGCGCCCACCCTGGGCGCGCATCAGGTGCGCGGCGCGGCGGCTTGCCGCGGCAGTCTGCGGCGTGGAAAAATGCGTGCCGGACAGCAGCACCGCTCCGGCCTGGGCGATCAGCGCGGCGTCAATGTCAGCCTCGCACAGCGCCATGTCGGCGCAATCCTGGCGATAGAAGATCAGCGGATAGGTGCCGTTTTCGCGAATGCCCAGCAGGACCAGCGCCGTCAGCCGCGCCGGATCGCTGCGCACGCCGCGCGTGTCCACCCCTTCGCGCACCAGTTCCTCGCGGATGAAGCGGCCCATGTGATCGCCGCCTACGCGGGTGATCAGCCCGGCGCGCAGACCCAGCCGCGCCATGCCGATCGCGGTGTTGGTCGGGCTGCCCCCCACATACTTGGCAAAGCTGGCCATGTCTTCCAGCCGGCCGCCCACCTGCTCGCCATAGAGATCAACCCCGGCGCGGCCGATCGCAATGACATCGAGTGGCTTCATGGACGGCGCCGTTTCCCTGGCTGGTAAAGGTTGCCCCCGCTATGCCGCCAAGCGCGCGCTCTGGCCAGTGCCGCTCTTGTGCCGGCGCGCCAGTTTCGGCACAGACGCGCCTGAACACGCCGAAGGAACCGCCACGCCAAAGGAACCGCCAGGCCTGATGCACACAATCGCTCTGCTGGGCGCCGGGCGCATCGGCGCCGTCCATGCCGCGCATATCGCCCGCCATCCCGGCCTGCGCCTGGCCGTGGTCGCCGATATCGATCCCGCCGCCGCCCAGGCCCTGGCCGATCGCCACGGCGCGCTGGCGCTGTCACCCGAACAGGCGCTCGATCATCCGGGCCTTGCCGGCACGGTGATCGCCAGCCCCACCGCGCTGCATGCGCCGCAAACGCTCGATGCTGCCGCGCGCGGCTTGGCGGTCTTGTGCGAAAAGCCGCTCGCGCTCGATCCGGCCGTGGCGCAGGCGGCGCTGGCGCGGCTCGACGCGCTGGGCGCGCGGGTACTGATGGGCTTCAACCGCCGCCACGATCCCGATTTTGCCGCGCTACAGGCCGCGCTGGCCCAGGGCGCGATCGGCGGCATCGAAACGCTGCACATCATCAGCCACGATCCCGCCCCGCCGCCACCGGCCTATGTCGCCACCTCGGGCGGGATCTTCCACGACATGGTGATCCACGATTTCGACATGGCGCGCTGGCTCCTGGGCGAAGAACCGGTGGAGGTGATGGCCGCCACGGCCTGCCTGATCGATCCCGCGATCGGCGCTGTGGGAGACGCCGATACCGCCAAGACCATCCTGCGCACCGCCAGCGGGCGCATGGCGATGATCAGTTCCAGCCGCCGCAGCGGCTATGGCTATGACCAGCGGATCGAGGCATTCGGCGCGCGCGGCGCGCTGCGCGTGGGCAACGTGCCGCACAGCCGGGTGGAACACTGGGGGCCGGCGGGCGCCGCCGCCGCGCCGTTCATGGATTTCTTCCTCGATCGCTATGCCGCCGCCTTTGCCGAGCAGATCGCCCACTTTGCCCAGGTGATCGACGGCGCCGCGCCGCTGGTCAGCGCGGCCGACGGGCTGCGCGCGCTGCTGCTGGCCCAGGGCGCACAGGCATCGGCGCGCAGCGGCGCGTTCGTCCGCGTCTGATCGACGGGGGCGTCAGCCCAGCACGTTGCGCGGCGGGCGTGTTTCGGGCGCATGGCCAAAGGCGGGGTTGGGCCGGGTATCCATCTCGAACACCAGGTGCCCGCCGCGCGCCAGTTCGGCGTGGCTGATCCAGCTGCGGTTCCACACCTGGCCGTTCCAGCGCACCTGCCGCACATAGACCGCCGCCGCGCTGTTGCCCGGCGCCTCGATCACCAGCCGCCCGCCGGGCACAGCCAGTTCCGCCCGGTTGAACAGCGGTGAGCCAAACACCCACACCCCGCTGACCGGATCGACCGGATAGATCCCCAGCGCGCTCAGCACGAACCACGCGCTCATCTGCCCGCAATCCTCGTTGCCCGCCAGCCCATCGGGCGCGGCGCGATACATGCTGGTCAACAGGCTGCGCACCCGCGCCTGGGTTTTCCACGGAGAGCCTGACCAGGCATAGAGATAGGCCACGTGGTGCGATGGCTCGTTGCCATGGGCATATTGCCCGACCAGACCAGAGACATCGGGCGGCGCATCGGCCGGCAGCGTGCTGTCGGCGGCAAACAGCGCATCCAGCTTGGCCTCGAACGCGGCGTCCCCGCCCATCAGGTCGATCAGGCCCTGCGGATCGTGCTGCGCCATGAACGTGGCCTGCCAGGCATTGCATTCGGTAAAATCGCGCCAGTGGTTGGTATCGTGGCCCAGCGCGCGCGGATCGAACGGCGTGGCCCAAGCACCATTGGCCAGGCGCGGACGGACAAAGCCGGTGTCCTTGTCAAACAGATTGCGCCAGTTGCGCGACCGCGCGCGCAGCGCTGTGGCATCCTCATGCGCGCCCGCCGCCGTGGCGATCGCGGCCATGGCCCAATCGTCATAGGCATATTCCAGCGTCTTGCTGGCCGCCTCGCGCACGGTATCTGCCGGGATATAGCCCAGCCGGCGATAGGGTTCCAGGCCGCTGTCCTCCCGCTCGAACGCCAGGTGGCGCAGCGCCGGCCACAGCGTGGCCAGGTCCAGCCCGCTGGCGCCCTTGTTGAGCGCATCGGCCATCACCGCCACCGAATGCCAGGCGATCATGCAATGCGTCTCGATCCCCTGCAGCGGCCACACCGGCGGGCCGAACGGGCTTTCCAGCGTCATCCGCGCCAGGTTGCGGGCAAAGGCGGCATTGCGCGGCGCATCGACCAGGCTGAGCAGCGGATGCAGCGCGCGATAGGTATCCCACAGCGAATAGGTGCTATAGTTCGCCTCGCCGGCCGGCAGCGTGCGCACCGCGCTGTCCATCGCGCGATAACGCCCGTCGACATCGCAAAACAGGTTGGGCGCTGCCGCCGCGTGGTAGAGCGCGGTGGCCATGATCTTGCGCTGATCAGGCGTGCCACCCGATACCTGCACCGCGCCCAGCCGGCCGGCCCAGGCCGCCCGCGCCGCGCCGCGCACGGCGGCAAAATCCCAGCCCGGCACTTCGGCATCGAGCGCGGCCAGCGCGCCTGCCACGTCCACGCCCGATAGCCCGACCTTGACCAGGACCGGCGCCTGCGCGGCATCGGGCAGCATCACGGCGGCTTTCAGGTTTGCCCCGGCCACCTGCGTGGCGCCCTCTGGCAGCGGCGCGTCGTTGCTGAAAAAGCGCACTTGCGCCGCCGGGCGCGACAGGCGCAGCGCGAAATGGATCTGCCGCCCATCGGCCCACTGGTGCACGCGGCGGCTGCCGGTGATAAGGTCGGGCGCGGCCAGGTGCAGGCTCGCCTCGGTCACCTTGGTCGGGCCCGATGGATCATCGGCAATGCTCGCCTCGTCCGGCTCGTCCCGCGCGCCGTGGGCCAGGTCGATCAGCAGGTGCCCCGCCTGGGCAAAGTGGTAGCGGTGCAGCCCCACCCGCGCTGTCGCGGTCAATTCCACGCCGATGCCGCTCTCGCGCAAGTGCACCGCGTAATAGCCCGGCTCGACCGTCTCGTCGGCATGGTCAAAGCGCTGGCGATAGCTGCCCTGCGGCTTGGCCCGCGTGCCGGGAGACAGCACCACCGGCCCGGTGCGCGGCACCACCAGCACGTCCATCAGGTCACCCACGCCCGTGCCGCTCAGGTGGTTGTGGGAAAAACCCAGCAGCGTCGTATCGTCATGGTGATAGCCCGAACAGGCGTCCCACCGCGCGTTGTCGGTATCCGGGCCCAGTTGGACCATGCCGAACGGCACCGTGGCCGCCGGCGTCACATGGCCATGGCCGCCCGTGCCGATCATCGGATCGACCAGCGCCAGCGCCGCATCGGGCGCGGCTTGCGAGAGCGCAGCGGCCTTTTGCGCGATCCCGCTGGCCAGCGTTCCGGCCAGGCCAGCCGATCCCTTGAGCATGTCGCGACGCGTGGGCTTCATCATCTTCTCCTGCCGCCGGGGCAGAAAAGGGGCCGGGCAGCCCCCTTCTGCCCGGCCCCTTCCCCGAAATACCGCCCGCAGGCGGGAAGGAATGATCAGAACTTCATCGTCGCCGTCACCAGCGAGGTGGTTCCCGAATTGACGATGTCGGAAATCGCCAGGCTGTGCTGTCCGATGTGCGACCAATAGCTGGGCGTGTTGAACAGGTTGGCGATCGACAGGTCCAGCTTGAACATGCGGCTGAAGGTATAGCCGGCATGCACGTCCACGCGGCTCACCGGGCGCACCCACACGTCATCCCACGTCGCATTCTTGCCCAGCGTGTCGTAGATCGAGACATAATCGCCGGCATAGCTGTAGTTCACGTCGAGCGAGACCGGGCCCTTTTCGAAAAAGACCTGGCCATTGGCCATGACTTCGGGCGCGTTCTGGATGCGGTCCATGCGCGTGCCGTCGCCCAGCACGTCAACCCGCGTCCACTGCCGGGTAAAGTTCACCGCCACGCCCAGGCCGGAAAGCAGGCCGGGCAGCGCCGAAAACTTCTGCCGGGCCTGCAGTTCGATGCCATAGACATGGCCGGAACCGCCGTTCTGCGGCTGGAAGGTCACCGTGCCGGTGGTGACGCCGGCATTGCTGCCGGTCACGATCCCGGCGCTGCTGCCGTTGTCATAGATATAGTGCGCCAGGTGCTTGTAGAACCCGGCCAGCATCACGTGGCCGCCGCCCGGAATGGTCCATTCGCCCGAAGCATCAAGGTTGATCGCGCGGATCGCCTTGAGGTTGGGATTGCCCTGAGTGATGGTGGTCACCCCGCCCGACACGCTGGTCGAGGCGCCGCCACCCAGTTGCAGGAACGGCGGACGGACATAGCTGGTCCAGGCCGAGGCGCGATAGACCGCCCCGCCATTGTCGCGATAGGTGAAGGCGATGCTGGGCAGCACCGCATCGAACTTGGCCTTGTTCGAACCGAACGCGCCGGTCGCGGTGTTGCCATCGGTGGTCGGCGTCACCCAGAACACGTTCTTGATGTCGGTGTGCTCGTAGCGCACGCCGGGCACGATCTCCAGGTTGCCATACTGCAGCTGGCCCATGACATAGCCGGCCCAGACCGTCTCGTTGGCCTTTTGCGTGTTGCAGTTATAGCTGTTGATCGGGTTCGATCCGCAGGTATCGATCGTCGCGTCGGTCGCGCCGCCCAGCTGGTTGAACAGCGAGAAGACCTTGCCCTGGTCGATCACCGGCACCTGCCAGGTATAGCGCTTGGGCCAGACCGCCGGATAGATCTGCCTGATCACGCCCAGATCGCCCAGCGTCGCGGCATTGCCATAACCGGGCACGGTGTAATCGCGGTTGGTGATTTCGCGGTGGCTGGTTTCCACGCGGAAGCCGGCCTTCAGGAACGTAAGATGGCCGCCATCGAAATCGAGCTTGAGGTCGATCTTGCCGCCGCCCTTGCGCTGGAAGCTGGTCTGCGGGGTATATTCCGGCGGGCCGCCATTGGCGGGCATGCCGCTGATATTGTTGAGCTGGCTGCGCACGGTGGCGGGCAGCAGCGGCACGGGATAGCCATTGTCATAGCCGAACAGGGTCGAGCCACCATAGGCCACCGGGGCATAGCGCCCGGCCACTTCGATGTGGTTGGGCCGCGCGTTGCTGCCCCAGCTGTAGAACAGGCTGGGCGACACGGTCAGCTTGCCGGCATGCTTGTCCATGCCCAGCTGCACAGTGCCGAGCGTGGCGATCGCCGGGTTGGTTTCATACCAGAACCGCGCCTGAACCGCGCCGATCACCGGGGCATAGGTGCCGTTGCCCAGCGCCGTGCCGCTCGACCCGTCCTGCTTGTTGACCCCCACGATCTGGGTCAGCTGGCTGTTCTGGTCGGTCTTGGCGCGGGCATAGCTGGCGCGCAGGTAGATCGAGGTATCTTCATCGGGGCGCCAGTCGAACGTGCCGTTGCCGCCAAAGCGTTCGGTATAGCCACTCGACAGGCCAAAGTTGGCCGCCGTCTGGATCAGGTTGGCGGCCGGATCGAGGCCGGGCGCGCTGTTGCCGGCGGCATCCTGCACGGCAAAGTCATAGCCGTTGTCGCAGCAGCCCGATTCCTGCACGCCGCCCACCAGGCTGTTGGCAAAGTGGCGGATATCGTAAAAGCCGCTGACATAGACGCCGAACTGGTGATCCGCGCCGAACTTGCGCGAATAATCGGCCCCCGCGTTCCAGCCCAGGCCATTCTGGCCATAGGCGCGCGCCCGGCTTTCCACGCGGCCGCCGATCGTTACCGACCCGCGCGAATCCGCTGCATAGTCGAACGCCGAAGGGGTGCGGAAATCGATCGTGCCGCCAATCGCATCGCCCAGCATGTCGGGCTGCGAGGTCTTGTTGACGATGATCGTCTGCAGGCCCGAAGGGGGCAGCAGGCTGAGTTGCACGCCACGGCTATAGGGATTGCCCTGCGCCACCGACACGCCGTTGATCAGGTTGATGTTGTATTCGGAATTGAGGCCACGCACCGAAACGAACATGCCCTCCCCGCGGGAGGCGCCGTCGACGCCGCCGGCAAAGGCCGAACCGGTGTTCATCACGTTGATGCCCGGCACCGTGCCCAGCGCTTCGGCCACGTTGTGCACGGCCGTGTGCTCAAGATCCTGGGCGGAAATGACATTGACCGTGTTGGCCGAACGCATCTGCAGGGTGGCCGCCTGATAGCGGTTGCCCACCACCACGATGCCGGCGGCCAGATCCGCCTCGCTGCCGGTGGGGGTGCCCGCCGTCGCATCGGCCAGTGGCGCTGCCGATGCCGGCGCCGTGGCGGGAAGGGTTTGGGCGGTGGCCGGCGTTTGTGCCGCCAGGGCCAGCATCATGGTCGATCCGCTAAGCAGCAGACGCGACCGACAGAGCAATCCGATCATTTCACAAACCCCCATATCCCTCTCGCCACGTTTCGGGCGTTGAGCGTATGGAATGGTATTGCCCGTCTTCTGTCAATATGATTTTTCTGTTTCTAATATTTTTGATATAAAAATTTCAGAATTGCGACGGTCGCGCCACAGCAGGCCATCGCTTTGTCACGAGGCATCGCCCCCGCTGCCAGGTGCCCCTGCGGCCACGCTGCGCTGTTGGTCATAGGCCAGCCCCACCACCAGCGCCTGCGCCAGGCACAGCGAGGATGACAGCGAGCGAAAGCCGCGCACTTCGGATTCGCGCACCAGCAGGGTCTGCGCCGCGCGCTTGGCTATCGGGCTCAACAGGCTGTCGGAAATCGCCAGGACTTTGGCCCCGGCGGCGCAGGCCGCTTCCACCGCCGAAACCGTTTCCGGGGCATAGGAGTGATAGCTGATCGCGATCAGCACATCGTCCGGCCCTATCGCGCGCAATTGCTGCGCCGCCAGGCCGCCCACGCCATCGACCAGCATCGTCGGCTTGCCCGCTTGCGGCACGGCATAGGCCAGATAGGCCGCCACCGGAAAGGCGCGGCGCATGCCGACCACGTGCACCACCCGTGCCGCCGCGATCAGCGCCACGGCATTGGCCAGCCCTTCGCGCCCCACCATCGCCCGCGTGTTCTGCAGGGCCATGATGTCGCCCTCGGCAAACTCGTCGATCAGCGCGCCGATGCCGCCGGCCGAAACCGAATCCTCCACCGCCGCGCCAAACTGGTGCACCCGCTCGCTATAGCCCAGCGCGCTGTTCTGCGCGATCAGGCTGTCACGCAGCAGGCGCTGCATCGGCCCTGCCCCGGTAAAGCCCAGCGCCTTGGCAAAGCGCACGATCGCCGATGGCTGCGTGCCCGAACGCTCGGCCAGTTCGTTGAGCGTGAGTAGCGCCATATCTTCGGGATGATCGAGGACATAGCGGCCGACCTGCTGCAACACCTTGGTCATGCCGTCGTAACGCGCCAGGATCATGTCACGCAGCGCGTCGGCGCTGCCAGGCAGGCCATCGCCGTCTGCCGCAGCATCGGGGGCATTGTCTTGCGAGGCGGTCATCGCTGTCTCCACTGTCCTGGCCGGTATATGCCAGTGGATCGGCGATGCAACATTTCATCATGGAATAAAATTTTCATATTGACGTAATCATGGCATTTCCTGATTAATATGACGATGAGCACGGCACCCATCACCGCTATCGGCACGCCGCCCGCAGGGCGCGCGCGCATGACGTTTGCCGGCGCGCTGTCGGCCAACATGCTCAACATGATCGGCGTCGGCCCGTTCATCACCATTCCGCTGGCGCTGGCTGCCATGGGCGGGCCACAGGCCTTGCTGGGCTGGCTGCTCGGCGCCGTATTGTGCCTGTGCGATGGCTTTGTCTGGGCCGAACTCGGCTCGGCCCTGCCACGCTCGGGCGGGTCGTTCCATTACTTGCGCGAGGCGTTCGGCCCGCAGGGCCTGGGGCGCCTGTTCGGCTTTCTCTACCTGTGGCAGACGCTGCTGATAGGCCCGATGTCGATCGCCTCGGGCACGGTGGGCATGGCCCATTATCTCACCTGGCTTGAGCCGGGCCTGTCGCCCTGGACGCTGGCGGCGATCGCCGCCACGGTCTGCCTCGTCAACCTCGGGCTGTTGTGGCGCGATATCCGCGCGATCGGCGTGCTCTCGGTCGCCACCAGCGTGATCGTCATCGGCTCGTGCCTGTGGATCATCGCCTCGGGCGCGGTGCATTTCGATGCCGCACGCGCCTTTTCGTTTCCACCCCACGCCTTTGCCATCAACGGCGGGTTCTGGATGGGCCTGGGCGCGGCCACGCTGATCGGCGTCTATGATTATGGTGGCTACAACACGATCTGCATGCTCGGCGATGAAGTGGTCGAGCCGCGCCGCAACATCCCGCGCGCCGTGCTGCTGTCGATCCCGCTCGTCGCGCTGCTCTATATCGGGCTGAACCTGGCGATCCTGGGCGTGCTGCCCTGGCAGCAGGCGATGCATTCGCAGGCCGTGGTGGCCGATTTCATGGCCGCGATCTATGGCCCCACCGGTGGCCGCATCGTCACTGTGCTGATCCTCATCGCCAGCTGGGCCTCGGCGCTGATGAACCTGCTCGGCGCCTCGCGCGTGCCGTTTGCCGCCGCGCGCGCCGGTGATTTCCTCGCCGTGTTCGCCCGCACCAATGCGCGTGGCGATGTGCCGGCGGTTTCACTGCTGTTCATGGGCCTGGCCTCGGCCCTCGCCTGCCTGGTCTCGCTCGATACGCTGATCGCGGTGATGATCGTGGTGCAGACGATGTTCCAATATACCGCGCAATGCATCGCCGTGGTCCTGCTGCGCCGGCAGAACCCGCAGGCCGCGCCCGGCCAGTTCCGCATGCCGCTCTATCCGCTGCCGGTGATCATCACCCTGGCGGGCTGGGCCTATATCGTCACCACCGCGCGCCCGCTGCATATCCTCGCCGGGGTGGCGATGATCGCCGTGGGCAGCGCGCTGTTCCTCGCCATGGCGCGCCGCACGCGCCAATGGCCATTTTCCTTGCACAAGGCTTCCCGCCCATGACCGTCCGCTTCGATGTCGCCGTGGTTGGCGAAATCTATGTCGATCACATCTTCAGCGGCTTTCCCGCCTGGCCCCTGCCTGGCGAGGAAGTGACCACCGATGCCTATACCCGTGAAATGGGTGGCGGCACTATCGCCACCGCCTGTGGCCTTGCCCGGCTTGGCCGCAAGGTGGGGGTGGTCGGCCTGATCGGCGCGGATGATCGCGCCTGGTTCGAGCAGCGCCTCGCCGGCTATGGCGTGGCCTTCGACGGCATCCGCATCGGCGATGGCTTTACCGGCACGACGATCTCGATCTCCACGCCGCAGGATCGCTCGTTCTTCACCCACATCGGCGTCAATTCCGCCGTCGGCGCGCTCGCCATGGGCGATGGGCTGGCCACGCTTTGCGCCGCATCGCACGTCCACTTCGCCATGCCGGTGCCGCACACCGTGGCGCAGGTCGTGCTGCCGCTGCTCGCCGCGCGCGGGATCACTACCTCACTCGACATGGGCTATCAGCCCGAATGGCTGGCCAGCCCGGTCAACCGCCCGACGATCACCCAGGTCGATTACCTGATGCCCAACGAGAAAGAGGCCGAGCTGCTGTTCGGCAGCACCGACGTTGGCACCTATTTCGATCACGCCGCGCGCATTGGCATCCGCAACCCGCTGCTCAAGCTGGGCGCGCGCGGTGCCGCCGCGCTCGACAATGGCGAGATCGTCCACGTGCGCCCGCCGGTGGTGCAGGCGGTCGATGCCACGGGCGCGGGCGATGCCTTCGATGCCGGTTTCATTGATGCGCTGCTCGATGCCGCGCCCTTGCGCCGCCGTCTCGAACGCGGCTGCATCACCGGCGCCCTTTCCACCCGCAAGCCGGGGGCGCTTGGCGGCATCCCCGACGCACAGGAGCTTTGGACTGTTCATGACCGCAACTATGCCCTCCACGACTGATCGCAAGCTGACCCTGATCGGCGGCGGCGGTGTCCGCACGCCGCTGGTCACGTTTGGCGTCAACGATGCCGCCCAGGCGCTGGGCGCGCGCGAACTGGTGCTGTGGGACCCCGATGCCGATCGCCTGGCGATCATGGCCGCGCTGGGCCGCGCCATTGTGCGCGCCGAAGGCGGCGATCTGATCGTGCGCGAGGCCACCAGCATCGAAGACGCGATCGAGGGTTCCTCGTTCGTGATGAACTCGATCCGCGTCGGCGGCATTGCCGGCCGCGCCGCCGATGAACGCACCGCGATCGAGCATGGCTTTCCCGGCCAGGAAACCACTGGCCCGGCGGGCGCCGCCATGGCGCTGCGCACCGTGCCCATCGCGATCGAGCAGGCCCGCCTGGTCCAGCGCCACGCGCCCGACGCGTGGATCGTCAACTTCACCAATCCGGCCGGCCTCATCACCCAGGCGATCGCCAACCACACCGATACCAAGATCGTCGGCATCTGCGATACGCCCACCGAACTGTTCCACAACATCGCCCATGCGCTCGGCGCCACGCTGGCTGATGTGGAATGCGATTATGTCGGCCTCAACCACCTGGGCTGGGTGCGCGGCATCCGCCTGCATGGCGAGGACGTGTTCGACCGCGTGCTGGCCGAAGATGCCGTGCTCGACCAGCTCTATTCCGCCCCGGTGTTCGACAAGGCGATGATCCGCGCGCTGCGCCTGATCCCCACCGAATACCTGTTCTTCTATTACGAGCGCCGCCGCGCGCTGGCCAACCAGCAGCGCCACGGCTCCAGCCGTGGCGCCGAAGTGGAAGCGCTCAACGTCACGCTGATCGAAACGCTGCGCGATCGTCTGGGCGCAGACGATGGGCCGGGCGCGATTGCCGCCTATGCCGCCTATCTCAACCGCCGCTCCGGCTCCTACATGAAGCTGGAGGCCGAAGGCGGCTCCGCCTTCGATCCCGAGGCGACGTTCCACATCGATCCATTCCGCGTGGCCAGCGGCTATCACCGCATCGCGATCGATGTGATGAGCGCGCTGACGGGCGCCAAGCCCGCCACCATCGTGGTCAACACGCGCAACCACGGCGCGCTGCCCAACCTGCCGGCCGGCGATATCGTCGAAACCAGCAGCCGGATCGATGCCAACAGCATCACCCCGCTGCCCATCGCGCCGCTGCCCGATGTGGCACTCGGCCTGGTTCACGGCATCAAGGCCTATGAACGCGCCGCGATCGATGCGGCGCTGACCGGCGAACGGCCCACGGCACGCAAGGCCCTGCTGATCCATCCCGCGATCGGCGAATGGGACCCCACCGGCGCCCTGCTGCACGATCTGCTCGATCCCACCTGCCAGCACTGTTGAGTGATGCTGTCGGCAAGCCGGCGCACGATCCTGGCCAGCACGGCGGCAATGGCTGCCGCGCTGGCCCGATCCCCGATCGTTGCCCAGGCGCTTGCCGCCCCGGCGGCGGGGGCGCCTCCACAGCCTGACAGTCCCCGCCGCCGGTTATCGCTTGAGGCAGACTGGCGCTTTCACGCCGGCGACATTCCCTTTGCCCCGCTGCTCGATCACGAGGCGGCCTATGCCCATGCCAAGGCGGGCAATGCCACAGGCGGCGCGGCGGAGGATTGCGACGATGGCGATTGGGCCATGGTCACCCTGCCGCACGATTTCGCGCTGGGCCAGGCACCCGATCCGGCGGCCAATCCCGACCAGGCCTATCGCCCGCGTGGCATTGCCTGGTATCGGCGCGGCGTCCTGCTCGATCCCGCCTGGCGCGAGGGCGCGCTCGATCTGGTGTTCGATGGCATCGCCACCAACGCCACGGTGTGGATCAACGGCACGCTAGCCGCGCGCCATTTCGGCGGTTACACCCCTCTGGTCATAGACCTTTTGCCCTTCGCCCGCTTTGGTGAAGAGCCCAACACCATCGCTGTGCGGGTTGACGCGCAAGACAGCGAAGGCTGGTGGTACGAAGGCGCCGGCCTCTATCGCCACGTCTGGATCGAACGCCGCGCGCCCGTGCACATCGTGCGCCACGGCCTCGTCGCGCGGCCCCACCCGCTGGGCCAGGGCGATAATGCGGCAACGTCCGGCGATTGGGCCGTTCCGCTCACGCTCGATCTGGCCAATTCCGGCGCGGCCGATGCCGCCATTACCGTTGCCGCGCGCCTCACGGCGCCCGATGGCACGGCCGTGGCCGCTGCGCAGGCCGCGCTCACTCTGCCCGCGCAAGGCCAGGCGCAGGCCGCGCTCACCCTTGCAGTGCCGCGCCCCAGGCTGTGGTCGCCGGCCGATCCCGCGCTCTATCGCCTGGAGGCGCGCGTGCTGGCCAATGGCGTGCTGGCCGATCAGGAAAGCGGCGCGCTGGGCCTGCGCACCGTGCGGTTCGATGCGGATCGCGGCATGCTGCTCAACGGCGAGCCATGCCCGATCAAGGGGGTCTGCGCGCATCAGGATCACGCCGGCGTCGGCGTTGCCGTGCCCGACAGCCTGTGGGACTATCGCCTGCGCCGCATTCGCGAGATGGGCGGCAATGCGCTGCGCACCGCGCACCATGCCCCCGCGCCCGAACTGCTCGAAGCGGCAGATCGTCTTGGCGTGATGATCCTGGCGGAAAACCGCACGCTGTCGGCCGCGCCCGATACGCTCGATGCCCTGGCCGCGCTGGTGCGCCTGGGCCGCAACCATGCCAGCGTCATCGCCTGGTCCTTGTGCAACGAGGAATCGATCCAGGCCAGCGGCATCGGCGTGGCCATGGTCACGCGGATGAAGGCGCTGGTCCGCACGCTCGATCCCACCCGCGCGGTCACGGCCGCGCTCAACGGCGCGATGGAGGCAGAGCCCAACATTGCCGACATGCTCGATGTGGTTGGCTTCAACTATGGTCGTGGCAGCATCGATGCCTATCACGCCGCGCATCCCACCCGTCCCTTGCTCAGCAGCGAAGACACCTCTGCCCTGATGACGCGCGGCGCGGCGACGGGCGATGCCGCGCGGCACGTGATCGCCGATGATGACATGACCGCCGTCCCCTGGGGCCAGACCAACAGCGCCGCCTGGGCCTTCATCGCCCAGCGCCCCTGGCTGGCCGGTGGCTTCCTGTGGACCGGCTTTGATTATCGCGGCGAGGCAACCCCGTTTGGCTGGCCCAGCACATCCAGCTTTTTCGGCGCGATGGACCTGTGCGGCTTTGCCAAAAGCGGGTTTCACATCCGCCACGCGCTGTGGAGCGCCACGCCGGTCATCGCGATCTGGCCGCACTGGACCTTTCCCGGCAGCGAGGGCCGCGCCGTGCCGATCCTGGTCGCTAGCAATGCTGATCTCGTGTCGCTGCACCTTGGTGGCCAAGAGATTGCCCGCGCGCCGGTGCGCGATGGCGTCGCGCGGTTCACCCCGGTCTATGCTCCGGGCCGCCTGCTTGCCCAGGGCTGGCGCGACGGGCGCGTGGTCGCCAGCGCCACCTGCGTCACCGCCGGCGCGCCGGTGGCGCTGCGCCTGGTGCCCGATCGCCTGCGGATCAGGGCCGAACGCCGCGATGCCGTGCCCGTCACGGTCATGGCGGTCGACGACGCCGGGCAGTCCGTGCCCGTGGCGCAACATGGCTTTGCCCTGCACGTCGAGGGCGGGCAGATCCTCGGCCTCGGCAATGGCGACCCCAACCTCGCCCTGCCCGAAACCCCGGCTGCCGATGGCCGCAGCGGGGCCATGGCGCTGTTCAACGGGCTCGCCCAGGCGATTGTCTGCGCCGATGGCAGCGGCCCGCTCCACCTGGTCGCCACCGCAGCCGGTCTCGCCCCGGCGCGCTGCGTCCTGCGCGTCGATCCCGCCACGGTTGCCGCGCTGCCGGCCGTGCCGCCGGCGCAACCGCTCACCGAATGGCGCCAGGCACCGGCCAGCGCGCAACGCCCGGTGCCTGGCCAGCGCCTCGGCGATGGTGACATGAACTCCTGGGCCTGGACCAAGCCGGGCGCCACCCAGCCCACTGACCCTGCCGCGCCCTGGGTGCTGCTGCACCTGGCTTTCACCCCGCGCCGCGCCGTGGCAGCCAAGGGTGGCACCGTGCGCTTTGCCAGTGTCGTCGGCCGCGCCGAAATCTGGCTCGACGGCGTGCGCGTCGCGCTCAAGGCCGATCCCGCTCCGGCGCCGCTGGCCATCCCCCTGCCCCCAGGCAGTGGCGAACGCCTGCTCGATGTGCTGTTCGATAACCGCGTCACGCCCGGTCGTTGCGGCCTGGCCGGCATGGTTAGCCTCGGCGCATAGGCCGCACCATGCCCCGCCCTGGCCACCGTTCATAGAATGGCTATTGACCGTTAAGGAAAAACTTGCGAGCCTAATATCAACTTGAAAGGTTGATTTATGGCGAATCCGTTTCCGTTCCATGACTTGGCGCGGCCTGCCAGCCATGATGACTTGCCCGTGGCGATCATCGGCGGCGGGTTCAGCGGCACCTTGCTGGCCATCCACCTCGCCCGGCGCGGGGTGCGGGTGGTCATTGTCGAGCGTGATCCCCAGGCGCTGGCCCATGGCCTTGCCTATGGCGCCTGCGGGCCGCAGCACCTGCTCAACGTGCGCGCCGGCAACATGAGTGCGTTTCCCGACGATCCCACCCATTTCCTGCGCTGGCTGGGCCACGGCGAAACCGACGCGGCCAACCGCTTTGCCACCCGCGCCAGCTATGGCGCCTATATCGCCAGCCTGCTGGCCAGCGCGCGCGCCGCCATGCCCGATCGCATCACGATCGCGATTGCCAGCGCGCATGGCGTCACCCCGCTGCCCGATGGCACGCTCCAGGTCGCGCTGGATCAGGGCGCGCCGCTCCTCCATGCCCGCGCCGTGGTCCTGGCCCAGGGCAACCTGCCACCCCAGCGCCACCACGCGCTGGCCGCCATGGCCCCGCCCCAGGCCCTGCCCGATCCCTGGGCGCCCGGCGCGCTCGATGCCATCGCGCCCGATGCCCGCGTGCTGCTGCTGGGCACCGGCCTTACCGCGATCGACGTGATCCAGTCGCTCGAGGCGCGCGGCCATCGCGGACCGATCGTCGCGCTGTCGCGGCGCGGCCTGGTGCCGCGCGCCCACGCCGCCAGCGGCCCGGCCATTTCGCCCCAGCCGATGCCCGCCGCGCGCGGCAGCGCATTGCTGCGGCACATTCGCGCCCGCGCCCGCGCCGTGGGCTGGCACCATGCCATCGATGAACTGCGCCCCCACACCCATGCCCTGTGGCAGGCGCACGATGGCGTGGCTCAAGCGCGCTTCCTGCGCCACGCCCGGCCGTGGTGGGATGTGCACCGCCATCGCATGGCCCCGGCCATTGCCCAGCGGATCGAGACACTGGCCGCCGCCGGGCGCCTGCTGGTCGTGGCCGGCAGCCTGCAACAGGTCGTGCCCGATGGCGATGATGGCCTGCTCGCGCAATGGCGCGCCCGCGGCAGCGATGCCGTGGCCACGCTCGCGGTCGATCACGTCGTGGTCTGCACCGGCCCTGGCGGCGATCCGGCGCAAAGCCGCGATCCCCTGCTGCGCAGCCTGCTGGCCGCCGGCCTGGCGCGGCCCTGCCCGCTGCATCTCGGCCTTGATGTCGATGATCACTGGCGCCTGCGCGATGCGCGCGGCCGTGCTGCGCTGCCCATCCATGCCATGGGCGCGCTGTCCAAGGGCCTCAACTGGGAAATGGTCGCCGTGCCCGATATCCGCCTCCAGGCACAGCGCCTGGCCGATCACCTGGTCGCGGCGCAACCCGCTGTCGCCGCCTGATCGCCCTCACCACCACAAGCGCACTCCGGCCAGCGCGCGCACGGCGCTGGCGCGCTCTCCCACCGAACGCGCCGCGCGCGCGCTGCCGCCCAGGCTGCGTTCCCAACCCAGACCCACATAGGGCGCAAAATTGCGCTTGATTTCATAGCGCATGCGCAGCCCGCTCTCGATGCGGTTGATCCCCGCGCCCTCGCCCAGATCGGGCATGCCTTGCGCCGCCCAATCCATTTCCACGCGCGGCTGCAACACCAGGCGCTGGGTAATGCGCTGGTCATAGCTGGCCTCGGCCCGGCCGGTCAGCTCGCCCCGCGTCGACAGGAAAACCGATGCTTCCACGTCGAACCAATAGGGCGCCAGCCCTTCGATCGTCAGCGCGGCATGGGTGCGCCGCTGGCCCGTACCCAGCACGCCCCGGTCCAGATCCTGCCGCACCCCGGCGCGCAGGTTGAACCACGGGTCCAGCGCGTGCAGCCAGCCTGCCTGCACTTCGGCGCGGTCCACCCGCCCGGCAAAGGCCCCTTCCCCGCGCGATTCCAGCGCCAGGCGGTCGCTGTCCCCGCCCCACCAGCCCTTGGCTTCCCAGGCATAATCGCCCCCACCCCGCGCTTCCAACTGGTCGATCATCACCTGGCTCACCGCCATGCCGCCGTTCTCGTGCACCAGGGCCGCCCGCGCGCGCGCCATCGCCTGCGGATCGAACAGGGCATCGGCGGCATGGTCGCTCGGCAGCGGCGGCGCAGCAGCATCCTGCGCCCGCGCCACGCCGGCGCCGCCCAACACGACAGCCAGCGCGATGGCCAGACCGCGCCGGCTCATGCCGCCTGCTCGCGCACAGTCACCACGCGAAACATGCCGGCATGCATATGCAGCAGCATGTGGCAGTGAAACGCCCAATCGCCCAAAGCATCGGCGGTCAGGTCGAAACTCGCCTTGCCACCGGGCAGCACGTTGACGGTGTGCTTGCGCGGCGCCGCCTCCCCCGCACCGTTCACCAAGTCAAAGAAATGGCCATGGATATGAATGGGATGGGGCATCATCGTGTCGTTGATCAGCGTCACTCGCACCCGCTCCCCAGCGCGAAACGCCAGCGGCGCCGGGTTTTCGCTCAGCTTCACCCCGTCGAACGACCACATGTAGCGTTCCATGTTGGCCGTCAGGTGCACGTCCAGGTTGCGCGTCGGCGGCGCCTGCGGGCGCGGCACGGCAGCCTTGAGATCGGCATAGGTCAGCACGCGATGGTCCACGTCTTCCAGCCCGGTGGGCCGGTCCGCCAGGCGATCGGCCGGCGCGGCAGACAGCGTCGCCACCCCCGGCCCCAGGCGCATGCCCGGCGGCGCCAGGGACTTGTCCCGCATCTTCATCCCGCCATGGCCGCCGTGCATGGTATGCCCGCCCTGCCCCGGCGCCGGCGTCGGTGCCGAAAGGTCCAGCGTGCCGGCGGCCATGTCCATCCCGGTCATGTCCATCGCCCCCATGCCCATGTCGCGCATGGTCAACAGCGGCCGCGCGCGCAGCGGCGGGATCGGCGCTGCCGTGCCCGCAGGCGCGCCCAGCGGTGCCAGCGTCGCCCGGCACTGCCCCGATCGGTCGATCGCTTCAGCAATGATCGCAATGGGTTGCGCGGATTTTGGCTGCACCATCACGTCATAGGTTTCGGCAATACCGATCTGCAATTCATCGGTGTCTACCGGCACCACGTCCTGCCCGTCGGCCGCGACCACGCGCATCGGCACGCCCGGCAACCGCAGGTTGAAATTGGTCATCGCCGCCGCATTGATCACGCGCAGCCGCACAGCCTCGCCCGGCACAAACGCCCCGGTCCAGTTCCCCGCGCTGTCGTGCCCGTTGATGCAATAGGTATAGGTCGATCCCGTCACATCGGCGATGTCGGTCGGGTCCATGCGCATGCGGCCCCAGTCCAGCCTTTCGCCCAAGGGCTGGTCGCGGCCGGCCAGCAACCCCGCCAGGGTCTGCTGCTGCCGGTTGTAAAACCCGCCCTGCTGTTTCAACCGCTTGAGCAGCACGTGCGGGTGCACGTCGGTCCAATCGTGCAGCATGATCACATGCTCGCGCGCCGCAGGAATGGCTGGCACCGCCGGATCGATCACGATCGGGCCGAACAGGCCCATCGCCTCCTGCATGCCGCTGTGGCCATGATACCAATAGGTTCCGGCCTGGCGCACGGTAAACACGTGGTCAAAGCTCTGCCCCGGGGCAATGCCGGGATAGCTGATGCCTGGCACGCCATCGAACTGGAACGGCACCAGCAGGCCGTGCCAGTGGATCGAGGTATCCTCGCCCAGGCGGTTGTGCACGCGCAGGCACACCTGCTGCCCTTCGCGCAGGCGGATCATCGGGCCCGGCGTGGTGCCGTTGACAGTGATCGCATGGCCGCTGCGCCCGCCTACGCGCACCGTGGCGTGGTCGATCACCAGTTCGATCAGATCACCCGACAGCGCGGTCGCCGGCGCGCCCATCGCCGCCTCGGCCATGCCCGGCATCATGCCAGCCATGGCGGTGCGCGCGCGTGCCAGATCGGGCAAAACACCGCCCAGCCCGGCTCCAGCCAGTCCCGCCAAAATCGTGCGCCGATCCACTCTATCAGTCCTTTTCACCAAGCTGTTGAGCAAGCTTCTTTCTTGCGCGGTAAACTCTTGTTTCAATTGTCTTTTCGCTAACATCCAACATCATGGCAACCTCGCGCTGCGGCATCCCTTCCACGCCATGCAGCACGATCGCCTCGCGCAGCGGTTGCGGTAGAGTATCGATCGCCCGCGTCATGCGTGCCAGATCGGCACGCCCTGCCGCTTCGCGCTCTGGCCCTGGTGCGCTGTCCGGCACGTGCTCTACGGCGGCCTCGCCCTGCCCGCGCCAGCCCAGAAACAGCCGCCGCACCGCCTGCCGCCGCCGCCAGTCGCGCCCCTTGTTCAGGGCAATGCGCGCCAGCCACGCCGCCAGCGGCCGCGCCGGATCATAGCGGCGCAGCGCGGCAAAGGCGGCGATGAACGTATCCTGCGTCACGTCGAGCGCGGCATCGGCCTGTCCGGTCTGCGCCCAGGCCACGCGATGCACCACGGCGCGGTGACGCGCCATGAGCTGGCGATAGGCCTGCTCGTCGCCCACCAGCGCGGCGCGCACCAGGGCGGCATCATCGGCCTGGTCCAGAAGATCATCACGCACCGCCGCGCGGCCGCTCAGGGCCGCTGCGAAGCGCTGGGCGCAGGGGATTGCATCAGGGCCGCCACCATCGCCTGGTCGAACCGCGCCTGCTGATCGGGGCGCAGCAGCGCGCGCATGGCAAACAGGTGCTGCAGGGTTTCCTTCTGCAACATGCCCATGGCCGCATGCGAGCGATCTACCGCCGCGGCCACGCGCGGGCCATAGCCGCGCTCGGCAACGATCGCCTGGGCCAGATCGCGGTTATCCTGCGCCATCTGCGCGCCATAACGGGCCTGCGCGGCGGCATAATCGGCCTCCAGGCGCGCCATGGCCTGTTCCTGCCCGGCATCGAGCGCCAGATCGCGGTGGATCAGCGTGTGAAAGGCGTTTTCCGCGGGCTGTGCGGGCTTAAACAGCATGCGCCCCACCCCCACCCCTGCCAGGGCAGCTGCAAAGGCCAGCAGGGCCACAAACACCATCTGGCGGGCGCCCATCACCCCGCCCCCATCAGCACGACCGAGGGCGCCTGTGCGGGCAAGGCCAGCGGGCTCACCAGCCTGGCCGGCTCATGGCGCGTGTCAAAGGCATGCCAGGGCTGGTGGGCCACTCCGCCCGCCAGTCCCACCACCAGCGCCAGCGCCCCGGTCCAGGCCAGTTGCCGCCGTGCCTGCGCGCGCGCCTGGTGACGGTGCAGCCCGCCGATCACCGCCTGTTCCAGCGCCGCCCAATCCGCCACGCCGTCTACCCGCATGGCCGCTGCATGGCGCAGCCCGGCCAGCCCTTCCTCCACACTGCCCATCGCCCGTGCTTCTCCTGTCCTTGCCCTGCCTGCCCCCTCATACGCACCGGCGTGGCTTGTCCCTCATCCCGTCGCCACATTTTTTGCACATCGGCCAAGGGGTGACGATCAGCGCTGCGTATCAGAAGGCAGCCCCGTTTCGAAAGGATCGTCGATGTTCATGCGCCATGCTGCCCTCCCCCTTGCGCTTGCCGCGCTCTGCGCTGCGGCCCCTGTTCTTGCCCAACCGGTATTGACCGCCGCCAGTCCCTCGGCTGATGCGGTGGTCAGCGCGCCAACGGTCATCACGCTGTCCTTTACCGAGGCGGTGGCCGTGCCGCCCTCCTCGCTTGCTCTGGTGATGACCGCAATGCCCGGCATGGCAAACCACCAACCGATGAAGGTCACCGGCTTTGCCACCGCCCTTGCTGACCAGGGCAAGACTCTCAAGGTTACCCTCCCCCGCGCCCTGCCGGCCGGCACCTATCGCCTGACCTGGCATGCCGGCTCCAGCACGGGCGAAAGTGCCGATGGCAGCTACAGTTTCACGGTGAAATAGGAAACTGGCGCAAAGGCCTCTTCAAGCCGCTGAAAAACATGAGATTTCCTACTTCGGCCGGTTTTGCTCCCTTTTCGCGCAAAGCCGGCCGAAATACGTTTGCGGCTCGGCGCGGCTCAAATTCAGGCTATCGTTCTAAAAAGAATGGATAATTCTGATAGCGCCCAGTTCCGGCTCGGCACGCGCGTCTATCGCTGACCGTATGAATGCGTTCAGTCCGTGGGCTTACGCAGGTTTGATCGACATGCGGTGGAGCCTTGCGCCCTTCCCCCATTTCAACTCGTCAAAAGACACTTCTAGCGGGTTAGATCCTGTTTAGAGTCGTTAGACAAGTTAAGCGGCGCGCTCACTCGCGCGAATCGCCAGAGTTTCGCGATTCGCCTGCAATGCGCAGTTCCTGATAGATCGACGTTCCGTTCCCGATGGATCGAAGCATCGTTCCCAAAGGATCGATCCCCCGTTCCCGATGGATCGAAAGGCCGTTCCTAAAGGATCGAAACACGCGTTTTGCTGTTCCCGAAGGGTCGATCTTTGCCATCAGGCGGGCGGTAACCGCGGCGGATTGAATTTCTTTTCGGGAACGCAGTGCTTTGAACGTTCAATCGCTGTGGATGATTTCACTGTTGTGACGAGGGGACGATCGGCGCACGACAATTCGCGAACGACGATTGCGTGCAACAGCACGCGACACGTTCTTTCGAGAACGGCATCGGGGCATTGGCGACTTTTGCGAATGCCGCGAACCGCACTTGCATCGCTGTCATGCTGTGTTGATGGCTTATCCCGCGCGTCGCTAAAGACGAACCGCGCGAAGGCAGAAAGCTGGACCCCCGATCAAGTCCGGGGTGACGCAGGTGGTGACATAGGGGGTAGGCGTTGCCTTGGTACTGCTACCCTCCCCTCCCCGCCCCTTCCCTGTCATCAAGCGTCTGCCGGCAACCATACAGATCGCTGCGACTCAGGCCGACGCACCTGCAGGCTTACCCGAGACTGGATTAGCGTCGTTCGTGATGGTGGAGGTAAAGTGCGATCGTAGTGGCGCGCTGAGGCCCGCTCCGTGCGCATGAGGCACGGAGCGGGCGGCGCTGGTCAGCGCAGGGTGTGGCGGTGCTTTTCGTGGTGGCGCTTGGCCCAACCGATGAAGGCGCGCTGCCAGTCGGCCGGGGTGCGCGCGGGGTCGGCCGAAACCCAGCGTTCGAACTCGGCATGGAGCGCCTGGAAATCCCAGCCCGGGCAGGTCTCGCGCAAGTGCGCCAAGGTTTCATCGGTCATGAAACCGCGCGTGGCGGCGTGGCTGAGGCCGGCAATGGTCGAGCGGATCAGGCTGCGTGCGTCGACGATCACGGGCGCTGGCGCGGACGGCGCTACATGATCCGCATTGCGCGATGCCGGCTTGGCTGGCGCAGTGTGGGCCACGGGCGGAGCTGCCGGCGCAGGTGCGGGTGAAGGCGCGGCAGTGGCTGCGGGCAGGGGGGCAGGGCGTTTCCCCGGGGAAACGACTTCGGCGCCGTCCTTGCCGTCCACGCGGCGCATGCGCAGCAGCGGCTCGCCGGTCTTGCCCGGTTCAACGCTCAGCGCATAGCCGGGGAGGGCGTCCTTTTCCGCCAGCTTGAGAATCTCGAACTTGAAACGGCGATATTCGCCTTCTGCCCCGGATTTCTCAAACAGCGTGGGCATGGCAATGGCAAAGCCTTCCTCGCCCGCGCCACCGGCATGCTTGCGCGCCACTTTGTAGAGCCAGCGCTCGCGTCCGCCGGTGATGTTGAAATAGGCGCGATCGATCGCCAGGACGCCGCCCTGCATCATCACGCCTTCCCAGAACCAATTGGACAGCTCCAGCGTCATGCCTTTGGAGCGTTCGGTGCGCTCGTCCACCAGTTGGGTCCAGCCATCGAGCCACGAGAAGGTGGCTTCACGGCGGTTTTCGGCGCGGATGTTGGTCTTGATCGTGGTGGCAACCAGGCGATCGAGCGCCTGGCCAAGCAATTCGTAGGCGCGGCCCGTGGTGGGGCGGCCGATCGCGCGCAGCAGGTCATAAGGCATGATGGTGAGCTTGCGCGGCACATCGTTGACCCCGCGCCGTACCATGTCAGCCAGAACGCTGGCGCAATAGATCAGGATATCCGCGTCCCAGATCGTGGCCATGCCATAGTCGGGGTTACCCGAGACATGGACCCACAGCTTGCCATCGGGGCTGGTGTAATCGATCGGCTTGGTGCGCTTGGTCTTGGCCAGCGAGAAGAACGGCCGCTCCATCATCTCGCGCTGATCGCGCAAGGGCATGTCGGCCACGTAGGGCAGGAACACGTCAAAGCGTTCGCTGCTGACGGAAGGTTTGCTGCGAGTCATGCGATGCCGGAGTAACGGGAGGAGGGAAGGGCGGGTGACAACACCGCCAAATGGTACTGGCGTGGGCCAGCCCGGGGCAAGATGCGGTGGCGATGAAACGTGTGGAGGGCGGCGCTCACGAACTCCGACGCGCCGTGCACTGGCGGCGAAGGGAACGCGTCACGCGATGTTCGGGGGAGAACACATGCGCCAGCGAACGGCACGCCGCGCGCGCCGTTCGCCAGGGGAGGGGAGTGCCAGGGAGGGGGCGGTGTTTCCCCGGGGAAACGGGGAAACGATGGCCTCACCGCTGCATGCCCTTGCCTTGGGCTTCGAGCGCTTCGAGCGCGGCGCGCACTCCTTCGATCAGGTCTTCGGTGGTGGCGCCGGTGCCGTTGTGCAGTTTGAGCGTCACGCCCTGGCGCCCGGCCGACAGCACCGACACGGCGCGGCGGCCGCTCATCGGCGCGTCCCAGCTGAACAGCGGGCCCGATGGGCTGTTGCCGGCCGTGGGCGCAGCCAGCAGGCGCTTGAGCACCTCGGGCGAGGGCACCGTCGGCCGGCCAGTGCTGCGGGCGGCGTCCTGCTCCCGCGCAAGTTGTCGCGCTTCCTTGAGGATGGCGACCTGGGCGTTCTTGTCATCCAGGGCCTGCGCGAGGGCATAGCCGGGCTTGAGCTGGACATCGGCGGGGGAGGCAAAGGCGGCGACAATGGCATCGGGGATCGTTGCGACGCGCAGCATCTTTGATAGCCAACCCTTTGAAAGTTTTAGCCTTTCTGCCATCCGCGTGAGATGGTTGCCGTAATGGTCCTTGAGCGCGAGGGCATAGTTGCGCGCGCGTTCCAGGTCAGACACGTCCTTGCGTGCACGGTTTTCCAGATCGGCGAGGCGGAAGGCCGCTTCGTCATCGAGCTGGGCCACCTGCGCCAGAAACTGGAACTGCGGATAGGAATTGGCGCGCAGCCAGGCGATCGACCAATGGCGCCGCGTGCCGGCGATGACCTCGTAATCATAGGCCGGATCGTTTTCGATGCGGCGCACCACGGCGGGCACCTTCTGGCCGCCTTCGGCGATGATCGAATCGATCAGTTCGCGGCACGATTCCTCGCTCAGGTGGGCATAGGATCGGGCATTGCCGGCCCACACCCGCACCCGCGCGGGATCGAGCAGCAATTGCGTGACCTGGCGCACTTCGCCGCTGGCGACGCGGGCCAGCGCGCTTTCGCGGTTGAGCAGCGTGGTGCCGCGCAACGGGCCAAGGCCTGGCGCGGCCGGGCGCGGTGGGGAGGCTGGGGCAGGGGACACAGGCGGCGTGGGGGCAGGCTTAGCCTGCGCACCCGGCACGGGCGCTGGTTCGTCCGCCACGCCCGAGGGACGCGGCGCGGGCGTGTTGTCGATCACCACCGGCGCAGGGGTGGTGTCTGGCGTTTCTTCGTCTTCCGCCAGCAGCGCGGCGAGGTAATCGGATTGCTTGCGCGCCATGGCTTAGAACCTTGCGAAGGGCGGGAACGAGGGGAGGGAGGCGGCGCAGCGGCGGGCGGCGTGATCAGGCATGAAGTACATCCTCTTCCCGCGCCGGGGCAACGCGACCCCAGCCCGCGCGCACCAGCTGTTCGAGCTGGCCCAGCGCTTCGTCGAGGTTGGCCCGGCAGCGCTTGTGCGTCTTGGCCGTGCCGATCGGCTTTTCCAGTTCGTAGATCGTCATCATGCGCAGGGCGGCGTGGCTGATTTCCGCGCTTTCCAGGATGGGAACGGGCAGGAGCGCCGGCCCAAAGGTCTGCTCCATGATCGTGCGCACCATGGCGTGGCTGGGATCGTTGCCGTCAAACTTGGAACAGATCAGGCGAACAAACTGATAATCCACGGCAATTCCCGCTTCAACCAGCTGCGCGATAACCTGGTCCATCATCGAGAGGAACTGCACGGTGGAGCAGAAATCGGGCGTGGTGGCCGCCAGCGGCACGAGCAGGGCATTGGCCGCCTGCATCACCGCGAGCGAGATCGTGCCGAGCGCGGGCGGCGGATCTAGGATCACCACGTCATAATCGCGGGCCAGATCGAGCAGCCCCTGCTTGAGCTTGCGAAACCGCGCGGCGAGCACCGACTGGCCATCGGCGCCGGCCGCGGCGAGTTCGTATTCCACGTCGAACAGTTCAAGGTTCGAGGGGATCAGATCGACATTGGGCCAGGGCGTGCGCTTGACCGCATAGAGCAGATCGGCCTGGGTCGGGTCGATCGACAGATAGGGGTAGAGCGTTTCCTCGCGCGTGATGTTGAAATGCGGGTTGAAGCCGAACAGCGTGGTGGTGGTCGCCTGGCTGTCGCAATCGACCACCAGCACGCGATAGCCCTGCACCGCGAAATAGTGGGCGAGGTGAGTGGTCACGGTGGACTTGCCCACGCCGCCCTTGAAATTCTGCACCGCGATCATCGCCGGCACGTCGTGCGGCCCGCGCGTGGGCATGGCGCCCAGCACTTCGCGCATGTGGAGCATTTCCTGCACGCCATAGCCAATGCGCCGGCCATTGTCGCCCGACGGCGGGGGCGGCAGGCGCCCATCGTCCTCGGCCATGCGGATGCGGTTGGTGGAACAGCCCATCAGCTGCGCGGCTTCGGCAATGCCAAAGCGCACGTTGAGTCCCTTGCGGCTTTCGGGCAGAAAGGCCTTGCGCCGCAGGCGCTCGATCATTCGTTCGCCGGCCTGGGCCAGATCGCCGATTTGCCCCACGATTGCACTGCTATCAGCCATCATTCGCCCGTTTGAAGCTGTTGATGGGTATGCATAGCAAATTTCATTCAATTGAGCAACGCGTGGCTTGGCAATCTCTCGCGCGCGCAAAAAGACCGCAGCATGCATCCCTTGACCGGCTTGGGCGCCGTTCGGCATGCTTTTGCGATATCCATTTATCTATCTGATATTAAGAGCTATTTATGAAAATCGAACGGATGCGCCGGCGCTCGCTCGTTCAGGCAAGCTTTTGGCGAACGGTCGAATTTGCCGGCCCGGAGGCGCATCGGCGGGGCGCCTGGGCGAGAATCACGGCAGCGGCCCGCGTGGCGGAATGTCGATCGCGTCACCGGGATGGAGCGCGCGAAACCGGCCCGGTGCCACGCCTTGCGCGGCCAGCGCGGCATCGAGCTGGCGCAGGGGATCATGGCGCGGTTCGTCGGTCAGCTTGAACGTGCCCCAATGGATGCCGAGCGCCCATTGCGCGTCGAGATCGTGCATGATCTGCACCGCTTCGGCCGGATTGGTATGCTGCGCCGCCATGAACCACCGCGGATCATAGGCGCCGATCGGCAGCAGCGCGCAATCGACCGGGCCAAACTGCTGGCGTAGCTGGCGAAAGATCGCGCCCGTGCCATAGCCGGTATCGCCCGCGAAATAGATCGTGCGCCCCGATGCCTGGATCATGAACCCGCCCCACAGCGCCATGCGGCGATCGCGTGGCGAGCGGGAGGACCAGTGCAGCGCCGGCACGAGATGCGCCAGGGCCTGCCCGGCGGCATCGAGCGGGTGGGCTTGCTCCCAATCGAGCGGCGCCAGGCGTGCGTGGCGGATGTGGCGGCGCACGATGCGATCGTTGCCCAGCGGCGTGATGATCAGCGGCGCGTGGGCGCGGTGCAGGGCCTTAAGCGTGGCCAGGTCGAGATGATCATAATGGTTGTGCGAGAGCAGCACGGCATGGATCGGTGGCAGATCGGCCAGGGCAACGCCGGGCGCGGTAACGCGGCGCGGGCCGGCAAAGCTGACCGGACTGGCGCGCGGTGACCACACCGGATCGGTCAGGATGTTGAGCCCGTCGACCTGGATCAGCACCGTGGCATGGCCAATCATGGTCACGCGCAGGCCGGCGACGGCCATTTCGGGATGGGCCGGCACCACCGGCACATGGCGCGGCCAAGCATGGCGCGGCGCGCTGCGCCGCCAGCGCAGCACATCGCCCAGGCTGCGGTCGGTTTCCGGCTCGCCGGCCAGGTTGTGGAAGCGCAGCCCATCGAAATGATCGCTGACCGGGCCATGATAATAGGGATTGCGCGGCATGAAGCCCTTTCGCGGCGGGGAAACCGGCGGAGTTGGACAAGGGACCTGGCAATTGGGAACGGCCTGCCGCGATTTCCAGGGGCGGGCGCCCGATTGCCATTACCCGGCATTGCAATGCAGGGCCAAGTCGGTATGGACTGGCATTGCGTCGGTGCCGTGCCTTGTTTCTTGCGGGGTGGCATTTCCCCCCTCATGCTCGCCCCGGTGGATGGCTGCGTGCTGCCACTCGCCCCGGGCCGGGTCGTTGCCGCGATTGGAATATTTCTTGGTCCAGACCACGCTTGCCCCGGTGCGGGACGAGACGATCCGCCTTATCGACAAGGCGCGCCTGCCCGATGGCGGCGAACTGCTTCTGCTGCAGAGCGGCGACAGCTTTTCGATCGAGCTCGATGATGAAGAGCTGATGGGCAATACCGACCATGTTTCAGAAGAGGCGCTAGCGCTGATGACGGCGCAGCGCCTGGGCCGCCACGATGCCGCGGTGCTGATCGGCGGGCTGGGCATGGGCTTTACCCTGGGCGCCGCGCTCGATGCCTGGGGCCCCAAGGCGCGCATCCAGGTGGCCGAACTGGTGCCCGAAATCCTGACGTGGGCGCGCGGGCCGCTGGCTCACGTCATGGCCGGCAAGCTGGATGATCCGCGTGTGAGCGTGACGCTGGGCGATGTGCACGACGTGATCGCGCAAGGGCGCGGCGCCTATGATGCGATCCTGCTCGACGTCGACAATGGCCCCGATGGCTTTGTGCAGAAGCAGAACGACCGGCTCTATGCCGCGCCGGGCCTGACCGCGGCCTATGCGGCGTTGCGCCCCGGCGGCATCCTGGCGATCTGGTCGGCCGATCCCGATGGGCAGTTCACGCGTGTGCTGTGCGACACCGGGTTTGACGTGGAAGTAGAGTTCGTCCCGGCCTATGAAGGCGCCAAGGAAGACGAGCACTGCCTGTGGTTCTGCCGCCGCGATTGACGAAAGCGCGCCCGGCCTGATCCAGCTGCCGGATTAAATTCCTTCTTTCCGAAAGGTTGGGCACGTTTCCGCCAGCGGTGCGTTGCGCTGGCGGGGGCCTATCTTGCCCTTGTCGTGACCAACACCAGGCAAGCAGGGAAACACCGTGAATCAACCGGCACTCGAGACTCTTTCCCGCGCGGAACTGGAGGCAGAAGTGCTGCGGTTGCGGCAGGCCGGCGTGGTGTCGGGCGATGCCGCCGATGCCGCCGATGCCCACCGCCAGGCGCTGTTCGAGGCGATCGACGACGGCTTTTGCATCATCGAGTTCTTTGATGGCCCGCATGGCCCGATGAGCGACTATCGTCATATCGAGGCCAACAGCGGCTACGAGCGCCATACCGGCATTGCCGGCATTGTCGGCAAGACGCTGCGCGATATTGCCCCGGCCGAGGCCGATGGCTGGCTGGCGCTTTATGGCGAGGTGCTGCGCAGCGGCGAGCCGGTGCGGTTTGAGCGCGAGTTCGTGACCGCCGAGCGCTTTATCGAAGTATCGGCGCGGCGCGTCGGGCCGGCCTGCAATCGCCAGGTTTCCGTGCTGTTCCGCGATATTACCGCGCGCAAGGCGCAGGAGGCGGCGCTGCGGCGGAGCGAGGCACTGGCGCGCGATAACGTGCAGCGGGTGCAACTGGCGCTTGCCGCTGGCGCGATCATCGGCACCTGGATGTGGGACATCCCCACCGGGCAGGTGGCCGTGGACGAAGGCTTTGCCGGCGTATTCGGCTTGCCGCCCAGCGCTGACCCGGTGAGCTATACTATCGATCGCCTGCTCGAGGCCGTGCACCCCGATGACAAGCCCGGTGTCGATGCCGCGATTGCCGCATGCCTGGCCGATCTGGGGCACTATCGCCACCAATACCGCGTCAGGGGCCACGAGGGCCGCTATGCCTGGGTCGAGGCGGTGGGCCGGGTGGAAGCTGATGCGCAGGGCCAGGCCCGGCGTTTTCCCGGCGTGCTGCTCGATCTGGAGGCGCGCCGCGCGGTGGAGGCCGAGCGCGACCGCGTGACCGACGAATTGCGCCGCCTGACCGATACGCTGGAGCAGCGCGTGGCCGATCGCACCGCGGAACTGATGCACGCCGAGGAACAGCTGCGCCAGGCCCAGAAGATGGAAGCGGTGGGGCAGCTGACGGGCGGCTTGGCGCACGATTTCAACAATCTGCTGGCGGGCATTTCCGGCTCCCTGGAAATGATCGGCACGCGCCTCGCCCAAGGCCGCTTTGCCGAGGTGGAAAAGTATCTGGCCATGGCCCAGGCGGCCGGGCGCCGTGCCGCTGCACTGACCCATCGCCTGCTGGCCTTTTCGCGGCGCCAGACGCTCGATCCCCGGCCGACCGACATCAACGACCTGATCAACGGCATGGCCGATCTGGTGCGGCGCACGGTGGGGCCGGCGATTGCGGTGGAATGCGTCGGGGCGGCGGGGCTGTGGACCGCGCTGGTCGATGCCAGCCAGCTGGAAAACGCGCTGCTCAACCTGTGCCTCAATGCCCGCGACGCCATGCCCGATGGCGGCCGCATCACGATCGAGACGGCCAACCGCTGGTTCGATGCGCGCAGCGCCGATGCCCATGAAATTCCGCCGGGCCAGTATCTCTCGCTTTGCGTCTCTGACACTGGCGTGGGCATGTCGGCCGATGTCATCGCCAAGGCGTTCGATCCGTTCTTCACCACCAAGCCGCTGGGGCAGGGCACGGGGCTGGGCCTGTCGATGATCTATGGCTTTGCCAAGCAATCGGGCGGCCACGCGCGGATTTATTCGGAGGAAGGTAGCGGCACCACGGTGTGCATCTACTTGCCGCGCTATTACGGCGCGGAACAGGCGCAGGGCGAGCTGAGCGGGCACTTCATGTCGGCCGCCGATCTTGCGCCGGCGCCTGGCCAGGGCACCGTGCTGGTGGTGGACGACGAGCCGCTGGTGCGCATGCTGGTGGTGACCGCGCTGGAAGACATGGGCCATCATGTGCTGGAAGCCGAAGACGGCGCGCAGGGGCTCAAGATCCTGCAATCGGATGCGCCGATCGACATGCTGGTGACCGACGTGGGCCTGCCCGGCGGCATGAACGGCCGCCAGATGGTCGACGCCGCGCGCAGCCACCGGCCCGCCACGCCGGTGCTGTTCATTACCGGCTATGCCGAGAACGCGATCATCGGCAGTGGCCATCTGGAGCCGGGGATGCAGATCCTGACCAAGCCCTTTGCCGTGGGCGATCTGGAACAGCGCGTGCGCACGATGCTGACTGGGCGTGAGGACGGCTGAGGCGTGGGCGGGTGTTATCAAGCGGGACCCCGGATCAAGTCCGGGGTGACGATAAGTTTTTACGTTACCTATATTTTCTCGTCACCCCGGACTTGATCCGGGGTCCCGCTTTTTACTTGTGCAAAACGCCAGAACTTCAGCATTTGCCCACGCGCGCCAGATCACGGGCGCGGGTGGGCGCCGGTCTTGACCAGCAGCGCCAGTTCGGTGCGGTTGGCCACGCCCAGGCGGTCATAGAGGCGGTGGAGGTTGATCTTTACCGTGCCTTCGGTCACGCCCAGGCTATCGGCGATGTCGCGGTTGCGCAGGCCGGCGGCGACGCCCTCGGCAATCTGGCGGTCGCGATCGGACAAGGCGGCCATGGCGTCTTCGCCCGTGGCCGCAGGGCGCGTGGCGGCGGCAAAGGCGCGCTCCATCAGGTCCATGGCAATGGCGCGCTCTCCGGCCATGACGGCGGTGATTGCTGCTTGCAGTGCGCCGGGCGGGGCATGCTTGAGGACGATGGCATTGACCCCGCGTTGCACTGCCGCCACCAGGCTGGCATCGTCGAGTTCGGCCGCCAGGATCAGCACGGGCAAGGCGTCGCCGGCATCGCGCAGCGCGGAGAGAACGCCCACGCCATCGGGCGCGGGCATGCGCAGATCGACGATCGCCAGATCGGGCCGGGTCTGGGCAATGGCGGCAAGCGCGGCCGCGCCATCACCGACCGAGGCGACGATCTCGTGCCCCAGGCGGCCCAGCACCTGTTCCAGCCCGGCGCGCAGGAAGGCGTGATCGTCGGCAACGAGAATGCGGGTCATGACAGGTCCAGCGGCAGGGTGAAAAGCAAGCAAGTGCGGCCGGCACGCGTTTCCAGCGCAAATGAACCGCCCAGCGCGGCGGCGCGCGTGGCGAGCGAGGCGGGTAGGGCATGGGGCGACGGCCCGGCAAAACCCTTGCCATCATCGCCGATCGCCAGGCACAGCGCGCCATAGCGTTCGGCCAGATCGATGGTGATGCTGCGCGCCTGGCCATGGCGCACGGCATTGGCCACGCCCTCGCGCACCAGGTGCTGGCATTCATAGACCAGCGCGGTGGATACCGGCAGCGGGGCGGGCGCTGGCGTGGGCGAGATGGCCACGTGCCAGTGGCGCGCAAGCTGAAGGGCGAGTGCGGCGATTTCGGCATGGATATCGCGCTGGCCGGGCAGGATCTGCCCGTGCCGCAACTGCGCGATGATCGCGCGCACGTGGTCCTGCTCGCCCGCGATGCTCTCGCAGATTTCGGCAATGGCGTGGCTTGCGGGCGTGGCCGGGTTTTCCCCCTGGTCCAGCCGCAGTGCTTCCAGGCGAAAGCGCGCGCCGGCCAGCGTCTGCACCACGCTGTCGTGCAGGTCGGTGGCGATCTGGCCGCGCAGGCGGGCCATGGCCACTTCGCGGGCGAGGGCGCGGGCTTCCTCGTCGTCCAGCGCGGCGGCCACTTCGCGGGCGAGGGCCTGGGCGAGGAACAGGTCATCGGCATTGAGGCCGGGCATGCCATAGAGCACGAGCTGCCCGCGCCCGGTGCGCCCGGACAGCGGGATCGAGAGGCCTTCGTCTTCCGGGCCGGCCATCACCAGGGCGGGCCACTCGGGGTGGCTGCGCGCCACCAGGCGGCCTGATGCGGTAAGGCACAAGGCCCGCCCGCGCGTGCGATCGAACAGCATCGGCGTGGCCTGCGGCGGGGGCAGGGGTGGGATGGCGGCAGGCCGCGCCGCGCCGCCGGCGGCATGGACGCGGGGATGTGGTTCTGCCGTGGCGGCCCAGGCCAGGAGGCCACCCTGCGCCTGGCACAGGCCCATGGCATAGGCCAGGACCTGGGCCGGCAGCACGGCGTCGTCGCCCGCGTTCCCAGGCAGCGAATCCGCCGGGTCATGGCGCGGCAGGGCGGGGCGCTGCCGCCCCTGGACGAACCAGGCGAGCAGCAGCGACAGCACGCCCAGCGTACTCAGCCGTCGCAGGAACTTGGTGGTATCGATCGGCACGCCGGCCCAATCGACCGCCAGCCCGGCCACGAGAAAACACAGCGCCAGCCCCACGGCTGCCAGCATGGCGTTGCGCCGGCTCCAGCGCGCCAGCGAGGTGAGCGTGAGGAACGCGTAGAACGTCATGAACGCGCTGAAGAAATCGAAGGTCACCGCCTCGGTTGCGGCGAGCCCGATCAGCATGGTCAGCGCATCGATGAAAAAGGCCAAGCCGCCGAGGCGAAATTCGAACCACCAGCTGCGCCAGGCGATGGCCAGCATGACCAGGGCAAAGACCAGATAGCCTTCGAACAGGAACGCCGGTTGCGTGCCGCCGAGCACGGCATGGGGCGGCGCGATCCACAGCCACAGCGTGAACAGGCACGCGATCAACGCCCGAATCGCGGCCAGGAACAGCCCGGAGCGCGAGCGCACGCCGGCGGCATTCATGCCATGGTGTGGTGATGTGGCCCCGGTCATGGCGGCCTCCATGCCACGATCGCTGCGCGGTTCAAAGCCGGTGGTCGGGGCGCGGCGTGAATGTGATGGTCTGTCACACAAGTGCAATTATCGATGGGTACTGGCCCCGTAACGAAAGATACAGACTCGTTGCGGAGGAGTGCACAGTGACTTACCCCAAGGCCGCCCTGGCCTCGTCGATGATGGTGCTTGCCTGGCTCAACGCCGGTGTGGCGCATGCTGCCGAAGCACCGGCCGCTGCGCCCGCAGCCGCTGAAGCCGCGCCCGATGCATCGGCCAGCGCCGATAGCGGTTCGCGCCTCTCTGAAATCGTGGTCACCGCAACCAAGCGCGAGACCAACCTGCAAAAGACCCCGGTGGCGATCTCGGTGGTGAGCGACCAGCTCATCAAGGACCGCCACGTGCAGAGCCTGATCGACCTCGCCGATGGCGGCGTACCGTCCTTGCGCGTCGCCACGTTCGAAGCGCGCCAGTCGGCGCTGACCGTGGGCATTCGCGGCATCGTGCCGTTCGACCAGAACCAGACCGCGCGCGACACTGGCGTTGGCGTCTATATCGACGGCGTCTATCTCGCCCGCTCGCAGGGCCTCAACGCCGCGCTGTTCGACGTGCAGCGCATCGAAGTGCTGAAAGGCCCGCAGGGCACGCTGTTTGGCCGCAACACCGAAGGCGGCGCGGTCAGCATCGTGACCAAGGACCCGACCGGCCAGTTCGACGGCCGCTTTGCCGCGGGCGTGGGCAATTTCGGCAGCCACAGCGTGGAAGGCCACCTGGACCTGCCGGAATTCAACAACATCGCCATCAAGATCGACGGCGTGCAGCAGCATCAGGACCCCACAGTGAAGAACCCGCTGGCGGGCCAGGCCGGCTGGAACCAGTATGATCGCACCGGTGGGCGCATCTCGGCCAAGTGGACGCCGATGCCCGGTTTTTCGGCCGTGGTTTCCTATGACAAGGCCAAGGACGAAAACACCCCGAACTACAGCCAGCTGATCAACTACAACCCGCAGGGGCGCACGGTTGGCCAGTACATCCAGAACCCCAATGGCAACGGCAAGTATATCCTGGTGGCGCCCGGCACCAGCACGGCCTGCTCTGCCTGCATCGCGCCGCTTTCGTCGCTGATGACGCCCACCGGTGACAACCGGGTCAAGGTGGCGCCGATCGGCGTGCCGCAGCAGCCCAGCGTCGATCGCACGCAAGGCACCTCGCTGCACCTCAACTATGACGTGGCGCCGCACATGCAGCTGCGCTCGATCACGGCATGGCGCACGGTTTCGACCGAGCAGTGGGACAACTCGGGCGGCGCCGCGCGCACGATCTTTGCCCCCAACACCGGCTTCTCGCGCTACAGCCTCTCGTACCTCAACCAGCGCCAGTTCAGCCAGGAGCTTCAGCTCGTCGGCAGCCTGCCGCAGGTGGATTACGTGCTGGGCGCCTATTACTTCAACGAACGCGCCCAGGAACAGGCATCGACGCCCTCGTCCAACACCTGGAACGTCGATGGCACCGGCTATACCATCAACAGCGAAACCGTGGTTGGCCCCGTCACTTCGTCCAACCAGGGCTGGGCGATCGGGCAGCAGTTCCTGCAGCGCGCCAGCCAGGCCTTTGCCAAGAGCTATGCCGCGTTTGGCCAGGCGACGTTCACTCCCGATGCGCTGGGCGACAAGCTGCACCTGACCGTGGGCGGCCGCTATACCCACGACAAGCGCGATGGCACGCTCTATCTCGTGCAGGGCGCGGCGACCAACTATCAGTTCCACGAAAGCGTCAGCCGGTTCGATCCGCTGATCGTGGCGGCCTACGACCTGACCGATAACATCCACGCCTATGCCAAGTATTCGACCGGCTATCGCGCCGGTGGCGCCAACGACCGTTCGCAGACCTTTGCGTCGTTCGGTCCCGAAGCGGTCAAGGCCTATGAAATCGGCACCAAGATGGACCTGATGGACCACCGCGTGCGCCTGAACCTGGCCGGCTATATGATGGACCGCACCGGCACCCAGACCGATTTCGACAACGTCGATACGCGGCCCTATCTCGACAATGGCCTGCCCAACCCGACGTTCAACCTCCACACCGAGGAAACCCGCAACGCGCCGGGCACCTCGCGCATTCGCGGCGTGGAAGCCGACCTGACGGTGCAGGCAGCCGAGGGCCTGACGCTGAGCGCCTCTTACGCCTATACCTATACCCACGTTCCGGCGACGGCGAACCCGTTCCTCAACAACCAGCTCTATCAGGTCTATGTGGTCTATACGCCGGCCAACGCGGCGTCGGGCGCGATCGACTATGCCCTGCCGGTCAATGCCAATGGCAGCGAACTGCGCGTGCACCTCGATGCCAACTATGCCGATCCGCAGTACAGCTTCCAGAACGAATCGGTGAAGACCGACTCCAGCTTCGTGGTCAACGGCCGCATCGCGCTGGCCTCGGTGCCGCTCAATGGCAGCGCCAAGGCGACGTTCTCGGCCTGGAGCCGCAACCTGTTCAACACCACCTACATCTATCGCCGTTCGGGCGCCAACGATGCGGTGCTGGGCGATTATGGCAACTTCAACCCGCCCCGCACCTTTGGCGGCGAGATCGCCATCAGCTTCTGATCACAACGAAATTCCGAGCCCTCACTGGGCGGGCAGTTCCACCGTGGACTGCCCGCTTTTTTTTGCCCGTTTTCCAGCCCGTTTGGGCAGAATCGCGCCAAATTCCGGCGGTGTCTTGCCGTGCGGGCGGTTTGCCCTATTTCGGGAGGTGCGATGAAACCGACCGATCTTTCCCAGCTCAAGGCCAATGCCGCGCACATGGCCGGCCGTCTCAAGGTGATGAGCCATCCCGAGCGGCTGCTGATGCTGTGCCGGATGGATGAGGGCGAGGTGAGCGTGACCGAACTGGTGGCGCTGACCGGGCTGTCGCAATCGGGCGTATCGCAGCACCTGGCGCTGCTGCGCGGCGAAGACGTCGTCGCCGTGCGCAGCGAGGCGCAGGTGCGCTGGTACAGCCTGAAGGACCCGGTGGTTTCGGGCCTGATCCACGCGATGTGCGTGATGTGCGAAGCTGGCGCGATCAGCCAGCAACATTCTGCCCAGCAACATTCTGAATGAGAGACGACAGCCAGTTCAAGTTTGCGGCAGCGGCCGCGTCATAGCGTGTCTTCCGGGACGACAAGACCCGAGGTGGGAGACACAAGATGAAGACCATTCGCATTGCCGCCATCATGGCCGCCGCGCTGACCATTGGCGGCACGGCCGCGCAAACCGCCCAGGCCCAGGCCTGGGGCGGATATAACCAGGGCTATGGGGGGCAGGGCTATGGCGGCGGCTATTACGGCGGCGGTGGCGACTGGCAGGGCCGCCGCATGGCCTTCATCTGTTCGGGCCAGCGCGCCCATGGGCTGGAAGCGCGCCTGCGCCACGAGGTGGACGAAGGCGATATCGATCCGCGCCAGGCCGGCCGCATCCACGATGCGATCGACGATCTCGAAGGGCGCCAGCGCAATGAATGCGGCGAGGGTGACTGGCGCTCGGTCAACCGCATCGCCATGCGCTATGACCGCATCGAAGGCTGGATCAACGCCTCGGCCCATCAAGGCGGCGGCTGGGGCGGGCGTGGCTGGTAAGGTCAGCCGAGCGCAATGGCCTGTTGCGCCAGGCTGGCCATCGCCGGGCGATGGCTGACCAGCAGCAGGCCGGTGCCGGTCTGATCCAGCCAGGCGGCCAGGCGCTGGTGCAGCAGCGCCTCGGTCGCCAGGTCCAGCCCCTCGCTCGGCTCGTCGAGCACGAGCCAGGGGCGGCCTGACAGCAGCGCCCGCGCCAGGGCAATGCGCCGGCGCTGCCCGCCCGACAGGCGCGCACCATCGCCGCCCAGCCACTGGTCAAGGCCGTGGGGCAGGGCGGCCAAGACGTCATCGGCGCAGGCCACGTGCAGGGCTGCTTCCATGGCCGCGCGATCGATGCCGGGCCGCGCCAGGGCGAGATTATCGGCCACGGTGCCGGCAATCAGCGGCGCTGACTGGGGCATCAGCGCAATGGCGGGGCGCACCGCCGCCAGGCCCAGGTCGCGCGGATCGTATCCGTCGATCGCCAGCGCCTGTGGCGCATCATCGCGCAGGCCAGCCAGCGTTTCGACCAGCCGCGTCTTGCCCGCGCCCGATGGCCCGGCGATCAGCACCCGCGCGCCGGGGGCCAGGGTGGTGCCGGCAATGGTCAGCGCGGGCCGCGCCGCCAGCACTGGCGCGGGCTGCGCCGTGGCCAGGGTGGCGCCGGCCTGTTCCAGGCGTTCCTGCGCCAGGCGGGTATCGGGCGCGTTGGCATCGTGCGCGGCAACCGCGCTCCACGGCTCCAGCGCGGCCATGGCCGCCAGGAGGGCGAGGGCCAGCAGCGGCGCGGTGCCTTGCGCCACCAGCACGATCGCCGCCAGCGTCACCGCCGCGATCAGCGCCTGCACGGCGGCAAGCCAGGCTTCGGCCTGGGCCACGGCATGGTGGGCGCGGCATTGCGCAGTGGCGCGCTCGTGCAGCGCCTCGGCCAGGGCGGGGGCCAGGCCATAGACGGCGATATCGATCGCCGGTGCGGCCATTTCGGCATAATCGGCGGCCAGTGCGGCATGGGCGCGGGCGCGCTCGGCCTGGCGCGCGGGCAACAGGCGCGTGGCCATCGCCGGGCCGGCTACGCGCATGGCTGCCAGGCCCGCGGCCAGCACGATCAGCGCCGCCACGCCCAGCGCCAGCGCGCAGGCCAACGCGACGATTGCGGCCGCCCACGCCCCTACGCGGGAGACACGGCGGATCGCGGCGTCTTCCAGCAGATCGACATCGCGGCCAAAGCGCGCCGCCATTTCCCCGCTGCGCCCGGCCTCGCGCCCGGAAAGCGCCGCCTGTGCAATGCGGGCAAACAGGCCGGCGCGCACTTCTGCCAGGGCAAATAGCGCGGCGCGGTGGCCCAGCATGCGTTCGCCATAGCGGCTGGCAGTGCGGCCGATCGCGGCGGCGCGAATGCCCGCGCTGGGCAAAAGATAGTTGAACCCGGTGACCGCCGCTGGCCCGCCCAAACCCGCCAGCGCCGCGCCCGCCAGGAACCAGCCAGCCGTGGCGAGCAGGCCCACCCCGGCGAGCGCCGCCACGATCGCGCAGGCCATCGCCGCGCGCAACACCCTGCGCTGGCGGGCGAGCGGCGCTTGCAGCAGGGCGATCATGCCGCGTTCCTGGCAGCGGGCGCGTCAACCGCGCAGCAGGTCTGTGCCAGGGCGGCCAGATCGGCATCGTGGGTGGCGGCCACCACCAGTCGGTCTTGCGCGCAGCGGGCGAGAATGGCGCGCACCGCCGCCGCGCTGGCGGGGTCAAGATCGGCGGTGGGTTCGTCCAGCAGCAGGATCGGCCGGCCCGACAGGATCGCGCGGGCGAGGCCAATGCGCCGCCGCTCTCCGCCGGAAAGCCCGGCACCGCGATGATCGATAGCCATGGCAAGGCCTCCGCGCCGCGCCAGCATCGGGCCCAGGCCAAGCTGCGTCAGCAGGTCGACCAATGCGGCATCATCGCGTTGCGCGCCGGGCTGCGCCAGGTGCAGGTTGCTCGCCAGGGTGCCAGGCAGCAGTGATACCGCCTGCCCGGCCCAGCCGATCAGGGCATTGGCCGCGTCGCCAGGCCAGGGTGCCCCGTCTGCCACTATCTGCCCTTCGGCCAGCGGAGCCTGCCCGATTAAGGCGAGCAAGAGCGAGGATTTGCCGCTGCCGGTGGCGCCGGTCACGGCATGAAGGCCAGGGCCACGCCAATCCCAGGTGAGCGGGCCGATCCGCGTGCCATCGGGATAGGCGATCACCACACCCGCGCCGTGCAGGTGGCGCGGCGTTGCCGTTGCCGGTTGCGCTGGCCGTTCCACGATCGGCGCGGCATGGGCCAGCGCCTGGTCGATCGCCGCTAATGCGGCCTCGCCGGTCTGCTTGTCGTGATAGGCGGCCGCCAGGCGCCGCATGCCAAGGTAGAATTCGGGCGCCAGCGCCAGGGTATAGAACGCCCGCGCCAGGGTGAGATGCTCGGGCGCGGGAAACGGCAGCAGGCCGAGCAGGGCAAAGCCGCAATAGACCGCGACCAGCGCCACGCAGAGCGCCGCGAAGAATTCGAGAATGGCGTTGGAGGCAAAGGCCACTGCCAGCACGCCCATCGTGCGCCGCGCCACATCCTGCGTCGCCATGGCCAGTTGCCGACCGATGCGCTCTTCCGCGCCGGATGCCAGGATCAGCGGCAGATGGGCGATGCGATCGACGAACAGGCCCGAGGCACGCTCCAGCGCGCGATGCTGCGCCTGCGCGCGGCGTGCCGCCATGCCCCCGGCCAGAATCAGCCCGAACACGAAGGGCACCAGCGTGGCCAGCATGATGGCGGCCGAAACCCAGCTGGCCGGCGCGACGGCCAGGGCGATCAGCAGCGGCCCCAGCGCGCTGGCCCCGCGCAACGGCAGGAACCGCGCGACCAGCCCTTCGGTGCGATCGACGGTATCGACCGCCAGGTGCACGTCTTCACCCACCAGCGCCGCGCGCGCGGTGCGGCTGGGCAGTAGCGCCGGCCACAGCCGCTGGCGCAGGCCGTCTTGGAACCGCGTCGCAGCGGCCTGCCCGGTCAGCCGCGCGCGGGCCAGCGCCAGGGCGCGCCAGGCGCCACCCGCGAGCAGCAGTGTGGCGGCCGGCCAGGCCGGCAGCGCGCCATCGGCGCGCGACGCCACCGCCCAGGCCAGGCCCGCGGCCAGGGGAATCGCGCCGGCGCTTTCCGCCATCCACCAGGCGGTGGGGCGCAGGCTGCGCGGAGGGCGGGTCGCCGGGCGGGAATCGCGGGCAGGTGCGGCCTTGTGAGACAATCTGTCCATCTTCTTATAACAGGAAATCGTGATATAAACGGTAATCGATTCGAGGAAACCCGCGTTTCACCCGGTTTTCCTTTTCGTAATCGGCGTTTGCGCCAATTAAACCGGCGCTGGATTGATCGCCGTCAAAATGCTGCGGCGCAGCGGGGGCTAAGGGCGGTGGCGTGCCCCTGTCGCGCTTTTGGCAGGGCTTCTCCCGATCGTGTGGCCTGCCGCCGATCGGCAGGGCCCGACGGGGAGCCATAGCAGAGGGAACGCGGCCATGGACATGGCAGTCATCGAATTATCCCGCCTTCAGTTCGCGCTGACGGCCATGTACCATTTCCTGTTCGTGCCATTGACGCTTGGCCTGTCGTTCATGCTGGTGATCATGGAGAGCATCTATGTGATCACCAAGCGGCCGATCTGGCGCATCATCACGCGCTTCTGGGGCAAGCTGTTCGGCATCAACTTTGTCCTGGGCGTGGCCACCGGCCTGACCATGGAATTCGAGTTCGGCACCAACTGGGCCTATTATGCCCACTATGTCGGCGATATCTTCGGCGCGCCGCTGGCGATCGAAGGGCTGATGGCCTTCTTCCTCGAAGCGACCATGGTGGGGGTGATGTTCTTCGGCTGGGACCGCCTCAGCCGGCGCCAGCATCTGGCGGTCACGTTCATGGTGGCGCTGGGCACCAATCTTTCGGCGCTGTGGATCCTGATCGCCAATGGCTGGATGCAGAACCCGGTGGGGG
>NZ_BCYV01000008.1 GCF_001598375.1 Novosphingobium capsulatum NBRC 12533
CCTCTTCAGAGGAGGGGGCTTTTTACGGTCATGCGTGCCGTGCGGCCTGCACCGTGTTGCTCAGCAGGCAGGCGATGGTCATCGGCCCGACGCCACCGGGCACCGGCGTGACGGCACGGGCATGGGCCATTTCGTGCGCGGCGCAATCGCCCACCAGGCGCGTAGTACCATCGGCCTGGGCCACGCGGGTAATGCCAACGTCAATCACCACCGCGCCCGGCTTGATCCAATCGCCCTTGACCAGTTCCGGCGCACCGGCGGCGGCCACCACGATATCGGCCTTGCGCACGATATCGGGCAGGCCCTGGGTGGCAATGTGGGTGACGGTGACGGTGCACTCGCGCTCCAGCAGCAGCATGGCCACCGGCTTGCCGACGATGTTGGACTTGCCGATGACCACGGCATCGAGCCCGCGATAGTTGTCGATCACCGTATCGAGCAGCATCATGCAGCCCAGCGGCGTGCAGGGCACCAGGCCGCCGGTGCCGGTGGACAGGCGCCCGACATTGACCGGATGGAACCCATCCACGTCCTTGGCCGGATCGATCGCGTCGAGCACCTTGCCGGCATCGATCTGCGCCGGCAGCGGCAACTGCACCAGGATGCCATGCACCGTGGCATCGGCATTGAGCGCGGCGATCAGGGCGAGCAGGTCTTCCTCTGCGGTATCGGCGGGCAGGCGATGCTCGATCGAATGGATGCCGACCTTGGCACACTGGCTGATCTTGCGCCCGACATAGACCTCGCTGGCCGGGTCATTGCCGACCAGCACCACGGCCAGGCCAGGAGCGCTGTGGCCTGCAGCCACCATCTGCGCCACCGCCTCTGCCGTCGTGACCGACAGTGCGCGGGCGATTGCCTTGCCATCGATGAGCGTTGCCATGTTCTCTCCCTTGACAGTTTGCCAATGCGGCTTGGTGCAGCACGCGCTCCTATCGCAAACATTGTATGTGTTGCATACAAATTTCGCCATCTCGCGCAGGCTACGGACAAAAAAAGGGCCGGTCGGAAATCCGATCGGCCCGGGAAGTTTTGGGAGAGGATGCCTGAAAGGCCTTATCTGGATGACCCAATCGCCGCGGCGAGGCAAATGCGTTTCACGCAACGCAACATGCATTTAATGCAATTCACTTCCTTGAAAACGCTGGATTGACAGCGGCGGCCAAGCAGAATCCCTGAAAATGCAAACGATTTTATGATTTTGCAGCGCAGCGCTGTCAGACCGCGATCCAGCCCAGAAAAAATACCAATCCAAAATGCATTGGTATGCATCTGTGGCCGCAACTGGCCGCAACGGCCTTGCAGGATGGCTCCTGCCGTCGCGCACCGTCGCCAAGGCCGCGAATCACCCGGCCAAAAGGTCCTGCGCCAGCGCTTCTGCCGCGCGAATGCCGTCGACCGCCGCCGAAAGAATGCCGCCGGCATAGCCAGCGCCTTCGCCTGCCGGATAGAGCCCCCGGGTATTGAGGCTTTGCAGATCCTTGCCGCGGGTGATCCGCACTGGCGAAGACGTGCGCGTTTCCACCCCCGTCATCACCACATCGGGATGATCATAGCCCGCCATCTGCCGACCGAAGACGGGAAGCGCCTCGCGCAGCGCGTCGGTGACGAAATCGGGCAGGCATTCTTCCAGCGCGGTTAGATGGACGCCCGGCTGATAGGATGGCACGATGCTGCCGAACGCGCTGCTGGGCTTGCCGGCCAGGAAATCGCCCACCTTCTGGCCCGGCGCCTGATAGTTCGATCCGCCGGCCACGAAGGCCCGCTCTTCCCAATGGCGTTGCAGCGCAATGCCGGCCAGCGGATGGCCGGGGAAATCGCGCTCGGGCGTGATGTCCACCACCAGGCCTGAGTTGGCGTTGAATTCGGCGCGGGAATATTGGCTCATCCCGTTGGTCACCACGCGGCCTTCCTCGCTGGCGGCAGCGACCACGCGGCCGCCCGGGCACATGCAGAAGCTGTAGACCGAACGCCCATTGCTGCACTGGTGCGCCAGGGCATAGGCCGCCGGCCCCAGGATGGGATGCTTGGCACAGGCGCCATAGCGGGCCTGGTCGATCAGGCTTTGCGGATGCTCGATCCGCACGCCGATGGCGAAGGGTTTGGCCTCGATATGAACGCCGCGCTGATACAGCACTTCGAACGTATCGCGCGCCGAATGGCCGACCGCCATGATGACGCGGCGCGCGGGCAGGTATTCACCGTTGGACAAGTGCAGGCCGGCAAGGCGGCGCTCGCCGGCGGCGTCGGTCTCGACCGCAAAATCGTCCACCCGCGTGCCAAAGCGGTATTCGCCGCCCAGTTTCTCGATCGTCTCGCGCATCGACATGACCATCGTGACCAGGCGGAACGTGCCGATGTGGGGGTGCGCCTCGGTCAGGATATCATCGGGCGCGCCGGCTTTCACGAACTCCACCAGCACCTTGCGGCCCAGGTGGCGCGGGTCCTTGATCCGGCTGTAGAGCTTGCCATCGGAAAAGGTGCCGGCGCCGCCTTCACCGAACTGCACGTTGGATTCCGGCGTCAGCACCGATTTGCGCCACAGCGCCCAAGTGTCCTTGGTGCGTTCGCGCACGGCCTTGCCACGCTCGATGATGATCGGGCGCAGGCCCATCTGCGCCAGGATCAGCCCGGCCAGCAGGCCGCACGGGCCAGCACCGATCACCACCGGGCGCTCGCCTTCGCCCGCCAGCCACCCTTCGGGCGCGCGCACGGGAAAACGATAGGAGGTATCGGGCGTGGGGCGTACGTGGTTGTCGCCAGCCAGGCGGACAAGCACTTCGGCCTCGTCCTGCGGGCTGAGCGTGACGTCAACCGCATAGACCAGCTGGATGGCATTCTTGCGGCGCGCATCGTTGCCGCGCTTGGCCACGGCATGGCGCAGGATCTGCGCTTCGCCCACGCCAAGGCGCGCGGCAATCGCCGGCAGCATGGCTTCGGGGGCGTGGTCGAGCGGCAGCTTGAGTTCGGTAAGACGCAACATGGGGTGCGCCTCTACCCCTTGCGCCGTCAGAGGGAAAGCCGGATGAAGGGCCATGCGCTTCCTCCCCCTCGCGTTCGCTCCGCTTGCCGCCCTGCTGGCCTTGCCGGCCATGGCCGATGCCCCTGTGCCCACCAAGGCAGAGCGCACGCTGCACGAACGCCTGCTGACGCTCGATACCCACCTCGATACGCCGGCCTCGCTGGTCTTGCCGGGGTGGTCGATCGTGCAGCGCCACAGCGCCGGCGATGATTATACCCAGGTTGACGTGCCGCGCATGGTCGCGGGCGGGCTCGATGGTGGGTTCTGGGCGATCTATACGCCGCAGGGACCGCTCGATCCGGCCAGCACGCGCGCCGCGCGCGATTATGCGCTGCGCCGTGCCGTGGCGATCCACGCGATGGTCGCGGCCCATCCCCAGGACTTTGCCCTGGCAGACCGCGCCGCCGACGCCGCGCAGATCGCCGCCGGTGGCCGCCGCGTGGTCTATCTGTCGATCGAGAATGCCTGGCCGCTGGGCGATGATCCCACGCTGCTCCAGGCGTTCTACGCGCTGGGTGTGCGCATTTCCGGCTTTGCCCATTTCAAGACCAACCAGTTTGCCGACAGCAGCACCGACACGCCCAAGTGGGACGGGCTGAGCCCGGCAGGGGTGCAACTGCTGGCGGAAATGAACCGCCTGGGCGTGGTGCCCGATCTTTCGCACAGTTCCGACGCCGCGCTCGACGATGCGCTGCGCCTGTCAAAGACGCCGATCATCCTGACCCATTCGGGCTGCAAGGCGGTCTATGACCATCCGCGCAATATCGACGACGCGCATTTGCGCGCGCTGGCAGCGCAGGGTGGCGTCATCCAGATCAACTCGGTCTATGTCAAAAAGCTGGTGCAAAGCCCGCAACGCAAGGCCGCGCTCGATGCGCTGGAGCAACGCTTTCCCGAAGACCGCGTGTTGAGCGCGGCAGAGCGGGCCGATTACCTGGCCCAGCGCCACGCAATCGACCGGCAGTGGCCCGAAGTGCGCGCCAGCTTTGACGATGTGATGGCCAACCTGTTGCACGCCCTGAAAGTGGCGGGTGTCGATCATGTCGGCATCGGGCTGGATTGGGACGGCGGCGGCGGGGTGGCAGGCCTTGATGACGTGGCGGATCTGCCCAAGCTGACGTCTGCACTGCTGCATGCCGGCTATAGTGAGGCGGACGTGGCCAAGATTTGGTCGGGCAACGTGCTGCGCGTGCTGGCCGCTGCGCAAGCGGAGGCTGCGCGCGAACAGGCAACGGCCGGCACCACCCTGCGCTAATTTTTGCAACGATCCGTTCCGATCATTGCGTTGGATCGATAGGGGGGTGGCAGCTATCATCGCCACCGACATGGCCGATCCCGTCCCGAACCACCGCGCCGCAGCGCCGCACGACGCCCAAGCGCTGCCCCGTACCGAGGCAGAGGCGCAAGCCCGCGCCGGGCAAGACGGGTGGCAGATTCCGGCGCCGTGCCTGCCCGGCGTTATGGCGAATCTCGCGCTGCTGGCGCGCCATGCCGCGATCTTTGCCGGGGACGACCACGCATGATCGCAGCATTGGAGCAGGCGGCGGCAGTGCGCGCCGGGCGCGTCCGCGCGGTCGATCTGGCGCAGACGGCGCTTTCGCGCCTGGCGGCCGATCGCCATGTTGCGGTTACCCGCCTGCTGCCCGCCCGCGCGCTGGACGAAGCCGCGCGGATCGATGCCCAGGTGGCGCACGGGATCGATCCCGGCCCGCTCGCCGGGGTGCCCTATGGCGTCAAGGATCTGTTCGATGTGGCGGGTGAGGTAACCACGGCCGGTTCGGCGGTGCGTACCCATGCCGCGCCGGCCACCAGCGATGCTGTGGCGATCACGCGCTTGCGCGATGCCGGCGCCGTGCTGGTGGCGACGCTGAACATGGACGAGTTCGCCTATGGCTTTGCCACGATCAACGCTCACCATGGCACCACGCGCAACCCGCACGATCCCACGCGCCTGGCGGGGGGATCATCCGGCGGATCGGCGGCGGTGGTGGCAGCCGGGCATCTGGCCTTTGCCCTGGGATCGGACACCAATGGTTCGATCCGCGTGCCGGCCAGCCTGTGCGGGCTTTATGGGCTGAAGCCCACGCATGCCGATCTGCCGTTGGACGGCACCTTTCCCTTTGCCCACAGCTTTGACGACATCGGCCCGTTTACCGACAACCTGGCCGATCTGCGCGCGATCTGGATGATCCTGTCAGGCGATGCCGACGCCGCGCCCTTGGCGCCGCCGCGTGTGGGCATGCTCGGCGGCCGCTTTGCCGAAAACCTAAATCCGGCACAGCGCATGGCGATCGCCGCTGTCGTGGGGCAGGGGCCGTGCCTCACCTTGCCCGATCTGGCGCGGTATCGTTCGGCGGCGTTCCTGATCACGGCCTATGAAGGCGGCGCCCTGCATCGCGCCGATCTGGCGCGCGTCGCGATGGAGTATGATCCGGCGGTGCGCGATCGGCTGATTGCCGGCAGCCTGCTGCCCCGCGCGCTCTATGATGCGGCGCAGGCGTTGCGGGCGCAGGCGCGGGCCGATATCGACGCGCTGTTCGAAGCGCAGGGCGTGGATGTGCTGGTCGCGCCCGCCGCACCCTGCGTCGCGCCGCTTATCGCCGATCCACGCATCCTGATCGATGGCGCCATGATGCCGGCGCGGGCCGATCTGGGTATTCATACCCAGCCGATCACTTTTCTGGGGCTGCCCGCGTTGTGCGTGCCCTTGGCGCGGCCCGGGCAATTGCCGCTGGGGCTGCAACTGATCGGCAGGCGCCATGGCGAAACGGCTCTTTTCGCGTGTGCACAAATGCTGGAAGAACAGGGCGTGGTCGGGGCAACCGCGCCGGGGGCACTCGCGCCACAAGAATTCGCAGGGGAACGGCAATGACAGGTGGCATGGCGCAACGGATCGGCGCCTATTTCGATTTTTCCGGGCGCGGCACGAACCTGCGCACCGAAGTGGTGGCGGGGGCCACCACGTTCCTGACCATGGCCTATATCGTGCTGGTCAATCCCTCGATCCTGGGCCAGGCGGGCATGCCGGTGGCGGCCGTGGCGGCGGCCACCTGCTTTGCCGCGGCCTTTGCCTCGATCCTGATGGGGTTTGCCGCCAATACGCCGCTGGCCCTGGCACCGGGCATGGGCCTTAATGCCTATTTCGCGTTCACCGTGGTGGGGCAGATGCACGTGCCGTGGCAGGTGGGCCTGGGCTGCGTGATGATTTCGGGGCTGGTGTTCCTGATCCTGACACTGACCGGCGTGCGCCAGTTGATCGTTGCGGTCATTCCCAACTATCTGTTTGCCGCCGTTGCCGGCGGGATCGGCCTGTTCATCGGCTTTATCGGCCTCAAGGATGCGGGCATTGTCGTGGGCAATCCCGCCACACTGGTGGCACTGGGCGATCTCAAGAGCGCGGGGCCGGCACTGGCGCTGCTCGGGCTGCTGATCATCGGCGTGCTGTCGGTGTGGAACGTGCGCGGTGCCATGCTGCTGGGCATCGTTGCCACCACGCTGGTCGGTTGGTTTGCCGGCATGGTTCACGTGACGCCGCAGCCCTATTCGCTCGATGCGCTGACGGCGACTGCCTTCAAGCTCGATCTGCCCGGCGTGCTCAAGCTGTCGGGCGGGGTGGTCGAGATTGTCTTCGTGTTCCTGTTCGTCGATCTGTTCGACAATATCGGCACGCTGGTGGCGGTGACCAAGCGCGCCGGCCTGATGGACAAGGCCGGGCGCATTCCCGGCCTCAACCGCATTCTCATCACCGATGCCGTCGCCACCATGGTAGGCGCGCTGGCCGGCACCAGCACGGTGACGTCATACGTTGAAAGCGCGGCCGGCGTGCAGGCTGGCGGGCGCACGGGCCTGACCGCGATCGTCACCGGCGTGTTGTTCTTCGCGACGATGTTCGTGGCGCCCTATGCCCAGCTCGTGCCGCTAGCGGCCACCGCCCCGGCGCTGATCATCGTGGGCGGCCTGATGCTGCTGCCGCTGACCGAGGTGGAATGGGAAGACCCGATGGCGGCGATCCCGGCATTCCTGACCGTGGCGATGATCCCGCTGACCTTCTCGATCGCCAATGGCCTGGCGCTGGGCATTACCGCCCATGCCGTGTTGACCCTGCTGCGTGGCCGGGCGCGCAAAAGCGACTGGTTCCTGTTCGTGCTGGCGGCGCTGTTCGTCGCCCGCTTCGTGTGGATGGGGGCAGCGTGATGCGGCGGATGAAAACGATCCTGGCAGCGGCTGCTGCGCTGCTCGCCCTGCCGCAGGCGGCCCACGCCACGGCCACTGTGCTCGATCCCACGCCGCGCACGCTGGTGCTCACCGCCTATGCCCCGGAATGGGAAGCCATGGCGGCGGTGATCACCCATGGCCGCCGGGTGAAGATCAACGATCGCGAGATCGTGCTGGGTACGCTGGCCGGGCGCCCGGTGATCCTGATGTCCAGCGGCGTCAGCATGGTCAACGCGGCGATGAACACCCAGCTGGCGATCGACCATTTCAAGGTCAAGCGCGTGGTCTTTTCCGGCGTGGCTGGCGGGGTGGACCCGGCTCTCAACATCGGGGACGTTGCCGTGCCCGAACACTGGGGCCAGTATCTGGAAGTGATGTTTGCCCGCCAGACCGATCACGGCTGGCAGACCCCGGCGCCGAGCCCGGCCGGCGCGCCGGAAAACTGGCAGTTCATCTTTCCCAATGGCACGCGCGTGGGCAATGCGGCGCAGCCTGCCGCCAACCACATCCTGCTCGACGCTGATCCCGCGCTTGTCGCGCTGGCCCGCAAGGTGACGGCCGGCCTCACGCTCAAGCGCTGCGTGGCGCCTTCGGCCGGGATGAGCGCAGAGGCCAAGCTGTGCCTGCCGCATGATCCCAAGGTTGAGGTGGGCGGCACCGGCGTTTCGGCCGGCGTCTATGCCGACAATGCCCAGTTCCGCGAATACCTGTTCCGCGCCTGGCATGCCCGCCTGCTCGACATGGAAAGCGCCGCGGTGATCCAGGTGGCCTATGCCAACCGCGTGCCGGCGATCGTGTTCCGCTCGCTGTCTGACCTGGCGGGAGGGGACGCCGATCGCAACATGGAATACGTGTTCGATCACCTCGCATCGGTGAACGCGGCCACCGTGGTGCGCGCGTTCGTTGCCGGCCTGCCGGATTGAGCGGCGCCATGGCACGAACTCTTCATACAGTCCGCGGACGTGGCGGCATCGTTACCGCGCCGCATTACCTGGCCGCAGAGGCCGGCCTCGCTGTGCTGAAAGACGGCGGCAGCGCCGCGCAGGCGACGATCACCGTCGCCGCGACGCTCGCTGTCGTCTATCCGCACATGACCGGGATCGGTGGCGATGGCTTCTGGCTGATCCGCGAAAACGACGGGCGCGTCCATGGCGTGCATGGCGTGGGCGGCGCGGCGCAAGCTGCTGATCTGGCGCTTTATGCCGGGCATGCTACGGTGCCGTGGCGTGGGCCGCTGGCGGCGAATACCGTGGCGGGCACGCTGTCTGCCTGGCAGGCCGTGCTCGCCAGCGAACCGGCGCCACTGCCGCTCAGCCGCCTGCTTGCCCCGGCCATTGCCCATGCCGAAGCTGGCGTGGCTGTCACTGCCGGCCATGCCGCGCTGGCCCTGGCCAAGGGGCCGGAACTGCGCGCGCAGCCTGGCGCCTACGCGGCCACGTTCGAGCCAGACGGACGCCCGCTGAATGAGGGCGAGGTGCTGCGCCAGCCCGCCCTGGCGCAGACACTGCGCCGCCTGGCCGAGGCGGGGATCGAAGATTTCTACACCGGCGCGCTCGGCGATCTGGTGGCGGCCGATCTTGGCGCGTTGGGTAGCCCGGTGGGCGCCGCAGACCTGGCCGCCCATCGCGCGCTGCGGCCTGCGCCGCTCTCCGTGGCGACCCAGGCCGGGCGACTTTACAACAGCGCGCCGCCCACGCAGGGTATCGCCTCGCTGCTGATCCTGGCCCTGGCGGAACAGGCCGGCTGCGGCCCTGGCGAAAGCTTTGGCCATGTCCATACGCTGGTGGAAGCGACCAAGCAGGCCTTCCTGTGGCGTGACGCGCACTGCGGCGATGCGGCCTATATGGCGCGTGATGCGCAAGGCCTGCTCGATGATGCCGACGCACGCGCCGCGATGGCCGCGCAGATCGATCCGGCCCGTGCGCTGCCCTGGCCGCAGCCTTCGCAATGGGGCGATACCTGCTGGTTTGGCGCGGCCGATGCGCAGGGGCAGGTGGTCTCTGCCATCCAAAGCACCTATTTCGAATTCGGCTCCGGCCTGGTGCTGCCGCAGACTGGGATCACCTGGCAGAACCGGGGCGCCTCTTTCCGCCTGGCCGAAACCGGCTGGAACGCCCTCAAGCCTGGGCGCAAGCCGTTCCATACGCTCAACCCCGCATTGGCCGAACTGACCGACGGACGCGTCATGGCCTATGGCACGATGGGCGGGGAAGGGCAGCCGCAGACCCAGGCCGCCGTGTTCTCGCGTCATGTCTGGCACCGCATGGACCTGCAGGAGGCCATATCGGCACCGCGCTGGCTGCTGGGCCGCACCTGGGGCGAGGACAGCACCACGCTCAAGATCGAGGATGGGTTCGATCCGGCCGTCTATGCCGCGCTGGAGCAAGCCGGCCATGTGGTGGAGCGCGTCGGCCCGCTGACCGCGATGATGGGCCATGCCGGCGCGGTGGTGCGCGAGGCCGATGGCGCGTTGTATGGCGCGACCGATCCGCGCAGCGACGGGGGCGTGGCCGCATGGTGAGCAGTGGCGGGATGCGCGCGGTGGAGCGCTGCCAGGCCTTGGGCCAGGCACCCTTTTCCGACATGGCCGGCGGGCTTTATCGCGGGTGGCTGTCCCCCGCGCACCGCGCCAGCGTGACACAGCTTGCCGCGTGGATGGCAGAGGCAGGCATGACCACCCATGTCGATGGCGCAGCCAACCTGATCGGGCGCTATCCCGGCACGGGCAACGGGCCACCGCTGATTATCGGCAGCCACATCGACAGCGTGCGCGATGGCGGCGTCTATGATGGTCCGCTTGGCGTGATGCTGGGCATCGAATGCGTCGCCGCGCTTCATGCCGCCGGCCGCCATATGCCCTTCGCGATCGAGGTGATCGCCTTTGGCGACGAGGAAGGCAGCCGCTTTCCCGCCGCGATGTTGACCAGCAAGGCACTCGCCGGCCTGCTCGATACGGTGCCCGACATGGCCGATGCCCAGGGCGTCACGCTGGCGCAGGCGCTGGGCGAATGGGGCCTTTCCCCGCAAACCCTGCGTGCCGCGCGCCATCCCGGCGCCTTGGCCTATCTCGAGGCGCATATCGAGCAGGGACCGGTGTTGGAAGCCGAGGGGCTGGCGCTGGGCGTGGTGACTGGCATCGCCGCGCAACTGCGCTACGAAGTGACGGTCATGGGCCTGGCCGGCCATGCCGGCACATCGGCCATGCCGCTGCGCCGCGATGCGCTGGCAGGTGCGGCCGAGATGATCCTGGCGATCGAGCGTATCGCCCAGGCCGACGCCAGCGATCTGGTGGCCACGGTGGGCCGGATCGAGGCAGCGCCTGGCGCGGCCAACGTGATCGCCGGGCAGGTGCGCTTCACTATCGATGTGCGCGCTGGTGAGGCCGTGCGGCGTGACCGCGCGGCGGCGGCCATCCTGGCCGAGATCGCGACGATCGCGGCGCAGCGCGGCCTGGGCGTCAGCCACCGCCTGATCCACGATCTTCCGCCTTCGCCCTGTGATTCGGCGCTGATGGAGCAGTTGGAAGCCGCGCTGGTGGCCGCCGGCCATCCGCCGCGCCGCCTGGTTTCCGGTGCCGGTCACGATGCCATGAACCTCGCGCATCTGGCCCCCACGGCCATGCTGTTCATCCGCTGCCGCGACGGCATCAGCCACAACCCCGCCGAGCATGTGGAACCGGCCGACGCGCAAGGCGCCTTGGCGGTGATGCTGGGCTTTATCGACAATCTGGGAGCGTCCTGTGCTTGATCCCCTGCTTTTTGGCGAAATCGACCCGCCGCAGCGCCTGTTGATGGGGCCTGGGCCGGTCAATGCCCACCCGCGCGTGTTGCGCGCGATGAGCGCCGATCTGCTGGGGCAGTTCGACCCGGAAATGACCGGCTACATGAACCAGGTCATGGCGCTCTATCGCCCGGTCTTCGGCACGCAGAACCGCTGGACGATGCTGATCGACGGGACCGCCCGTGCCGCGATCGAGGCATCGCTCGTCAGCCTGATCCAGCCCGGCGAAACCGCCTTGGTAATCAATTTTGGGCGCTTTGGCCTGCTCTTGCAGGAAATCCTGCTGCGAATTGGCGCGCGCTTCGAAACGGTGGACGCGCCCTGGGGCGAAGTCGTCCCGGCAGAGGCGATCCGCGCGGCAGCGAAACGGGTACAGCCGCGCCTGATCTGCACCGTGCATGGCGATACCTCAACCACCATGGCCCAGCCGCTGGACGATATCGGCGCGATCGCGCGCGAGGTGGATGCGCTGGTCTATGTCGATGCCACGGCCACGCTGGGCGGCATGGAGATTGCCGCCGATCGCTGGGGCGCCGACGTGATCACCGGTGGCCTGCAGAAATGCCTGGGCGGCCCATCGGGCAGTGCGCCGATCACCGTGTCCGATGCGGCGGCGCAGGCGATCTTTGCCCGCCGCCACGATGAAAAGGGCATCCGCGCTGCCAATGCGGTGGATGGCGCGGGGCCGCGCATCCCGTCGAACTATTTCGACCTGGCGATGATCATGGATTACTGGAGCGAAAAGCGCCTCAACCATCATACCGAGGCGACGACCATGCTGTATGGTGCCCGCGAATGTGCACGGGTGGCGCTGGGCGAGGGGCTCGACGCGCGCTTTGCCCGGCACAAGGCGGCGGGCGCCGCGATGAGCGCGGGCCTCCGCGCCATGGGCCTGACGCTGTTTGGCGACGACGCGCACCGCATGACCAACGTGACCGGCGTCTATATCCCGCAAGGCGTCGATGGCGAGGCGGTGCGCGCCATGATGCGCGAGCAGTTCGAGATCGAGATCGGCACTGCGTTCGGCCCGCTGATCGGCAAGATCTGGCGCTTGGGCGCGATGGGTTACAACGCCATGAAGCACAAGGTGCTGATCACCCTGGCGGCGCTGGAAGCCTGCCTTGCCGCCCAGGGCGTGGCCTTGCCGATGGGGGCGGCCGTGCCCGCAGCGCTCGCGGCCTGGGACGAGGTAATGGCGGCATGACGCGCGATCTGATCGGCCATGGCCCGGTGCCGCCAGCGGCCAACTGGCCCAGCGGCGCGCGCGTCGCGGTGAACTTTGTCATCAACTATGAAGAGGGCGCGGAAAACTGCGTGCTCAACGGGGATGCGCTGTCCGAAGGGTTCCTGTCAGACATGGTCGGCGCCGCGCGTCATCCCGGTCGGGCCATGGCAATGGAAAGCCTTTATGAATATGGCAGCCGAGCCGGGTTCTGGCGGCTGCACCGCCTGTTTGCCGAACGCGGCGTGCCGGTGACGGTGTTCGGCGTGGCGGCGGCCATGGCGATGAACCCGGCAGCGGTCGACGCCATGCTGAACGCCGGGTGGGAAGTGGCCAGCCACGGCTATCGCTGGATCGATTACCAGGACGTGGCGGCAGAGGTAGAGGCCGCGCACATCGCGCAGGCCATCGCCATTCATACCCAGCTGACCGGCAGCCGCCCGCTGGGCTGGTATCAGGGCCGCACCAGCCCCAACACCGCGCGCCTCGTCGCGCAGGAAGGCGGGTTTGTCTATGATGCCGACAGCTATGCCGACGACGTGCCCTATTGGGACGCCAGGCACGGCCGGGCGCAGCTGATCGTGCCCTACAGCCTTGATGCCAACGACATGAAGATGGTCGCGCTCAATGGTTTTACCGAGGGCGAGCAGTTCTTCCGCTATCTGCGCGATACCTATGACCAGCTTGCCGAAGAAGGTGGGCGGATGATGAGCGTGGGCCTGCATGGGCGCATTGCCGGGCGGCCGGGCCGGGCGCGGGCGGTGGCGCGGTTTGTCGATCATGTCATGGCCGATGGGCGCGCGTGGATCGCCACGCGGCTCGATATCGCCCGCCACTGGATCGCTACCCACCCTTATGTGGAGCAACCGGCATGACGATCAACGATCCCCTCCTGCTGGCCGAGGTGGAGGCTGCCTTTGCCGCCTATGAGCGCGCGCTGATGGCCGATGACATTCCGGCGATGGACGCGCTGTTTCACGATGCCCCCACCACCAACCGCTTTGGCGTGGGCGAAGTGCTCTATGGCATCGACGCGATCCGCGAGTTTCGCAAAGGGCGCGGCGGATCGCCGCAACGCCGCCTGGGGCGCGTGGCGATCACCGTCTATGGCGATGGTTTTGCCACAGCCGACGCCGAATTCTTTCGCGAAGGGTCTGAACGGCGCGGCCGGCAGAGCCAGGCCTGGGTCAAGTTTGCCGATGGCTGGAAAGTCGTGTCGGCCCATGTCAGCCTGGAAGGGAACAGCCATTGACCGCCCTGTTCGAGCATTCGCCCTGGGTTGAGGAACGCGCCGATGCCGCGCCAGCGTCGGGCGATCGCCATGCCGATCTGATGGCGGTGGTATATGCCGCCACGCGTGAAGAGCAGCTTGCCCTGATCCGCGCGCACCCCGAACTGGCCGGCAAGGCGGCGATCGATGGCACGCTCACGCAGGCTTCGGCCGCCGAGCAGGCCTCGGCCGGGCTCGACCGGCTGACCCCGGAGGAATTCGCCCGCTTCCACGCGCTCAACGCTGCCTATCGCGCCGCGCACGCCATGCCGTTCATCATCTGCGTGCGGCTAACCGACAAGGCCGGCATCCTGGCCGCTATGGCGGCGCGAACGCAGCACGACACCGATACCGAAATCGCCACGGCGCTTGCCGAAATCGGCAAGATCACCCGGCTCCGATTGGAGGACATGGCATGACCGACCTGCACGCGATCGATACCCAGGCGCTTGCCGCGCTGGAAGCCGAACTGGCACGCCAATTGGCGCTGGTCGATTGCTTCGGCCCGGACTGGACCCGCCCGCGCACGGCACCGCAGGGCCATGTCTATGACGTGGTGATCGTGGGCGGCGGGCAGAGCGGCCTGGCCACCGCGTTCGGGCTGCGGCGCGAGCGGATCAACAACATCCTGGTGCTCGACGAGAATCCGGAAGGGTTTGAAGGGCCATGGGAAACCTATGCCCGGATGATCACGCTGCGCACGCCCAAGGGGCTGACGCCGATCGATTATGGCATTCCGGCTTTGACGCCGCAGGCCTGGTTTAGCGCGTGTTTCGGCGCAGCGGCATGGGATGCGCTCGACAAGATCCCGCGCGGAGTGTGGATGGAATATCTGCGCTGGTATCGCCGCGTGCTCAACCTGCCGGTGCGCAACAGCGCCAAGGTCACGGGAATCACGCATGTGGGCGACGGCCTTTATAGCGTGGAACTGGGGGATGGAAGCACAGTGCTGGCCCGCAAGGTCGTGCTGGCCACCGGCATTCAGGGCGGCGGGGAATGGCACACGCCGGACATGATCCGGCAGAGCCTGCCGCGCCAGGCCTATGCCCACACCAGCGAGCCGATCGATTTTTCGCGTCTGCAGGGCAAGCGCATTGGCGTTCTAGGTGGCGGCGCCAGCGCGTTCGACAATGCCAACTGGGCGCTGGGCGAGGGCGTAGGCGAAGTCCACGTGTTCATGCGCCGCAGCGTTTTGCCGCGCATCAACCCGATCCGCTTCATGGAGCGTGTGGGCTTCACCGCGCGCTATCCCGCGCTGTCTGACGCCGAAAAGTATCGCGCGATGGCGGCATTCCTGTCGCACAACCAGCCGCCGACCAACGATACGTTCAACCGCGCGGCAAGCTGGCCGGGCTTTGCCCTGCATCTGGCCAGCCCGTGGGAAAGCGTCGCCTATGAAGACGGGCAGGTGATTGTGACGACGCCACACGATCGCTTTGCCTTCGACTTCGTGATCCTGTCGACAGGTCTCGTTTCAGACCCCCGCCTGCGGCCTGAACTGGCCGCACTGGCGCCGCACATCGCGCTATGGGGCGATGTCGTGGCCGTGCCCGACGGTGAGCGTAACCCGCTGATCGACGCGCATCCCTACCTCGGGCCTGCGTTCGAGTTCACCCCGCGCCACGCGGCCGATGCGCCGCTGCTGCACGGGCTGTTTGCATTCAACTATTCGGCGCTGATCAGCCTGGGGCTGTCCGCTTCGGCGCTGTCGGGGATGAAGAACGCGCTGCCCCGCCTGGTGCGTGGCATCGCCGACCAGCTGTTCCTGGACGACCGCGAGGAACTGCTCGCGCAATTCGTCGCCTATGACGAGGAAGAGTTCGTGGGCCAATGGCCACGCCCGGCCTCTGTGGCGGAGGCAGCGGCATGACGACGCTATCCACCCATGTGCTCGACACCACGAGCGGCCGCCCGGCGCAGGGGATGCGCGTGATGCTGTGGTCGGCAGACAGCCTGCTGGCCGAGGGCGAGACCGACGCTGATGGACGCCTGCGCGATTTTCCCGCGCTGGAGCAGGGCGCCTATACCCTGGCATTCCACGTCGCCGACTATTTCCGCGCGCAGGGCGCAGAACTGCCCGATCCGCCGTTTCTCGATGTCGTGCCGATCCATTTCGGGGTGAGCGTGCAAGGGCATTATCATGTACCCTTGCTGGCCTCGCCCTATGCCTATTCCACCTATCGGGGCAGCTGACATGGCGTTGCGCTTTGTCTGCGATGGTCAGTTGGTAGAGCTCGATGATGTCGCGCCCGGCGACACCGTGCTCGATTTCATGCGCGGGCGGGCCGGCAAGACCGGCACCAAGGAAGGGTGCGGCGAGGGTGATTGTGGCGCCTGCACCGTGCTGGTGGGCACGCCGCTGGCGCGCGAGGATCGGCTGATCTGGCGCGCGGTCAATGCCTGCATCCAGTTCCTGCCAATGCTGCATGGCAAGGCGGTGTTGACTGTGAACGGGCTCGGAACCGGACTCAACCCGTTGCAGCAGACCATGGCCTGCAACGGCGCATCGCAATGCGGGTTCTGCACGCCCGGCTTCGTCATGTCGCTCCATGGCCGCGCGATTGGCGCGGTGGGGGCAGACCTGCCGGTGGGCGACGTGCTGGCCGGAAACCTCTGCCGCTGCACCGGCTATGGACCGCTGCTGGACGCTGGCGCACAGCATGCGCAGTTGGCGCAGGACGATGCCGCGCTGCTCGCCCTGCTGCGCCAGGTGGCGGTAGCCGGGCCGGCTTGCGGCCAAGCGCGGCTGCCCGATGGCGGCACGGCGCGCTGGTTCATTCCCGACAGTGCCGATGCCCTTGCCACGCTGCTGGCACAATATCCCGAGGCGCGCATCGTCGCCGGTGCCACCGACGTGGGCCTGTGGGTGACCAAGAAGCTGATCGATCTCGAAACGGTGATTTTCGTGGGCGACGTCGCCGAACTCGGCACGATCGCGGAAACCGACCAGGGCCTGACGATCGGCGGCGCGGTGCGCTATGCCGATGCCCACGCGGCGCTGGCCCGGCTCAGTCCCGATCTGGGCGAACTGGTAAGGCGCATCGGCGGTTTGCAGGTGCGCAACGCCGGCACCATCGGCGGCAATATCGCCAATGGCTCACCGATCGGCGATGGCCCGCCAGCGCTGATCGCGCTAGGCGCCATGCTAACGCTGCGATCGGTGCGCGGGCGGCGGACCATGCCACTCGACGATTTCTTCATCGCCTATGGCCAGCAGGACCGCAGCCCCGACGAATTCGTCGAAAGCCTGTTCATTCCGCGCCCCGGCCCGCAGGATATCATACATATTTCCAAGCTTTCGAAACGCTTTGACAGCGACATCTCGGCCGTGTGCGGTGCCTTTTGCCTGCGCGTGGAACAGGGCGTGATCACCGCTGCGCGCGTGGCCTTTGGCGGCATGGCAGCCACCCCGCGCCGCGCACACCAGGCCGAGGCGACATTGACCGGCGCGCCCTTTGCGGCAGAGACGATCGCCGCTGCGGCCGAGGCGATCCGTAGCGATTTCGCGCCGCTGAGCGATGTGCGCGGCAGCGCGGCCTATCGGCTGGAAGCGGCCGGCAATCTGGTGTGGCGCCTGTGGCATCAGGCCCAGGGTTTGCCGGTCCGCGTGCAGGAGGTGGCCCATGGCTGACACTCTGACACGCCCACCCGCCGGCCCGGTAGTCGGCATGGGCCAGCGCCACGATAGCGCGCATCTGCACGTCGCGGGCCAAGCGCGCTATATCGATGACGAGCCGGAACTGCCCGGTCTGCTGCACCTGGCATTCGGCACATCGACCAAGGCCCGCGCACAGATCGTGGCGATGGACCTTGCCGCCGTGCGCGCGGCGCCGGGCGTAGTCGCGGTCTATACCGCCGGCGATATTCCCGGCGCGAACGACGTTTCGCCCGTGGCCGGGGACGATCGCCTGCTGGCGCAGGACGAGGTGGTATGGCTCGGCCAGCCGGTGTTCCTGGTCGCGGCAACCAGCCGCCGCGCGGCGCGCCAGGCCGCCCGCCTGGGCAAGATCACCTATGCCGCGCAAGAGCCGATCCTGACGGTGGAACAGGCGCGCGCGACGCAGAGCCTGATCGAGCCGACCCAGCGCATGGCGCGGGGCGATGCAGCAGCCGCGCTTGCCGCCGCGCCGCATCACCTGGCCGGGCAACTGACCATGGGCGGGCAGGATCACTTCTATCTCGAAGGGCAGATTGCGCTCGCCCGGCCACTCGAAGACGGCCAGATCCACGTGCTGTCGTCCACCCAGCATCCCAGCGAGGTGCAGCATCTTGTCGCCCACCTGCTCGGTCGGTCTTCGGCCGATGTCACGGTAGAGGTGCGGCGCATGGGCGGCGCGTTCGGGGGCAAGGAAAGCCAGGCCGCGCTCTATGCCGCCGCCGCTGCGCTCGTGGTGCATCACACCGGCCGCCCGGCCAAGTTTCGCGCCGATCGCGACGATGACATGGTCCAGACCGGCAAGCGCCACGATTTCGTGGTGGATTACGAGGTCGGCTTCGATGGCGAGGGGCAGATCGAAGGCCTGCAGTTGCGCCTTGCCTCGCGCTGCGGCGCCACGGTCGATCTCTCGCCGGCGATCAACGACCGCGCGATGTTCCATGCCGATAACTGCTATTTCCTGCCGGCGGTGGAAATCGTTTCGGAACGACTGAAGACCAACATGGTCTCGGCCACCGCGTTTCGCGGCTTTGGCGGGCCGCAGGGCATGCTGGCGATCGAGCGGGTGATGGATGCCGTTGCCGGGCACCTCGGCCGCGATCCTCTCGCGGTGCGTGTCGCCAATCTCTATGGCCCCGGGCGCGACGTGACGCCCTATGGCATGGTCGTGGCCGACAATATCGCGCCAGACCTGATCGCGCGGCTGCGGGCAGAGGCCGGGTATGACGAGCGGCAGGCGGCCGTTGCGCGGTTCAACGCCGCAAGCCCGATCCTCAAGAAAGGGCTCGCGCTCACCCCGGTGAAATTCGGGATCAGCTTTACGACCACCCACCTCAACCAGGCGGGCGCGCTGCTGCACGTCTATGCCGATGGCTCGATCCAGATCAACCATGGCGGCACCGAGATGGGCCAGGGCCTCTATACCAAGGTGGCGCAGGTGGTGGCGCAGGCCTTTGGTGTGGGGCTGGACCAGGTGCGGATCACCGCCACGCGCACTGACAAGGTGCCCAATACCTCGGCCACGGCGGCCTCTTCGGGGGCAGATCTCAACGGTATGGCCGCGCTCGATGCGGCGCAGACGATCCGTTGGCGGCTCGCCGAATTCTGCGCGCGGACCTTTGGCGGCGCGGCGCAAGACGTGGTCTTTGCCGATGGGCAGGTTAGCGCCGGCGGCGAGACGATCCCGTGGCCGGTGCTGTGCCGCCGCGCCCATATGGCGCGCATCTCGCTCTCGTCCACCGGCTTTTACGCCACACCGGATCTGCATTATGACCGCGCGGCACACCAGGGGCAGCCGTTCTATTACTTTGCCTATGGCGCGGCGCTGGTCGAAGTGGTGATCGATACGCTGACCGGCGAACACCGCGTGCTGGCCGCCGATATCCTGCACGATTGCGGACGATCGCTGAACCCGGCGATCGACAAGGGGCAGATCGAGGGCGGCTTCATCCAGGGGCAGGGCTGGCTGACCAGCGAGGAACTGGTCTGGAACGACGAGGGCGCGCTTTTGACGCATGCGCCGTCCACCTACAAGATCCCCACTGCCAACGACCGGCCCGTTCGCCTGACCGTGGCCCTGTGGGACGGCGCCAACCACCGGCCGACGATCCATCGCTCCAAAGCGGTGGGAGAGCCGCCGTTCATGCTGGCCAACGCCGTATTCTCCGCGCTGGGGGCCGCGATTGCCGCCTGCAACCCGGCGGCGGGCTGGCCCACGCTCGATGCCCCCGCTACGCCCGAACGCATCCTGGCCGCGCTGGCGCGGCAGCGGGGCACGGCATCATGATGTGGTGGGACATGGCGCGCGGCTGGGCGCAGGAAGAGCCGCTGGCGATGATCACCGTCCTGGCGTGCGAAGGATCGGCGCCGCGCGGGCCGGGCACGCGCATGCTGGTCAGCGCCACGCGCGCCTGGGGCACGATCGGCGGCGGCGCGCTGGAATTCCAGGCGCAGGAACAGGCGCGCCGCGTGCTCGAACTGCCGGCCGGCGCCTGGCGCATCCAGGATTATCCGCTCGGCCCGCTGCTGGGCCAATGCTGTGGCGGGCGGGTGCGGCTGCTGGTCGAACACCTCGACGCGCAGGGCCTGGCGCCCTTGCAGGGCATGGCCGAGGGCGCGCTGCTGGTCAGCCATTTCGGCGCCGGACGGATTGACCGGCACTGGATCGCCGAAGGCCAACCCACCGCGCTTTCCGCGCGGGGCGAGCGGCCCACAGCCGGCACTCGCATCCTCGAGGCAGTGGGGCAGTGGCGGCGGCCGGTCTATCTGTTTGGTGCAGGCCACGTCGGCCAGGCGATTGCGCGGCACGTGGCCGGCCTGCCGTTGCGGCTGTGCTGGTTCGATACCCGGCCGATGTTCGAAAGCCTGGACGGTGTCACCATCGTGCCGGAAGACACGATCGCCACCTGCGTGACCGAGGCACCGGCGGAGGCGGCGATCGTGATCCTGACGCATGACCATGCGCTCGACTATCAGTTGACCCGCGCCGCGCTGCAGCGCCAGGCGCGTGGCTATGTCGGCCTGATCGGCTCGGCCACCAAGCGGGCGCGCTTCGTGTCGCGTCTCCAAGCCGAAGGCCTGGATGCAACCACGCCCGGCCGGCTCACCTGCCCGATCGGCATGAGCGGTATCACCGGCAAGGAGCCGGACGTGATCGCGATTGCGGTCTTGGCACAGCTTCTTCAATTGCCGCAGGAAGCGGCAGAAAAGAAAGAGAAAGTTTCGATCCTTGGGTAACCTGCGCGCCTTTCGTGGCGAAGTCCTGAGCGTGGGCGATGATCCGCTGCACGCGCCCGATGCCGTCGCCTACCACGCCGATGGCCTGTTGGTGGTGGAAGACGGGATCATCGTCGCACGCGGCGATCATGCCAGGTTGGCTGCGCGTTTTGCCGATGTGCCGGTGACGCCGATCGCAGGCCTGATCGTGCCCGGCTTCATCGATGCCCATGTGCACTATCCGCAAATGGATCGCATCGCATCGCACGGCGAACAGCTGCTCGATTGGCTGGAGCGGCACATCTTCCCCGCCGAAAAAGCCTTTGCCGATCGGGCGCATGCCGATGCCCTGGCCACGGTGTTCCTCGACGAACTGCTGCGCCATGGCACGACATCGGCGCTGGTCTTCCCCACCGTCCACGAAGGTTCGGTCGATGCGCTGTTCGAAGCAGCGCTGGCCCGCAAGATGCGCGTGGCGTCGGGCAAAGTGCTGATGGACCTCGGGCCCGATGGCCTCAAAGACACCGTGGAAAGTGCCCGCCACGAAACCGAGGCGCTGATTGCGCGCTGGGCGGGCCGGGGGCGCTTGTCCTATGCCATCACCCCGCGCTTTGCGCTGACCTCGTCCGACGCGCAACTCGCCATGGCCGGCGCGCTCCTCGCCGCGCATCCCGATGTGCTGCTCCACACCCATCTGGCGGAAAACCGCCACGAGTGCGCGGCGGTGGCAGCCCGCTTTCCCCATGCCAGCGATTACCTCGACGTGTATGACCGCTTTGGCCTGGTGGGCGAACGCAGCGTGTTTGCCCACGGCATCCACCTGTCAGACGCCATGTGCACGCGCCTGGCGCAAAGCGGGGCGGGCATTGCCGTTTGCCCATCCTCCAACCTGTTCCTGGGATCGGGCTTCTTTCATTTTGGCCAGGCAGACCGGCACGGGGTAAAGCTGGGCCTGGGCACCGATATTGGCGCCGGCACCAGTTTTTCCATGCTCTACACCCAGGGGCAGGCCTATCAGGCGGCCTTGGCGCGCGAAGAACGGCTCGATCCGTTCCGGGCGCTCTACCTTGCCACGGCGGGCAGCGCGCGGCTGCTGCATATTGCTGACAAGGTGGGCGCCCTGGCGGTGGGGCAAGAGGCAGATTTCGTGGTGCTGGATGCGGCAGCAACCCCGTTGCTGGCACGGCGCTGCGCCGGGGCGAGCCTGGCTGAGCGGCTCTTTGCCATGCAGATCCTGGGGGATGACAGGGTGGTTGCGCAAACCTGGATCATGGGCGAATGCGCGTGGGACAAGCGCGCCGCCCCCGCGCGCCAGGAAGGAGCATTGTGTGGTTGATCTTGAAGCCTTTGTGCGCGGCCTGCCAAAGGCGGAACTGCACCTGCACATCGAAGGCAGCCTTGAACCGGAACTGATGTTCGCCCTGGCCAAGCGCAATGGCATCGCGCTGCCCTATCCCAGTGTTGAGGCAGTGCGCGCGGCCTATGCCTTTTCCAACCTCCAGGATTTCCTCGATATCTATTACGCCGGCGCGGGCGTGTTGCAGACCCGGCAGGATTTCCACGATCTGGCCATGGCCTATTTCGATCGCGCGGCCGCCGATGGCGTACGCCATGCCGAAATCATGTTCGATCCGCAGACCCATACCGATCGCGGCGTGCCCTTTGCCGAAGTGATCGAAGGCCTGCTTTCGGCCAAGGCCGAGGCGCAGGCCCGCCATGGCATGACCAGCGCGCTGATCATGAGTTTCCTGCGCCATCTCTCGCAAGATGCGGCCTTTGCCACGCTGGCCATGGCCGAACCCTGGCTGGACCAGATCACGGCCGTAGGGCTTGATTCCTCGGAAGTGGGGCATCCCCCGCGCAAGTTCGAGCAGGTCTTTGCCGCCGCTGCCGCCAAGGGCCTCAAGCGCGTGGCCCATGCAGGGGAAGAAGGCCCGCCGGCCTATGTGCACGAAGCGCTGGACCTTTTGCATGTCGACCGTATCGATCACGGCAACCGCGCGCTGGAAGACGAAGGCCTGGTCGCCCGCCTGGCCGCGCAGGGCATGACGCTGACGGTGTGCCCGCTGTCGAACCACAAGCTGTGCGTCGTGGAAGACCTGGCTGATCATCCGCTCGATCGCATGCTGGCCCTGGGCCTTGCGGCCACGGTCAATTCCGATGATCCGGCCTATTTTGGCGGTTACGTGGTCGACAACTACCTCGCCGTGGCGCGGGCGCGCGGCCTGTCGAATGAACAACTGACGCAGCTGGCGCGCAACAGCTTTGCTGGGTCATTCCTGCCGCAAGAAGTGATTGCCGGCCATATCAAGGATATCGATGCCTATGCTGTTGCAGCGCATTAAGCAGGGCGCGGCGCGCCTTTTGGCAGCAAGCGTGCTGCTGCTGGTGGCCAGCGCCGCCCACGCCGCGCCGGAGCGCCGCAAAGTGATCATCGACGATGATGGCTTTGGCCTGATGCAGGTCATGCTGCTGTCAGCGCCCGATGTGGAGGTGCTGGGCCTGACCACGGTGTCTGGCAATGCCTGGGCCAACCGCGTGACGGCGCAGGCATTGCGCGGGCTGGAATGGATTGGCCGCACCGATGTGCCGGTGGTGGCGGGCGCCACGTTTCCGCTGCTCAATTCCGAGGTAGCGACCGAGCGATGGGAGCAGACGCACGGGCCGCTGGTGTTCAAGGGCGCGTTCATGAAGCGCTGGGTAGAAGATACGCAGCAAACGCCGCCGCCCTATCACGGCCCGTTCGATGCCGTGGACCTGCCCGGCGGCAACCCCAAAACCCATGCCACCGACGAGATCGCCGCCAATTTCCTGATCCGCATGGTGCACAAGTATCCCGGCCAGATCACGATCGTTGCCTGCGGGCCGATGACCAACCTGGCCCTGGCGCAACGGCTCGATCCCGCCTTTGCCGGCCTGGCCAAGGAACTGGTCTACATGGGCGGCAGCCTTGCCCCGCGCCAGGTGCTGAACAACCGCGCGGCGGCCGATTTCGCCCGTGAGTTCGTCAACAATCCGCGGCGCGAGTTCAACATCCGCTTCGATCCCGAAGCGGCCAGCATCATGGCGCGATCGCCCTGGCGCAAGATCACCATGGTGCCGGTCGATCCGTCGACGGCGACGCAATTGAGCCCGGCCCTGATCGCCAGGCTGGGCCAGGCTGCGCGCCCAGGTGTCGATCGCTTCATCAAGCAGTTGGAGCCGGGCTTTCCGCTGTGGGATGAAATCGCTGCCGCCGTCTGGCTCGATCCCGCCGTGGTTGCCACGCACCGCCGGCTGTGGATCGATTTCGAAAGCCAGCAAGGCGCCGGCTATGGCGACACGTTGAGTTGGGACGAAGCCTATCATCCCGGCCTGGGTGAACAGGCGCAGGACGTGGTGCTGGCGATCGACGTGCCGAAAATGGAAACGATGCTGGCGCGCCTGGTGGGCAAGTAGACCAGGCGGCCGAGGTCAGGCCAGGCGCTCGGGCACTTCGTTGGCCTGGCCGGTGAGGGTTTCGGTGGTCGCGACCGCTTCCCACGGGAACACGAACCAGCGCTTGTCGGTGGTGCGATCGATCGTCTGCACCGCATAGTCGACCGTTTCCTGCGACACCGCGTTGTTGATCATCACGGCAAAACGCAGATTGTCTTCCACCGTGTCGTGCGCGCGGAGCAGGCGGCGGACCTGGGCAATGGTGCGGCCGGAATCGTTGATGTCATCGATGATCAGGATGCGCTGGCCGGCCTTGGTCATCGTGGCCAGTTTGACCAGAAGTTCGTCGGCAAAGCCGGGAACCTTGGCGGACTGGTCGATCGACAGCATCGGCACGTTGAGAATCTGGCTCATGTAAACCGCCGGTACCAGGCCGCCGCGGCCGATGCCGACGACGAAATCCGGCTTCCAGTCACCCGTGCCCACGGTTTGCGACAGCGTACGCACGATCGCCAGGAAATCCTCATAGGCGATGTAATCGAAAACCGGCTGGGTCATGGCGCATGTCCGCGTGGAAAGGGGAAGGTCTGGTGGCGGATGCCTGCCGATGCGGCGGCCCCCGATTCGAAGAAGCCGCCCTTACAGGCTTGCTCAACTCGGGTCCATATAGTCCAGCGCGGCAAAGCTGTTCTGGATTTCCTGCAGCACGACATCGGCGGCATAAGACGTTGCGCGGGAGGTAGCCGTACACAGCGCCAGCGTCATCGGCTTGAGCACCGGATCGGTGAGCGGCACGAACGCCAACTGGCCGGCGCGCACTTCGTTGGCGACGTCGAGCGAGGTCAACAGGCCGATGCCGACCCCTTCGAGCACCAGAGAGGTGATCATCTGGATATTGTCCGACGAAGACTTGCGATCCAGCGGCATCTTCGATGTTCCGGCCAGCACCTGGACCTGCTGGGCCACCGCGAGTGGCGGGGCGGGCAGGATCATCGGCATGCCGGCGCAGGCGGAAAACCGGGCGGAACCTTGCCGCGCAAACGGGTGATCGGCCGGCACGACAAAACCCAGGCGGATATTGGCATAGGCCAGCACGGTGAGATCGCGAAACGTCTGCGGATCAAAGCAGATGCCGAAATCCACCTCGCCACTGGCGATCGCCCCGCGAATATGTTCGTTGGCCATGACCCGCACATCCACCGAAATGCCGGGATAGCGGTTCTGGATCGTGCGGAGGCGCGCGGGGATATAGCCCTTGGTCAGCGCGTCCATGATCGCCAGCGTCACATGCCCGCGCTTGAGCCCGCGCAGATCCTCGATCTGGGCGCGCACCTCGCTCAGTCCCTTTTGCCAGCGGGCGCCGGCCGCCATGACAATTTCACCCGCTGCCGTCAGGCGCAGGCCGGTGGGCAGGCGCTCGAACAGCGGCATGCCCAATTCCGCCTCGGCATTGAGGATCTGGCGGTCGATGGCCGAGGCCGAGACATTGAGCTCGTCGGCCGCCTTGCGGATCGAACCGAGCCGACCAACGGTCATGAAATAGCGCAGGAAGCGGGAAAACGCTGGCATCTAGGGCTCTCTAATTTTTGCAACGCTCTGTCAAATTCATTGTGATTGATTGCAACACACTATGTCCTTTAGCAAGTTCCAGACACAAAATATCATTCAGGGAACGTGTTTTGGGGCGTATCACGGCAAGACTCTCCGGCAGGCCGGCCGGGGGCAGGAAAAGGCTTGTGGCCAGAAGCCGTGCGGTCTGCGCGGCGCTGGCCCTGGGCCTTTTTGCCGTTGCGCCTGCCGTGCGCGCTGCCGAGCCGGCGCTGCCGGTCGTACCGGCAGTGCAGCCGATCCCGGTCAAAGTCATGGTCATCGCCAACTTCGAACCGGGCGCCGACACCGGCGATGCCCCCGGTGAGTTTCAGCTCTGGGCCGAGCGGGAGCATTTGGACGAGGTGATCCCGGTGCGTGGCGCGTTGCACCCGCTGCGCCGCAATGCGGCGGGCCTCTACGGCATGGTCTGGGGCGACGCGCATTCGCTGGTGATGACGCCAGAGGTGCAGCTGATGGCCCTGCTGCTCGATCCGCGCTTTGATTTCACCCACACGTATTGGCTGTTTACCGGCATTTCCGGCGTCGATCCGCAGGTCGCCTCGGTCGGCAGCGCAGCCTGGGCGCGTTGGGTGGTGAGCGGCGACGCATTGCGCGAATTTGCCGAGAGCGAGGTGCCCAAAGGCTGGCCTTATGGCCTGTTCGCGATCGGCGCCAAGGCGCCCGGGCAATTGCCGCAGGCGGCAGACAGCTTTGCCGGGATGAGCGATACCGGTTCACTGGGCATGGCCGTGCCGCTCAACCAGGGCTTGGCGAACTGGGCCTTTGCGCTGAGCAAGGACACACCGATCCTCGATACACCGGCGCTCAAGACGGCGCGCGCGCAATGGAAAGGCTTTCCCCAGGCGCAGCGTCCACCGTTCGTTCTGATGGGCGAAACGCTGGGCACGCTGCGCTATTGGCACGGCGCCGGGCGCACGCAGTGGGCGCGCGACTGGGTTAAGCTGTGGACCCACGGCCAAGGCCGCTTTGTGATGACCAACATGGAAAGCCAGTTGATGGCCGGCACCATGCTCGCCGCCAGCCAGGCTGGCCTGATCGACATGAAGCGGGTGATGGTGCTGCGCAGCGCCAGCAACCCGTCGATGCCGCCGCCGGGCCATTCGCCGCTCGCCAGCGTGGGTGACGAAGGGCCGGGGCAGGTGGCGGCGTACGAGGCGAACTATCGCGTGGGCGCGGTGGTGGTGCACCGTCTGCTTGCCGACTGGGTCCGTTATCGTGACAGCGTGCCCGATGCGGCCCAACCATGAACGGCACCCGGTGACCCACCGACGCGCCATGGTGTCGCTGGCCCTGGCCGGCATGGCATTGGCCCTTGCCAGCGCGGCGCCCGTCGCGGCGCGTTCGCTTGCTGGCAGTGCCACGCGCAGCGCGCAGGTTGCGGCGATCATGGCCAAGGCCGCGCGCGATCCGGGCGAATTGCGGCTGTTCCTGCACCGCATGCCCAAAGGCGGCGATCTGCACAATCACCTGTCAGGCGCGCTCTATGCCGAAGACATGATTGCCTGGGCGGGCACCAAGGGTCTGTGCCTGTCGGCCGACGGCAGCGGCTTTGCCGCGCCCCCCTGCGCGCCCGATGCCGATATCGCGACGCTGACCCGCACCGAGCCGGCGCGCTATGCCCGGCTGGTGGACAGCCTTTCCACGCGCGGCTGGCAGAACGGCGTGGGCGCCGCTGTCATCAGCGGGCACGACCAGTTCTTTGCCACGTTCGATCGCTTCACCCCCGCGTTGCTGGGGCAGGAGGCCGAGGCGATGATCGCGGCGCGGCGCCAGGCGGCGGGCGAGGGATTGCTCTATCTGGAACTGGATCACAACCCGCCCGGCCTGCTCGAAACCGCCCTGGCCGCGCCATTGCCGCCGCTCGACAGTGCCAGCCTTGCCGCGTTCCACGCCGCCGAGGCGCCGCGCCTGCTGGCGCAAGTGCCCGCCTTGCGCGCGCAGATCGATGCAGAGGAAGCCGCTGCGCGCACCGGCATGCACTGTGCCACGCAGCAGGCCGAGCCTGGCTGCGGCGTGGCGGTGCACTATCTTGCCTGGGCGCTGCGCGACGTGGCCCCAGCCGCCGTGTTTCGTGCGCTGATCCTGGCGTTTGCCTTGGCAGAGGCCGATCCGCGCTTTGTCGGCGTCAATATCGTCCAGCCCGAAGACTGGCCAGTGGCGCGCGCCGATTATGATCTGCACATGGCGATGTTCCGCTTTCTGGCGCAGCGTCATCCGGGCGTCGCCATCTCTATGCACGCCGGCGAACTCGCCTTCGGCCAGGTGCCGCCGGCAGACATGCGCGATCATATTGCCAAGGCGGTGGCGGCCGGCGCCCGGCGCATCGGCCACGGCGTGGATATCGCGTTTGAAGACCAGGGCCGCGAGACGCTGGCGCAGATGGCGCGCCAGGGCGTGGCGGTGGAGATCAACCTCACCAGCAACGCCGTGATCCTGGGCGTGAAAGGGCCGGCGCATCCGCTCTCGCTCTATCGCCGCCACGGCGTGCCGGTGGTTCTTGCCACCGATGATCAGGGCGTGCTGCGCACCGACATCACCAACGAGTTCCAGCGCGGCGTGCAAGAGCAGGGCCTGACCTATGGCGATCTCAAGGCCATGGCGCGCGCTTCGCTGGAATACAGCTTCGTGCCCGGCGCCAGCCTGTGGCGCGATCGCCATGTCGGGCAATGGGCCGCGCCGTGCAGTGGCACGGGGCAGGCTGCCTCGGCCTCGCCGTGCCGCGCGCTGCTGGCGGCTAGCGAGAAGGCGCGCCTGCAGATGGCATTGGAACAGCGGCTGGAGGCGTTTGAGGACGACGCCATCAAGGCCGCCGCAATGAATAATAAAAAGTCATAAAAACAAGATCATGCCCAGGGAGGGGCGTGAAGGCAGAAAAACAGCAACGGACGGCACGCCCACAGCGGCGTGGCCCGATCATGGGGGTTACGAAGAATGAGCATGTTTCAAGCACGGCTGCACCAGCCCAAGCCCGCGCGCCGCGCGATGGTCGCTCTCGCTCTGCTGGCGGGAACCGCGCTGGCCCGGCCGGCGCTGGCCGACCAGGCCGCACCGGCACCCGAAGCCGGCGATGAAAAGCCCGAAATCGTCGTGTCGGGCTCGCTCGGCGCGCTGCCGCTGAAGGATGTCGGCTCGGTTTTCGGGTTCGACAAGACGCTGGCCGAAACGCCGCGCGCGGCATCGTCGGTAAGCTCGGAACAGCTCGAACGCTTTGGCATCACGCAGATCTATGACCTGGTCAGCCAGGTACCCGGCACGTTTACCAGCTCGTTCTTCGGCACCGGCGGCGCGCTCGACATCCGCGGCACGCCCGGCGAAGTCTATTTCCGCGGCATGCTGCGCCTGGAAAATCCCGGCAACTATCCCACCCCGATTGCTGCCGCCGATCGCATCGACATCGTGCGCGGCCCGGCCTCGCCGATCTATGGCCCGTCCAAGACCGGCGGCTACATGAACTTCGTGCCCAAGACGGCGCGCGCCGCCAATGGCACCTATGCGCCCGATCCGCATGGCTTCATCGCCTATGACACCGGCAGCTGGGCCCGCAGCGTGCTCAAGGGCAGCATCACTGGACCGGGTCGGATCGGCGATCACCAGTTCGGCTACAGCCTCTATGCTGAGTCCGAGGATTCGGGCAGCTATTACCGCAACATCCACCCGCGCAACCTGGTGCTCTCGGCCGCGTTCGACACCGACATTACCAGCAACCTGCGCACCGAATTCGGCGGCATGTATCAAAAGTTCCGCGGCCAGCAAAACGGCGGCTGGAACCGCCTGTCGCAAGACCTGATCGACAACGGCAATTACGTCACCGGTAATGCCAGCAATTACATCACTGACAAGAATGGCAACCTGGTCAATATCGCTGCCGACGGAATGATCACGCGCGCCGAAGCGCGGGCGGCCAACGGCGGCAAGGGCCTGAGCATCTTCGGTTCGTTTGGCTGCGGCGGCGGCATCGGCGCTTCGGGCTGGACCGACGCCTGCCTCAAGGCCAACTATCCCGACCTCGCGCTGGTCAACCCCGGCACCACCAAGCTGAGCAAGCGCGACACGCTGACCGGCCCCAATGACAAGCTCAACAACGATCAGAAGACGTTCTATTTCGACCTGATCTGGACCGGGCCGGGCAAGCTGGAGATCAAGAACCAGGTCTTCTACGACGGCACCAAGAACCTCAACGAGAACTACTACGGCTTCTCGCAAAAGATCGATTCCTACGTTCTGGAAGACAAGGTGGTGATCAGCGACAGCTTCACCACGTCTGCCGGCAAGTTTTCGATCCAGGCAGCCCCCTCGCTGCGCTACACCAAGTTCAACTTTGCCGATGACTTTGGCGTCGAACTGTGGAACCGTCCCGATATCACCACGGGCTATACCGCGGCATCCACCCGCCAGCTTTCCACCGACTGCGATTGCAACTATTCCGACTATCTCAAGGGCCACTATCTCGACGTCGGTCTGGCCGGGCTGGTCGATGCCGATTTCGATTTCGGCCTCGACGTGATTGCCGGCCTGCGCTGGGACCATGTCCACGCCACGTCCACCGCGCTGCTTACCAAGTATGATCCGGCCGATTATCCCAGCGTGGCGCAAGCCACCGGCAACAACAGCGGCCTGTCGTGGAACGCCAGCGTTTCCTACAAGACGCCGATCGGCATCATTCCCTATGTCACCGCGTCGCGCCAATCGACGGTGGTCGCCGGTGAAGGCGCCGAAATCCAGCCGACCGCGATTGCCGGGGGCACGTTCCTGTCGGCCTCGCGCCTCTATGAAGCCGGCATCAAGGGTGAGTTCCTCGACAAGCGGCTCTATGCGGCGCTGTCGGTCTACAAGCAGGAGCGCACCGACGTCGTTTCCGATAGCCCGCTGACCAACCAGTCGATCCGCACCAAGGGCGTGGAAGCGGAACTGCGCTGGGCGATCGACAAGCACGCGCTGGTCACCGCGAACTACACCTATATCGACGTGGTGAATATCTCGGCGCTCACCAGCGGCGGCTATTTCAACTACTTCGGCATCGGTGACATGGTGAACGTCAAGGATCCGTCGCTCTATCTCGGCGGCAGTCAGATCGGCTACCTGTTCCCCTCGACTAACGCCGAAGCGCGGCGTCCCGGCATTCCGCACAACGTGGTGTCGGCAACCGGCACCTATGCCTTTGACAACGGCATCGCGATCAACGCCGATGTCAGCCACGTGGACTCGGTGTTCTCCAGCTATAGCCAGACGGTGCGCCTGCCGGCCTATTGGCTGGTCAATGCCGGTGCTTCGTTCACCACCGGTCACTGGATGTTCCGTGCCGTGGTCAAGAACCTCAACAACGCGCGCTATTTCCGGGCCGGTGGCCAGGATCTGTTCGGGGCCGATATCGCCCTGCCGCAGGTGCCGCGCAATTTCCAGGCGACCATCCAGTACAAGTTCTGATCCTCAGTACAGGGCGGCGATATTTTGCCGCCCTGTCAATTGCCTATCGGATATTCATGATGTTGCAGATGAAGGGCCTGCGCCACGCGGCCATCGCCTTGGCGCTCGCTGGCATGGCCACTGGCGCCCGTGCCGCCACCACTCCGGCCGTTCCGCCTGCGGTGGCCAAGGCCTTGCGATGTGCGCCGGGCGCAGCCTGCGCGGCCAAGATTCCAGTCAAAGTGGTGGTCGTCACCATGTTCGAAGTGGGGCAGGACACGGGTGACGCGCCGGGCGAATTCCAGTTCTGGCGCGAGCGGCGCAAGCTGGACGTGCGCATCCCGTTCCCGCAATCACACCACGATCTCTTCTACAATCCCGACAGCCAGATCCTGGGCATGGTGACGGGCATGGGCTCGATCCGCTCGGCCACGGCCACGCTGGCACTGGGGCTCGATCAGCGGTTCGACCTGTCGCACGCCTATTGGCTGGTCGCCGGCATTGCCGGGGTTGACCCGCACCAGGCGACGATCGGCTCGGCCGTGTGGGCGCATTATCTGGTCGATGGCGATCTGGCGCACGAGATCGATGCCCGCGAAATTCCTGCCGATTGGAAGAGCGGCTATTTCGCGCTGCATTCCAATGGGCCCAATGACACAGTGCGTGACAAGCGGCCGCAACAGGCGAACGAGGGCGAGATGTTCGCGCTCAACCCCGCGCTGGCCGATTGGGCCTATGGCCTGACCAAGGACATCGCGCTGCCCGACAGCGCGCAACTGGCCGCCGCGCGCGCGCCGTTCACCGGCATGGCCCCGGCGCAGTCGCCGCCGCGCGTGATGACCGGCGACAATCTGGCCGCGATGACCTTTTGGCACGGCGGCTTGATGACGCAGTGGGCGCACGATTGGGTGGATTTCTGGACCGGCGGCAAGGGCGTGTTCGTCACCTCTGCCATGGAAGAAACCGGCACGTTCCAATCGATCGACTATCTTGCGCGGATCGGCCGGGCCGATCGCAACCGGGTGATGGTGCTGCGCGGCGCGTCCAACTTCACCATGCCGCCGCCCGGTGTGGCGCCGGCCGACTATCTGCTCAAGGAAAACAACAACTATTCCGGCATGCGCGCCTCGCTCGAAGCGCTCTATACCGTCGGATCGAAAGTGGTGGACACGCTGCTGGCGGATTGGCCGCGCTATGCCAAGGCGCCGCCCAAGTGAGCAGCGGCGGCCTGCATAGCGGGGCGATCATCCATGCCGATGTGCTGGCAACGATGGACGATGCCGGCACCGAGATTGCCGATGGCGCGCTGATCTGGCGCGACGGCGCTATCGTGGCCTGCGGCCCGACCGCCGATCTGGCGCCGCAACTCGCCGGGATCGAGGCAATCGACGCGCGTGGCTGCGTCGTCACGCCTGGCCTGGTCAACACGCACCACCACCTCTACCAGTCTCTCACCCGCGCGGTGCCGGGCTGCCAGGATGCCTCGCTGTTCGGCTGGCTCAAGACGCTGTACCCTATCTGGGCGCGCTATACGCCCGATGATGTCTTTGCCGCCACGCGGCTGGGCCTGGCCGAACTCGCGCTGTCGGGCTGTACGCTGTCTTCGGATCACCTCTATCTCTTTCCCAACGGCGTGCGCCTGGAAGACACGATCGCCGCGGCGCAGACCATCGGCATCCGCTTTCACCCCACGCGCGGGGCGATGAGCGTGGGCGAAAGCCTGGGCGGCCTGCCGCCAGACAGCCTGGTCGAGGCCGAACCGGCCATCCTCGATGACATGATCCGCGTGATCGATGCGTTCCATGATGCCGGCGAGGGCGCCATGGTCCGCGTCGGCGTGGCGCCGTGCTCGCCCTTTTCAGTAAGCCGCGAACTGATGCGCGATGCCGCGATCCTGGCGCGCGACAAAGGCGTGATGATGCACACCCATCTGGCCGAAGACGCCGACGACGTGCGCTACAGCCTGGAGAAGTTCGGCTGCCGCCCCGGCGACTATGCCGAGAGCCTGGGCTGGACCGGGCCGGATGTGTGGCATGCCCATTGCGTGCAGCTCGATCCCAGCGAAATCGCGCTGTTTGCCCGCACCCGCACCGGGGTGGCGCATTGCCCCTGTTCGAACTGCCGCCTGGGATCGGGCATCGCGCCCGTGCGCGCCATGCTCGATGCCGGAGTGCCGCTGGGCCTGGGCGTGGATGGTTCCGCCTCCAGCGACAGCGGGCACCTTTTGGCCGAAGCGCGCCAGGCCATGCTGCTGCAACGCGTGGCTGGCGGGGCCGGTGCGCTTTCCGCGCGCGAAGCCCTGCGCATGGCAACAAGGGGCGGGGCCGAAATTCTCGGCCGCCCCGATTGCGGCCAGTTGCAACCGGGCAAACGCGCCGACCTGGCCATCTGGCCCGTGGCGCAGATCGCCTCGACCGGCAGTTGGGACGCGCTGGCAGCGCTGGTCTTTGCCCCGCCGGCAGGGCCGCGCGATGTCTTCGTCGAAGGGCGCGGTGTGGTGCGCGGCGGCGAACTGGTGCTGTCGGCCCAGACAGAGGTCGTGGCCGGCGCGCAAGCGGCGCTCGCCCGGCTGATGGCATAGGAACGGATGATCGGCATGACGGAGGCAGCCATGGCAACAGCAGCGATACCCGAAAGCGCCGCGCCCCTATCCGGGCCGACCGAAAGCGAGCGGCGTGATCCTGCCTATGTGCCGCCGCTGCCCATGGCCGTGGCACTGGGCGTGCAGCACGTGCTGGCGATGTTCGTTTCCAACATCACGCCGCCGATCATCGTGGCCGGGGCGGCCGGGTTCGGCTTTGGTTCGGCCGATCCCTCGGCGCTGATCTACATGATCCAGGCGGCCATGCTCTTTGCCGGGGTCGCCACCTTATTGCAGACCGTGGGGCTGGGGCCGATCGGCGCGCGGCTGCCACTGGTGCAGGGCACCAGCTTTGCCTTCATTTCGGTGATGATCCCGATCGTGGCTGGCAAGGGCGTGGAGGGCATGGCCGCGCTGACCACTGCCGCGTTCCTGGCCGGGCTGCTCCATGCCGGGCTCAGCCGCCTGGTCGGGCCGATCCGCTTTGCCCTCCCGCCACTGGTCACCGGGCTGGTCGTGCTGATGATCGGGCTGTCTTTGGTGCGCGTGGGCGTGGAATATGCCGCAGGCGGGGTGACGCTGCGCGGGCTGCCGGCCTATGGCGCGGCGTCGAGCTGGCTGCTGGCGGGCGTTGTCGTGTTCGCCACGCTTGGCCTCAAGTTCTTCGGGCGCGGGGTGTTTTCAACCGCAGCCGTGCTGCTTGGCCTGCTCGCTGGCTATGGCGTGGCGCTGGCCATGGGCCGCGTGGACTTTGCCCCGGTGGCGCAGGCGCACTGGCTGATGCTGCCGCGTTTCCTGGCCTTTGGCTGGGAACTGTCGCCCTCGGCGATCCTGGGTTTCTGCCTGATCGGCTTCGTCTCGTCGATCGAATCAATCGGCGATGTCGAGGCGATCTGCGAAAACGGGGCAGGGCGGCGCGCCACCGATCAGGAAGTGATGGGCGCGGTGGCCGCCGATGGCGTGGGCACCGCTTTGTCGGCCCTGTTTGGCGCCATGCCCAATACCACGTTCAGCCAGAACGTGGGCCTGATCGCCATGTCGGGCCTGATGAGCCGCTTCGTGGTGACACTGGGCGCGTTGTTTCTGATCCTGTGCGGCCTGCTGCCCAAGATCGGCGCGGTGATCACCACTGTCCCGATCGAAGTGCTGGGCGGCGGGGTGATCGTGATGTTCGGCATGGTCGCGTCCTCCGCGCTCGCCATGCTCTCCAGCGTCGCATGGAACCAGCGCAACATGCTGGTAGCCGGCACCGCGCTCTCGGTCGCGTTCGGGCTCCAGCTTGAGCCTGAGGCGCTGGGCCACCTGCCGGAAACCGCCCGGATACTGCTGTCATCGGGCGTCATGCCGGTGGCCGTGATTGCGCTGGTGCTCAACCTGGTGCTGCCCAAAGAGATTTGACCGCGCGCATTTTTGCAACAGCGCGTGAGAATCATTGCGTTTGATCGCACACCATCGCGCCGCCATCATATTGCCATCGCGTTGAAACGATAAGGTAATGCTGCCCATGGCCACGGCCCCGCTCGCATCTTTCGAACCGGTCCTCCCGCATGGTTGCACCTTTACGCCGCAGGATGGGGCGATCCTTGCGCGCCATTGGTATCCCGTTGCCATGGCGCGCGAGGTAGGCGAGGCACCGATCAAGGCGCGGCTGCTCGATCAGCCTTTGGTGCTCTATCGCGCCGAGGATACGCTGGTCATCGCACCCGACCGTTGCCCCCATCGCGGCGTTCCGCTCAGCATGGGGCGGGGCAACGGGCGCGGGGTCGAATGTCCCTATCACGGCCTCACCTTCGGCGCTGGTGGGCGCTGTGTGCATGTGCCCGCGCAGCCGCAACGGTCGATCCCGGCGCAGTTCCACCTTCACACCTACCCGGCAGTGGAACGCTACGGCCTGATCTGGACCTGCCTTGATCCCGCAGCGACCGCGCCGGATACTGACGCGATCATTGCCATGCCACATTGGGACGAGGCTGGCTTTCAGCAGATCGTCTGCCCGTGGATCGATATTCGCGGCTCGGCCGGACGGCAGATGGAGGGCTTTCTCGACGTCGCGCATTTTGCCTTCATCCACAGCGAAAGCTTTGCCGATCCCGATAATGCCCAGGTGCCCGATTATCGCCCCCGCCGCACGGCGCAGGGTTTCGAGGCGGAATACTGGAGCAACGTGGCCAACTACCCCAAAGGCGTGGACAAGGCGCCGCCGGGTTTTCGCTGGCTGCGCCACTTCCGCTGCCATGTCCCGTTCACGGCCACGCTCGAAGTGCATTTCCCCGGCGATGATCGCCTGGTGATCCTCAATGCGGCATCGCCGGTTTCAGCCACCGAAACCCGCCTGTTCGTGCCGATTGCCCGCAATTTCGATACCGATCAGCCGGTGCAGGGCGTCTATGACTTCAACCGCCAGGTGTTCGAGGAAGACCGCGCCATGGTAGAGGCGCAATGGCCCGCGCAACTGCCGCTCGATCCCAGCGCCGAAGCGCACCTGACCGCTGACATGAGTTCGATGTTCTATCGCCGCGCGTTGCGCGACCTCGGCCTGTGTGGTGGCTGATCCGACAGGGCAGGGTGGCGGAAGGGGTGGGATTCGAACCCACGGATGCTTGCACATCGGCGGTTTTCAAGACCGCTGCAATCGACCACTCTGCCACCCTTCCGGCGCGCCGCCGATAGCGGTTGTCATGCGATGCGCAAAGAGGTTTTGCACTGCCATCCCCGCAAAATGCGCAAATGGGGCGATTTTCGGCAGGCTTGGCGCCTCACCTGGGCGCGGGGGTGTTCCATTGTCGGGCAAGGCATGCAAGACAGCCTGCAATGATGGCCCAACCGATCCCTTTCGTTTCAACCGTTAATTCTTCGCGTCCGATGCCGCCCGCCGCGTGGGGCCGCCGGGCCTGGCGCCGCGTGGCGATGGGTGCCGCGCTGGCATTGGCCGCGCTGGCTGGCCCAGCGGTGGCGCAAGATAGCGAAGAAGCCGGCTTTCAGGGCTACCTGCAACTCCTGGCCGCCAAGGCGCGCGGCGCTGGGGTGCGCGAGCAGACGATTGCCAGCGTTCTGCCCGGGCTCACGTTCAACCCGCGCGTGATCGCATTCGATCGCAGCCAGCCGGGCGGCGCGCAGTCGGGCGGGGGTACGCCCTCGTTCGAGCCGTATCGCCGGCGCCATGTGGATTCGGTGCGGATTGCCAAGGGGCGGCGCATCTATGCCGAATCGATGCAGCAGATCGAGGCCGTCAGCCGCCGCTATGGCGTGCCCGGCCCGGTGATCCTGGCGATCTGGGGGCATGAGAGCAATTTTGGCAGCTACACCGGCGATTTCGATTTGCCGCGCTCGCTCGCCTCGCTCGCCTTTGAAGGACGCCGGCGCGATCTTTTCGCTGATGAGTTCGTCGCGGTGCTCAAGATGATCGATCGCGGCGTGCCCCGGCAAAAGCTGGTCGGCAGCTGGGCCGGCGTCTTTGGCAATCCGCAGTTCCTGCCCAGCGTCTATCTGCGCGTGGCACAGGATGCCGATGGCGACGGCCTTCCTGATATCTGGGCGAGCCGGGCCGACACCATCGCCTCGATCGCCAACTATTTCCGCGATGCCGGCTGGCGCCCGGGCGAACCCTGGGGCTTTGCCGTGACGGCGCCGGCCGGGCTCGACCGCAGCCGCCTGGGCACCGCGCTGGCCAGCCCGCGCTGCCCGCTGGTGTTTGCCCGGCACAGCCGCTGGCGCACCCTGCGCGAATGGCGGGCGATGGGCATCATGCCCCAGGCCGGCGTCTGGCCTGCGGGCGACGATACGCTCGCCACGTTTTTCGAGCCGGACGGACCAGGGCGCACCGCCTATTTGCTAACCGGAAATTATCGGGTCATCCTCGATTACAACTGCTCGAACTTTTACGCCCTGTCCGTGGGATTGCTCGCCGATGAAATCAGCCGCTGATCGCCTTCGCCTGACCGCCGCCGCCCTGGCCATTCCCCTGATGCTGGGCTGCGGCACAGCGCAGATGGCCCTGGCCCAAGCGGTAAGCGGCCCGGCCGCCGATTACCCCATGGTGCTGGGCGCTCCGTTCGCGGTTGGCGGGGTGACCTATACCCCCGCCGATACGATGAACTATGATGCGGTAGGCTATGCCGTGCCCGATGCCGAAGGCGGCGGCGGGATCAGCGGCGCGCATCGCACGCTGCCTTTGCCGAGCTATGTCGAAGTGACCTCGCTCGATACCGGGCGCACGATCCTGGTGCGGCTGGAACGACGCGGGCCGATGGAGGGCGATGGGCTGGTGGCGCTTTCGCCCGGCGCGATCGCCCAGCTTGGCCTGAGCGGCCCGCATTCGCCGGTGCGCGTGCGCCGCGTCAACCCGCCGGAGGGCGAACGCGCGCTGCTGCGCGCCGGGCAACAGGCGCCGGCCCGCATGGATACCCCGCCCGGACTGCTCACCGCGCTCAAGCGCAAGCTCGGCATTCTCCCGCCGGCCGAGCCCAAGCCCGAATTGCTCGCCGCCGCCCTGGCCGGTAAGCAGCCGCCAGCGCCAACACCAACGCCGCCGGCTCCGGCGCCCAAGCCGGTCATGCGTAACACCACGCCGATGCCCGCGCCGCGCCCGCCAGCGCCGTCAGCCCCCTCGGCGGCGCCAAAGGCCGTTGCCGCAAAGGCGCCGGCGCCCAAGCCCGTCACGCCTCGGCCCGAACCCAAGGCGCCGGCAAAGGCAGAGCCAAAGCCGGCGCCCAAGGCCGAGCATCAGGCCACCGCATCAGCCCATTCGACGGCCTATGTCGTGCAGGTTGGCGCGTTTTCTACGCGCGCCAATGCCGACAAGGCCGCACGCGAAGTGGGCGGAACCGTGGCGCCGGCCGGCAAGTTCTTCCGCGTGCGCATTGCGGCCGGCTCACAAGACGAGGCCAAGGCGGCTCTGGGCAAGGCGAAGCGGGCGGGCTATGCCGATGCCCAGATCCAGCGCGCGCCATAAGGCAGGCGGGCTGGTCCCATCGTGAATTCGGGGTTTTGCTTGCGCCGTCTGCTTTCCGTTGCCGTTGCCCTGGCCGCTGTGGCCACCGTTGCCGTGCCTGCCCAGGGCATGAAGTCTCCGCACGTGCAGGTGTCGGCCGATCCAGCCCATCCGCCCGAGGTGGTGGCGCCAATCGCTCTGCTGATTGACGTCAATTCCGGGCGGGTGCTGTTCGAGCGGCAGTCGCACCGCCGTTTCGTGCCGGCTTCGCTTACCAAGATCATGACCAGCTATGTCGCGTTCGAACTGGCCGCGCAGGGCAAGCTCAAGCTCGATGCGAGCTTTGCCATGCGGCCTGAAACGTTCCGCCAGTGGCATGGCGTGGGCAGCACGATGTTCCTGGAAAACAACAGCCAGACCCGCGTGGCCGATCTGCTGGAAGGCATCGTCACCGTCTCGGCCAACGATGCCTGCGTCGTGCTGGCAGAGGGCGTTGCGGGCAACGTGCCCGGCTTTACCGCGCTCATGAATGCGCAGGCCCGCACGCTGGGCATGCGTGACACCCACTACAACACGCCCAATGGCTGGATGGACGAAGGCCGCACCTATGTTTCGGCGGCAGACCTTGCCACGCTGAGCACCGCGCTGATCACCCGCCACCCCGATTTCTATCGCCGGTTCTATGGCCACGAAACGATGATCTGGAATGGGATCGAGCAGCGCAACCACAACCCGCTCTATGGCGTGGTGACCGGCGCAGATGGGGTGAAGACCGGTTTTACCAACGAGGCCGGCTATGGCCTAGTCGGTTCGGCGCAGCGCAACGGCCGCCGCCTGATGATGGTGGTGGGCGGCTATGACCGGCCGCAGGACCGCGCCCGCGATGGCGCGGCGCTGATCGAATGGGGCTTTGCCGCGTTCGATGAAAAGCCGCTGTTCGCTGCTGGTGACCATGTTGGCAGCGCGCGGGTGCAGGGCGGCACGGTAGCCAGCGTCGGCCTGGTGGCGCCGCGCCAACTGGCGATGCTCGTCGGCCACGGCCAGACGGTGCGGCCCACGCTGTCTATCCGCTACAAGGGGCCGCTGCGCGCGCCGATCGCCAAGGGCCAGGAAGTGGCCACGCTGGTGGTGCATGCGCCCGGCCAGCCCGACGCACGCCTGCCATTGGCGGCGGCCGAGGCGGTGCCCAAGGGCGGCCTGTTCGATCGCCTGCGCAATGGCTTTGCCGCGATGACCGGACGATGAGCGACACCGCCACGACCGGGCGCTTCATCGTGTTCGAAGGGGGCGAGGGCGCCGGCAAGTCGACCCAGGCGCGCCTTCTGGTCCAGGCCCTGGCCGCGCGTGGGATCGGCGCGGTGCTCACCCGCGAACCGGGCGGAACCCCCGGCGCCGAGGCGATCCGCAACCTGCTGTTGAGCACGCAAGGCGAAGGCTGGGGCACCCGGGCCGAGGCGCTGCTGTTTGCGGCCGCGCGTGCCGATCATGTCGAGCGGTTGATCCGCCCGGCGCTGGCGCGCGGCGACTGGGTGATCTGCGACCGCTTCATCGATAGCAGCCGCGCCTATCAGGGCGGCGGCAACGGGCTGTCCGATGCCGATGTCATGGCACTGCACGCCATTGGCAGCGAAGCGCTGCTGCCCGATTGCACGATCCTGTTGGAACTACCCGCCGAAGAGGCCGCCGCCCGCTGCGCACTGCGTGACCAGGGCCAGGCAGACCGGATCGGCGGGCGCGATGCCGCCTATCATGCGCGCGTTGCCGCCGCATTCGATGGCTTCGCCGCTGCCGAGCCAGGGCGCTTTGCCCGCGTTTCCGCGCTAGGCACCCCCGAAGCAGTCGGCGCGCGCATTCTTGACGCGCTGGCGCCATGGATGCCGCCAGCATGCTGATCGGCCACGAACACCCCTGGGAAACCTGGAACGCAGCCATGGCCGGGCAGCGCATGCACCACGGCTGGCTGCTGGCTGGTCGTGAAGGGCTGGGCAAGGCCAGCTTTGCGCTCGAAGCTGCAGCCAAGCTGGTGGCCGAGCCGGGCGTGCCGCAGCCACCGGCGTTGCATCACCCCGATATCCTGGTGCTCGAGCCGCTCCCCGCCAACGATGATGAAGCGAAGAAGCGTGACGACGGGCGTCCCTATGCCCGCAAGCGCAATATCAACGTCGATCAAATCCGTACGATGCTCCATCGCCTGCACACCCGGCCGACACTGGGCGCGCGCCGCGCGGTGATCGTGGACGCGGCCGATCATCTGGAAAAGGGTGCGGTCAACGCGCTGCTCAAGGGGTTGGAAGAGCCGCCCCAGGGCACTTTCTTCCTGCTTGTAGTGCATCAACTCGGCCGCCTGCTGCCCACGGTGCGCTCGCGCTGCCAGGTACTGCGCTTCCGCCCGCTCGATCTCAAGGAAATGAACGACGCCGTTTCATTATCCGCGCCCGAACTCGATGCCGAAACGCGCGCTGCCGCCATTGCCGTGGCGCATGGCTCGCCCGGCGCGGCGCTGACCTTTGCGACGCAGGATCTTGGCCGCCCGCTGGCGCTGCTGCGCCGGATCCTTCACACCGGCGATCCTGACCTGGGCCTGCGCGGTGAACTGGGCAGCGCCTTGGGCGCAAGGCCCGATCGCGAGCGATTGCTGGCAACGATCGAGGCGGCGCGCACCGTTCTGGCCGAAGAAGTGACCCAGGCCGGCGCCGACAACCGCCTGGCGATCATCGCGGCGCACCAGCATCTCGTCGACCTAGCGCGCGAAGTGCCGACGCATAACTTTGATCCGGCATTGCTGGTTATGGAAATCGGCGGGTTGCTGGCGCGCGCTGCGCGCACTAGAGCGGGGGCAACATCCCGCTGAAGGAAGCGACTGTCGCCATGGGCGAACCCTATTACATCACCACCGCCATTTCCTATCCCAACGGCAAGCCGCATATCGGCCACGCCTATGAAGCGATCGCCGCCGATGTGATCGCGCGGTTCCACAAGGCGATGGGCCGCGACGTGCGCCTGCAGACCGGCACGGACGAGCACGGCCTGAAAATGGCGCAGAAGGCGCGCGACCTGGATCTGACGCCGGCGCAGCTGAGCGATCAGATGTCGCAGCATTTCATTGATATGTGCGCCGCATTGAACGTCAATTATGACGTATTCCTGCGCACCACCGAGCCACGCCACCACACCGCTAGCCAGGAAATCTGGAAGCGCATGGAAGCCAACGGCGATCTCTATCTCGATCGCTACGAAGGTTGGTACTCGGTGCGCGACGAGGCCTATTACGACGAAAGCGAACTGGTCGAAGGGGAAGGGGGCAGCAAGCTCTCGCCCCAGGGCACCCCGGTGGAATGGACCGTGGAGGAAAGCTGGTTCTTCCGCCTGTCGAAGTATCAGGACAAGCTGCTCGCGCTCTATACCGACAATCCCGATTTCATCCGGCCCGAGGCGCGCCGCAACGAGATGATCGCGTTTGTCTCGCAGGGACTGCGCGACCTTTCGGTCTCGCGCACCAGCTTTGACTGGGGGGTCAAGGTTCCGGGCAGCGACAACCACGTGATGTACGTGTGGGTCGATGCGCTGACCAACTATCTTACCGGCCTCGGCTGGCCGGAAGAAACCGACGCCTTTGCAAAGTATTGGCCGGCAAACCTGCACCTCATCGGCAAGGACATCGTGCGGTTCCACACGATCTACTGGCCCGCCTTCCTGATGAGCGCCAACCTGCCGGTGCCACACCAGGTGTTCGGCCATGGCTTCCTGCTCAACCGGGGGCAGAAGGAATCGAAGTCGCTTGGCAACGTGACCGACCCGATCGCGCTGGCCGAACGCTTTGGTGTCGACGCGGTGCGCTATTTCTTCATGCGCGAGGTGGCGTTCGGCCAGGACGGCTCGTGGTCGGCCGAAGCGATCGTGACGCGCTGCAATGCCGAGCTGGCCAACAGCTATGGCAACCTGGTGCAACGGGTTCTTTCCATGATCTTCAAGAACATGGACGGCAAGCTCGACACCTTTTCGAGCACGGAGGCCGACGATGTTTTAACCGGGTTCGTTCGTTACGCTTGCTCTGTGGAAGTCACACGCGAATTTGCCGCGCTCAATTTCTCCGCCGGGATCGATGCGTGGATGCGCGCGGTCTTTGCCTGCAACGCCTATATCGACGAGCAGGCACCGTGGACGCTGCGCAAGACCGACCCGGAACGAATGCGCGCCGTGCTGCTTACCCTGTTCATGGCCATTCGCGACCTGACCATTGCCATCGCCCCGATCGTGCCGACGGCGGCGGGCAAAGTGCTTGACCAGCTCGGCATTCCGGCCGGCGAGCGCGGCTATGGCGCCTTGCACCATGCGGGCTGGTACATGGAGCGCGTGGCCACCGGGGAAGCCTTGGCGCAGCCGGTCGGCGCGTTCCCACGGCTTGAGCTGCCGGCCGAGGAAAGCGCGAGCGCCTGATGCTGATCGATTCCCATTGCCACCTCATTTACGAAGGCCTGGTTGATCGCCAGGCCGAGGCACTGACGGCAGCCCGCGCGCGCGGTGTGCGCGGCTTCCTCAACATCTCGACACGGCAGCGGGAGTGGGAAGAAGTCGTGGCCGTGGCCCATCGTGAGCCTGACGTGTGGGCAAGCGTGGGCATCCATCCGCACGAGGCGGATAGCCATGCTGATCTGGGCGCTGCGGTGCTGGCAGCGGCCACGGCAGACCCGCGCGTGATCGGCATCGGTGAAACCGGGCTCGATTACTTTTACGATCATTCCGACCGCCAGGTGCAGCAGGACTTGTTCCGCATGCACATTGGGGTGGCGCGAGACACCGGCTTGCCGTTGATCATCCATACGCGCGATGCCGAGGACGATACGCTGCGCATCCTGACCGAAGAAATGGGGAAGGGCGCCTTCCCGGCGTTGATCCATTGCTTCACCGCCAGCGCCGGCTTTGGCCGCGCGGTGCTCGACCTGGGCTTGACGATCTCGATTTCCGGCATCGTCACGTTCAAGAACGCCAAGGACTTGCAAGGCTTTGTTGCCGACATTCCCGATGATCGCCTGCTGGTGGAGACCGATGCGCCGTTCCTCGCGCCGATCCCCCATCGCGGCAAGAAGTGCGAACCAGCCTTCGTGGCCGATACCGCCGCGTTTGTCGCCGCGCTGCGTGGCGTCACGATCGAACAACTTGGCGCGGTGACCACCGACAACTTCTTCCGCCTGTTCAGCAAGGCCGAAAGGCCAGCGGCATGAAGCTGGTCATGCTGGGATCGGGCACCTCCACCGGGGTGCCGCGCATCGGCAACGACTGGGGGGAATGCGATCCGGCCGAGCCGCGCAACCGCCGCACCCGCGTGGCGATCGTGGTGGAAGGCGCCGATGGCGCACGCATCCTGGTCGATACGCCCACCGATCTGCGCCACCAATTGCTCGCTACCGAAATCGACCGGATCGATGGCGTGGTGTGGACGCACGACCATGCCGATCACACGCACGGCATCGATGATCTGCGCCCGCTGCGCATGGGCCGCGGCGCACCGATTCCGGGCTATGCCGCCGATGAGACCGTGCGCCGGCTGCGCCAGCGCTTTGGCTATGTCTTTGCCGGGCAGCACGGCTATCACACGATCTGCAACCTCGATAATCTCGATCGCGTGCGCATGGTCGCCGGCATTGCCATCAGCCATTGCCAGATGGCCCATGGCCCGGCGCAATCAACCGCGTTCCGGTTCGACCAGAATGGCAAGTCCATTGGCTATGCGACAGATTTTTCTGAAATAAATGATGAGATGATCAACCTGTTCTATCGGGTTGACGTGCTGGTAGTCGATGCCTTGCGGCGGCAGCCGCATCCCACGCATGCCCATCTGGCGATGGCGCTGGAACTGATCGACACCTGCCGGGCAGGCCAGGCGGTTCTGACGCATCTCGACAAGTCGATGGATTATCGCACCTTGTGCGGCGAAACGCCCGACAACGTCCAGCCAGGCTATGATGGCCTCGAAATCAGCCTGTGAGCGCACTGAAAGGATAGCGCCATGATCACGCCCGATCGCATCGCTGCCTTGATTGGCCTGATCATGGCGCTGGTCCTGGTATCGCGCAACGGCGCGCTGCGCCGCGTGCAATGGCCGGCACGGCTCCAGATGGCGCTGATCTGGGGCGTTATCATCGTACTGACGGCCTTGGTATATACTTGGCTCAAAGCCCGCTGATCCGGGCTTCAAGCCAAGTGCATTTTACATAATACATCTTATCTGTATGGCGGAATACTCCCGGCGGGCGGTGCCGATCACACTGCCGCACCCGCCAGGATCTGCTTGAGCGCGGCGACGTGTTTGCCAAAGCGCATGCGCCCGGTTGCGGTGATCCGCGCCCAGGTGCGCTGCCGCCCATCGACCGGCGCCTTGCGTAGTGCGATCAGGTCTGCATCAGCCAAGGCCGACAGATGCTTGGACAGCACGGAATCGCTGCACTTGGTAATCTCGCGCAGCCGGGCGAATTCGGCATCCTGCACGTGGCTCAACACTGCCATGACTTGCAGCCGCGCTGGCGCCTGGAGCAAAGGTTCCAGCCCATCGAGATCAGCCGTGGTTTCAGCCTCGGTCGCCACGCTCATGCCTCTTGCATTTCGCGCACGAACACGCGCTGCCACGTCACGCTGCCCCAATAGCTGATGCCAAAGGTGATGACGGCCAGCGCCAAGCTGAGCAGCGGCATGCCAGCATGCAGGCTGGCCCAGACACTGGCGATGTAGAGCGCGGCGATACCCAGCAACAGCAGCAGCGCCACGCGCCGCGTGCGCCCACGGCGATAGCCATTGATGAACACACCGAGCCGGCGGCGGTCGGACATCACGCAGGCGATGATCCCGGCCATGACGGCGACAAACAGCGCGATGCGCCAGCCAAACGCCACCGCTGGCGTCGCCACCAGCACCGCTTCGCACAAGGCGAAAGCCGCGTGGCGCCAGGGCGGACAGGCGAGCGTGGCCAGCTCGCGCTGGGCGCCAACGACGGCACCCAAGGCGGCGCGGGCTTCATCTTTTCCAATTGCGCTCATCATGTCATTCCTCACTTTCCATGTTGGAAAGCGATACAGCAGACTTTCCGATTCGGAAAGAGATAATTTTCCAGAATGGAAAGTGATCATGTCGGATTGCTAGAGGGGTGCCATTTGACCGTTTGCAGCCTAGAAACAGCGTCATGTCTGACTCCGTTTCCGCTCCCGCCGTATCGTCTCCCTCGCTGATCCGCCTTTTGGCGATCATGGCCCGCCTGCGTGATCCGCACGGCGGCTGCGAATGGGATCTGGCGCAGGATTTCGCCTCGATCGCGCCCTACACGATCGAGGAAGCCTATGAGGTGGCGGATGCCATCGCGCGGGATGATATCGCCGCGCTGCGCGAGGAACTGGGCGATCTGCTGCTTCAGGTGGTGTTTCACAGCCGCATGGCGCAGGAGGCTGGCCATTTCGCCTTTGACGATGTTGCCGCCGCGATCGCCGACAAGATGGAGGATCGCCATCCGCACATCTTTGGCGGCGAGGACGATCACGGCCAATCGCGCGAGGAACGCTGGGAAAACCGCAAGGCTGCCGAACGCGCCGCCAAGGGCGCGCAGAGTGCGATGGATGGCGTAGCCCTCGCCCTGCCCGCACTGATGCGTGCGGAAAAGCTGCAGAAGCGCGCCGCGCGCGTGGGGTTCGACTGGCCCGATACGGCCGGCCCCACCGCCAAGGTGATCGAGGAACTCGACGAGCTGGCCGCGGCGCAAACCACAGCGGAACAGCTGGATGAAGCCGGCGACCTGCTGTTTGCCGCCGTCAACGCCGTGCGCGCCTATGGCATTGCCCCCGAAGACGCGCTGCGCCACGCCAATGCCAAGTTCGAGCGGCGTTTCCGCGCGATGGAGGCATTGGCGCAAGGACGCTTTGCCACGCTGGACCTCGATGCCCAGGAAGCACTGTGGCAGGCGGTGAAAGTGTCAGAGCGTGGTGAAGCGGCCGATATCAGCGAGGCTTAACCGCACGCTGAGGCGCAGTGCCGTCTGGTCTTCGTTGGGCTCTTCGCGCAGCACTTCACCATGGGCGTGCAGCCAGGCGAGGCGCTGGCCATCGCTGACGGGCACAGTGAGTTCCAGCACTTGCGCATTCCCGGTCAGCATGTCGCTCAAGACACTGAGCAGGGTATCGGTGCCCTCCCCCGTCATCGCGGAGATCGGCACGACCTTCTGCTCGGGCACGCCATGGGCGATCATTGCCTCGCGCATGGCGCGTTCGTCTTCGGCGAGCAGATCCCACTTGTTCCAGGCCTCGACGATCGGGATCTCGCTGCCACCCTCCCCGATCACGCCCAGGTCCGTAAGGATTTCTTCCACCTCGGCCTTTTGCTGGGCCGCCGCCGGGTTGGCGATATCGCGCACGTGCACGATCACGTCGGCCGCCGTCACTTCTTCCAGCGTGGCGCGGAACGCCGCGACCAGCTGCGTGGGCAGATCGGAAATGAAGCCGACCGTGTCTGACAGGATCGCCTTTTCCACCCCCGGCATGCGGATGGCCCGCATGGTGGGATCGAGCGTGGCGAACAGCAGGTCTTCGGCCATCACCGCAGCGCCGGTCAGGCGGTTGAACAACGTGGACTTACCAGCGTTGGTATAGCCGACCAGGGCAATCACCGGCCATGGCGCGCGCTGGCGCCGTTCGCGGTGCAGGCCACGGGTGCGGCGCACCTGTTCCAGTTCGCGGCGCAAGCGGCCCATGCGGTTGCGGATCATCCGCCGGTCCGCCTCAATCTGGGTTTCACCAGGGCCACCCAGGAAGCCAAAGCCGCCGCGCTGGCGTTCGAGGTGGGTCCAAGAGCGAACCAAGCGCCCGGCCTGGTAATCGAGATGGGCGAGTTCCACCTGCAGCCGCCCTTCGGCGGTGGCGGCGCGTTCGCCAAAGATTTCAAGGATCAACCCGGTGCGGTCGATCACCTTGCGCTTGAGCTTGTCTTCCAGGTTGCGCTGCTGGATCGCCGACAGCGCTCCATCAATGATGACCAGTTCGGCCTCGTTCTGCGTGGCGCTCACAGCCAGGCGTTCGACCTGCCCTTCCCCAAACAGCGTGCCGGGGCGCACCGCGCGGATCGGCACGATGAACGCGTCGACCACTTCGATGCCGATGGCGCGGGCCAGGCCCTGCCCTTCTTCCAGGCGCGCTTCGGCATCCTCGCCCAAGCCGCCGCGCTGGCGAATATCGGGCAGAACAACAATGGCGCGCGCGCCACGGGTGACTTCGCCTTCGATGTCACCCGCATTGCGTCCAAATTCGAAAGTGCTCAGTTCGCTTCGCCTTCCCAGTCACCCGTCAGATCGACATGGCCGGCCGGCTGAATCGTCGAGACGGCATGCTTATAGGCAAGCTGCACATAGCCTTCGCGTTCCAGCAGCATGCAAAAAAGGTCGTAGGCCGCGACCTTGCCCTGCAGCATGACGCCGTTGACGAGGAACATGGTAACCTGCACGCCGGCATCGCGCACGCTCGACAGGAACACTTCCTGCAACAGGCGCTTCTTGCCGTTTTCGTCGTTGCCGCTCTGGAAGTGGGCAACCGAAAGCTGCTGGCCCGGCATGATCGTGGAGATCGCATGCTTGTAGACCAGCTGCGACTGACCATCGCGGCGCAGCAGGATCGAGAAATTGTCAAACCAGGTGACGATGCCTTGCAGCTTGACGCCCTTCACCAGAAACATGGTGACAGGAATCTTATTCTTGCGCAGATGGTTGAGGAACACGTCCTGAAGGTTCTGCCCCTTCACCGCGCCTCCGCTGGCGACAGGTGCGGGCGTCGTCGCAGGCGCAGCGGCCTCGGCAGGGGCTGCGGCTTCAGACTTGGCGCGGGGACGCGCAGACAGGGTCTTTCCGGTCATTCTTGTGACTCCGTTCTATTGGCGGGCCCCGGTCCTTTCGGCGCTATTCCGGGGCTTCGCGATCTGGCTCACGATCATTGCGGTGCAAGATGACACGACAATGGCCATGGGCCGGCTTCGAACCTTGTCTTATGGCCGCTTTGCGGCTGCGTAAACCGGGTTTTTGTCGCAAACGTTCGCTTGTGCGTAAAAGCCTGGTGGATCGCCCGCCAGGCGGTCAGTCGTCTTCCTCGTCCTCGCGCCGCTCGGCCATGCCCAACAGCTTGAGCTTGCGATGCAGGGCAGAGCGTTCCATTCCGATGAAGCTGGCGGTCTTTGAGATGTTGCCGGAAAAGCGCCGGATCTGCACCTTGAGGTACTCGCGCTCGAAATTCTCGCGCGCCTCGCGCAGCGGCACGCCCATCAACGCCGAGGTGCCGGTATCGGCGCCAAGCCGGGTGGAGACGATTTCGGCGGGCAGCATGTCTGCCTCGATCCGGGCCAGGCGCTCGCGCGGGGTGAGGATGATCGTGCGCTCCACCACATTGCGCAGCTGGCGCACATTCCCCGGCCAATCATAACTTTGTAATGCGGCCATGGCCTCGGGCGTGATGCCCGGCGGCGAAACGCCCTGCTCGCTGGCATAGCGGGTGAAGAAATGATCGACCAGCGAGGGGATGTCGTCGCGCCGATCGGTCAGCGGCGGGATCGCGACTGGTACCACGTTGAGGCGGTAGAACAGGTCTTCGCGGAAACGCCGCTCGGCGATTTCCTTTTCGAGCGGGCGCGAGGAAGAGGAAACGACCCGCACGTCCACGCGGATCTGGCGATGGCCACCCACGCGCACGAATGCCTGCTCGGTCAAGACGCGCAGGATACGCGCCTGGCTCGAGGCCGGCATATCGGCCACTTCATCGAGGAAGAGCGTGCCGCCATCGGCCATTTCCAGCAAGCCGGCGCGCACCAGCTTGCCATCGGCCTCTTCGCCGAACAGTTCCTGTTCAAAGCGTTCGGGCGTGATGCGGGCGGAATTGACGGTAATGAAGGCGTTCTGCGCGCGCGGGCTCCAGCTGTGGAGCAGGCGCGCGGCCACTTCCTTGCCCGATCCGGCCGGGCCGGTGATCAGCAAGCGGCTGCCGGTGTTGGCCACCCGCTTGAGCGTGGCACGCACCTGGTTGATCGCCGCCGAATTGCCGGTGAACTCTTCCGAGGCGACGAAGCCCTGGCGCAGGCGCTGATTTTCCCGGCGCAAGCGTTCGGTTTCGGTGGCACGTTCCACCAGCAGCAGCAGGCGTTCGGCCTCGAACGGCTTTTCGAGAAAATCCATCGCGCCGCGGCTGATGGCCGAAACGGCGGTATCGATATTGCCGTGGCCGGAAAAGATGATCACCGGCAGTTCCGGCTCGCGCTTCTTGATCTCGTCCAGCACTTCAAGCCCGTCCATCGGGCTGCCGTGGAGCCACACGTCGAGCAGGACCAGGCTGGGGCGGCGTTCGTCCACCGCTGCCAGGGCCGAAGTGCTGTCACCGGCAAGGCGGCAGCCATAGCCTTCGTCGCTGAGCACGCCCGCCACGAGTTCGCGGATGTCACGTTCATCGTCGACGATCAGGATATCAAGAGCCATGGGAATTTCTGAGTCCTGTGGAAAAAGCCTGATGGAATCGTGCGGTCCAGAAAGGATCAATGCGGCGCGGCAGCCACCGTATCGACGGGCGGTGCATTGGCAGGGGCCACGCCCCCGGCCTGGGCCAGGGGATCGCGGGCAAAGCGCATGGTCACGCGGGTGCCACCTTCCGGCTCGTTGGCAAAGGCCATGTCGCCGCCATGCTCCTCGACAATCTTGTTGACGATTGCCAGGCCCAGCCCGGTGCCCTTTTCACGCGTGGTGACGTAGGGTTCGAGAATGCGCTCGCGCTCCACCGGCAGGCCAACGCCATTGTCGATCACGGTGACCACGACGGCCGCATCATCGGCATGCAGCTGCACCGCGATGCGGCCGCGGTAATCAAGGTCAGACACCTTTGCGCGCTGCTGCTCGATCGCCTCTACCGCGTTCTTGAGCACGTTGGTCATCACCTGGCCGAACTGGTGCCGATCGCACTGGAATGGCACGGCCGGCGCATCGCTGGTAAAGCTGAAGCTGACCTCGCCATGCGCCACTTCCTGAAGGAACAGCGCCTGGCGCACCAGATCGCTGGCATCCTCGCTGCGGAACACCGGCTTGGGCAGGCGCGCGAACGAGGAGAACTCGTCCACCATTTTGCGCAAGTCGCCCACCTGCCGGATGATCGTGGCAGTCAGTTCCTCGAACAGTTCGGGATCGGTCACGATCTGCCGGCGATAGCGGCGCTTGAGGCGCTCGGTCGCCAGCTGGATCGGCGTCAGCGGGTTCTTGATCTCGTGTGCGATGCGGCGGGCGACGTCCGACCAGGCCGCGCGGCGCTGGGTGATCAGCTGGCGGGTGATGTCCTCGAACGTGATCACGTGGCCGTGGCGATCGGCCCGTGCCTTGACCGCGAGGGTGAGCAGTTCACCCTGGCGGGCATATTGTACGATGCCGCTGCTTTCGCCGTTGGCAACAAGCTGCGCGATCTGTGGCGCGATTTCGGTCAGCGTGCGGCCATCGGCAGAGACGCGGGGATCTTCGAGCAGGAGCTTCTGCGCCGAAGAGTTCATCAGCTGGATGGTGCCATCCGGCCCAACCGAAACGATCCCGGCCGTGATCGATTCCAGCACGGTTTCGATGAACACGCGCCGCACGTCGAGCTGGGCGTTGGCATTGACCAGCGCCTGGGTCTGCCCTTCCAGTTGCGCCGTCATGCGGTTGAAAGCGCGGGTCAGCATGCCGACCTCGTCGATGTTCTTGACCGGTGCCACGCGCATGGCAAAATTGCCGCTGCCCACGCTGCGCGCGGCCTTGACCAGTTCGGCCAGCGGGGCAACCTGGCGATCGGCAAAGCGCAACGCCACCCACACCGCCAGCATTACCAGCGCCAGGCTGATCACGAACAGCGCGACATTGAAACGCAGTTGGATCGCGCGCGCACTGCGGCTGAGCATGTCATAGGCGGACAGCACGCTGTTGGCGCGCTCGAACTGGCTCAGCGCCAGCTTGTCGGAGTTGCGTGCCACATACAGATAGATGCCGCGCTGGTGATCGATTGGGGTGACCGCCTCGATCCGCTCGGCTGAGGCGTTGACGACGACCTGCTCCCCGGCATCGAGCTTGCGCAGTTCATCGGGCGTAACGCGCTCGCGGTTGTCCTTCGCATTGGGATCAACGATTGCAGCGGTACGCAGGGTGCCATCGCGGCCGCGCTCGATGATCGCGCTCTCGTCCATCTTGCGGCTGTAGACCTGCCAGGAATAGCCGGCGAGAAAGTCCTGGCTGGTGATCGGGGCCTGGTCGAAATAACCGCGCACGTCGCCGGCCATGGCCACGCTTTCGCGGCCGACATCGCGCAACTTGTCGGCATAATAGCCGCGGGCCAGGCTGTTGGCGTTTTCCAGCATGCCGCGGGAATCGCTGGAAAACCAGAATTCCACGCCAGATTGGAACAGCAGCGAGGCAAAGATCACGACCAGCAGCGTGGGGATCGCCGCGATCAGCGAAAACAGCCAGACCAGGCGCACGTGCAACCGCCCGCTGGTGCCAAGGCCGCTGCGCGCGGCCCGCGCCAGGGCCAGGCGGCGGCCCGCCAGCACGATCAGCGCCATGGCCGGCACCAGCGAGCCGATGAGCAGGACCGAGGTGAGCCGTGCCGGCAACAGTTGATTGGCGGCGCTGTTGGCGCTGACCGTCTGCCATGAGACCATCAGCATGGTGATCAGCGCGGTTCCGGCTGTCATTTCCAGCAGCAGGAACACGTTGGCGCGGCGCAGCGACACCAGCAGCCGTCGCCACCAGCGCGGCAGTCGTTTGCCCGAACGTGTTGCATTTGCGACCATCGTGGCGCCTTTACAACGCTGCTGTTGCAAAAATGCAAGTGCTTTTATGACACACCGCGTCTGGACGGGGCGCGTCAGCGACCACCCAAGGCATCTTCCGGCGCAATGCCCAGATCGACCAGGCGCTTGCGCAGCGTGTTGCGGTTGATCCCCAGCAGTTGCGCGGCTCGCAACTGGTTGCCGCCGGTCTGCGCCAAGGCATGAAGGAACAGCGGCCGCTCGAACGCGGCCAGCGCGCTGTCATAGAGCGTGCCCGGCTCGGGACGCGCCTGGATCAGGAATGCGTCGAGCGCCGTAGCGAAATCGGCCGGGGCGGCGTTGCCGATGCCCGCTTCGGGCTCGCCTGCGCGCTGGGCCGCGTTGTCGCTGGCCAGCAGCGGTTCGATCGTGGCGTCATCGACCACATCGTCGCGCGCCAGCAGGGCCAGGCGGAAGATGAAATTGCGCAATTCGCGCACGTTGCCGCGCCAGGGCTGGCGCGCGAGCAGCGCCGCACCTGCTGCCGACAGCTGCCGCCGGGGCAATCCCTCGGCCGCTGCCCGCGCCAGGAAATGGCGGGACAGCGCCTCCACGTCGTCAGCCCGCTCGCGCAGTGGCGGCAGTTCGATCGGCACAACGGCGAGGCGGTAGTAAAGGTCTTCGCGGAACGTGCCGGCGGCGATCATCGGCACCAGATCGCGATTGGTTGCCGCAATGATCCGACAGTTGAGCGCGATTTCCTCCGTGCCGCCCACGCGGCGGATGCGCCCGGATTGCAAGGCGCGCAGCAGGCGGGTCTGCGCCTCCAGCGGCATGTCGCCGATTTCGTCGAGAAACAGCGTGCCGCGCGCGGCCTGTTCGAACTTGCCGATCTGCCGGGCTACCGCCCCGGTGAACGCGCCCTTTTCGTGGCCGAACAGCTCGCTTTCGATCAACTCGTGCGGGATGGCAGCGGTGTTGACCGCCACGAACGGCCCGTCCCGCCGGTTGCCCAACTGGTGGATCGCTTCGGCCACGAGTTCCTTGCCGGTGCCGGATTCGCCCAGGATCAGCACGGTCAGATCATTGCGCAGCACGCGCGTGATCATGCGATAGACCGCCTGCATCGCCGCGCTGCGCCCGACCAGCGGCAGGCCCTGCCCCAGGTCTTCGGCAGCATCGGGCAGATCGCTGCCGTCCAACGCGCCCAGCGCCTGGCGCACGGTGCGCACCAGTTCTTCCAGGTCGAACGGCTTGGGAAAATATTCAAACGCGCCAGTATCGCTCGCCCGCACCGCGGTATCGAGCGTGTTCTGCGCCGACAGGATGATCACCTGCATGCGCGGAAACGCCGCGCGCACAGGGGGAAGCGTTTCGATGCCGTCACCATCGGTCAGCATCACGTCGGTCAACATCAGGCCATAGGGCTTGCTCGCCAGCAGGCAATCGCGCCCGGCAATGCTGTCGCAGCGGTCAACGTGCAGGCCCTCGGCCTCGAGCGCCGCGGTGATGACGATGGCGATGGAGGAATCATCCTCGACCAGCAGAATCGACTCTTTCATGCGCTCAATCATTCTGCACAGTGCCGGCAACGGGCAGATGCAGGCGGAAATGCGTCCACCCCCCCACCTCGTCGCGATCATGGGTAATGCGCCCGTTCATTTCCCGCACCAGCTTCTGCACCAAGGCGAGGCCCAGGCCCTGGCCGTTTTTCTTGGCGGTGACGAAGGGCTCGAAGATATGGTCGCGCAGCGCGGGGTCGATACCCGGGCCATTGTCGCTGACGCGCACCTCGATAGGCAAGCGCAGCGGCTTGCCCGCGCGCGAATGCACCTGAATGCCGCTGGCAAAGCGCGTGCGCACCACGATGCGGCGGTTGTCCTGCCCCTCGCATGCCTCGCGCGCATTGGTCATGAGGTTGAGCAGGATCTGCACCAGGGCATCGGGATTGGCCGTGACCGGGGGCAGCGAGGGATCGAATTCCTCCCGCACCACCACGCCACCCGGGTCGCTGGCGGCGATCACCGCCTGGGCGCGGCGCACCGCTTCGTGCAGGTTGCAGGGCACGGCCGGCTCGCGGATGCGGCGGGAAAGCGACTGCATGTGATCGATCAGCTTGGCGATGCGATCGACCTCGGCGGTGATCAGCCCGGTCAGCGCGCGGTCCGCCTCGCCCAGCTTGCGGTCGAGCAATTGCGCCGCGCCGCGAATGCCGGCGAGCGGATTCTTGATTTCGTGGGCCAGCACCTCGGGCGCGCGCAGGGCGCCGGTCTCGCCCGCACCGGCACCGGGCACGTCGTCGCTTAAGCCTTCCACACCGCTCATTTCGTGCAGGACCAGCATTTGCCAGCCCGGATGATGCTGGACCGGCGCGGTCATCACGTCGAGCGCGCGGGTGCTGCGGCCAGGCAGGCCAACGCGCACGCGCCGCGCCACCAGGTGAGTCTCGGCATCGGCAAGGCGATGCAGGATCAGCGGTTCTTCAAAGGCGAGAACGTCGATCAGGGCCTTGCCGACCAAGCGCCGCGCGCCCTGGCTCAGCAATTGTTCGGCCGCCGGATTGACCGCCGAAATCGTCATGTCGGGCGCCAGCAGCAATACGGCCAGCGGAAAGCTGGCAATCATGCGCTTGGGATCGGGCCGCACCAGATGCTCGGCGCGGGCGCGGTCCAGCCCTTGCGTCATGCCGCTTCGCGGTGGTGCAGCGGGGCGTAGAACGCTTCGAGATTGGCGAGCACGTCCTGCGCATCATCGATGAAGTTGACACGGTTGCGGAACTCGGCCGATCCCGGCAGGCCCTTGGTGTACCAGCCCAGGTGCTTGCGCGCCATGTTCACGCCGGTGACGGCGCCATAGTGGTCGAGCATCGACTGGTAGTGTTCCACGATCAGGCGGTATTGCTCCTCGATCGTGGGATCGGGGCGCACCTCGCCGGTCTGCAGCCAGTGCATCACCTGCCCCAGCAGCCACGGGCGGCCATAGGCACCGCGCCCGATCATCACGCCATCGGCACCGCTCTGCGCCACGGCCTGGGCCACATCCTCGATCCCGCAGATATCGCCGTTGACGATCACCGGAATGGTCACCGCTTCCTTGACCTTGCGAACAAACGCCCAGTCGGCGCTGCCCTTGTACATCTGGTTGCGGGTGCGGCCGTGCACGGTGATCATTTGCGCGCCAAGATCCTGCGCGATCCGTGCCAGTTCCGGGGCATTGAGGCTGTCATGGCACCAGCCCATGCGCATCTTGACCGTGACCGGAACCTTGACCGCCTTGACCGTCGCCTCGATGAGGCGCGCTGCCAGCGGCACTTCGCGCATCAGCGCAGACCCGGCATAGCCGTTGACCACCTTGCGCACCGGGCAGCCCATGTTGATGTCGATGATGGCCGCGCCGCGATCTTCCGACAGCTTGGCCGCTTCGCCCATCTGCTCGGGATCGCAGCCGACCAGCTGCATCGAGACCGGTTCCTCGGTGGGGTGCCACGCCCATTTCTGGATCGACTGGCGGGTTTCGCGGATCGCGGCGGGGCTGGCGATCATTTCCGTCACGTTAAGGCCCGAACCGAAGCGCCGCACCATCAGGCGGAACGGCAGATCGGACACGCCCGTCATCGGCGCCAGCACCACCGGGCAGCCAATGCGCACGGGGCCAACGTCGAGCGGGGCGAGAACGGGGGGAGTAGGAACCTGGGTCATGACCGAACGATACTGCCTAAAAAACAGGCAGCCCTTAGTCGAATACGCGCGAGTGGGCAAGCGCCCGTCCGGGATGGCCAAGCCGCCGCTTGGCTTCCCTGCGCCCTGCTGGTAGAGGCGCACCCGGAATGAACCCTGTCCCTCCCCCTTCAGACCAGCAACCCTTGAGCAGGACGGCCGCCGTCGTGGTCGCCGCCGGCAAGGGCCTGCGCGCCGGCGGCACGGTGCCCAAGCAGTTTGCCCTGTGGCAGGGCCAGCCACTGGTGCGCCACAGCGTGGAATCGCTGATTTCTGCCGGTATCGCGCCGGTGATGGTGGCGATCCCGCGCGGTTGGGAAGAGGTGGCGGCCGCGGCCCTGCAGGGATTGCCCGATGTCGTATTCGTCCATGGCGGAGAGACGCGGCGGGAATCGGTAGCGTGCGCGCTGGAAGCACTGGCTGACGATGCCCCGGACCATGTGCTGATTCACGACGCTGCCCGCCCGGTCCTGCCGCGCGCAGTGATCGATCGCCTCTCGGCGGCGCTGGCATCGGCGCCGGGCGCCATCCCGGCCCTGCCCGTGGTCGATAGCGTGGTGCGCGGCGCCGATGGCCAGCGCGAAACGGCTGTGGCGCGCGAGGGCCTCTATCGCGTGCAGACACCCCAGGCGTTTCATTATCCTGCCATCCTTGCCGCCCATCGTGGCTGGAACGGCGGCGCCGAAGCGGGCGATGATGCACAGGTGGCCGATGCCGCGGGCCTGGCCGTGGCGCTCGTTGCCGGAGACGAGGCCTTGCGCAAGGTCACCTTTGCCAGCGATCTGGAGACTGCCCCGATGCCAGCACCCCTTCCCCGCACGGGCATGGGTTTTGACGTTCACCGCCTGGTCACGGGGCAAGACCTGTGGCTGTGCGGCGTCAAGATCGATCATGCCAAGGGCCTTTCGGGCCATAGCGATGCCGACGTGGCGATCCATGCCCTGGTCGATGCGCTGCTCGGCGCCATCGCGGCGGGTGACATCGGCGATCACTTTCCGCCGTCCGATCCGCAGTGGAAGGGCGCATCGTCCGATCGCTTCCTCGCCCATGCCGCCGCGCTGGTGGCGCAGAGCGGCCATGCGATTGCCAATGTCGATGTGACGATCATTTGTGAAGCGCCCAAGATCGGTCCGCATAAGGCAACCATGCGCGCGCGCCTGGCCGAAATCCTGGGCCTGCCGATCGACCGCGTCAGTGTGAAGGCGACGACCACCGAGCGCCTGGGCACGACCGGCCGCGGTGAAGGCATTGCCGCGCAGGCCGTTGCCACCGTGGTGCCGCAATGATCAGCCTGACCCTTGCGCGCCGCAGCGCCGCCACGCTCGCCCTTGCCGGATTGCTCGCGGGGCAGCAGGCCTTTGCGGCAGACGCCCGCGCCTGCCTGGAGCCGGCCGATGTCGACGCCATGGTAGCCTATGCCCTGCCATCGGCGATGGACAGCGCGATCACGTTCTGCGCGCCGCACCTGGCGCCGCAGGGCTATTTCGCCCGCGAGGGCCAATCGCTGGTGCAGCGCTATGCCCAGGCCAAGCCGGCTGCTTGGCCGCGCGCCAAGGCAGCGCTGCTCAAGCTGGGCCAGGCCGACGCCAAGGGCGGTGACCAGACCATCGCGCAGATGGCCCGGTTGCCCGACAAGGCCTTGCAGCCGTTTGCCGATGGCATGGTGGGGCAGATGGTCACCGAATCGATCAAGCCGCAAAGCTGCGCGCCTCTGGAACAGATGACGCGCCTTCTGGCGCCATTGCCGCCGGAAAACACCGCCAGCCTGTTCACCTTCATCATCCGCATGGTCGATTCGCCATCGCGCAAGCCGGGCATCGTGCCCCGCAAACCCGGGCTGCCCCTGTGCCCGGAAACCCCATGACAACGGAACACCCCCCAATCATGCCCCCCGAAACCGACTCCCTTCTTCCGCACGACATCGTCGCGCTGGCCCAGCGCGTGATCGAGGCCAATCGCAGCATCGGCCGCACGGTCGCTTTGGCCGAAAGCTGCACCGGCGGTCTGGTGGCAGCGGCGCTGACCGAAATCGCCGGCAGTTCGAGCGTGCTCGATCGCGGCTTCGTGACCTATTCGAACGAGGCCAAGCACGAGTTGCTGGGTGTATCGCTCGATGTGATCGATGCGGTTGGCGCGGTATCGGTGGCCACTGCCTGGTCGATGGCGCAGGGCGCCCTTGCCCATTCGCAGGCCGATGTTGCGGTGGCGATCACCGGCATTGCCGGCCCCGATGGTGGTTCGGAACAGAAGCCGGTCGGCACCGTGGTGTTTGCCCGTGCGCACCGCGGCCAGAACCCGGAAGACATCATGGCCGAAACCCGGCTGTTCGATGATTGCCAGACCCGCAGCGCCGTGCGCCACCAGGCCACGCTTTGCGCCCTCGAACTGCTGATGCCGCCCGAAGCGGACTGAGGCCACGCGGCCCCGTGCGAAAGCGGGGCCGAAGCTCAGCCGTGATCAGGCCTCGACCGGGCCATAGAGCTTGGCCGCGCGGGTTTCGAAGGCGGCGACCATCTTGCGGAACGCGCGATCGAGGTATTGGCCCGCCAGCTTTTCGAACAAGGCGTTGCGAAAGCTGAAATCGACGCAGAAGTCGATCACGCAGCCCGTGCCGTCGTCACCCGGGCGGAATGCCCAAGTGTTGGACAGGCTTTTCATCGGCCCATCGAGATATTCCACCTCGATCCGGTCAGGCTTGGCCTTGCGCACCCGCGAGGTGAACTTTTCGCGCAGCGCGTTGAAGCCGACGAGCATGTCGGCGACCATCTCGGTTTCACTGTCCGCCTTGATCCGCGTGGCCACGACCCAGGGCAGAAACTCTGGATAGCGGCGCACGTCGGCGACGAGGTCGAACATCTGTTCCGGCGACCATTGCAGCCGCCGCTGTTCGGCGATGCGCGGCATCTTATGCCCCGGCGCGCGCCGCTGCCTTGGCCAGCTGCGCCTCACGCGTGGCGCGCATCTGGGCAAAGTCTTCGCCGGCGTGATAGCTCGAGCGCGTCAGCGGGCTCGACGCCACCTGGAGGAAGCCCTTGGCGCGGGCAATCGCGCCATAGGCATCGAACGCCTTGGGCGTGACGAATTCCATCACCTTGGTGTGCTTGGGCGTGGGCTGGAGATACTGGCCCATGGTGAGGAAATCGATCTGCGCCGAGCGCATGTCGTCCATCACCTGGTGCACTTCCAGGCGCTCTTCACCCAGGCCCAGCATGATGCCCGACTTGGTGAAGATCATCGGGTTGAGCCGCTTGACCTGTTCGAGCAGGCGCAGCGACGCGTAATAGCGCGCACCGGGCCGGATCGTGGGATAGAGCCGGGGCACGGTTTCCAGGTTGTGGTTGTACACGTCCGGTCCCGCCTCGACGATGGCGGCAACCGCGCCTTCCATCTTATTGCGGAAATCGGGCGTGAGGATTTCGATCGTGGTCTGCGGCGTCTGTTCGCGCAGGGCCTTGATCACCTTGACGAACTGCGAGGCACCACCATCGGGCAGATCGTCGCGATCGACCGAGGTGATCACGATGTGTTCCAGCCCCATGCGGGCCGCCGCCTCGGCCACGTGGCCCGGCTCGGAAATGTCGACCTTGCGCGGCATGCCGGTCTTGACGTTGCAGAACGCGCAGGCGCGGGTGCACACGTCACCCAGGATCATCACCGTGGCGTGCTTCTTGGTCCAGCATTCGCCGATGTTGGGGCAGGCTGCCTCTTCGCACACGGTATTCAGCTTCAAGTCGCGCATCAATTGGCGCGTCTCGCCATAGCCCTTGCTGGTGGGCGCCTTTACACGAATCCAGTCAGGCTTGCGCATGCGCTGTGGCTGGGCGGGCTCAAGGTTCGAGGCAGTGTCGGTCATGCCTGCGCAGATAGGCGTAACTTGGGGCACTTGAAAGTGCCAATCGAACACGGCATGGCGTTTGCTCATGGCAAACGCGACATCCCCCGAGCTGGATCAGCTCCTCGCCGGCTACCGCCGCTTCCGTGACCATGGTTGGACCCCGCATCGTGAGCGCTGGGAGCGCTTGCGCGAAGGGCAGGAACCCAAGGTGATGATCATCGCCTGTTCCGACAGCCGCGTCGACCCGGCCCAGGTGTTCGACACCGATCCGGGCGAAATGTTCGTGGTGCGCAATGTGGCAGCCATGGTGCCGCCGTTCGAAACCTCGCCCGGTCATCACGGTGTTTCGGCCGCGCTGGAATTCGCCGTGCAGGTGCTCAAGGTCAAGGAAGTCGTGGTGATGGGCCACGGCATGTGCGGCGGCTGCCGCGCCGCGCTGACCCAGGAAATGGCCGGGGCCGCACGCGGCGCCGGTGGCTTTGTGGCCGACTGGATTTCGCTGCTCGACGAGGCACGCAAGCCGGTGGTCGAAGAGCACGGCACCAGCGGCCGCACGGCCGAGCGCGCGATGGAACTGGCCGGCGTGAAGGCCAGCCTTGCCAACCTGCGCACCTTCCCGTGGGTGAAGGAAAAGGAAGACGCCGGCGATCTTACCTTGCGCGGTGCATTCTTTGCCATTTCCGATGGCATCCTGCACCTGCTGGACGAGGAAACGGGCACGTTCGCCCCGGCAGCCTGATTTCAGTTAGCAAAAAGATCCCAGAAAGGAAAAGGGCGGCCCCGCAAGGAGCCGCCCTTCAACCTTTGTGGCGTTAAAGGCGCTTACTTGGCGCCCTTGGTCACCACATACTGGATCCACAGCTGCGCCAGAGGCAGGCGCACGCCGCTGGTGATCGTGGAAAACGCTGCCTTGGCTTCATCGTACTTGCCCTGATCGGCCAGCGCGATGCCCAGGCGGGTTTCGATGCGGTCCTTGTCGGCTTGGGCTGCGATGCCCTTGCTCAGCGCCGCCTTGTAGAGCGTTTCGGCCTTCGCCGCATCGCCATACGAGAGATAGGCGTCGGCGGTGATCGCCGAGAGCTTGCCATCGGCGGTCTTGGCCGCATCGCGTTCCATGGCCGGGAGCGAGGCCTTGTCGCCAGCGGCGATACGGGCCTTGGCCTGGGCCAGTGCATCAGACACGAACGGGTCGGATGCCTTGAGCGCACCAGAAGCAATGCCCTGTTCGGCCAGCTTCTGCACTTCACCGGGCAGACGACGCGGGTCGGCCGCCTGGATGTATTCCACGAATTCGCGGCCGGTGTACTGCTTGTCGACGCCCAGCGCGCCGGTGCGTTCGAACAGGCGGCCCAGATCGACCGACTCTTCCTTGCCGAACTGGCTGAATTCGCGGGTCAGCTGGCCAGCGCCGAGCCAGTTGATCGGGGTGGGATCAGCCGCAACCGACAGCAGGCCCCATTCGATCGCCTGCGGGCCCAGCTTGGCGTTGTAGGCAATGACCTGGCCACGCTTGTACCAGCTCACCGGCACGGTGCCGTTTGCGGCCTTGCGTGCGGCGATGGCAGCCTTGAGCGCGTCGAGCGCCTGGGTCGGCTGGTTCTGCTGGACATAGGAATCGGCCAGCAGTTCGGCGGCGTTGTCTTCGCTGTAGTTGGCGTCGACGGCAGCGCGCAGCGCCTTGGTGGCGGTGGCATAGTCCTTGTTCTGATAGGCAGTGGCGCCCAGGAAGTACTGCACCATCGGCACCTTGTCGGCGCTGAGCTGGCCGCTGTCGGCCATGTTCTGCAGGCCCTTCTGCTGCAGCGCGCCGTCACCCATCGCGCCGCCCAGGATCTGCTGCCACTGGCCCAGGATCAGGCGATCGAGGGGAGTCTTGGCGCCGGCTTCCACCGGGCCGATTTCACCGGCCAGCTTCTGCGCGCCTGCCTTGAATTCAGCCTCGGGGGCCTTGCCCTTGGTGGCCTGCCAATCGTTGAACGACTTCTGGAACGGCGCGGCCGCTGCCGCAAATTCCTTGGAGTTGCCGCCAGCGGCAGGCTGCTCCTTCTTGGCTTCCTTGGCGATCGCAGGAGCGATCATGCCGCCAAGACCAAGCCCCGATGCCAGCGCAACGGCCATCGCCGTGCGCGCAACCGTGCCCTTACCCGAATTCCACAAAGAACCGCGCATCTCTTATCTCCTGTTCGACCCCGACGGTGCCCGTGTCGCATGTTTCGGATTCACGTGGCCCCGCCGTTTACCCTGGTCGGCCCTGCGCTAGTGGCGCGGAATGGCTCCCTTGGCAACTCTGCGCTTGCTAGGTGGCATGGGGTGAACGCGGATTGAATGGCATTTCGTCCTGCTGTTCAGGCAGCTTGTCGCATGTGTGGAAAAGTGATGGTTAGTTGGGTCGGAAACGGCATGGTTTGCTGGCCTTTTGCGCGCAAGGCGCCTAGGGCGGTTACTTTCCAGACAACGAAATGACAAAGCCACCATCGTGAGCGACGACACCCCGAACCTCGATCCCACCCCCGGCACGCCGGACCACGAATTCCAGCGGATCGACATCGTCGACGAAATGAAGACCAGCTACCTCGATTACGCGATGAGCGTGATCGTGGCGCGTGCGCTTCCCGATGTGCGCGACGGGTTGAAGCCGGTGCATCGCCGCATCTTGTGGACCAGCCACGAGAACGGCTTCACCTCGACCAAGCCCTATCGCAAGTCTGCGCGTATCGTCGGCGATACCATGGGTAAGTATCACCCCCATGGCGACGCGGCGATTTACGACGCGCTGGCGCGCATGACCCAGGACTGGTCGATGCGCCTGCCGCTGATCGACGGCCAGGGCAACTTCGGCTCGATGGACCCCGATCCGCCAGCCTCGATGCGCTATACCGAAGCGCGCCTGGCCAAGGTGTCGGACTCGCTGCTGGCCGATATCGACAAGGACACGGTCGACTTCCAGCCCAACTATGACGGGGCGGAGCACGAGCCGCAGGTTCTGCCGGCGCGCTTCCCCAATCTGCTGGTCAATGGCGCCGGCGGCATCGCGGTAGGCATGGCCACCAACATTCCGCCGCACAATCTGGGCGAAGTGATCGACGGCTGCCTGGCCTATATGGACAACCCGTTGATCACGATCGACGAGCTGATCCAGATCATTCCCGGCCCCGATTTCCCCACCGCCCCGTTGATCCTGGGCGCCGCCGGTGCGCGCAAGGCCTATACCGAAGGCCGTGGATCGATCGTGATGCGCTGCCAGCACGAGGTGGAGGAAGGCCGCGGTCGCGACGCCAACCGGCGCTCCATCGTGCTCACCTCGATCCCCTATCAGGTCGGCAAGTCCAACCTGGTCGAAAAGATTGCCGAGGCCGCCAAGGACAAGCGGATCGAGGGCATTTCCGACATTCGCGATGAATCCAACCGCGAAGGCGTTCGCGTCGTGGTGGACTTGAAGCGCGATGCCTCGCCCGAGGTCGTGCTCAACCAGCTGTGGCGCAATACCCCGGCCCAATCCAACTTCCCGGCCAACATGCTCGCCATCCGTGGCGGGCGTCCGGAAATCCTGACCCTCAAGGATATCATCGAAAGCTTCGTGCGCTTCCGCGAGGAAGTGATCACGCGGCGCACCAAGTTCGAGCTGAACAAGGCGCGCGACCGCGCCCACGTGTTGCTTGGCCTGGTGGTGGCGGTCACCAACCTCGATGAAGTGGTCAAGATCATCCGCGGCTCGGCCAATCCGGCGCTTGCCCGCGAGGCGCTGCTGGCCCGCGAATGGCCGATGGGCGAAATCGCGCCCTATATCCGCCTGGTCGAGGCGATCGAGGACGACGCGGTTGCCGGCGAAGGCACCTATCGCCTCTCGGAAATCCAGGTCCGCGCGATCCTTGACCTGCGCCTGCACCGCCTGACGGCGCTGGGCCGCGACGAAATCGGCGAGGAACTGGAAAAGCTGGCCGCCGCGATCGCCGAATACCTGGCGATCCTGGCCGATCGCCAGAAGCTTTACGCCGTGATGCGCCAGGAACTGGTGGAAGTGCGCGCGGCCTATGCCACGCCGCGCCTGTCCCAGATCATGCCGGCCGCCGATGGCATCGACGATGAAGACCTGATCGAGCGTGAAGACATGGTCGTGACCGTCACGCTCGATGGCTATATCAAGCGCACGCCCCTTTCCACGTTCCGCGCCCAGGCGCGCGGCGGCAAGGGCCGCTCGGGCATGGCGACCAAGGAAGAGGATGCCGTCGCGACGATGTTCGTGGCCAGCACCCACACCCCGGTGCTGTTCTTCTCCACCGCCGGCAAGGTCTATCGCCTCAAGGTGTGGCGCCTGCCCGAAGGCGGCGCGGCCACCCGGGGCCGCCCGGTCGTCAATCTGCTGCCCGCGCTTGACCAGGGCGAAACGATCGCCGCCGTGCTGCCCTTGCCCGAAGACGAGGCCGAATGGGGCACGCTCAACGTCATGTTCGCCACGGCCAAGGGCAACGTACGCCGCAACGCGATGGATTCGTTCGCCAATATCCCGTCGAACGGCAAGTATGCCATGAAGTTCGAGGAAGATGCCGACGATCGCCTGATCGGTGTCGCGCTGCTGTCCGAAGGGGACGATGTGCTGCTGGCCAGTCGCGCCGGCAAGGCCATCCGTTTCCCGGCCGACGACGTGCGCGAGTTCCAGAGCCGCACGTCCACCGGGGTGCGCGGCATGGCGCTCAAGGACGGGGACGAGGTCATCTCGCTGTCGATCCTGCATCGCGCCGGCGTCAAGGACCAGGACGAGCGCGAGGATTACCTGCGCTTTGCCCCGTGGAAGGCCGAGAAGGAAGGCGAGCCACAGATGAGCGCCGAACGCTACCAGGAACTGGTGGCCAAGGAGCAGTTCATCCTCACGGTCTGCGCCAACGGCTATGGCAAGCTGTCTTCGGCCTATGAATATCGCCGTACCGGCCGCGGTGGCCAGGGCATTACCAACATTGACAACATCGGCCGCAATGGCCCGGTCGTCGCCAGCTTCCCCGCCTCGCAGGCCGACCAGCTGATGCTGGTGACCGACCAGGCCAAGCTGATCCGCCTGCCGCTTTCGTCGCTTCGCGTGATCGGGCGCGGATCGGCCGGCGTGCGCCTGTTCAACGTTTCGGGTGACGAGCACGTGGTGGGCGCGGTGCGCCTGGCCGAGCAGGACGCCGAAGACGGTGAAGGTGAAGCGATCGCGGACGAAGCAACCGGCGGCGACGCTGCCGAAAGCGATGGCGCAGAAGGCGGCGCTGACGAATGAGCGGGCATCCCGTGATCGCCTACAAGGTGCTGACCGCGCCGCAGCGCGCCGAACTGGAACAGGGTTCGTTCGGCGGCGCGCCGGTCGATCTGGCCGATGGCTATATCCACATGTCCACGGACGATCAGCTGACCGTTACCGTGGACAAGCACTTTGCCGGGCAGGATGACCTGCATGTGGCCGCCATCGACCTGTCGGGCTTTGGCGAAACCCTGAAATGGGAAGTGTCACGCGGCGGGGCGCTGTTTCCCCATCTCTATGCCCCGTTGCCGCTGGCCGCGGTGGTGGCGATGGAGCCGCTTTCGCGGCAAAGCGATGGCAGTGTGGCGCTGCCGCGGGCGCGCTGAACGATGACGCACCAGATTCACATCATCGGCGGCGGCATGGCCGGCAGCGAGGCTGCCTGGCAACTCGCCCGGCGTGGCTTTCGCGTGCGGCTTTCGGAAATGCGCGGCAGCGGCGAAACCACCGCCGCGCATCAGGGCGATGGGCTGGCCGAACTGGTCTGCTCCAACTCGTTCCGCTCGGACGATGACGAAAAGAACGCAGTAGGCCTGCTGCATCACGAGATGCGCCGCTGCGACAGCCTGATCATGGCCGCCGCCGACAAGGCGCGCGTGCCCGCCGGCTCTGCCCTGGCGGTGGACCGCGACGTATTCTCGGCCGCCGTCGAAGCGGCGCTGCGCGAACTGCCCAACCTGGAAGTGGTGCGCGAACGCGTCGATGCCCTGCCTGCCGAGGGCATGACCATCGTGGCCACCGGGCCGCTGACCGCTGCGTCGCTCGCCAGCAGCATCGGCACCGCCACGGGCGCGGAAAGCCTGGCGTTCTTCGATGCCATTGCCCCCATCGTCTATCATGATTCGATCGACATGGACGTGTGCTGGATGGCGAGCCGCTGGGACAAGGCCGCCGGCCCGGAAAGCACCGGCAAGGACTATATCAACTGCCCGATGAACAAGGAGCAGTACCAGGCATTTCGCCAGGGCCTGCTCGATGGTGACAAGACCGTGTTCAAGGAATGGGAGGCCAACACCCCCTATTTCGACGGCTGCATGCCGATCGAGGTGATGGCCGAACGCGGCGAGGACACGCTCCGCTTTGGCCCGATGAAGCCGGTTGGCCTGGACGATCCGCGCACCGGCCGCTGGCCCTATGCCGTGGTGCAGCTGCGCCAGGACAACAAGCTGGGCACGCTGTGGAACATGGTGGGCTTCCAGACCAAGCTCAAGCATGCCGAACAGGTGCGCCTGTTCCGCACCATTCCCGGCTTGGAAAACGCCGAATTTGCGCGCCTGGGCGGCTTGCACCGCAATACGTTCATCCACTCGCCCACGCTGCTCGACCGGCAGCTGCGCCTGAAATCAGCGCCGCGCATCCGCTTTGCCGGGCAGATCACCGGCTGCGAGGGCTATGTCGAAAGCGCGTCGGTGGGGATGCTGGCGGGCCTGATGGCAGCGGCAGAACTGGCCGGCCGGCCGTGGACGCCGCCGCCGGTAACCACGGCGCTGGGCGCCCTGCTCGGCCACATCACCGGGGACGCTGAAGCCGACACCTATCAGCCGATGAACGTGAACTTCGGGCTGTTTCCGCCGGTCGATCCATCGGTGAAGAAAAAAGTGCGCAAGGAAGCCTATACCACGCGCGCCAAGGCCGATTTTGGGCCTTGGCTTGAGACGTTGGCGTAAGGCTTCCACCACCCCCACCCCCTCCTCTAAAGAGGATGGGGCTTTCAGATCAATGCCTTACCTCCCCCTCCTCTTCAGAGGAGGGGGTCGGGGGGGTGGTGCGAAGCCTTACCCAAGCCTCAGAAAGCTTCCTCGGCAAAGTCCATGACCGAGCCCTTGCCGGCCTTGATCGCCAGGTACAGCGAGGCCGACTGCGGCAGCAGCTTTTCATAGAAGAAGCGCGCGGTGTCGATCTTGGCCTTGTAGAACGCCGCTTCGCCAGTGCCCGACATCAGCTCGCGCGAGGCAAGCTTGGTGGCCTTGGCAAAGCAATAGGCCATGGCGACCAGGCCCATCAGGCGCAGATAGTCGGTTGCCGCCGCGCCGCCTTCCTCAGGGTCTTTCATGCCACGTTCGGCGATGATTGCGGTTGCACCCTGCAGCGCTTCGAAGGCGCGCTTGAGGCCGGCAACCATCTTGCCGATCGCCGGATCTTCCAGGTTGGCGTCGATGAAATCGCTGACCGGATGGAAGAAGCTGCGCAGATAGCGGCCCATTTCGGCGGGCAGCTTGCGGCCCACCAGGTCAAGCGCCTGGATGCCGTTGGTGCCTTCATAGAGCATGGCGATGCGCGCATCGCGCATATACTGCTCCACCCCGCTTTCGCGAATGAAGCCATGACCGCCATAACACTGCACGGCAAGGCTCGCGCTTTCGAGGCCCAGGTCGGTGAACATCGCCTTGACCACCGGGGTCATCAGCGCAACGAAGTCCGACGCGCGCTGGCGCTGTTCCGGCTCTGCCCCATGCTTTTCGGCATCGAGCGCGCGGGCGACCCACGCGGAAACGCCACGGCAGCCTTCGTTCCACGCGCGCATGGTCAGCAGCATGCGCCGCACATCGGGATGCACGATGATCGGATCGGCCGGCTTGTCGGGATGCTTGGTGCCCGACAGCGAGCGGCCCTGGAGGCGATCCTTGGTGTACCACACGGCCGACTGATAGGCAGCCTCGCCAATGCCCAGGCCCTGGATGCCCACGCCCACGCGCTCGGCATTCATCATCGTGAACATGGCTTCGAGGCCGCGATGCGGTTCGCCCACCAGCCAACCCTTGGCATCTTCGAACAGCATCTGGCACGTGGCCGACGCCTTGAGGCCCATCTTGTGCTCGATCGCGGTGCAGCGCGCACCGTTGCGCACCGACGGGTTGCCATCGGCATCGGGCAGGTACTTGGGCACCAGGAACAGGCTGATGCCCTTCACGCCCTTGGGCGCATCGGGCAGGCGCGCCAGCACGAGGTGGACGATGTTGGTCGTCAGGTCATGCTCGCCAGCCGAGATGAAGATCTTGGCGCCAGACAGCTTGTAGCTGCCATCCTCGCCCGGTTCAGCGCGGGTGCGCAGCAGGCCAAGGTCGGTGCCACAGTGCGGCTCGGTCAGGCACATGGTGCCCGACCATTCGCCGCTGACCATCTTGGGCAGGTATTCCTGCTTGAGCGTGTCGTTGGCATAGACGGTGAGCGCGGCGATGGCGCCGTTGGTGAGGCCGGGATAGAGGCTGAACGACACGTTGGTGGCGCAGATCATCTCTTCCACCAGCTTGCCCACGGCCTCGGGCGCGCCCTGCCCGCCCCATTCCGGCGGCAGGACAAGAGCGTTCCAACCGCCCTCGGTAAAGGCCTTGTAGGCCTCGATAAAGCCCTTGGGCGTGCGGACCACGCCGTTTTCCAGGGTGCAGCCTTCCTCATCGCCGCTGCGGTTCAAAGGCAGCAGCACGTCCTGGCACAGCTTGGCGGCTTCAGACAGCACGGCCTCAGTCAGGTCAGGCGTGAAATCAGCAAGCGCGGGAATGTCACCAAAGCCGTCGTCGGTGTGCAATTCGTTGAGCACGAAGCGCATGTCGCGCAGGGGAGCGGTATAGATCTGCATGGCAAATCTCCTCAATCAGTTGCGAAGCGGCTTGCCGGTCTTGAGCATATGCTCAATCCGGGCCTGTGTCGCGGGGTTACGGACGAGGCTGGTGAATTCCCGGCGTTCGGCAGCCAGCAGTTCATCCTCGGTCACGGTATCGATCAGGTCAGCATCGCCGCCGGTCAAGATGCGCGCAAGGGCACCCGATACCACCTCGTCATGCGAGGTGGCCATGCCGCGGGCGCGGAAGCCCTGCACCGCCATGTCGAGCGCGGCCTTGCCACCGGCACCCGGCAGGCGGAACACCGGCGGTTCGGGCGGCTGATAGCCTTCAGCCAGGGCCAGAACGCGGGCCTTGGCATCGGCCAGAAGACGATCACGGTTCATCGTCACCTGGTCGGTCGGGCGCAGGAAGCCGAGTTCGATCGCCTGGGCGGCCGACTTGGACACCGTGGCGGTCGACACCGTTTCGAACACCTTGGCCACGGCCGGCATCGGCCCCTTGGGCAGCGCCGGATTGTGCCGCCAGCGATCGAGCAGTTCGCCATTGCCGCCCCAGCCCGGCACGAGGCCGACACCGCATTCGACCAAGCCGATATAGCTTTCGGCGTGCGCCTGGATGGCGTCGCAATGCAGCAGGACTTCGCAGCCGCCGCCCAGCGCCATCCCCGATGGCGCGCCGACCACCGGGAACGGCGCATACTTGAGCGCCTTCATCGCCTGCTGGCCACCGGCAACGAGCTTTTCGATCTCGCCCCAAGCGGCGATGTTCATGGCGAACAGCGCCAGGCCCAGGTTGGCACCCGCCGAGAAGTGGCTGCCTTCGTTGTAGATCACCAGGCCCTTGAACTTTTCCGCCACCAACGGAATGGCCTGGCCGATCAGCTTCATCACCTCGGCATCGAGCGCGTTCATCTTGCCGGTGAATTCCAGCGCGGCAACGCCATCGCCAACGTCCCAGAGCGCGGCAGAGGCGGTCTTGAGCAGGGGCTTGGCGGCCAGCTTGATGTCTTCGAGCAGCACCACACCCGCGGCATGCGCCACATCGTGGTATTCCCCATCAAGGCCCAGCGCCTGGCGCTTGCCCGCTTCGACCCTATAGAACGGGCGACCAGCAGCGAGTTCGACGATGGCCGGAACCGGCTTGCCTTCGGCCTTGAGGCGTTCGGCAAAGGCGGCCGTGCCGAGCTTGTCGATCAGTTCGAACGGGCCTGACTTCCAGTTGTAGCCCAGCTTCATCGCCACATCGATGGCAACGATATCGTCAGACGCGCTGGGGACGAGCGACGCGGCATAGGACAGCGTCGGCGCCAGCACGGCCCAGGCATAGGCACCCAGCTTGCCGGGCAGGCCAACCAGCGCCTTGAGATCCTTGAACACGGCGCCGGGCAGCGATGGCGGCTTGGCGGCAGCGCGGTATTCGCCGGTGGCCAGATCGATCGCTTCCTTGCGCTTGCCCGCCTCGCGGTTGAGGCGATAGAAACCGCCCTTGCCCTTGCGCCCGGTATAGCCATCGGCGATCATCTTCATGATCAGCGGATGATCGATCGCGATGGCGCGATAGGCATCATCTTCCGGCAGCGTGGCGGTAAGGCTCGCCTTCAAGTGCGGCATCAGATCGATGCCGACCAGGTCAACCAGGCCGAACACGCCGGTCTTGGGCACGCCCATCGGCTTGCCCACCACGGCATCGGCTTCTTCCACGCTCAGCCCCAGATCGATCGCGGCGTTGATCGCCTGCTGGATCCAGAACGTGCCGACACGGTTGGCCAGAAAGCCTGGCGTATCCTTGGCGCGCACCACGGTCTTGCCCAGCGCGCGATCGGCAAAATCGCTGACCCGCGCCACCAGAGCAGCATCGCTGGCTGGCCCCGCCACCACTTCAAGCAGGCGCATGTAGCGCGGCGGGTTGAAGAAGTGCGTGATCAGGAAATCACGGGCAAAGCCTTCGCCGCGCCCGGCGATCAGCTGTTCGAGCGGGATCGTCGACGTGTTGGACGAAACCGCCGTGCCGGGGCGGCGCACGCCTTCGAGCTTTTCATAGAGCGCGTGCTTGAGATCGAGCCGTTCGACAATCGCTTCGATCACCCAGTCGCACTCGGCAACGCGGGGCAGATCGTCTTCGATATTGCCAACCTCGACCAGCTTGGCGGCGCGCTTGCTCATGAACGCCGCCGGCTCGGCCTTGGCCAGGCGATCGAGCGCGCCCTGGGCCACCGCATTGCGGTCGGCCGGATCGCGCACGATGTCGAGCAGCAGCACCGGCACGCCGGCGTTGGCCACCTGGGCGGCGATGCCGGCGCCCATGGTGCCCGCGCCGATGACGCAGACCTTCCTGATGGACTCGCTGTGGGTTGCCTCTGGCATCAGATCGCCTCCAGAACCGTGGCGATGCCCTGGCCGCCGCCGATGCACTGCGTGGCGAGCGCATACTTGCCGCCCGTGCGCTGCAACAGGCTGGCCGCCTTGCCGACGATGCGCGCGCCAGTGGCGCCCAGCGGGTGGCCCAGCGCGATCGCGCCGCCATCCAGGTTGATCTTCGCCTGATCGAGGCCAAGATCGGCAATGCAGGCCAGCGCCTGGCTGGCAAAGGCTTCGTTCAGCTCGATCACATCGAGATCGGACACGGAAATGCCGGCACGCTCCAGCGCCTTGCGGCTGGATTCGACCGGGCCGATGCCCATGATTTCCGGCGCGCAGCCGGAAATGGCCATGGCCTTGATCCGCGCCAGAATGGGCAGGCCATGGGCGCGGGCATAGTCTTCGCTCGCCACGATCACCGCGCTCGCGCCATCGGTCAGCGGCGAGGACGTGCCGGCCGTGACCGTACCGGTGGCGCTGAACGCGGGCTTGAGCCCAGCGAGGGTTTCGGCGGTGGTGCCGGGGCGCGGGCAGCCATCGGTATCGACGAGGCCAGCCTTGGTTTCGATGCCGACGATCTCGTCCTTGAGCTTGCCAGCGGCGATGGCAGCAGCAGCCTTGTCCTGGCTGGCGACGGCGAAGGCTTCCTGTGCCTGGCGCGACAGGCCATACTGGCTGGCGAGGTTTTCGGCGGTGTCGCCCATGCCGATATAGGCCTGGCTGGCCTTGGCCAGGGCCGGATTGGGCAGCGGGTTGAAGCCCATCATCGGCACCCGGCTCATCGATTCGACCCCGGCGGCGATGAACAGCTCACCCGCGCCGGCTGCGATCTGGCCCACGGCATAGTGGATCGCGCTCATCGACGAACCGCAGAAGCGGTTGACCGTCATGCCGCCGACCGAACGCGGCAGGCCGGCAATCATGCCGATCAGGCGCGCGACGTTAAAGCCCTGTTCGCCTTCGGGAAAAGCGCAGCCGACGATCAGATCCTCGATCGCGGCGGCGTCAATGCCGGTGCGCTGGACCAGCGCCTTGACCACAGCCGCGGCAAGATCGTCGGGCCGGGTACGGGCAAGCGCGCCCTTGCCGGCAAGGTGGAACGGTGACCGGGCATATCCGGCAATGACCGCATTCGGCATGATTTCTGGCATCCTCGTCAGGTGGGGCAGCTGCCGCCTGTGCCTCCGATACCACGGAATCACCCTTGGCGCTGCTTTCGTCCGTAATGGTGCTCAACTTTCCCTATACGTCAACCAAAATTTGGGGCATAGAGTGAGTCGCACACCGGCAAAGGCAAGAAAGGCCGGGTGATAACCGGATACCGAAACGCACGAGGCGCGCTTTGGGTTCTTGGGTCGAGGATGAAGAACGATGAGAGGTAAGCCGTTATTGGCCATCACCGTAATGTCCCTGATGGGGGCAGCGGCGGCCACCTATGCTCCGGCCTCCTACGCTGCCGGACAATCCGCATCCGAACAGGCCATCGGCCGCTGGGCCACGCCCACCAAGCACGGCATCGTTGAAATTGCCCCGTGCGGCGCGTCGATCTGCGGGCGCCTGGTCGAATCCGACAGCATCCGCGCCAATCCGGCCTTTGCCGACGGTAAAAACAAGAATCCGGCCCTGCGCAGTCGTCCGCTCAAGGGGCTGACCATTCTGCAAGGTTTTGCGCGCAGCACCGACGGTTGGGAGGGTGGCTCGATCTACAATCCCGAAGACGGCGGCACCTACAAGGCGACGATCACGATCGCCGATGCTGACACGCTCAAGCTCAAGGGCTGCATCGTGTGGCCCTTGTGCAAGACCCAAACGTGGAAGCGCCTGCGCTGATGCAGCCGGAGCCGGCCAGACCAAACACCACCGGCACCGTTGAAACCACAGACACCACAAAAATTCGCATGGGAGTGAGAGAGAGATGAACCTGAACCACCGCCGCACGCTGGCCTGCGCCGTGCTTCTGGCCGGCACCGCCGGACTTGCCAGCCCTGCCCTGGCAGGCGGCTTTTATCTTCAGGACCAGTCCGCCAAGGCCACCGGCCGCGCCTATTCGGGCGAAGTGGCCGACACGGGCGCGGAAAGCCTGTGGTGGAACCCCGCCAGCATCGGCGGCATGACCGGCGGCGAAGCCATGCTGAGCGCCACCGGCATCCTGCCCTCTGGCGACGTGGTCAACAACGGCACCCTGATCAAGCGCCCTGGCCAGCCTGCCACGGCGGTGGGCGGCGACAGTGTGGCCCACAACCCGATCCACAAGGGCGTCGTGCCCTCGGGCGCGATCGCGCATTCGCTGGGCAACCGCGTGGCCGTGGGCCTGGCGGTGACTGCGCCGTACAACTTCACCACCGAATATTCGAACAGCAGCTGGGCACGCTATACCGCGCTGACCACGCGCCTGCGCACGGTCGACATCCAGCCCTCGCTGGCCGTGCAGCTGACCCCGGTGATTTCCATCGGCGGCGCGGTGAACGTCGAACATGCCGATGCCACGCTGGGCAATGCCCTGCCCAACCTGCTGGCCGTGCTGCCCGATGGCAGCCAGACGCTTAGCGGCAAGGGCTGGGATGTGGGCTGGTCGGCCGGTACGCAGTTCCGCGGCAAGACCGTGACCGTGGGCCTGAGCTACAAGTCGGCCATCAAGCACAAGCTCAAGGGTGACGTGACGATTGCCGGCCTGCTCGGCCCGCTGGCGGCGAACAACGCCAACATCTCTACCGAGGCAGACTTTACCACGCCCTGGCAGCTGACGTTCGGTGGCCGCTGGACGGTAACGCCGGGCTTTACGCTCAACGCCCAGGCAACCCGCTTTGGCTGGTCCAAGTTCAACGCGATCCAGCTGGGCAGCCCGCTCAACACCGCGATCCCCGAAGACTATCGCAACACCTGGGCGGTTGCCGTCGGCTTTGACGCTGACCTCAGCCCCAAGTGGACCGTTCGCGGCGGCGTGCAGCGTGACGTTTCGCCCGTTCGCCCGAACGAACGCGATGCCCGCGTGCCCGATAGCAACCGCTGGAACTTTGCCTTGGGCGCCACCCATGCGTTCAGCCGCGCGTTCAAGATCGACGTTGCCGCCAACTACCTCACCCTCGCCGATGCGCCGGTCAACCGCTTGACCGCCGCCTATGCCGGCACGCCGGCGCAGACCCCGATCCTGGTCAACGGCATGCTGCAAAAGGCCCATGTCGTGGTGCTGTCGCTGGGCGGACGGGTCGCTTTCTGATCGCCCGAAGGCGCCGGGGCCCTCTTGGCCTCGGCGCCATTTCCCTCCCTCTTGCCGGAACCTGACATGGTCGCTGCCCCCCCGATCGAGGCCACCCCCATCGCCCCTTCACGCGCACCCGACAGCCTGCCGCCAGACTGGTCACCGCCGGCCATGCTGCTGGGTGACTTCATGGACAACGCCGTGCGCGATCATGGCGACCGCCCCGCGGTGGACTTCATGGGCCGCACCTGGACCTATCGGGCGCTGGGGCGGATGGTCGAACGGGCCGCGCGCGGCTTTCAGGACCTTGGCCTGGGCAAGGGCGATCGGGTGGCACTGTGCCTGCCCAACACGCCCTATTACATCGTGCTCTACTTTGCCGCGCTCAAGATCGGCGCGGTGGTGGTCAATCTCAACCCGCTCTACACCCAAAGCGAGATGCGCCATCTGTTGACCGACAGCGGCGCCCGCGTTGTTGCCGTGCCAGACCTGCGCGAAATCCACGGCAAGGTGCGCGCCATTGCCGACGAATGTCAGTTGGCCACCATTCTGGTCTGCCCGATGGCCGGCATCCTGCCCCGGGTAAAGGCGTGGGGATGGCGCCTGTTCAAGCGGCGCGACCATGCCCGCTATGCCCATGATGCGCTGCACATGCGCTTTTGCGACCTGATCGCTCGCGGCGATCCGCCCCGGCCGGTGGCACTGGTGCCCGATGACCTGGCCGTGCTGCAATACACCGGCGGCACCACCGGCACGCCCAAGGGCGCGATGCTGACCCATCGCAATCTCACGGCCAATGCCCTGCAGCAACAGGCGCATATCCATGGCGATCTGCCTGCCCCGCAGCGCACGCTGGCCGTGCTGCCGTTCTTCCACGTCTTTGCGCTGACCGCCGTGCTCGATTTCTCGATCCTGGTGGGGTCGGAACTGGTGCTGATGCCGCGCTTCGAAATGGACGCGATGCTGGCCACCATCAAGCGCAAGCCGCCCACGCTGTTTTTCGGCGTGCCGACGCTGTTCATCGCGATGAACGCGCTCGACGATTCCAAGATTCCCAACCTGTCGGCGCTGCGCGCCTGCATTTCCGGCGGTGCGCCGCTGCCGCTGGAAGTGCGCCAGACGTTCGAACAGCGCACCGGCGGACGCATCTGCGAAGGCTATGGCCTGACCGAAGCCTCGCCCATCGTGACATGCAACCCGGTTGATGGCGATATCCGCGCCAACAGCTGCGGCCAGGCCTTCCCGGGCACGCAAATCGAAATCCGCGATCCTGAAAACCCCGAGACGGTCCTGCCGCTGGGCGCCAATGGCGAGGTCTGCGTGCGCGGGCCGCAGGTGATGGCCGGCTACTGGCAGCGCCCAGACGACACCGCCAAGGTCTTTGTCGATGGCGCGCTGCGCACGGGCGACGTGGGCCACCTCGACGAAGATGGCTATCTCTACCTGGTGGACCGCCTCAAGGACGTGATCCTGAGCGGCGGATACAATGTCTATCCGCGCGTCATCGAGGAAGCGGCCTATCTCCATCCGGCAATCGAGGAAGCCATCGCGATCGGCATTCCCGATCGCTATCGCGGGCAAAGCGCCAAGCTGTTCGTCAAGCTGCACGACGGCCAGGACGTCTCGCCGCAGGAGATTCTCGATTTCCTGACCGAGCACCTCAACAAGATCGAGGTGCCGCGCGCTGTCGAAATTCGCCAAAGCCTGCCCAAGACCATGGTGGGCAAGCTTTCGAAAAAGGAACTGGTCGCCGAAGAGCGTGCCAAGGCCGAGGCCGCCACGCCCGCGGTTTAAGTGCAAGGTGCGATTGGGGGCAGTTGCAATCCACATTTTGCGGCGCAATAGGTAGCGCCATTCTGGGGGGAAAATTGGCCACCATGATCGATACTTTGCCCGATCCGCCCGAACCCACGGCGGAACCAGCGCCCGCCGCGCCCGAGGATGGCCTGCAAGGCATCCAGGATGTGGCGCGCCGCTTGGGCGTGACGCACCGCACCCTGCGCTTTTACGAGGACAAGGGCCTGATCGAGCCAGCGCGGGTGGGCAACACGCGCATCTATTCGCACCGCGAAGTGGCACGCATGCAGTTGATCCTGCGCGGCAAGCGGCTGGGTTTCAGCATCCGCGAGATCAAGGAATTCCTCGATCTCTACGATGTCGATCCCACCCGGCTGGAGCAATTGCAGCATCTGGTGGCGCACATCCGCAGCCGGCTGCGCAAGCTGGAAAGCCAGCACAGCGCCTTGCTCAAGACCATGACCGAGCTTCAGGCCATGGAGGCCGAGGCGATCGACAAGATCGGCGAGCTTACGAGTTCACCGCGGGACGAAAACGCCGCTTGAACAGGCGCGCGGGCAGCGCATCGGCCGTGCTGACGATGATGATGCCCGCCAGGATCATCAAGGCGCCGCCGATGAACGCGGCGTCCAGCTTGTCACCCAGCACGATCACGCCGGCGGCCACACCAAACATCGGCGTCATGAAGCTCAACACCCCCAACCGCGCCGCGCTGTAGCGCCGCAGCAGGGCATACCAGGTGAGATAGCTGAGGAACGCCACGACCACGACCTGGAACGCCATGCTGGCCAGGAGCGGGGCGGTCAGGCTCACGGCCGTTTCACCCAGCACCGGCGCGGCCAACGTGCACAGCACGAAAGCGCCCATCAACTGATAGAACAGCGTGACCGAGGCCGGCGCATTGGCCAGCGACGAATTGCGCAGCACCAGCGTGGTGCAGGCCCAACCGCAGGCGCCGCCCAGCGCCAGGGCATCGCCCAGCCGACCGTCGGGATAGCCCGCCCCTTCCTTGCCGCCGCTGAACGCCAGCACCACGCCAGCAAACGACAGCGCGATGCCCACCCACTGGCCAGCGCGCAGGCGCTCGTCAGGGCGCAGCAGACCCAGCGCCAGGGCAGCGCCAATTGGCGCAGTATAGAGATAGATGGTGACGTGGGAGGCGCTGGTGAAGCGCAGCGCTTCGCCCGCAAGCAGGAATTCGGTGCCAAACAGCAGCCCGATGGCCAGGCCCGGTGCCAGGGTCTGGCGGTTGATCACCCGCCCTTCCCCACGCCACAGCACAATGGCCAGCGTGGCGAGGCCAGCCAGACCCGAACGCAGGCCCATCTGCAACAACGGGCTCATCGCGCCCGCCACCAGCTTGATGGCAACCTGCTGCGAACCCCAGATCGCGCAGAGCACGATCATGATGGCAACGGCAGCGGCATCGACAGGCTTGCGATCGTTCACAAACAAAAGGTCCGGGCTGAAATGGTGCGGGGAGAAATTCCCGCGCGCCTTAGTCGATAATCGTGCCGGGAGCCAGCCATTGGAACCCAGCCATTAGAACGTTGCGCGTTTCGCCCGCTCTAGGGGAAATGCCGCAGGGGCGCCTTACGCCGATTTCAGCGACCACCCCGTAATCCATGGTGCGTTCTGCGGAGTGTGCCATGAGTTTTACCCTCAGCCTTGGCCCGGTGGCCAACATGCAAACCATCACCACGGCCTGGTCGAACATGACCGAGTCCCTGGAAGCGCATGCCGCGATGGTGCTCGATCTGTCGGATCTGGTCGATGTCGATCTTTCGCTGGTGCAGCTGGTGGAAACGGCGCGCCAGCATGCCCTGCGGGACAGCCGCGCGCTGCGTCTGTCGGCGCCGGCCAATCCGGCCGTGACGGCACTGCTGCGCCGCGCCGGGTTCCTGACCGATCCCAGCACCGAAACCCTCGATTTCTGGTTTCACGGAGAACTCCCGCAATGACGGCCTCGATCCTCACCGTAGACGATTCCAGCAGTCTGCGCCTTGCCACGCGGATCGCGCTGACTGGCGCAGGCTATAGCGTGACCGAGGCCTGCGACGGGCTGGAAGGCCTGGGCAAGGCGCAGGGTCAGAAGTTCGACATGATCATCACCGATCTCAACATGCCCAACATGGATGGGCTGAGCATGATCCGCGAAATCCGCAAGCTGCCCGTGCAGATGGGCACCCCGATCATCTTCCTCACCACCGAGTCAGATGATGCCATCAAGCAGGAAGCCCGCGCCGCCGGCGCCACGGGCTGGCTGGTCAAGCCGTTCCAGCCCGATCAGCTGCTGCGCATTACCAAGAAGGTGCTGGGCCGGTGAGCGAAACAGATCCCATTGCCGCGTTCCGCGTGGAAGCCGGTGACCTGCTCGACCAGATCGAACAGGCACTGCTCGACCTGTCGAACCAGTTGGACGATCGCGGGCTGATCGATGCGGTGTTCCGCGGGCTGCACACGCTCAAAGGGTCGGGCGCGATGTTCGGCTTTGATGCGCTGGCCACGTTCACCCACCATTGCGAAACCGCATTCGATCGGGTGCGCAAGGGCTTGTTTCCCGCCACGGCCGAACTTGTCCACGTGATCCTGTCGGCCATGGACCACATGCGCGCGCTGGTCGATGGCGATGGCGCGGGGCTCGAGGCGACAGGCGATGCGATCCTGGCGCGGCTGCATGCCGCCCTGCCCGAAAGCGGCGCAATGCCTGCCACGGCAGCGGGCGAAACAGCCCCGCCAACACCAGCGGCAGCCACATCGACGACTGGTGGATGGCATCTGCGTTTTCGCCTGCCCGCCTCGGCCATGGCCAACGGCACCAATCCGCTGAGCCTGCTCGACGAACTGCGAGCATTGGGCGAATGCCGGGTGGTGGCGCTGTGCGATGCCTTGCCCGCCCTGCCCGATCTGGTGCCAACCGAATGCCTGATCGGCTGGGACGTGACGCTGCTGGGCGAGATCAGCCGCGACGCGATCGAGGACGTGTTCATCTTCGTGATGGACGACATGGACATGGAGCTGACGCCGCTGGCAACAACGCCGGCGGAGACGGACGTGGCCACGAACGCAGCCGCGCCGGGCGCCGTTGCTGCCGCTGCCACGGGAACGCCGGCCAGCGTCGCTGTCCAGGTGCCGGCCCAGGCCGATGCCGCCGCCCGCCAGGCGCCGCGCGCCGGGGAAAGCGTGCGCGTTCCGGCCGAACGGCTCGACGTGCTGATGGACCGCGTGGGCGAACTGGTGATCGTGCAAAGCCGCCTGTCGCAATTGGCCAACAGCGGGCTGATCGGTGCGTCGGGCGAAGTGGCGCTGCGCTCCATCTCGGAAGAGATCGAGCGCCTGGTCAGCGAAATGCGCGACACCATGATGGTCTTGCGCATGGTGCCAGTGGCCAACCTATTCGGCCGCTTCCGCCGCCTGATCCACGATCTGGCGCGCGACACCGGCAAGGCGATCGAACTGCTGACCGACGGCGAATCCACCGAGGTGGACAAGACCGTGACCGAGCAATTGGCCGATCCGATCGTCCACCTCATCCGCAATGCCTGCGATCATGGCCTGGAAACGCCCGAAGAGCGCCTGGCCGCCGGAAAGCCGGGGACCGGCCGCGTCATGCTGACCGCCGCCCATGCCGGCGGTGAGGTGCTGATCACCATCACCGACGATGGCCGGGGCATCAACCGCGAGCGGGTGCGCGCCAAGGCGGAGGCCAACGGCCTGATTCAGCCGGGCCAGAGCGTGACCGATCACGAATTGTTGCAGATGATCTTCCACCCCGGCTTTTCCACGGCCGCCCAGGTCACCAACCTGTCTGGGCGCGGTGTGGGGATGGACGTGGTCAAGCGGACGATCGAGGGGCTGCGCGGCACGATCGATATCGCCAGCCAGGAAGGCCAGGGCTCCACCTTTACCCTGCGCATCCCGCTGACGCTGGCGATCATCGAGGGGCTGCTCGTGCGCGTGGCCAGTGGCTGCTATGTCATTCCATTGGCGGCGGTCGAGGAATGTATCGAGCTGTCTGCCGAGGAAGACCTGCGCACGCGCGGCCGCAGCATGATCCGCCTGCGTGATGCACTGGTGCCGTTCCTGCGCCTGCACGATCTGTTCGAAACCGGCGCCCAGCCCGATCAGCACCAGAAGATCGTGGTCATTTCCGCCGCGGGGGAACGTGTGGGCCTGGTGGTCGACCAGATCATCGGCAGCCATCAGACGGTGATCAAATCGATGTCGGGCGTGCACCGCGCGGTCAACAGCTTTTCCGGCGCCACGATCCTGGGAGACGGCAGCGTCGCTCTCATTCTCGACATCATGCAACTCGTGGCCACCGGCCAGCAACGGGAGGCACGGCTGCGCGCCGTGGGCTGACACCATGACCGACCCCCAAAAGACCCGCTGGGACGAACACGGCAACCTGGAAGTGCTGACGTTCGACGTTGGCAGCGAATGCCTGGCGATCGAGGCCACCGACATTCGCGAGATCGTTGACTTGCTGCCCGAAACGCGCGTGCCCGGCGCCGCGCCGCTGGTCGCCAGCATCGTCAACTATCGCGGCAAGATCATTCCGATTGCCGATCTGCGCGTGGCTTTCGGCATGGCGATCACCCCGCCAACGCCCGACAGCCGCATCGTGGTGATCGAAACCCAGATCGATGGCGAGATGACGCACATCGGCCTGCGCACCGACAAAGTTCATGAGGTGGCGATGCTGTCGCGCAGCGACAGTTCCGATCCGCCGCAAGTTGGCCTGCGCTGGCGCCGCGAATTCGTGCGCGAGTTCGTGCGTCAGGCCGACGGGGTGATCGTGCTGCCGGCCCTTTCGGCCATTTTCGAAGCGGCACCACGCCAGCTCGGCGGGGGTAGCCTGGCGGCTTGATGGCCCCTGGCGATGTCTTTGCCAACGATCGCAACCCGATGACCAAGCCTGATGCGGCCCCCCTTTCTGGCCGCCAGCGACGCGCCAGAAACAAGGATTTTCCCACCATGCGTGCCACGATCAAGTTGAAACTGGGAGCTACCTTCGTCGCCCTCATCATCCTGATGATGGCCATCGCCGGCCTGTCCATCAATGCGCTGGGTTCGCTCAACACCAGCATCGCCGACCTCATTTCCGGCCCGGCAGCCCGCCTGTCACTGGCCCAGCAAACCGCCATGACGATGAGCCAGCTGGTCCGTTTCGAAAAGAACATGGCGTTGACCAGCGACATGGATCTGACGCGCGAGTGGAACACGCAGTCGGACAACACGGTGCGCAAGGTCAGCGAAATGCTCGATCAGGGCCGCCAAACCGCCACCGACCAAACGCGGCCGATGTGGAACCGCGCCGATGAACAATGGGCTACGCTAAAGGACGCGAATGCCCGCATGCGTGCGCTGGCCATGCGCAACCAGAACGATGCCGCCGGTCAGATCTCGATCACCGATGGCCGCCGTGCGGCAGTGGAGCTGGAAAAGACGCTCAACCAGATCGTCGATGACCAGGGCAAGGAGATGAAGGCCGCCGGCACGGAAACCGCCAATCTCTACGGTTCGGTGCGCAGCACGCTGATCGTCACCACGCTGCTCGCACTGATCGTGGCGGTGGCCGGTGCCGTGTGGATCGGCCGGATGGTGGCGCGCGGCCTGCGCCAGATCAACACCGCAGTGGGCACCGTAGCCGAGGGCGATCTCGACAACATGATCGACATGAAGGGCGATGACGAGATCGCCGATGTCGTCCGCTCGCTCAACACCATGATCGGCAATCTGCGCAAGACCGCCCTGTTTGCCGACAATATCGCCCTGGGCGACCTTTCCAACGACGTGGAACTGCTTTCTGACCGCGATCGGCTGGGCAAGGCATTGATGGCGATGATTGCCAACATGCGGGCGGCCGCCACAGTGGCCAACAGCCTGGCCGATGGTGATCTGACGGTAAACCACGCTGCCCTATCCGACCGCGACCAGTTGGGCCTGGCCCTGGTGGCAATGATTGACCGCCTGCGCAACGTGGTCAGCGAAGCGACCGGTGCATCGGAAAACGTCTCGTCCGGCAGCCAGGAACTCGCCGCCAGTTCGGAACAGCTCTCGCAGGGCGCGACCGAACAGGCTGCGGCGGCGGAACAGGCTTCGGCTTCGATGGAGCAGATGGCCGCCAACATCAAGCAGAACGCCGACAACGCGGCCCAGACCGAAAAGATCGCGCGTCAATCCGCCAAGGATGCCGAGCAATCAGGCGTGGTGGTCAACCGCGCGGTGGATGCGATGCGCACGATCGCCGAAAAGATCGGCATCGTTCAGGAAATCGCCCGGCAGACCGATCTGCTCGCACTCAATGCCGCCGTCGAAGCGGCCCGCGCCGGCGAGCATGGCAAGGGCTTTGCCGTGGTAGCGAGCGAAGTGCGCAAGCTGGCCGAACGCAGCCAGAGCGCGGCCTCGGAAATCGTCGCCGTATCGTCCGACACGGTAAAGGCTGCGGCCGAGGCCGGCGACATGCTGAGCAAGCTGGTGCCCGACATCCGCCGCACGGCCGAACTGATCAGCGAGATCAGCGCAGCCTGCCGCGAACAGGATATCGGCGCCACCCAGATCAACGAAGCAATCCAGCAGCTTGACCAGGTGACTCAGCAGAACGCCGGTGCCTCGGAAGAAATTTCGGCCACGTCGGAAGAACTCGCCGCCCAGGCCGAAGAGCTGCAGGCCAGCATCTCGTACTTCCGCGTCGATCCCAACGCACGCACCGCATCGCGCAGCGCCGCGCCCGCAGGCCGGGCCAAGGCGGTCGCCACAAAACCTGGCAAGACTGCCGCCAAGCCTGCCCGCAAGGCGGCGCGCCCCGGCTCGATCGGCGATCAGCAGGCGCGGCTCAAGGGCTTTGCCATCGATCTCTCGGCTGGAACGGCCGATGCCGACGATGCCGATTTCGGCCAGGCCGCCGCATGACCGCCCCCCGTTCCTTGGCCGAAGCGCCCGCCCGCGATGATCTTCAGGTCGTGACGTTCGGCCTGGGGCGGGAAGTCTTCGCCGTGCCGGTGGTGCTGGTACGCGAAATCTTGGATTATCAGGTGCCCAGCCATGTGCCGGGCGGACCGGTGCATTTCCTGGGTCTTACCGACGTGCGCGGCCAGGGCGTGCCCACACTAGACTTTCGCCGCCGCCTGGGGCTGCCATCAGTAGAACCTACGCTGGCCACGCGCATCATCATTCTGGATGTGCCGCTGCCCGATCGCACCCTGGCGCTGGGCGTGGTGATCGATCGTGTGCTGGCAGTGGTGACGGTGCCGGTCGATCGTATCGAAGCGGCGCCCGACATTGGCACCGCGTGGAACGCGGGCTTCGTCCAGGGCGTGGTGCGCGAGGCGGATGGGTTCATCGTGATCCTTGACCTGCCGCGCATCTTTGCTGGCGACGATGCCGTGCACGCCGCAGGCACCGCTACCGTTGAAAACGCTGCAGGCGGGAGGTTGGCCATGTCCACCGCTGCCTGATCCGCCCCACTCGCCCATCAATTCTGCCCCACCGCACGAAGGGGAATCCCCATGCGTCCCACCATCAAATTGAAGCTGGCGGCCACGTTTGCCGTCCTCATCATCGTCATGGCCGGCGTGATCGGGCTTTCGATCAGCCGCCTCAGCACCCTCAATTCCGCTATTTCCGATGTGATCGCCGGCCCGGTCGTGCGCCTCAACACCGCGCAGGAACTGGTGATCGAGGTCAACCGCCTCTTGCGCCGTGAAAAGAACATGGCGCTGACCAGCGATCTTGATCTGACCGCCAAGTTCAACACCGAATCCGATGCCAACGTGACCAAGATCGAGGACATCCTCGTCAGGGGCAGCCAGCAGGCAAGCGAAGAAGGCAAGCCCTATTGGGCCAAGCTCACGCAGCAGTGGCAAGTGCTCAAGGAAGCCAACCGCCGCATGCGCGCCGCCGCGATGGAAAACCGCAACGAAGAGGCTGGCCGGATCTCGATCACGGATTCCCGTTCGGCCGCGACCACCATGGAAGGCACGCTGGAACAGCTGGTGGAAATCCAGCAAACGCAGATGAAAAAGGCCGATAACGATACTAACGAGCTTTACGCAACAGCGCGCTCCCTACTGCTGGTTTCTGGCGCTGTAGCATTGATCATCGCCTTGCTGGGCGCCTATTGGATCGGGCGCGTGGTGTCGCGCGGGCTGGCCAAGATCACCGGCGTGGTCGATGCCGTGGCAGTGGGCGATCTTGACGTCAGCATCACGGCCGACAGCGACGACGAGATTGCCGACCTGATCGCGCTGGTCAACCAGATGACCGCCAATCTGCGCAAGACCGCTGACCTTGCCGACACGATCGCCAATGGCGATCTGACGGTGAACCATGTCGCGCTGTCGGAGCGCGACAAGCTGGGCCTGGCACTGATCGCCATGGTCGACCGCCTGCGCGATGTGGTGTCCGATGCCAGCGCCGCGTCGGAAAACGTCTCTGCCGGCAGCCAGCAACTTGCCGCCAGCTCGGAGCAGGTCTCGCAAGGAGCGACCGAACAGGCCGCCGCCGCCGAACAGGCCTCTGCCTCGATGGAGGAGATGGCTGCCAACATCAAGCAGAACGCCGACAACGCCGCCCAGACCGAGAAGATCGCGCGCCAATCATCCAAGGACGCCGAACAATCGGGTGTGGTCGTCAACCGCGCGGTCGATGCCATGCGCACGATCGCGGAAAAGATCGGCATCGTCCAGGAAATCGCCCGGCAGACCGATCTGCTCGCACTGAATGCAGCGGTCGAGGCGGCGCGTGCCGGCGAGCATGGCAAGGGCTTTGCCGTGGTGGCCAGCGAAGTGCGCAAGCTGGCTGAACGCAGCCAGACGGCGGCTTCGGAAATCGGCGCGGTGTCGTCCGATACGGTCAAGGCCGCGACGGAGGCGGGTGAAATGCTCACGCGCCTGGTGCCTGATATCCGCCGCACCGCCGAGCTGATCAGTGAGATCAGCGCCGCCTGCCGCGAACAGGATATCGGCGCCGCCCAGATCAACGAGGCGATCCAGCAGCTTGACCAGGTGACCCAGCAGAACGCCGGAGCCTCGGAAGAGATTTCCGCTACCTCGGAAGAGCTCGCCGCCCAGGCCGAAGAGCTGCAAGCCAGCATCTCGTACTTCCGCGTCGATGCCCATGCCCGCGCCGGGGGCCAGGGTACTGCCCCTGCCGCCCGGCCCAAGGCGGTCGCGGCCAAGCCGGCCAAGGCTGCCAAATCGGCGACAAAGCCGGGCAAGCCCGCCCGCAAGGCGGCGCGCCCTGGCTCGATCGGCGATCAGCAGGCTCGTCTCAAGGGCTTTGCCATCGACATGTCAGCCGGCGCAGCAGACGACGATGACGCCGATTTCGGTCAGGCCGCCGCATGACCGCCCCCCGCCCCTTGGCCGATGCGCCCACCCGCGATGATCTTCAGGTCGTAACGTTCGGCCTGGGGCGGGAAGTGTTCGCCGTGCCGGTGGTGCTCGTGCGCGAAATCCTGGACTACCAGGTGCCCAGCCACGTGCCCGGCGGGCCGGCGCATTTCCTGGGCCTGACCGACGTGCGCGGCCAGGGCGTGCCGACGGTAGACTTTCGCCGCCGCCTTGGCCTGCCGGCAGTCGAGCCGACACTGGCCACGCGGATCATCATCCTGGACGTGCCGCTGCCAGATCGCATCCTGGCGCTGGGCGTGGTGATCGACCGTGTCCTGGCGGTGAGCACCCTGTCTGGCGCGCGTATCGAGCCTGCGCCCGATATCGGAACGGCCTGGCGCGGTGAATTTGTCGATGGCGTGGTGCGCGAGGCCGAAGGGTTCGTGGTGATCCTGGATGTAGCGCGCATCTTTGGCAGCGAAGACACCGCGCTGCTGCCGGCGGAGGTTTGAACCTGTGGCCACACCTGCCCCTGCCCAAATCCAGCAGAACGCCGCGATCGTGGGCGACGGAATCACGCCGCGCACGTTCAAGCATTTGTCCGTCTTCATCTATGATCAGTGCGGCATCCGCATGCCGGCCGCCAAGCAGACCATGGTGGAAGGCCGGCTACGCCGCCGCGCCCGTGCGCTCCACTTTGAAAAACTGGAAGAATATTGCCGCTTCGTCTTGGGTGAAGGCACCGGCAGCGACGAGGTGGTGCATCTGATCAATGCCGTCACCACCAACAAGACCGATTTCTTTCGCGAACCGCGCCATTTCGAACGCCTGGCGCAGAACATCCTGCCCGGTTTTGCGGCCAAGCGCCGGCAACTGGTGCGCGCCTGGAGCGCGGCTTGCTCCACCGGGGCCGAGCCCTATACCCTGGCCATGGTCATGGACGATTTTGCGCAAGCCAACGGCGGGCCCGATTACGCGATCCTCGCCACTGATCTTGATACCAACGTGCTCGCCACCGCCCAGAAGGGCATCTATCCGCGCGAGATGATGGAGCCGGTGCCGGCCCTGCTGCGCCAACGCTATGTCGGGATGGGCCAGGGCGCCCGGGCGAACGAGGCACGCATCCACCCTGGGCTGCGCGCCAAGGTCGGCTTTGCCCAGCTCAACCTGATGGAGCCGGCCTATGCCATCGGCCATCAGGTTGACCTGATCTTTTGCCGCAACGTGCTGATCTATTTCGACAAGCCGACCCAGAAAAAGGTGGTGTCGCGCCTCGTCGAATGCCTGGCGCCGGGCGGATACCTGTTCGTGGGCCATTCGGAATCGATCGCCGGCTTCGATCTGCCGCTCGATTCTGTCGGCAACACCATATTCCAGAGGAGATAGACCGATGCCGGCCCCCAAGATCCGCGTCCTGGTCATCGACGACAGCGCCAGCGTGCGCCAGACCATGAAAGCCATCCTGGAAGAAGATCCCGAACTGGAAGTGGTGGCGACGGCAGCCGATCCCTTTGCCGCCGCCCGCCACATCCAGGAACAGGTGCCCGACGTGATCACGCTCGACGTGGAAATGCCGCGCATGGATGGCATCACCTTCCTGCGCAAGCTGATGCAGCAATGCCCCGTGCCCGTGGTGATGTGCTCGTCGCTGACCGAGGAAGGCTCGGATACGCTGCTCGAAGCCATGCATGCGGGCGCAGTCGACGTGATCCTGAAACCGCGCGTGGGCGTGGCCGATCACCTTTCCGAAAGCCGGCTGATGATCCGCGACACGGTCAAGGCAGCCGCGCGGGCCAAGGTGCGTGGCGGCCGCCGCTCTGCCGCAGCCAGCGCGCCGCCCTCGCTCCATCCCCAGCCCAAGCTGACCGCCGATGCCGTGTTGCCGCCTCCCCCGGCACGCGCCGCGGGCAGCAAGGCGATGAGCCGCACCACCGAAATGGTGGTGTGCATAGGCGCTTCCACCGGCGGCACCGAAGCCTTGCGCGAAGTGCTGGAAGCGCTGCCCGCCAATTCGCCGGGCATCGTCATCGTCCAGCACATGCCCGAACATTTCACCCGCGCCTTTGCCCGCCGGCTCGATGGCCTGTGCGAGGTATCGGTGAAGGAGGCCGAAGACGGCGACACCGTGATGCGTGGCCACGTGCTGATCGCGCCGGGCGGCAAGCATACGCTGCTCGAACGCCAGGGCGCGCGCTACCTTGTCTCGGTGCGCGACGGGCCACTGGTCAGCCGGCATCGTCCTTCGGTCGATGTGCTGTTCCGCTCCGCCGCGCGCTGCGCCGGATCGAACGCAGTGGGGATCATCATGACCGGCATGGGTGACGATGGCGCGCGGGGGCTGCTGGAAATGAAGGAGGCCGGCGCGCGCACTGTCGCCCAGGACGAAGCCACCTCCATCGTGTTCGGCATGCCCAAGGAAGCGATCGCGCGCGGCGCCGCCGATCGCATCGTGCCGCTTGGCGCGATCGCCCAGGAACTGTTGCAGGCTACGGCGCGATAAGGAGAGCCGCGATGCAACCCGAACCGCTGATGCCGCCCATGGCAGATACCCCGCCGCCGCCGGCCGATGCCGCGCTCACCGCGCCATTGCGCCTGCGCCTCGCGGATATCCTGCATGGTCTCGACGATCATTTCACCCGCATCGGCACCACGCTGGAGCGGACGGTAGAGGCTATTTCGGCCGTGGTCGGCACCCTCGGCCAGATCAGCGCTGCCCTGGGCGATGGCGATGGTTCGGGCGCGGTGGGAAACCTCACCCGCGCGGCCAAGCGGCTTTACAGCGTGGCCGATCAGGCCGCCCGTCGGGCCGACCAGGTGGGCCACATCCGCGCCGTATCGGCCCGCCTCACCGCGCAGATCCATGATCTGCAACGCACGCTCGATGCGCTCAAGATCTATGGCATGAACGTCAAGATTGCCGCGGGTGGCGCGCGCGACTTTGTCGATTTCGCCGATCTCATGGCGCAGAAACTGGACATGGGCAAAGCTGACGCTGCCGGCTTCGACGGGCGCCTGGCCGAACTGGAAGCAGGCCTTGCCAGCATGCTGCGATCGGATTCGCGGCTGGTCAACGAATGCGCGCGCGTGGTGCCACAGGTGCCAGACCGCCTGATCCGCGATGCCGGCGCGCTGGCCAGTCACCAGGATGGCCTGGCCGCGATGGCGCGCACAACCGGAGAGATCGCCGCGACGATCCAGGCGAAGGTCGCGACCGTGCTGGGCGCCATCCAGATCGGCGATATTGCCCGCCAGCGGCTGGAACATGTGCTGGCCGGATGCGAGATGCTCGACGCGCACCTGGGCGGCCGCCCGCCCGGCTCCCCCGCCGAAGAGGCGGCCTGCCACCATGTGCTGGCCCTGCTGCACGCCCAGCTTGAAGAAACCGCCATCGATTTCCGCCGCGAGACGCTGGTGCTTGTGGGATCGCTGCACGATCTCGAGCCTGAGGCCAACCGCCTGCTGGCGTTGCAGGCCCCCGCCGCGCCGGCCGATCACGATCCCGCGCAGCAGCATGCCGGCGAAGCGGCGTTCCTGCGCGAGCTGGAGAGCGGAATTGCCGAAGCCACCGCCATGATCGCGCAACTGCAAGAGGCAGATGCCCAGGCCGAACAGACGCTGGGCCTGATCATCGCCACCGTGGCTGACCTCATAGCCCGTGCCGCCGCAATCCGTCACTTGCGCGTCGACGTGCAACTGATGGCGATCAATATCGGCCTGTCCTGCCGGCGGGTTGAAGCGATCGGCCGGCCCATGACCGTCATCGCCAACGAAATCCGCAGCCACGCCGAAACGCTGGACGGTGCGGTCACGCATATCAACGCTGCCGCCAGCGATCTCGACGGATGCTCGGCCGCGATGCGCGGCACAGACCGTTCCGGCGAGGTCGGCACCGGCGACGAACTCGCGCTCTCGCTGGCAATGATCCGCCAAGGCGCGCAGCGCACGGAACAGGCCATCGCCGTGGCCAGCCAGCAGAGCGACACCATCGCCACCATGCTGCGCAAGACGCGGGACGAATTGGAAGTGAGCCTCGACCTGGCCAAGACAATCGAGGCGATTGCGGTGCGCACCGCCGACCTTGCCGGCAGTGGCAACAGCTATGATCCCGCCGCCCATGCTGCGATCGCCGCGCTGATGAACGCGCTGGGGCAGATCTATACCATGGCGAGCGAACGCGTGGTGCACGATCGCTTTCTCCTGCACGGGATGGTGCCGCTCGCCAACAGCCAGCCCACGTCCGGCTTTGGCCCCGGTGACGCCCAAGACGACGACGACGACGCCTTGTTCGACGACGCGCTGTTCTGATCTGCTGCGGCGAAAGCGACGCGGGCAGCACCCGTGCTGGACCTGCGCGCCTGCCTGCCTATAGTCTGCGGCATATGAACCAAGTCGCGATCCCGCCAATGCTTGCCACACCCGGTGGTCCGTCCCGTGGCAGACCGCGTCAGTTCGATCCCGATGCAGCCTTGCTCGCCGCTCTGCACGTGTTCTGGACACGCGGCTATGATGGCGCTTCGTTGTCTGACCTGACGGAGGCGATGGGGATTACCCGGCCCAGCCTCTATGCCTGTTTTGGCAACAAGGAATCCTTGTTTCGTAAGGCTTTGGACCTTTACGAGCGGGACAAGCTGGCGTTCATGACCCAAGCGCTTTTGGCGCCGACCGCGCGCGGCGTGGCGGCGGCCATGCTACGCGATGCCCTGGCAATGTTGACCACCAGCGAGGGCGGACGGGCGTGCTTTGGCGTGATGCACGCAGTCGCTTCCTCCACCTATGACGAATCGATGCGCCAAGAAGTGATTACCCGCCGCGCTGCCTATGAGCAGGCGCTGCTTGCACGGTTCGAGCGGGCCGAGGCGGAGGGCGATTTTCCCGGATACACCGCGCAGGCGCTATGCGCCTATTGCCTGTGCCTGTTGAGCGGAATGAGCGTCCAAGCCGGTTCAGGTGCTGATTTTGCGCGCCTTCATACGATCGTCGAAACCGCCTTGGCACTCTGGCCGGGGCGTTGAGCAACGCCCGGCGTTTGCGATACCGAGCGGTATATAAACTTGTTGACGCGGCATCTGCGGGTTTCTATACCAATTGGTATTGAAAGTCGCGGGGCCAGCCGGCTTCTCCCCCCATTGGCCGGCATCCCCCCATCCCCATGGTCCCTCGCGGGCTTTCATTATTCGACGCGTCCCCCGCGCGTCGGCAAAGGGCGGCCGGGCAACAGGCTTTTTCGTAAAGCAGCCCGGCCGGGCCTGGCCCCGGTTTCGTCGATGCGCGTGCGTGCCCGCTATTGCGCGTTGACGAAACCGGTTCCCTGCGAGTTAATTTGTACAGCAATACCGATTGCAGCTGTCGTTTTCCCCTAACTCATGTCAGTTTGTTGCAATTACTCGGCGTAGATCACCGTACCCCGTATCGCTACGGTATTGGTTGCCGAGCCTGCAATCTAAGGCTGATTTCGGTTATAACTGAACAGGTTCGGTATGCCGAACCGGGATGGGCGAGATCAACGTGGCGCAACGCACCGTTCACATCGTGGATAGCGATGCCCTGCATCGTCGGGATCTGGCACAATTGATACGTCAGCAAGGGCTGGACTGTCATCCTTTTGCCGCGTCTGCAGATCTGGCAGACGCGCTGGGCTATCTTCCCGCCGGCTGCGTCTTGCTGGCCTGGCGCACGCCTCAGCCCCCTGCCCAAGCCACGCCCATCGCCGGCGAAGAGGAAGGCCCCGGCCCGATGGTGCGCGCGGTCCTTTCGCAACGGCCAGAGATGGCAGTGATCGTCATGGCCGTTTCCCCCACGATCCCGCAGGTGGTCCAGGCCCTGCGCGCAGGCGCGGTCGATTTCCTGGAAATGCCGGTTCAGGCCGATGCCTTGCGCCCGGTTCTCGAACACGGCTTTTCGATCCTGCCCGCCCGCGTCGCCCAGCAGCAGCGCGTGGGCCAGGCGACGGCCCTGACCACGCAACTGACCCCGCGCGAGCAGGAAGTGCTGCGCGGCGTGGTTGCCGGGCTGACCAACCGCGCCATTGCCGAACGGCTGCGGATCGGGGTACGCACCGTGGAAATGCATCGGGGCAACATCATGCAAAAGCTGCAAATGGACAATCTGGCGGCCTTGATCCGTTTCGCCGTGTTCACCGGCGTTCTGGATCAAGGGCTTGATGCGGCCTAAGGGTGGGGCCACCGTGCAGCATTGGCTCTATGCCAGCAACTGCGCCGTTGCGCCCGCCTGGGCCGGTCCTACCGTAGAGGCGCTGGTTGCCCACGCGGCGCTGCGCAATGCCGAATGCGGCCTCAGCGGCGCCCTGCTGTTTACCGGGCAGCATTTCATCCAGGCACTGGAAGGCCCCGCCACCGCACTGGCGCAGATGCGAAGCACGATCTGTGACGATGTGCGTCACACCCACATCATGACGCTGGCCGAAGGTACGCTGCCCCACCGCCGCTTCGATGGCTGGGCACTCGCCTATGCCGGGGCGTCGGTCTATCTGGCCGATCAGGTTCGCACGGCCATGGCCGATGGTGCACCCGCGCTGCTTAGCCTGTTGCAGGCGTTTGCCAGGCCCCTGCCCGGCGCGAACCCCGGCTGCGGCCAGCATCGTGCGACGTGATCAACATTTGTTAACCCCGCAATCGCAATCTGCACGTAATCATTGAGCCCGCCTGCGCCGCAGGCGGTGCCATGTGGAGAGAGCGCCGGTGCCCCGAACGACGTTTCCGGCCGGTGCCGGCGCGGATGCCGCTGCCGGCGGGCCAGCACTGGCCGACCGCATCTATGCCGAACTCGTGCGCGGGCTCTATGCCACGCCATTGCAAGCGATCTACATGGCGGTGATCTTTGCCGCCTATCTCGCCCTGATGATCCACGACACCGGGGATCGCGTGATCATGGTGCTGGGTGGCCTGGCGGCTTGTGCCTGGACCACGCGGATCATCCTGGCGGTGCGCTTGCGTCACCGCGCCCTGACCGCCCTGCTCGACCGGCCCGCCGCGCGCCGGCTGGAACTGCTGTTCGCCGTCCCCTATGGCAGCTTTGCCGGGTTGCTCGGCCTTATCGGGGCGCGGGTGATCCACCTGGATCGTGGCGATGCGCGGGCCCTGACGATCTGCGTGCTTGTCGGGTTTTGTGCAGGCGTGGCGACCGGCGTTGGCGCCCGGCCGCGTCTTGCCTCGCTGTTCATGGCCCTGGCGATGACACCAACCCTGCTGCTCGCGCTGGCCGAGGCCCGCCCTTTGACGATCGGGCTGGCGTTTATCGCCACGGCTTTCGTGATCGGCGGCCGACAGTCGCTGCGCATGCGCCATGACATGGTCAAGGCTGAGATCGGCCATCGGCTGGTCTCGCTCTCGCTGGCCCGGCGCGACAACCTGACCGCCCTGCCCAATCGCCTCGCCCTGCGCGAGCATTTCGAGGCCAATGCTGCCGTCATGTCTCCCCACGGCCTCGTCGCCGTACATTATCTCGATCTCGATGGCTTCAAGCCAGTCAACGATGCCTATGGCCACGGCACTGGCGATCGCCTGCTGGAACAAGTGGCCAATCGCCTGCGCGGCGCGATCCGCAATGGCGATATCGTTGCGCGCCTGGGCGGCGATGAATTTGCCGTCGTGCAATTTGGCCTGTCACGCAGCGAAGAGGCCGGTCTTCTCGCGCAGCGCCTGCGCACCACGATCGCCGAGCCGTTCGAGGTGGATGACCATGTCATCCTGATCTCCACCTGTGTGGGCAGCGTGGTGAGCGACAATCGCGCCGATCAGCTCGATGCGCTGCTGCAGGAGGCGGACGCGCGCCTGTACCAGGCCAAGCGCGAGCGCGGCGCCAATCGCCGCCGCGTCGCCTGAGGCTGCGTCAGATCTCGCTCAATTCGGCGACCAGGTCATAGGCATCGCCACGATAATAGCTGTGGGTGATTTCGATCACCCGGCCATCGGGCAGAAACGCCCGGCGTTCGATGAACAGGCACGGATCGCCGGCAGCGATGCCCAGTAGATCGGCCATCTCCGCCGGAAAGCCGATCGCGCGCACGCGCTGCAGCGCCCGCACCGGCCTGTGCCCAGCCTGTTGCAAGGCCGTGTAGAGCGAGTTCTCGACCGTCGCGACCGAAGGCAGGCCCCAACCCGGCACGGTGGCGCCTTCAAGCGCCATGGTCACGCCATCGGCGTAACGGATGCGCTGGAAGCGATAGACTTTCGAGCCCGGCGACAGGCCCAGCGATAGCGATTCCTCGGGCGTAACGAGGCCTTCGGAACGATCGATCCACTTGTTGCCGGGCTTGCGCCCGCGCGCCATCATGTCTTCCGAAAACGATGACAGCGCCGAAAAGCTCTTTTCCACGCGGCCGCTGCTGGCTTTCTGAAGGTTTTCCGAGACAAAGGTGCCCGCGCCCTGGCGCCTTTCCAGCAAGCCTTCTTCCACCAGGCCATCGATCGCCTTGCGGATCGTGACGCGCGACAGCCCGTATTCCTCGCAAAGGTCGCGCTCGCTGGGCAGAGCGGCGCCGGCGGCAAGGCGACGGCTGTCTACCGCGTGACGAATAAGCTTTTGCAGCCGCATGTAGCGTGGGCCGGCTTCGTTTTCCCGAAGCGCACCAATCTGATCAACGAAGGCCATGGCTCTCCTTTACGCCCAAGCACTACGCCGCCCGGGAACCGAGAACAACAGGGATTTTATCTGTATGGCAATGGTTATGGATTGAACTCACACCCAATCAAGGCGCTGGGCAAGAATCGGGACGTTGTTCGAATGCATGCCGGGGCGCGACTCTGCCGTTGGACCAGCGTGATGGCCGCATTTTTCGGTCCGATATGGAAAATTCATGTGTTTGCGTGGCTGACCCCGGATGTGTCGCTGAGCCTGCGCTTGCCTCATATCGCATATGCGCAATCGCGCCGTCATGAAGGCGATACGCAGAACCGTTACAGTTGTTATCGCGTGCCCCAATCCGCTGATTGAGCGGAGCCTGACGATCGGGCCTGCAGCGCAACCTACACATGCGCCAGCCAACCCTGTTTGCGGCAATTTCCGTTGTCGCGTCGGGATATTCGGCAATATCGCTGGCTATCGCCAGGCCTGTGCAGCCTTATGCAAGCGCGCGGACATGCAGGCGCCGAAAGATCGTTAATGTCAGCGCAGGGATTGCTGCCGGAAAACCGGCCTCCTGCGTGCTGCAACGCGTCATGATCTGGCTATGGCCCCAGACAATGACGGTGCCAACGTGCCGTAGCGGTGGAAAACGCGCCGGCGAATGAACGCAAACCCATGGTTCTTCGTCTCTCCGCCGATTTACAGCGCGCAAATCAGGCGTTAGGCCCCACGCAGCATTTTGGAGAAACGCTACCATGAACACTACTGAACTTGTCGATGCCGTTGCCGCCAGCCAGGGCATTGCCAAGGCCGAGGTCCGCAAGACGGTCGACGCCGTTTTCGCCGCCATCGCCGAAGCCGCTGCCAAGGGTGAGGAAATCTCGCTGAACGCGTTCGGCAAGTTCAAGGTCAAGGACGTGCCGGCCCGCGAAGGCCGCAATCCCTCGACCGGCGAACCGATCCAGATCGCGGCTTCGCGCAAGCTCAGCTTCGCGCCGGCCAAGGCTCTCAAGGACAAGCTGAACGGCTAATCGCCGCTGCTGGCTTTTTCCCCTCGGAAAGGCGTTTCGTGGATTTCGATGACCAGATGCGCCGCTACTTCGGCGCTGCCGATTCTGCATCGGTAGCGCCAGCGGCACTGGCCGCGGGCATGGAACGCCTTTCCGTGGATTTTGGCTTGGAGCGTGATCCCGGCCGGCGCTTTGCGATGTGGGCGTTGATGCACATCCTGGGCAATGCGCCCGATCTCGACGTGGCCTTTCCCGATCCTGCCGAGCGGGACGCTGCGCGCAACTTCATGGACATGCTGGACCAGCTCCAGGCGCAGGCCCCCGCCGCCCCCGGCTGAGGACCGATCGCGCCGCGCAGGCTATTCCAGCTACGCCGATCAGCTTCACGTGATCGTGACGATCTCCACGGCTTCGGCCTTGCCACCAAAATCCACATATTCGCCCGCTTCGGCGCCCATGATCGCGCGCGCCAGCGGCGCGGAAAAGGCCAGCAGGCCTGCCGCTGGGTCGGCCTCGTCGTCGCCGACGAGCGTGACCGTCCGCTCTCGGCCGTTATGCACCAGCGTGACCGTGGAACCGAACTCCACCACGTCACCGGACGGCGCAGGCATTACCTGGGCGGTGGCCAGGCGCGTACTCCAATAGCGCAGATCGCGGCGCGCGGCCTTGAGCGCCTCTTCGTCCTGCAGCGTGGCGATCAATGCCTCCACTTCTGCCACTCTGGCGCTCAATTGCGCCAGGCCACGCGCCGTTACCAGATTGGGCCCAGCCGGAATCGGCCGCTCGAACTTGGGTTCGAGATGCTCGTCATCACTTTCGCGGCGGAACGCAACGCTCATGCCTGGTCCTTGGTCAGCAGGGGTGGGTCTCCCCTCTTGCCCGCTTTGCGCGACAGAGCAAGAGCAGCCACCACCCCACGAGCGCAGACCAGAAAAAGCCGGCGGGCAAAAGCAGCAAGCCTTGCCCGCCGGCAGCAGGGTGAAATAGAGTTGCGAGCGTCACAATGCCCTGCGCGCACCGAAAAGGCCAGAGGGGCCAGCAAGCCATTTCTCTGCGTGAAATGCTTGGCGGCATGGCCATGCTGTTTCACAAGGATTGCCAGCCATGTCACTCGCCTATGTTCTCGATGCCCCGGCCCATGCCATTGCCCAGGCGCTGGCGGCCGATGCCAACGGCGATGTCTGGACCGGTGGAGCGGTAAACCCGGGCGGCTATGCTCCGGTGGTGGTGCGTGGCCGCGATGGCCGGCGGCGCCTGGTGCCGCGCCAATGGGGCGTGCCACCACCGCCCCGCGGGCAGCACGTGGTGACGACGGTGCGCAATGTGGAAAGCCCGTTCTGGATCGGCACTTTGCGCCATCCCGAGATGCGCTGCCTGGTGCCGGCCACGCATTTTCGCGCAGGCGGCGCACGGCGGTGGTGGCGATCGCCCGATGCGCCGATCATGGCCTTTGCCGGCATCTGGCGCGATTCCGAAGTGCCCAGCTTTGCCATCCTGACCGTTGGTGTCGACGCGCTATCGGGCCCAGCTAATCCCCCCGCCTCCGTCCCCCTGCTGCTAACGGCGCCGCAACAGGCGCGCTGGCTGGCGCAAGGCTGGAAGGAGGTGGACACGCTGGTCCAGGCGCTTCACCCCGATCGGATCATGCCACTGGGCGATTGAGCGGCGGCTGCTTTTCACGAACCGTACCCAAGCCTGTCTTACGCCCCCGCCTATTTTGCACCGAATAACAGTTTTTTTTGGAAACTGATCTTGGCTTTGCGCGTTGGCGACACCATTGGAGTTTTTACGGACCGTCATGTCAAAGCGCTGCGCCACTCGCGCGGTGCGCATTTTATCGAGCGGAAATGAGACAGGAATTCAATCAACACGGCGGGGTGGCGATCATCCGCGCCAAGGATTTTGCCCCCACCGAAGTCAGCCGCCCGGTGCCCCGCGTAGGCGTGGTGAGCAATCCGCGCAGCCACCGCAACAACGGCGGCTCACGCCCGACCGAACTGCCAGAGGCCGTCGTGTTCAAGCGCGAACCCTCATCGCGCAACGAACTGGTCAGCATCATCACCCAGTTTGCCAACGAAGGCGTCGAACTCATTGTAATCGATGGCGGCGACGGCACCGTACGTGATGTCTTGAGCGTGGCGCACATGGTGTATCGCGGAGCATTGCCGCGCGTGGCGGTGATCCCCTCGGGCAAGACCAACGCGCTGGCGTTCGATCTGGCCTTGCCCGCGCACTGGAGCCTGGGCGACGCGATCCGGGCGCACATGGAAAACCGCGTCGCCGACCGCGCGCCGGTGCATATTCACTGGAACAACAATGCCCTGCCCGACCAGCTGGGCTTTATCTTTGGCCTGGGCGTGTTCAGCCGCGCAACGTTGCTGGCGCAGCGCGTGCACCGCAAGGGCATGTTCAACGCCATCGCGGTGGCACTGACCGTGCTGATGGCCTTGCTGAAGAGCCTGTTCGGCGGGCCGCGCAACAGCTGGCGCCGTGGCGACATGGCGCGGGTGTCGCGCGATGGCGTGGAGATCTTTGCCGAACGCGTCTATCTCATGCTGGCCTCGACCTTGCGGCAGATGCCGGTGGGCCTGCGCCCGTTCGGTCGCATCCGCGACGGGCTCAAGTTCCTTACCGTCAAGGCCCCGCCCCGTGCCCTGCACCGCAATTTCCTGGCGGTGATCAAGGGGCGGGAATCGCCGGCATTGGAAGCAGATGGCTATATCCGCCGCGATGCGGACAAGGTCTATCTCTCGCTCGACCGGGGCTTCATCCTTGATGGCGAGCAGTTTCCCGGCGGCAATCTGATCATCAGCCGGGGCCGGCCGATCCAGTTCGTGGTTCCGGCATGAGCCTGAACCAGGCGGTGGCGGCCAGCCTCGCACAACCGGTAAAGCCAGAGATCGTGGCGGCGGCCCGCCAGGTCTGCGCCCGGCTCGATGGCGATGCCGTGCTGTTTTATGGATCTAACCTGCGGCGCAACGATTTGGAGGGGCTGGTTGATTTCTATGTCCTCCACCGCCGCCGGGCGCGCGGCTGGGCGGCGTTGATCTGGCCCGACGTTGGCTATCATGAAATCGGTCTTGGCGCCGTCACCGTGCGGGCCAAGGTCGCGGTCATGTCCCTGGCGCAATTTCGCCGGGCGGCGCGCGGCGAAAGCATCGATACCACGGTATGGGCGCGGTTCTGCCAGCCTGCCCGGCTGCTCGTGGCCAGCGACCGTGCCATGGCTGCTGCGGTCACCCAGGCGGTGGCCGATGCTATTGCCACGGCCGCTCGCTTTGCCCTGGCGCTTGGCCCAGGCCAAGGCCCGGCGCAAGCCTGGTGGCGGGCGCTGTTCAGCCAGACCTATCGCGCCGAACTGCGGGTGGAACCGCCCGCCCGCAGCGACGCCATCCTCTCGGCCGATCCAGCCCACTTTGTCACGATGCTGCCGCTTGCCTGGGCCAGCCAGGGCATCCTGCTGTCTGGCAGCGATGCGGCCTGGCAACCGGAAGTACCGCAAGGACAGCGCCGCCGCTGGCAGCGCGCCTGGCGGTTGCGCCGCGCGCTGGGCAAGCCGCTCAACGCCCTGCGCCTGGTCAAGGCTGCCTTCACGTTCGAAGGTGCCGCCCGCTATGCCTTGTGGAAGATCGAACGGCATTCCGGCCTGCGTTTGGCGCTGACGCCATGGCGCGAACGCCACCCGATTCTGGCCGCACCGGGCGTGCTGTTGCGGCTATGGCAGGCGCGGCGCGCATGACGGCATTTTCCGCCCTGATCCTTGCCGGCGCGCGCGGGCCGGATGATCCTGTTGCCACCAGCGAGGGTCTCCCGGCCAAAGCGCTGGTTCCGGTGGCCGGTGCTCCAATGCTCGCGCGCGTGATCGCGGCGGTGCGCGCCGCCGGAGCCGGGCGCGTTGCGGTTGCTGCGTCTGATCCGGCCGTCGCGGCCCTGGCGCAGGAACTGGGCTGCGAACTGGTGCCGGCAGCCCAGGGCCCCAGTGAAAGCGCCGCGCGCGGCTTTGCCTTGCTGGGTGCGCCGATGCTGTTGACCACGGCCGATCACGCGCTGTTGCAACCAGCGTGGGTTACCGATTTTCGCGCGGCGGTATCGCGCGATGCCGATGTCTCGGTGCTTTTGGCGCGGCGCGACGTCGTGGAGGCGGCCGTCCCCGAAACCCAGCGCACCTGGCTTCGCTTTGCCGACGGGCAATGGTCGGGCTGCAATCTGTTTCACTTTGCCACGCCCCGCGCCGCGGCCGCGTTTGCGCTATGGCAGGCGGTGGAGCGCAACCGCAAGCGGCCGTGGCGGATCGTCTGGCGCCTCGGCCCCCGGCTTCTGCTGCGCTATGCGCTGGGGCAGCTGTCGCTCACCGAGGCGATGGCCACTTTGGGCGAGCGGGCTGGACTGAGGGTGGAAGCGGTCGCCAGTCCCCACGGGCTGGCGGCTGTCGATGTCGACAAGCCGGCCGATCTGGTGCTGGCACGGCGGATCGCCGGCCGACTTGGCTCAGCCTAGGCCGCTGCTTCGTCCAACCCGTGATGCATGGCATAATGCCACAAGACCGCGCCCAACAACACGCTTGCCGCCACCGATCCGGCGAACACGCTGATACTGGCGCCCAGGGCTCCGATCTGGGGCAGCAGCACCAGCATCAGGCCAAGTTGCAGCGCCACGGCCGCAGCCCGCGCCACAGTGGCCGACAGCGCGCGATGCACCGAGAGCAGGATCGGCTCGAACGCGGCGGCGGCCAGCTCGATCGCGCCGGCCCCGGCCAGCCACAAAAGATAGACATATCCTGCACCGAACGCGTGCCCGCCCACGGCCATCAGCAGATTGCGGCCCGCCAGCGCCACCAGCGCCATCACGGCGCCGGCCGCCAGCAAGCCAGCCAGGCCGACGCGCAGCACCCCGGCGCGAAAGTGCGCGCGCGACGCGGTACGGATCGACCGGACGATTTCGGGAAAGGCGGCCCGCGTGAGCAGGATGGAAATCTTGGACAGGGCATTGGCCAGTTGCGCCGCAAGGCGAAAGGCCCCCGCCGCCTCGGCTCCGACAAAGCCGCCGACCAACAGCAGCGGCGCCTGCCGGGCGGCAAGGCCCAGAGTCGATTGTCCGTTGGTGCTGATCAGCACGCGACCGATCCCCGGATTTTCCGCGCGCGCCTGGCGCCAGCCATGGCGCACCCGCAGCAATCCGCGCACGTCACCGGTTTGCGCCGCCAAGGCCCAGGTTGCGGCCAAGGTCAACAGTTCGGCGATGGCCCAGGCCAGCAGGAAGCCGGCCAATTCCGGCCAAAGCCATTGTGCCAGCGTCGCCCCGACCAGGCGGCCGATTGGTTGCACGCTATCGGCAAGGGCCGCCAGGCGGAACCGATCACGCATGCGCAGAATGCCCGTGGGGGTGGAGCGCAAGGTGATCAGCTGCACCACAGCATAACCGATGGCATAGGGCACCACAGCGGCATCCATGCCGAACGGCGCCGGCCAGAGGGAAAACAGTGCAATCACCAGGGCAATGCCCAGGCCGGCGCTGCAGACTTCGATCAGCGCGGCGGCCTGTTCCAGGCGCCAGGTGGCTGCGTTGTCGCCGGCCGCCTCGTGATCGAGGCCATACTGCACGACCACTTTCCACGTTTCGAAGCTGACCAGCATGGCCAGCGTCTGGGCGGTGCCCGTGATCAGGGCAAAGCGGCCGAAATCAGCCAGCCCCAGCGTGCGCGTCGCCACGCCTATATAGACGAGCGAGAGCACGGCCATCAGCGCGTTGCTGGCCAGGAGCCAGCCCAGATTGGCCAGCACCGCGCGCAGCCGCGATCGCGCCGTCACGCCTGGGGTCCGATCGCGCCGCGCCCGGCGGCCAGGTCGCGCAAGGCCTGCGCCGCGCGTTGCACGGCCGGATGGCCTGCCTGATGCGAGACCGTGTCGGCAAAGATCGCCTCTTGCGTGGCGCGAAAGGCATCATGGCGCTGCCATGCGCCAGGGATCAGAGCTGCCAGCCCGGCCGCATCGCGTGCCACGTCGCCAGCCTGCCAGGCGGGATAGGCCCCCTCGCGCGATCGTGGATCGTGCGAGAACGCATCGAGGAACAGCAGCGGCCGGGGTCGGACCAGGAATTCATAAACCTGGCTCGATACGTCGCCGATGTAGGCATGCGCGGCCAACGTATAGGTCATGTCGACCAGCGCGGCGCTGCCGGTATCGATCAGGATATTGGCTGCGCTCTGCCAATGCGGGGCGATATCCGGGCGCAGGCGCGCGGTGCGGTATTCCAGCGATACATGAAGTTTCTTGGCAAACAGCATGATATGCGGGGCAAAAATCAGATTGTACGCCTGCCCCGCCGGGCTGGCGAACCAGTCCAGCAGCGCCGGGCCATGATCATACCAGCTCGACAGCAGCGGATCGAAGTGCGGGTTATAGACCAGCACGGGATTGCCGTTGGGGAACAGGTGTTTGGACTGGGCAAGATCGATCGTGTCGAACTTGGGGTAGCCAATCACGCGCAGTCGCTCGGCCGGGGCGACGCCGCGCGCCACCATCTCGCGCGCGGTCTTGTGACCACTCACCAGGATCAGGTCGAACCCGCCCTTTTCCGGATGATAGGACACCATGCGATCGCCCGCCCCGTGGGGCACATAGGCAAACAGCGCCTTGCCCCGCCCTTCGCGGATGGAGAGACACGTGCGTTCTGCACTGACCACCACACGCGCCGCGTTGATCCGCCCGGCATGATGGCGCAGCCGCATCAGCCGCCGTACCGGCGCCACCTTGTTGGGCAGTGCCAGCGCGGCTTCCAGCCACCCCGGCAACGCCATGTCATACCACGCCACCTGCCCCGCTGCCGAGCCGAGGATGCTTTCCACGCGCGCGCGGATGGCCGGCGTGGCTACCGCGCAGGTGACCGTGCGGCCATCGGCACCCGTCTTCACCATCGCGCGCGCGATGCCGGCAATATGCGCCACCTGGTGCGGGGCATCGTGGTTGAACAGAAACAGAATGTCGTCCGCCATGGGCTGGCGGTCACCCAATTCCGGGCGAATTGCAACTCTTTCCCGCCGGGCAAGAGCATGCCCACCGCCCCCATCAGACAGGAGAAGCGAACGTGCCAACAACGCCATGGGTATGGGCGGGCGCCACAGTGTTCCTCGCGTTTTTGCCGCTGAGCGCACTTGCGCAGACACCCGCCACGCCACCGGCAATGCCAGCAGCGCAAAGCCGCACACCCGACCGGGAATGCCTTCCGGGACAACCCTCACTCACCGTAGAGGTCAGCGGCTTTATCAACGACAAGGGGACGGTGCGCGCCCAGCTTTACGGGCCGGGTGGCGCGCGCTTTCTCGACAAGGGGCAATGGGCGATGCGGATCGAGCAGCGTCGCCATGGTGGTGGTCCGATCCGCTTTTGCTTTCCGATCAGCCAACCGGGCGACTATGCCGTGGCGGTGCGCCACGATGCCAACGCCAACGGCAAATCCGATTGGAACGATGGTGGCGGTTTTACCCGTAATCCGCATCTCTCGGTGTTCAAGTTGAAGCCCGCGTTTGCCGCCACGGCCGTGGCCATCACCAACCGGCCGATCAGCGTGCCGGTCATCATGCAGTATCGCAAAGGGCTGATGATTGGGCCATCAGGCCGGTGACGGCGCCAATTGTGCGGGCAAGACTAGGCGCACCAGGTCGGCTGCATCGGGGCTGGCCAGAAACGTGAGTGCCGGGGCATAGGCGATCTCGAACAAGAGCGCGCCGAGGGTTTCCGGCTGCGCCGGACCACCGGGGAAGCGTTGCCGCAGATAGCCGCCAAGTTCGCGCCAGCCCCGTCGCACGATTTCCTCAAGCCGCTCAAGGCAGGGCGATCCGGGCGGCGAGGTGCGCGCCAGTTCCAGCACCGACAGGGACCATCCGCCATGGCGCGAACGCTCCTGCGCCCAGGCGGCTACCACGTCCACCACCCCGGCGGCATCGGTGGCGCCGTCAAGGTCGGCCAGCAAATCGCCAAGGCTGCGAAGCGCTTCGGCGCTCAACACTTCGAGATAGATCGCTTCCTTGCTGTCGAAATTGGAATAGACCGCGCCCTTGGTGAAGCCGGCCGCATCGGCAATGCGTTCGAGCGAGGTGATCGCATAGCCATCGCGCCGAAACAGATCGGTTGCCGCCTGCAGCAGCCGTTCGCGCGTACGCGCCTGGCTTTCGCTGCGCTTCAATCGGGCCAAACTCGTTATCCCCTCTTGGTCCACGTCTGGCGCGGTTCACGTCGCCAGGAACCGAGGATTAAGCGGAGCCAAGCCGGCTAGGCAAGGCCCTCGCCCAAAAACAGCGTCAGTCGCTGATGCCGATGCGGATCGGCATCGCGGCGTCATCGCCTTCGGGATAGATCACGTCGGGCGCGATCACCACGCGGTTGCGGCCCTGGTGCTTGGCCGCATAGAGCGCGGCATCGGCGGTGCGATAGAGCGCGGCGAAATCGTCTCCAGGCCGTGCCATGGCCACGCCCACGCTCACCGTTACCTGCCCACGCCCGAAAAACGGGGAATGGTCGCAATCACCCAGCCCCGTGCGTACGCTTTCGGCGAGTTGCAGGGCGGCAAAGCGGCCCATGCCGGTGGCGAGCAAGGCAAACTCCTCTCCGCCCAGGCGCGCTGTCACACACATTGCCCCATCCCAACGCGCGAGCCGCCGCGCCAGCGTTACCAGCACGACATCGCCGGCGTCGTGGCCATGGGCGTCGTTGATCGCCTTGAAGCGGTCGACATCGAGCAGCAGGAGCGCCACACCCTGGCTATCGTCCAACACCGCGTCTGGCGCCTGGGTTACACGGTCGAGCAGCGGGGTGATCGCGTCGGTGAAACCACGCCGATTGCGCAACCCGGTCAGCGGATCGCGCCGGGCCTGCTCCTGCGCTGCTGCTTCAGCAACGAGGGCGCGGTCACGCTCGATCCGCATGCCCATGAAGCGCCGGGTGGCCGCAACCGACAGCCACACCGTCTGCCAGGCCGATGCGGCCAGGACCAGCATCTGCGACCCCCCGCCCCATACGGCGTGGCTGAAATCCACGACCGACGACAGGCCGAGCGCCAGCATCGGCACAGCCCATGCGCCCACAAACGCACGCGCGGCGCTGCTGCCCCGCCGCCATGCGGTAATCAGGCACGATCCGGCCAGAACCAGCAGCAGCAAGACCAGGAAGCCCAATGCATTGGCCCAGAACTCCAGCGGCCCGCTGCGCATCAGGCTGAGCGGCACGCCAAGCAGTGCCGTGGCGAGCGCGACCACACGGGTGGTGCGGCCCAGCCAGCGCGGCACGTGCCCAGGATCGATCGCGGTAAGCAGGCTGTAGGTGGCCAAGAGGGTAGCCAGGCACGACAGCGCCGTGCAGATCTGCGCCGAAACGACCCCGGCCAGCCCCGGAAAGAAGAACAGGTGAAATTGCGACCACATCGCCCCCCAGGCGACCATGCAGGTGGCCCAGGCGCCCTGCCAGGCCGGGAATTGCCGTCGCACCGCGAAGGCGAGCCCGAAATTGTAGACCGCTCCCAACGCCAGCAGCATCAGCATCGCGCCGATCATGCTGGCCATGGCCGTGGCCTGGATCTGCGCCTGGCCGCCATCGATCAGGCGCATGCGCAGCATCGGTGCCGATGCCACCCGGTCGAATCGCAAGACCACGCCAACCAGCGCGGCATCGCGCTGCGGCGGAACGAACGCGATCTGGCCACCCAGGCGCCAGTTCGCGCCATAGGCACCGCGCGCCACCTCCTGCCAATCGGCGGTACCATCGCGATAGAAAAAGCCCACGTGCAGCGCATCGAACCGCGAGGAATGGACCATCAGCACCGGCGTTGGCCCCGCCTGCGCCAGAGTTTGCGCGTTAACCTTGAGCCAGAGGCTGGCGCGTTGGTAATCGCGCAGCTCGCCATGGCAGGAAAAGCGCGTGGGCAGCGTGGCATCGTGGCCCGGTGCTGGCGTGGCGCCCGTGGCATGGCAGGCATTTTCCAAGGTAATCCATTGGTCAGGCGCGCCAGCCAGGGCCGGCTGTGCCACCGCCAGGGCCAGGCAAGACAAGATCAGCCGCACCGCACGCCCCAGCATGCGCCGCCCCCCATCCATCGCTGCGTCCAAACCACTCATGCAGCGGCATTTACCACAAATACCTATGTAAATGATTACCGGATTGAAAACCGGCCCGACGCGGGGGGCGCGCCGGGCCGGCGGGGTGGGAACCGGCCCGGTTTGGGGGGTGGCCGGTTGCCGGGGGGCCGGGAAAGCCTAGAAATGCAGGCGGGCACCCACCTGGAGAGAGCGGGGCGCGCCAGGCGCGAAGAACGTCGATTGCAGCAAAGGCCGTTCGCCATCGATCACTGGGCCGGCAAAGGGCCGTGACACCACCCTGCCCTGCGCATCGAAGGCGGTGGCGCCGAGTTGTGCGGCGCTGGCATAATCCTTGTCGAACAGGTTGCGGACCATGGCAAAGATCGTCAGCCCGGCGCGGGGACGAACTTCTCCCCCAAGATTGAACAGCGCATACGGGGCCGTTCCTCCGGGGCCGAGATAATAGGTGCCGTCTGCCTGGTGAGCATTGTTTTCATTGCCGCGAGCAAAGGCACTGGAAACGGCCACCATGTCGAGATTGAGCGAGAGCCACGGCGTGGCCTCCCATCCCACCGCCGCTTTCACCGTGTGGCGCGGCAACAGGGGAATGCGGTCGCCGGGCTGGATCGCGATCGTGCCGTCAAAGCCGGGGCCACTGCCATCGTTGCTGCTGTTGCCCGAACCGTTGACCACCTCGCTCGACCGATAGGTGGCGTCGAGCAGCGTATAGCTTGCCGAAAAGGTGAAGGCGCGCAGCCGGGCATCTGCCGACAGTTCCAGGCCCTGCCGCCGCGTCTTGCCGAAATTGCGGAAGTAGCCATAGCCCGAGGCATCGTTGGCCACGAACAGGATATCGTCGCTGCTGTCGGTTCGAAACAGCGCGGCGTGGACATGGCCCCAGCCATTGCCGCGATCGAGGCGGATTTCCATCGTGCGGGCAATCACCTGGCGCAGCGGAGGATCGCCGGCAAGAGCGTTGGGCAGTCGGCATGGGCTGGCCGGGTCGGAACAGCCCAGTTCGATGGCCGAAGGGGCACGGCTGGCCTGGCTCCACGATAGCGCCAGCGTCGTGCCGTCAGCCGCCTTGCCGGTGAGCGTAATCGCCGGGTTGAGGCGATGATAGACCGGGCTGCTGTCGAGCGAGCCGGTGCCGCCGCCCGGAGTGATTGCGTCGCGGTTGCGCACCGCCACCCGGTCATAGCGTGCTGCCAGGTCGAGGGTAAGCCGCTGGCCAAGCCCGACACGGTCAAGTGCATAGGCCGACAGCGCGGTGGTGCGGCTGCGCAGATCGACCCTGGCATCAAAGGCGTTTTCGGAATCCTGCGTGCCATCGGCAAAGGCGCCCGGCCCAGACACCGGCATGACCGTGCGATCGGGCAGGATATAGCCGAACTGGCTGCTTTGCGTGAAATGCGCGGTACTGCCGATATAGGATGCGCCCAGCGTCAGGTCGTGGGCAAACGGCCCCGTGGTGAAGCGGCCCGATGCCTCCAGCGTTGCGCCCCATTCGCTTTGCCGGGTTTGCGAGCGGTTTATCAGGCCATCGCATTTCTCGTTCGGCTCGGTGTTGAGCAGCACGTTGGCAATGCAGCGCCATTGGGGAAACGGCGTATTGGCCTGGGTTTCGCCGGCAACGGGAAAGCCGGTATAGCCGGCGCTGGTGAGGGCCGCCTGTTCAGCCGCATTGGGCTGATAGAGGTTTTCGCCCAAGGCATCATCATTGACGTCGCCATTGTACGTCTGCGTGCGCAGATGGCGCCAGAAAGCGTTGCCGCGCAGATGCAGCCCGCTGTCCAGGCGGGTTTCGCCATTGAGCACGACCATGCCCATGCGATTGCGGGTATTGTCGGGCGCGGTGTAGACGCTGCGCCGATCCGCAGCGAGCAGGCGCATTTCCTGAAGGCCATTGCCGTTGAGGTTGGTATCGGCAAAGTGGCCCGCCAGCGACACGGACGATGCCCCATCGCTCCACCCCAATTTGGCCAGCGCCCGGCTGGCGCGCGAGCGCGAGAGATCGCGCCAGCCGTCCTCGCGGAAATGGTCGGCCGCGACGTACCAGTCCAGCCCACCGGGCAGAACGCCGCCTGCCTGGGCGCTGCCGGTCACGCGACCGAATGCACCGCCGCTGGCCTCCAGCGTGACGCCGGGATCGCTCTTGCCGCTCTTGGTGCGCAGGACCAGCGCGCCGCCCAGGGCATTGCGGCCGAATTGCGGAGCAGCGCCCGATACCAGGTCGATATCGGCCACCGCCACGGTGGGAATCAGATCCCAGCTAACCACGTCACCGAACGGCTGGTTGACGCGCACCCCATCGAGATAGACCGAAAGCCCCTGCGCCGTGCCGAGCAGCGGCGAGGCGGTGAGGCCGCGATAGTTCACATCGGGCTGCAGCGGATTGCCCTGCACGTCGTTGATCGTGACGCCGGGTGCCGTGCGGGCCAGATGCTCGGCGACGCTTACCGCCTGGGTAGCCTGTAGTGCCCTGGCATTGCCCACTTCCGGCGCTTCACCCGCCAACGGCGTGGCGCGCACGATAATGTCAGGCCCCGTCGCGGTCGTATCCTGCGCTTGTGCCGGCATCGCCAGGCACAGGCACGATGCACCCGCGCAGAACCAGCCCCTCATGTCCCGCATCACGCTCTCCCTGTTTTTCAACATAAAGGCCGTAACAGGATGAAACGCCAATAACCTGAGCGAACGCTCAGACTGACCCAAGGTATGAGACGGTGCTGGCGCCTATTCCGGCAAAGTCAGGCGAAAACCCCGGCCGCGAACGGCGGCAATGCCCAAGCCGCAGGGGCCAAGCCGCTTGCGCAGCGCACTGACCGCCACATCGACGGCGTTGTCGGTGATCACCGCGTCGGCGCCCCACACCCGATCGATCAGCGCGGTCCGCTCCACCACCTCACCCCGTGCCAGCGCCAGTTCGGCCAGCAGCGCCAGGCTGCGCGGCTCCAGCGCCAGCGGGGTGCCGTGCCATGCGGCTGTGCCGGCGGCGCGATCGATGGAAAGGCCCTGCCAGGTGATCGGCGGCGGCAGCAATTGCCCGGCGCGGCGCACCAGCACGCCCACCCGGGCGGCCAGTTCGGCAAAGGCAAAGGGCTTGGCCAGGTAATCATCGGCGCCTGCATCAAAGCCTTCCAGCCGATCATCAAGCGCCGTGCGCGCCGTGAGCATCAGGATCGGCATGGCATGCCCGGCGTCGCGAATCTGGCGGCACAGCACCATGCCATCGGCATCGGGCAGGCCGATATCGAGAATGACCGTGGCCATCTGCTCGCGCACCAGGGCGTCGAGCACGTCCGCCCCCTGGCGCAGCCACCGCACGCCAAGACCGCGGCCGCCCAGGCCCTGGACGATCGCCCGGCCAATGCCGGCATCGTCTTCCACCAGCAGGACCAAGCTCATGCCGCGCCATCCTGCAAGGGCAGGCGAAAACGGATCGCGCAGCCGCCATCGGGCTGGTTTGCTGCCTGCACGCTGCCACCATGACGCTCTGCCACCCAGCGGGCCAGGGCCAGGCCCAGCCCGCTGCCACCGCGCTGCCGGCCTTCGTGGGTCTGGTAATAGGCATCGAAAATGCGTGGCAGTTCGGCCTCCATCACCCCCGGCCCGCGATCGTGGATCACCACCTCAGCCACGCCATCAGCGGGCATCAGCGTGACGCAAAGAGCCGAATCCATTGGCGAAAACTTGATACCGTTTTCGATCACCGCCATCAGCGCCTGGCGCAGCCAGCGGGCATCGCCCATCATCGGCAGGGGGCAGGCCGGGGCGGCAAGCGCCATTGCCACATCGACGCTTGCCGCATAGGGCCGCGCCGCCGCCACGGCCTCGGCCACCACCTTCCCAAGATCGAACGGCGCGCTCGCCAGGGCCAAGCGCCCATCGTCTGCGGCAGCAAGGCCAAGCAGTTCGTCGATGCGGTGGGTAAGGAAACCGGCCTGCGCCACGATGTGCCCCAGCGTTTCGCGCAAGAGGTGTGGATCGGCATCGGGCTGGTCCAGCGCCACTTCGGCGGCGCTGCGCACTGCGGCCACCGGGGTGCGCAATTCGTGGCTGACCTTGGCAAAGAACAGGCGGCGCGAGGCATCGACGGCGGCGATGCGGGCGGTGCGAGCCTTGACCATGGCCGCCAGCGCGCGGTTGCTGCGCCACAGCAGCCAAGCCCCGCAGGCCGCGCAGGCCAGGGCGACGGCGGCGAGCAAGCCGGCCAGGACCATACTGCGCTGCCCGGCGCGGGCCAGCGCCCTGCGCCCGGCCTGAAGCTCGCCATTTTCCTGGCCATCGATCGTGCGGGCCAGCGCTTCCAACCGCATCTGCGCGCCGGGCGTGCGGGCAAGCTGCACCAAGGCATCGGCACGGATCTGCTCTCGCGTTAGCGTCGGGCCGCGCGCCAGACCTACTTCTTCGGCTACCAGCGCACGATAATCGGCCAAGGCCCGTTCGAGCGCGGGGCCCTGCCCCGCTGGGGCGAGCGCGACGATCCGCGCGACAACGGCCGCCTGCCGCTCCGACAGGCTGGCCTGCGTGAACTGGCGGTTGGCGCCGCGCGCGCTGATGGCAAAGGCCACGACCAGCCCGGCGAGCGCCGCCACCAGCAGGGCAAACAGCAATGCCGCCACGCGTGCGCGCCAAGCCAGGCGGGTATCGGCCGCGTCATGGCCAGCAGCGGGCGCGGCAACAGAGTGAACCATGCCGCCATCATCGCGGGGGCTGGCGGAAAAGCCAAGCCCCCGCAACGATCGGCACGACGTCGGACCTGATCAGCCAGCCTTTGCCGATGACGGCGCCGCAGCCATGCTGGTATCGCCCTGCCAGCCGCCGCCCACGGCGCGCAACAGGCGCACTGCTGCCTGCAGGCGCTGGGTATCCACCTCGATCGCCTTTTGCCGTGTGCGCAGCGCCGTGGTCTGGGCGGTGACGACGTCGAGATAGCTGACCGCGCCGCGTTCATAGCGGCGGGTGGCCAATGCCTCGACCGTGCCAGCCTGCTCGGCCGCGCGCGCCTCGGCGCTGGCTTCGTCGCCCAGGTGATGCAGCCGGGAGAGGCCGTCTTCCACATCCTGCACCGCGCTCAGCACGTGGCCCCGATAGTCTGCGGTGGCAGCATCCCAATCGGCGCGGGCCTGCATCACGCGGGCGTGGCGACGCCCACCATCGAACAGGGTCATCACCGCCGCCGGGCCAATCGACCAGAACGTGTTGGGCGCGGCGATGATATTGGCCAGCGTGGTATCCTGCAGGCCAACCTGCCCGCCCAGCAACAGCGAGGGGAAGAAGGCCGCGCGGGCAACGCCAATGCGCCGATTGGCGGCATACATCCGCCGTTCGGCGGCAGCGATGTCGGGCCGGCGCTGCAACAGCGTGGAGGGCACGCCCACCGGAACCGCCGGCAGCGCCAGGCTGCGATCGGATGGCGCGATGGCAAAGCCGGTGGCCGGCACGCCCGCCAGCGTCGCCAGCGCATGTTCGGCCAGGGCACGGGCATTGCGGGCATCGGCCAGCGCGGCCTGCGCCTCTGCCAGCTGCGTCGCGGATTGGCCGGTTTCCATGGCATTGGCGATGCCACCGGAAAAGCGCCGCTGCGTCATGTGGTCGGCCCGGGCATAGGCGGCTACGGTATCGTCGAGCAGCGCGATGATGCGATCCTGCCCGCGCAGCACGGCATAGCCTTCAGCCAGTTCCGCCTGAAGTTGCAGGCGGGTGTCGGCCACGTCATCGGCAGCAGCCTCGGCATCGGCCCGCCCAGCGGCGACATTGGCCCGCACACGACCCCACAGATCGGCTTCATAGCTGCCGGTCAGGCCCAGGGTTTGCGCGCCATAATAATCGGGCTGGGTGCTGCCGCGCAGCGGGCGATCAGCCGATTGCCGGTTCTGCGTGACCGTCGCCCCGGCGCCCAGCTGGGGATAGAGATCGGCCCGCGCCTGGCGCAGTAGTGCCGCGGCCTTGTCGTGCCGGGCAACGGCAGCGGCAAGCGAGGGATTGCCGGCGTTGAGCTGATCTTCCAACCCGTTGAGCACGGGATCGCCGAACACGGTCCACCAGGCGGCGGGTGGCGTGGCCGCATCGCCGCTGGCCGGCACCCACGGCCCGGTGCCGGAAAAGGCGGCAGGCAGGCTGACCTGCGGCGGTTTATAGGCCGGGGCGCTGGCGCACCCGGCCAGGGCCATGGCCAGGGCAGCGCCCAACCCCAGCCGCAGCTTGGCAAGACGCTCAGGCATGCTGGCCGCCCCCACCGTTTGCACCGGCATGGGCGACATGCACCGCTTCGCCGTTGGCGATCGAATCCGGCGGGTTGTCGATGATCTTGGTCCCGGCGGACAGGCCACTGACCACTTCCACCGTCTTGCCCAGATCGCGGCCGAGCGTGATCGACAGCAGCCGCACCCGGCCATCGCTGCCCACCGTGGCCACCTGGGTGCCGGCAGAGCGGAACAGCAGCGCGCTAGACGGGATCATGACCGCCCCTGCGCTGCCCGGCACCTTGAACGCCACCTGGGCAAAGCCGCCTGCGCGCAGCGCGTGGGCGGTATTGTCGGCCAGCAACTGCACTTGCAAGGCGCCGTTCTGCGGATTGATCGCATCCGACGTGCCGACAACCTTGGCGGCAAACGTCTGGCCCGGCAGATCGGGCACGGTCAGGGTCGCTTCCACGCCCGGTTTCATCGCGGCGGCATAGGTCTGCGGCACGCCCACGTAGATGCGGATGCGGCTGACGTCGGCCACGGTAAACATCGGCTGCTGGTTGGTGGCACCAGGCCCCACCAGATCGCCGATGTCGGCAGTGCGTTGGGTCACCACGCCGGCAAAGGGCGCGCGCACCGTGGCATAGCCCTTCATCGCCAGAAGCCGGGCAAGATCTGCCTCGGCCCCGCGCACGGTGGCAACCTGAACCGCCAGGTTGCCGTTGCGCTCGTCGGCTTCCTGCTGCGAAACCGAATGGTCGGTCAACAGGTCGTTCCAGCGCGCTGCCGTGCTGCGCGCCAGGCCCGCGCTGGCCTTGGCCTTGGCCAGCGCAGCGCGGGCGGCCGCGATCTGCTGGTCAAGCTCGGGCGTCTCGATCTGCGCCAGGGGGGTGCCCTGGCCCACGGTGGCGCCGATGTCGCGCGTCCAGGCCTGCATGTAGCCAGGCACGCGGGCAAAGATATGCGCGGTGTTCCACGCCGCCATGGTGCCAGGCAGGCTGAGCGCGCCGCTGGCTGCGGCCGGCGTCACGTCCACCAGGTGAACGGTGGGAATGGCCTGCGCCTCGCTCCAGTTGCGGGTGTCTAGTGCCTCGCCATGGCGGCTGTAGATGCCCACGCCCACGATGACGGCGGCCACCACGCCAGCAACGATGCCGGCGGTCTTGAGCCCGCGCGGCGCGCGCGCTGGGGCGTCTTCCTGGCCCACGACCAGGCTGGTTTCATTCTGCATGGACAAGGTCTCCCTTGATGAAAGTGGGATCATCGGACGGCGGCGGGGTGGGCTGCGACGTGGCGCCGCCCCGGCGTTCCTTGCGATGGACGATGGAGAAGACCACGGGCACGAACACCAGCGTGGCAATGGTGGCGCAGATCAGGCCGCCGATCACGGCGCGGCCGAGCGGGGCGTTCTGTTCGCCCCCCTCGCCCAGGCCGAGCGCCATCGGCGCCATGCCGATGATCATGGCCAGCGCCGTCATCAGCACCGGGCGGAAGCGGGTGGAACCGGCTTCGATCGCGGCCAGGGTGGCATTGCCCAGCACGGCCAGGCGTTCGCGGGCAAAGCTGACCACCAGCACCGAGTTGGCCGTGGCCACGCCCATGCACATGATCGCCCCGGTCAAGGCCGGCACCGATAGCGGCGTGTGCGTGGCAAACAGCGTCCAGGCAATCCCGGCAAGCGCAGCCGGCAGGGCCGAAACGATCACCGCCGGATCGATCCAGCTCTGGAAGTTGACCACGATCAGCAGGTAGATCAGCACGATCGCGCCAACCAGACCCAGGACCAGCCCGGTGAAGGCCGCGTTCATGGTTTCCACCTGGCCCCGGATCTTTACGGTCGAACCCTTGGGCAGGCTGGCGGCCGTATCGTTCAGGATCTTCTGCACGTCGCCCGCCACGGCGCCCAGATCGCGCCCTTGGGTGGTGGCATAGACGTCGAACGCCGGCTGCACCGCATAGTGCGAAATCAGCGCCGCCGTTGGCTCCCGCGTCATGGTGCCCAGGGCACCCAGCAGCTGGACCGAACCGGGCCGGGCCGAACTGACCGGGATGTTGTCGAGCGCGCCGATGCTGTCGGTGCGGTATTGCGGGGTCTGCACCACGATCGGATAGGACACGCCGTTTTTGGGATTGAGCCAGAACGTGGGCGCCACCTGCGCACTGCCGGCAAGATTGACCGAAAGGCTCTTGGTCACGTCGTTTTCGGTCACGCCAAGCCGATCGGCTTGGGCACGATCGATGTCAAAGCGCAGTTCCGGGGCATTGGTCGCCTGCTGCATGCGCACATCGGCAATCCCGGCCACACGGTTGATGCGGCCGGCCAGCATCCGCGCGTAATCGGCGTTGGCCTTGGTATCGGGCCCGGTCACCATCACGTCGATCGGGGCGGGCGCGCCGAAGTTGAGGATCTGGCTGATGATGTCGGCCGGCAGGAACGAAAACGTGGTGCCGGGGAACAGATGCGGCAGACGTTCACGCAGGGCGCGGACATAGCCGGCGGTCGGCCGGTGATCTTCGGCCAGGGTCACCAGAATGTCGCCATCCTGCGCACCGATACTGCCGCTGTTGGCATAGGCGGTGTTGATGCCCGAAGACGACATGCCGATGTTGTCGACGATCGACACCAGCTCATCGCGAGGCACGGTGGCGCGGATCTGGTCCTCCACCTTGTCGAACAAGGCAGCGGTTTCTTCCAGGCGCGTGCCGACCGGCGCGCGCACGTGCAGGCTGATCTGGCCGGAATCGACGCTGGGGAAGAAGTTGCGCCCGAGGAACGGCACCAGCACCAACGAGGCCAGCACCACGATCATGAACCCGGGCACGAAACGCCGGCGGCTGTCGAGCGCAGCGCGCAGCACGTCCACATACCAGGCGCGGATCGCCTCGAACCGGGTTTCAAAGCCATGCTGGAACCGGCGCAGCGGGTGCATGCCGGGCTTTTGCCCGGTCATGGCATCATGGCTGACCATGATGTCCACGGCATGCTCCGAACCATGCGCGCGCAACAGGAAGTTGCTCATGGTCGGGACCAGCGTGCGCGACAGCACGAAGCTGGCGATCATCGCAAAGACCACCGACTTGGCCATCGGGGCAAACAGGAAGCCGGCCACGCCGGGCAGGAAGAACATCGGCAGGAACGCGATGCAGATGCACAGCAGCGAGACGAAGGCCGGGCGCACGATCTGCTCGGCCCCGTCCATGATCGCCTCAGCCACGCCCTTGCCCTGTTCGAGGTGCCAGTTGATGTTTTCGATGGTGACGGTGGCGTCGTCCACGAGGATGCCAACGGCAAGCGCCAGGCCACCCAGCGTCATGATGTTGAGCGTTTCGCCGGTCACCGCCAGGCCCGCCACGGCGGCGAGAATCGCCAGCGGGATCGAGGTGGCGATGATCACGGTTGACCGCCACGAGCCCAGGAACAGCAGGATCATCAGGCTGGTCAGGGCCGCCGCCAGCACGCCTTCGCGCACCACGCCCGAAACGGCCGCCTTCACGAACAGCGACTGGTCTGACAGCAGCTGAATCTTGAGGCTGTCGGGCAGCGTTTCCTTGAGCTTGGGCAGCAGCGCCTTGACGTCGTTGACGATATCGACGGTCGAGGCCGAGCCCGACTTGAGGATCGTCATCAAGACCGCGCGCCCGCCATCCACGCGCACTTCGTTCACCTGCGGCGGCGAACCATCGTGCACGTGGGCAACGTCACCGATCGTCACCGTGGTGCCATCGACCGTGCGGATCGGCAGCGCGTTGAGCTGGTCGATTACCTGCGGGCTGTTGTTGAGGCGGATGGAATATTCGAACTCGCCGATCTTGGTGGTGCCGGCGGGCACGATCTGGTTCTGCGCGGCGAGCGCGGCGCCGACGTCTGCGGCAGAGAGATTGTGCTGCAACAGCGCGGCGGGATCGAGGTCGATCTGGATCTGGCGTTCGCGGCCGCCATAGGGCGATGGCACGGCCGCGCCCTGCACCGTGGCCAGGCGCGGGCGAATGCCGTTCTGCCCCAAGTCATAGATCGCCTGTTCGGAAAGCTTGCCCGAAGACAGCGCCATCTGCAGGATCGGCACCGTGGCCGCACTGTAGTTGAGGATCAGCGGCGGCGTGATGCCGGGCGGCATCTGCTTGAGCACGGTTTGCGACACCGAGGTGACCTGCGCGGTCGCCGTGCGGATATCGACGCCGGGACGGAAGAAAATCTTGACCACACCCACGCCGTTCATCGACTGGCTTTCGATATGATCGATATCGTTGACCGTCGAGGTGAGCGAGCGTTCGTAATAATAGACCACCCGGCCGGCCATGTCTTCGGGCGGCAGCCCGCGATACTGCCACACCGCGGCAATCACCGGGATGCGGATATCGGGAAAGATGTCGGTGGGGGTGCGTAGCCAGGCGATCGAACCCGAAAGCACGATCAGGATGGCCAGGACGACGAAGGTATATGGCTTGCTGAGCGCAAGCTTGACCAATTGCAGCATGGCGTTCCCAATGGGTTTGGCCCGCCCGCACCGCCTTCGCACGCGCGAAGCCAGGCGCAGGCAGGCGCCAGAAACGTGGGACGCCGCCAATGGTGCGGCGCCAACCGCCGGCTCCATTGAACCGAGCGGCAGCGCGTTGCCAATGAAATGAATTTCACATTGCCGGAACGTGCCCGGCGCGGATGCGTGCGGCCAGCCCCGGACGCGCGCGATCGGCCCGCGCCGGCGCCAGTTCCAGGGCAAACTGGTGCAGGTGGGCAACCGCCGCCACCACGCTGAGGCCCAGGCCCGAACCTGGCACGGCAGGCGATGCCGCGCCGCGATCGAACCGGCGCACCACCGCGTCGACCTGTTCGGCCGGAATCCCCTCGCCTTCGTCCACCACGGCGATCACGGCCTGACCGCCCTCGCGCGTGACAGTGACCATGACGGTGCCGCCCGGCGGGCTGAACTTGATGGCGTTGTCCAACAGGTTGCTCAGCGCCTCGACCATCAGTTGCGCATCACACACCAGCGTGACCGGCGCGAGGCTGCCTGCCAGCAGCGCCACCTCGCGCTCCTCGGCCAGGGGGGCATAGAGATCGATCACCACCGCCACGAGTTCATCGATGCGGGTGGCGGCAAAGCCCTGGCGGCGGTGGCCCGCCTCGATCTCGGAAATGCGCAGCAGCGCGGCAAAGCGCGCGAGCACGGTGTCGAGATCCTCGATCGCGGCATTGATGCGCTGCCCCTCTGCCTCGGGCAGATTCGGCGCGCGGGCGGCACGATACAGCTGGTTGCGCACGCGGGTGAGTGGGGTGCGCAAATCGTGGGCAATGGCATCGGTCACCGATTTGACCTGTGCCATCGATCGCTCGACCTCGCCGACCATGTGGTTGACCGTATCGGCCAGCAGATCGAGTTCGTCACCGCGCCCCTCGATCGGCATGCGGGCATCGAGGCGCCCGCCGGCGATCGTGCTGGCCACGCGTTGCAGGCGGTCCACCCGCCGCAGCGGGCCCAGGCTCAGCGCCAGGCCAGCGCCCAGCAGCAGCGGCACGACCACCAGGCCGCTGGCAAGCAGGATCACCAGCACGTGATCGCGCAGTTCGGTGATCACAGTGGAATCGCGGCCGACCATGATGATGAAGCCGCCGGCGGTTCGCTCAGCCAGGATATGCAGCGGCCCGCGTACGTCCGGCCCATCTTCGCGCGCATAAGTGTGCCCCAGCCGCAGCGGCGGGCTTGCCCCCAGATCGCCCGCCACCCAGCGCCCGCCGGGCGAGATCAGGCCGAAATGCCCCAGCGGATTGGCCCCGGCGCGCGAGGATGCATCGATCGCGGCAGGCAGATCGGCCGGCGGCACCGCCACCAGGCGGGCCATTTCCGCGCGCAGGATCAGATCGACTCGCGTGTCGAGGTTTCCGGCCGTGAGGCTATAGACCATCGCCAACACTAGCAGCACGGCCAGCACCGATGCCGCGCCAAACATTACCGCCAGGCGAAACGTGCTGGTCTTGCGAATGGCGGAAAAGCGCGGCCAGGTAGCCCAGGGCCATTCAGCCGGCATCGAAGCGATACCCTTCGCCCTTGACCGTTTCGATCAGCGACGGCTGCCCCGGCAGATCGATCTTCTTGCGCAGGCGGGCGATATGCACGGCGATCAGGTTAGCGCCGGGATCGAAATAATACCCCCACACCCGTTCAAAGATGATCTGCCGCGCCACGGTTTCACCGGCATTGCGCATGAGGAATTCGAGCAGGCGAAATTCCATGTGCAACAGGCGCACCGGCTCGCCAGCCACGCGCACCTCGCGACGGATCAGGTCCATTTCCACCGGCCCTGCCGTCAGCAGCGCGGTGGATGCGGCCATCTGGCCCTGGCGGCGCAGGAGCACTTCCACGCGCATCGCCATCTCGTCGGGCGCAAACGGCTTGATCAGGTAATCGTCGCCGCCCGCGCGCAGCCCGGCAATCCGCTCGTCGACATCGCCCAGCGCGCTGATCATCAGCACTGGCAATGTTAGCCCGGCCGCGCGCAGGCGGGCGACAACGGACAGCCCATCGAGCCCGGGCAGCATGCGATCGAGCGTGATTGCGTCGAACGGTTCGCGCAGGGCCAGTTCCACCCCGCTGTCGCCGTCGTTCGCCGCGCGCACCTCGTGCCCGTGGCCGCGCAATTCGGCCACGATTTCGCCGGCCGTGTCGGGATCGTCCTCGATAACCAGAATGCGTGCCATGGCAGGGTGCTTTAGGCGGCGTGGACAAATTCCACAACGCCACGGTTGCTCTATAAAAGGCCCTGGGGAGGCGCAAGGACGAAGCAAGAGTGGGCCTCTTGCAAGGCCGAGCAACGCTGCCAGGGCCTTTTATAGAGCAACCGCTACGGGGCTGGACCAAAAACCGCCATTTCAGCGTCGGCTCGTCGCACAATATTCCCGATATTGCGCTTCCTCGCCTCCTTGAACTGGCGTTTTTTGCCTCCAGCCGTGGCGCTGTGGAATTTGTCCACGCCGCCTAACTGCGAACGCGGGCGCTGGCCAGCGCGCACGGCCAAGGCTATGGGCGCGGCATGACCCAAGCCCCGGATGCCCCTGGCGACAGCACTGCGCCCACCCCGTATGACCTGCTGGGTGGGGAAGACATGGTGCGAGCCTTCTGCGCCCGGTTCTATCACCTGATGGACAGCCTGCCCGGCGCTGCGGCCTGCCGCGCGGTGCATCCGCCCTCCCTCGAACGCGCAGAACAGCGGCTGTATGAATATCTGACCGGCTGGCTTGGGGGACCGCCGCTCTATACCAGCCAATATGGCCATCCCCGCCTGCGCATGCGCCACATGGGTGCCTCGATCGGTGAGGAAGAGATAAAGGGCTGGCTGCTGTGCTTCCACCAGGCCTGGGCCGAACAGGTTCCGCCTTCCCCGCTTTCCAGCACGATCGTGGAACGGGTGGAAGGGCTGGCCTGGCACATGGCCAACCGCGCCTAACCATCCTGGCGAAAATGCCGGGCAATTGTAAAATCGCTCGCCAAAATCTGTGTGCAGTGCAATAATCAACGAATTGCACGTTGATTTTGGATTCGCCTAAACCACGGCACTGTCGCATCTTTTTGCATTGGAGAGCGCGACCATGGAGCTTTCACCCAAGATCTGGGCAGTGCTGCTATGCAGCATTGGCCGCCACCAGCCCAACCGTGGAAAACGCTTTTACGAGGCTGGCGTGGAATATTGCCCGTGCCGCCATTGTGGCCGCCGCCTGCGCCACATGGGCCATCGCGACTGGCGCCCGTAACCCCGTCAGGCGGGCAGCGGCACCAGCCGGTCAAGCGCCGTGGCGAGGCGGTCGATCGCCTGTGGCGTAGCGGTGGCCACACCAAGCAGCAGGCCGGCACGCGGCGGGCCGAGAAATAGCTGCGACAATGGCATCACGCCCAACCCATGCTCATGCAACGCCTGCGCCAGCGCGGCATCGTCTTGCCGGGCCAAGGGATCGAGCCACAGCGCCAGTTGCAGGCCGCCATCGACCGGCCCGATCTGCCAGCGGCCCCGCGCCATGCCAGCCAATCGCCCGGCCAGGTCGAGCATGCGCTGGTGATAGACCTTGCGCATGCGGCGCACATGGACGTTGAGATGCCCCTCTGCCAGGAAATCGGCCATCGCCGCCTGCACGTGTATCGGCACCATGCCGCCCGACAGGCGCACCGCCGCCCGCATCGGCGCCACCAGGCGCGGTGGCACGATCGCATAGGCGACGCGCAACCCCGGCGCGAGAACCTTGGAAAACGTGCCGAGATAGGCAACGCAGCCGGCATCATCCAATCCCTGAAGGCTGGCCAGCGGGCGTCCGGCATAGTGGAACTCGCTGTCGTAATCGTCCTCCACGATCAGGGCGCCGTGGCTGGACGCGCGATCGAGCAGCGCCAGCCGCCGCGACAGGCTCATCGCCGCGCCGGCCGGATACTGATGCGACGGAGTGACGTGGATCAGTCGCGGCGGCGATGCCTGCGGCGCGCGCGCCGGATCGAGCCCCTCGTCATCCACCGGCACCGGCACCAGCGTGGCACCCGCCCGGCGCAACAGCGCCTGGGCCGTGGCATAGCCGGGGTCTTCCACCCAGGCGGTATCGCCCGGCGTCACGACCAGCCCCGCGAGCAACGCCAGCGCCGCCGCGGTCGACGGCACGATCACCACTTGCGCCGAATCGGCCACCACGGCGCGGCGCCGGCGCACGTGATCGAGCACGGCGGCACGCAGGATCGGCAGTCCCTGGGCATCGGCATAGCCCAGGTCATGGACGCGCAAGGCCCGGGCGCGGGCGCCGAGGCAGCGCGCCCAGGCCGCGTGGGGAAACGACGCCAGATCGGGCAGGCCCGGGCGCAGTGGCAGGAAGCGGCTGGGATCTTCCTGGGCTGCGGCAGCCAAGCCCGCAGGTTCTGCCCGCTTTGGCCGGCCCCCTCCGCTCAACGGGGGCGGCGGCAAAGGCGCGACGCGGGTGGCAGAGCCGGGCGTGGCATGGACAAAGCCTTCGGCGGCGAGCCGGTCATAGCCGGCCACCACCGTGCTGCGCGCCATGCCCAGCGCCACAGCCAGCGCCCGCGTCGACGGCAGAGGCGCCCCGGCCGGCAGCGTGCCTGCCAGGATACGTTCGCGAAACGCGCGATAGACCTGTCCTTCCAGATCGCCCGCAGCGCGGTTCAACACCAGCCAGGTCAGCGGTTCGGCATGCATGCGCGTGCTTTAAGCGGACTGCTCATATTTTGACAAGTGGACCTCATCAACAAACCACTTTGTCGGCAAAACCGGCCTGCCACAGCAAGAGGCCAAAGCGATGACCGAACAGTTTCCCGTCACAGACCGCAGTCGCGTGCGGCGCATGCACGATCGCGCCAGCCATGCCTGGGCCGATGTTCATGCGGTGCTGGATGCCGCGCCCATGTGCCACGTTGGCTATGTGATCGACGGCGCGCCTTATGTGACGCCAACGCTCCACTGGCGGCAGGGCAACCGCGTGTTCTGGCACGGGTCTTCGGCCAGCCGGTTCCTGCGCCAGGCCGAAGGGCAAGCGGTATGCCTGACAGTGAGCCTGATGGATGGCTATGTCCTGGCGCGATCGGCCTACAACCATTCGGTCAACTATCGCAGCGCCATGGTATTTGGCCGCGCCAACAAGATCACCGATGCGCAGGACAGCGCCGCTGCGCTTCGCGAGATGGTCGACAGCCTGTTCCCCGGCCGGTGGGAGACACTGCGCCCGATGACCGCGCAGGAGGCCAAGGCCACGACGGTGATGTGGATGGATATCGCCGAAGCAAGCGTGAAAGACCGCGTCGGCCCACCCGGCGACGCGGATGAGGCGGACGTACCAGTCTGGGCTGGCGTCCTGCCGATGCGCACCACCCTCGGCACGCCCGAACCCGCGCCGGAAATGGCAGCGGGGGTGCCGCTACCTGCCGAGCTGGCCGAACTGGTGGCGTCAGGGCTGCTCCGCCCGGCTTAGGCGCAAATGGGGAGGGATCGTTACAAGCAGGAGCGATGAAAAAAGCAGGTAGCGGGACCCCGGACTTGATCCGGGGTCCCGCTATTCTCCTACGGAACTTCGGCCCTACGCCAGCACACGCTCCACCGTGTTGCAGAAACGGTCCATTTCCTGGGGTGAGCCGATGGTGATGCGCGACCGCGTCGGCCAGATCGGCCAGGAGCGACCGATGGCAATGCCCTTGGCCTCGAACGCGGCCTTGATCGGTGCGGCGGGCCGCCCCCAATCGACCATCAGCATGTTGGCGGCGCTGGGCAGCACCGGGAAACCGCGCTGCGTGAGGAAAGCGGCGGTCTTTTCACGGGTCTGCGTGTTCTGTTCGCGCCGGGCGGTGATCTGGTCCATTCGGCGCAGGCTAGCGCTGGCGCAGGCGAGCGCCGGCACCGGCAGTTGCAGCGTCTGGATCACGCCATCGTACTGCATCAGCTTGGCCTGAAGGTCGGGCCGCGCGATCGAGAGGCCCATGCGCATGCCGGCCATGCCGAAAATCTTGGAAAAAGTACGCAGGATCACCACGTTCTGGCCCTGGCGCACCAGATCCATGCCCGATGCTGCGCCGGAAAAGTGCAGATAGGCTTCATCCAGCAGCAGTACGGCATCCTTGGGCATGGCATTGGCCAGCCACACGATGTCAGCCATCGGAGTCAGCGATCCGGTGGGGTTGTTGGGGTTGCAGATGTGATAGAGCCCGGCGTGCGGATTGGCCGCCAGCATGGCACGCACATCGTGGGCCTGGTCGCTGGCGCGCAGCGGCACCTTGGCCACCGGCGCACCGATATAGCCGGCCACCATCCAGGCCACTTCGAACGTGGGATCGGCGGTTACCAACCCGCGCTCTGGGCTGCAAAAGCCTACGACGGCGCGGGCGAGCGGGCTGCCCGATCCCGCCCAAGGCACGACATGATCGGCGCCCACCTGCTCCATCGTCGCGACGGTCTCGATCAGGGCGTCACGCTCACCGGCGGGATCGTAATAGTTGCTGCGGGCAACGGCGGCGCGGGCAGCGTCGGTGCCGTCGTCCACCGGCCCTTCCCAATATTCGTTGCCATTGAGGCGGATGGTGCCTGGAGCCACTTTCAGGCCATTCGCCGCAGAAGCCGCGCTGGGTTGCGGACCGGCCTGGCCAGCCGGCGCGGCCAAGGCCCGCTCCCCCAGCGCGGCGCTGGTGCCAAGGGCGGCGGCGATCTGGAACATGCGCCGACGATCGAGCGGCAAGGCAGCAGAAAAGTCCGTCATGGCGCAGGCATCCTTTGAGTGAGAGGCGAGGCTGCCACGATGGTGCAGTGCCGCGAAGGCGCGGTCAACCGCCGCGTTCAGGATGCGGCGCCATGATGCAGCGGCAGGCTTTCGGCAGACTTGACCGTCTCCATCACGATCGAGGCGCAGACCACGTTCATTTCAATCCGCGAAACCAATGCCTTGTACACCCGGTCATAGTCATCGACGCTGGGCAGCACGATGCGCAGCAGGTAATCGATGTTGCCAGTCAGGCGATAGACTTCCATGATTTCGGGAATGCCGGCCACGGCCTGGCGGAACTGCTCGGTCCACGCCGCGCTGTGCGTGCGCACGCTGACGGTGACGAACACCGTGGTCGGCAAGCCCACCTTGGCGCGATCGATCACCGCCACGTTGCGGCGGATATAGCCTGCCTCGCGCAAGTGGGCGATGCGCCGCGAGCAGGCCGAGGGCGAAAGGTGGACCTTGGCGCCGACATCGGCCAGCGGCGTATCGCTGTCACGCTGCAGAACGTCGAGAATGGCTAGATCACGCGAATTGAGCATACGAAAGACCTCCTGCCATACAAATGCAGGATCGAGCAGCGTTACGCAACCGGTGTGCAAGCTAGGCGGTAATCAGGCGATAGCCCACGCCCGGCTCGTTGCGGATCATGCTCGCTTCAACGTCACCGTCCTCCAGCTTGCGGCGCACCCCACGCACGGCGACGCGCAGGTATTCCACATCGTGTTCATGCGCTGCCCCCCACACCGCACGCAGCAGCGCGGCATGCGATACGACCCGGCCGGGATGACGGCACAGCTGCGCCAGAAAGCCGTATTCCTTGGGCGTCAGATGCACTTCCACCCCATCGCGCAGCACGCGGCGGGCCGCCAAATCCACCGTTACGGCGCCAACCTGGACCACCGGCTCTTCCGCCACGCGGTTGAGCCGCGTGCGCAGGGCCACGCGGATGCGCGCGTGGACTTCGTCGGTGTCGAACGGCTTGGTGACATAATCATCAGCGCCCAGATCGAGCGCGGCGACCTTTTCATCGGTGGCGTCGCGCGCCGAAACGATCAGCAGTGCTGCGCCCGTGGCCTTGACCAGCGGGATAAGTTCCAGCCCGTCGCGATCGGGCAGGCCCAGATCGAGCAGCACCAGATCGGGCTTGTCGATCGCTAGCGCCGCCAGGGCAGCGCGGGCATCGGCCGCCTCGATCACCTCGTGCCCGGCGCGGGCCAGGCTGCCGCGCAGCAGGCGGCGGATGGCGGGTTCATCGTCCACCACCAGGACGCGGGTGGCAAGGCTGCTCATTCGGCGCTGATCTTTCGCAACTGGCTTTCCGAGAAATGCAGGGTGAAGCGGGCGCCGGGGCGATCGCTGCGGTTGGCGGCGCTGACATCGATGCCCATGGCGCGGGCAAAGCCCCTGACGATGGCCAGGCCCAGGCCGGTGCCGCCCTTGCGATCGGAGCCTTCCACTCTTGTGAAAACTTCGAATATGCGAAGCGACATGCCCGGCGGTAGTCCGGGGCCTTCGTCCAGCACCAGCAGGTCCAGCCCATCGGCGCGGCGCTGGGCCGACAGAATGATCGCCCCTTCCTCTCCGCCATGGCGCACCGCGTTTTCTATCAGGTTGATCAGGCAGTGGTGGAACAGGCGCGGATCGACCATCACCAGCGGCAGATCGGGGGCGATATCCATGGTCACGGCGCGGGTGCCAAGCGTGCGGCGCAGATCGTGCACGGCGCTGGCCACGGCCTCGGCCAGGTCCACAGCCTCGGGCCGAAGGGCGATTGCGCCGGCCTCGATCCGCACCATGTCGAGCAGGTTGGCGATGAAGCGTTGCAACCGTTCCGCCTCGGCCCGGGCAGTGGCAAGGATCGGCACTTGCTCGGGATTGGCGGGCGTGAGTTCGCGCAGCGTGCCGACCACGGCGGTGAGCGGGGTGCGCAGATCGTGGCTGATCGAAGACAGCAGCGCGGCGCGCAACCGGTCGCGCTCTTCCAGCTGGCGCACGCCGGCCATGTCATGCTCTAGCCGGATGCGTTCGAGCGCGAGGCCGGCCTGGTCTGCCAGGCTGCCCAGCAGCGGGAGGCGATCGCTGCGCACCGGGGCGCTGGCATCGCCCCGCGCCAGGCCGAGCACCGCGAGCGGCGCGCCGCCGGCCGAAAGCGGGGTAAACAGCCATTCCGACGCAGTGAGCGTGCCCGACCCGCGCCCGGCCGGCTGCGCGCGATCAAACGCCCATTGCGCCGCGGCGAAATCGAGCACTTCCAGCCGGTGCTCGGGCGGAAAGGCGGCGGCTACGGCCAGCTTGCCGTCTTCGGGCAGCAGCATGAGGGCATGCGCATCGAGCAGGCGGGATGCTTCGGCACAGAGCACGCGGCCCAGTTCCTCGGCCGTGGTCACCCCGGTGAGCAACCGCGCAAAACCAGCGAGCGCCGCGCTGGTGCGGGCACTGGCGCCAGCCAGCAAAGCCTGCTGCCGCAGTCGCGCGGCCAACTGGCTGCTGACCGCCGCCACTGCCACCAGCACCAGCACGGTGATGATGTTCTGCGGGTCGGCGATCGTGAACGTGCCGGTCGGCGGAATGAAGAAGAAGTTGTAGGCGAGCGAGGCAACTAGGCCGGTGATCACCCCGGTGGCCAGGCCATAGCGCGTGGCGGCGAGCATCACCGGCAGGAAATAGAGCAGCGCCACGTTGGTGATCGGCGCGGCGGCAAACAGCAGGCGGCCCAGTGCGGTAACCAGCGCCGTGGCGCCCATGGCCGGCACCAGGCCACGCAGCAACGGCCCCCAGCCCCAGGCCGCGATCGGCGCGCGGTCCAGTGCGATCCGCGCCTGCGCGCCATGGGCCACGGGCACCTGCTGCAGGGCAAGATCGGGCAAGCGCCGCGCCAAGGTATCGACCGTAAGCCGGCGTTGCCAGGCAAAGCGGCGCGGGCGCGGCGCGCCAACCACCAGCAGGGTGGCGCGGGTATCGGCAGCGGCCTGTTGCAGGCCATCGACCACCCCTGCGGCGGGCAACGCCAGAACCTGGCCGCCAAGCTGGGTGGCCAAGTGCATGGCTTCGGCCAAGCGCGTATTGGCCTGCGCGCTGCGTTCGCCCGGTGTTTCGATGTGCACCGCTGTCCATGGCGCGCGCAGGGCATCAGCCAGGCGGCGCCCGGCGCGCACCACGTCGCTGGCCGCATCATGACTGCCCACTGCCACCAGCACGCGATCGGCGGTGGCCCAGGTGCCGGCGAGCGCCTGGGCGCGGACGTCATCGAGCATCTGCGCATCAACCGCCTGGGCCGCGCGGCGCAGCACGAGTTCGCGCAGGGCGGAAAGATTGGAGCGGGAAAAGAAGTGATGCAGCGCGCGCGCCGCTTCGTGCGGGACATAGACCTTGCCCGCGCGCAACCGCTCGATCAGTTCATCGGGCGGGGTATCGACCACCTCGATCTCGGCCCGGTCGAGCAGGCGATCGGGCACGGTTTCGCGCACCCGCACATGGGTGAACGAAGCGACGACATCGTTGAGGCTTTCAAGATGCTGGATGTTGAGCGTGGACCACACGTCGATCCCGGCAGCGAGGATTTCCTCGACATCCTGCCAGCGCTTGTCGTGCCGGCTGCCCGGCGCGTTGGCATGGGCGAGTTCGTCCACCAGCACGAGCGCGGGCTTGCGCTCGAGAATGGCGTCAAGGTCCATTTCCAGCAGGGTATGGCCGCGATGGGCCACTTCCCGGCGCGGCAGCACCGAGAGCGGGCGCAGCCGTGCCTCGGTCTCCACCCGACCATGGGTTTCGACCACGCCCACCACCACGTCCACCCCGGCGCGGGCCTGGCCCAGCGCGTCGTCGAGCATTTCGCAGGTCTTGCCAACGCCAGGAGCCGCCCCAAGGAAAACCTTGAGGCGGCCTGAGGTTTCCTGCTCGGCAAGGCGCAGCAGGGCTTCGGGATCGGGGCGTGCCGGCGTCATCAATGCCCTTGTGCGCGCGCCGACGTGGCTTCGTCCAGTGCCCTGTTGAGCGCCAGGACATTGACCCGCGGTTCGCCCAGCAGGCCCAGCAGCGGCTGCTCCACCTGCGCCTCTACCAGTGCATGCACCTTTTCCGGGGCCAGGCTGCGGGCGGCGGCCACGCGGTTTACCTGGGAAAAGGCTGCCTCGGGGCTGATATGGGGGTCAAGCCCCGAGGCAGAGGTAGTCACCAGGTCAGGCGGAACGGGAGAGCCTGGTGAAGAGGCGGCAAAGTCCTTGACCGCGCCGGCCACGCGATCGTGCAAGGTTTGCGAGAACGGCGCGAGGTTGGACCCGGCAGAGGCCGAGGCATCGTAACCATTGCTACCCGCCGCCGAGGGCCGGCCGTGGAAGTAGCGGGCGCTGGTAAAGGCCTGGCCGATCAGGTCAGAGCCGATGACCTGGCCGTGGTCGGTGATCAGGCTGCCATTGGCGGCCCAGGGAAAGGCGGCCTGGGCCACGGCGGTGATGGCGGCGGGGTATGCCAGGCCAAGCAGGCCGGCAAACAGCCCGGTCATCATCAGCGAGGGACGCACCGCAGCGACGAGTTCCCGATTGATTACAGATGACATGAGCGAAATCCCTTAGGCAAGATGCAGAGCGGCGACGAGCATATCGATCGCCTTGATTCCGACGAACGGCGCGATGAGCCCACCCACGCCAAAGACCGCGAGATTGCGGGCCAGGAGCGCGCCAGCCCCCACCGGGCGATAGCGCACGCCCTTGAGCGCCAGCGGCACCAGCGCAGGAATGATCAGGGCGTTGAACATGATCGCCGACAGGATCGCGCTTTGCGGGGTGGCAAGGTGCATCACGTTGAGCACCGAGAGCTGCGGATAGAGCACCAGGAACATCGCCGGGATAATGGCGAAGTACTTGGCCACGTCATTCGCCACCGAGAACGTGGTGAGTGCGCCGCGCGTCATCAGCAACTGCTTGCCCAGCCCGACGATCTCGATCAGCTTGGTCGGATCGCTGTCAAGGTCAACCATGTTGCCCGCTTCGCGCGCAGCCTGGGTGCCGGTGTTCATCGCCACGCCCACGTCGGCCTGGGCCAGGGCGGGCGCATCGTTGGTGCCATCGCCGCACATCGCCACCAGGCGGCCGCCCTGCTGCTCGCGCCGGATCAGCGCCAGCTTGTCTTCGGGCGTTGCCTCGGCCAGGAAATCGTCGACGCCGGATTCAGCGGCAATGGCAGCGGCGGTTAGCGGATTGTCACCCGTGATCATCACGGTGCGGATGCCCATCTTGCGCAGTTCGGCAAAGCGTTCGCGGATGCCGGCCTTGATCACGTCCTTGAGCGCGACGATCCCCAGCAGCGTGCCGTTTTCAGCAACCGCCAGGGGGGTCTGCCCCTGGCGCGCGACGTCTTCGGCAATGCGGCGCAGCTCGGCAGCCGCCGTGCCACGGGCGGCATCGGGAACGCTGCGCAGGATTGCATCGACTGCGCCTTTGGTCACGACGTGGCCGTTGTTATCAAGGCCGGAAATGCGGGTCTGGGCGGTAAACGGAATGACTTCGGCACCGGCGGGCACTTCCGGCACTTCAAGGCTGTGCGCCTCCTGCGCCAGGCGCAGGATCGAGCGGCCTTCGGGCGTTTCATCGGCCAGGCTGGCCATAAGCGCAGCGCGCGCCAGGGTGGCCGGCGCCGTGCCCGTCAGGGGCAGGAAGTTGCTGGCCTGGCGATCGCCAACAGTGATCGTGCCGGTCTTGTCGAGCAGCAGCACGTCGATATCGCCGGCCGCTTCCACCGCGCGGCCCGACTTGGCGAGCACGTTGAACTGCACCAGGCGGTCCATCCCGGCGATGCCGATGGCCGAAAGCAGTGCGGCGATCGTCGTCGGGATCAGGGTGATCAGCAGCGCGGCCAGCACCGCCACGGGGATCTGGCCCCCGGCATAGCGGGCAAATGCCGGAATGGTGGCGACCGCGATCAGGAAGATGATCGTGAGGCCGACGAGCAGGATGGTGAGCGCGATCTCGTTCGGGGTCTTCTGGCGCTGGGCGCCTTCGACCAGGGCGATCATGCGATCGAGAAAGCCCTGCCCGGCTTCCTGCGTCACCCGCACGGTGATCTCGTCAGAGAGCACGCGGGTGCCGGCGGTGACGGCCGAACGGTCGCCACCGGCTTCGCGGATCACCGGCGCGCTTTCGCCGGTGATGGCCGCTTCGTTGACCGAGGCGACGCCGGCGATGACTTCACCATCGGCGGGGATCAGCTCGCCAGCGGCGACCATGACGACCGCGCCCTTTTGGAGGGTGGCGGCCGAAACCTTGCTGCCATCGGGCAGGCGGGCCACCAGGTCTGACCGCGTGGCGCGCAGCGAGGCGGCCTGGGCGCGGCCGCGCCCTTCGGCCAGGCTTTCGGCAAAGGTGCCGAACAGCACTGTCAGCCACAGCCAGACGATCAGCTGGATCTGAAAGCCCAGCGACAGGCCGGTGTGACCCACGAAGAGCAGCACGGTAAGCAGCAGCGCGACGACGGCGGTGGTGAACAGCACGGGGTTGCGCACCAGCTGGGCGGGATGCAGCTTGCGCAGCGCGCCACCCAGCGCCGGTACGACCAGTTCGGCCGAAAACATCGAGGTAGGTTGGGACACGGCAGGTATCCTCAGTAAAGCAGGCCGGCAGCGCCGGTGAGATGATCGGCCACCGGGCCAAGCGCGAGCGAAGGCAGGAAGGTAAGGCCACCGACGATCAGGATCGTGGCGACCAGCAGGCCAATCCACAGGCCACCCGTGGTCGGGAACGAACCCGGCCCGGCCGGCGTGTGCTTGCGGCTGGCAAGGCTGCCGGCAATCGCCAGCACCGGGATCACGACCAGGAAGCGGCCAAGCCACATCGCCACGCCCAGCAGGCCGTTGTAGAACGGGGTGCCGGCAGTCAGCCCGGCAAAGGCCGAACCGTTGTTGGCCGTGGCCGAAGTGAAGGCATAAAGGATTTCGGAAAAGCCATGCGGCCCCTTGGCCAGCGGCCCGGCAAGGCCCGCCGGCAGCACCACGGCCACCGCAGTAAGCCCCAGGATGCACAGCGGCAGGATGACAATGGCGAGCACCGCCAGCTTCACCTCGCGCGCTTCCACCTTCTTGCCCACGTATTCCGGGGTGCGGCCCACCATGAGCCCGGCGAGGAACACCGCGAGCACGGCAAAGAGCAGGAAGCCATAGATGCCCGAACCCACGCCACCGATGACGATTTCACCCAGTTGCATGTTGAACAGCGGAACCAGGCCACCGAGCGCAGTGAAACTGTCGTGCATGGCGTTGACCGCCCCGCACGAAGCTGCCGTGGTCACGGCCGCGAACAGCGCGCTGGCCGCCGCGCCAAAGCGCACTTCCTTGCCTTCCATATTGGCGCCCATCACGCCCAGGTGATGCAGCATCGGGTTGCCGGCAGCTTCACGCCACCACGCGAACGAGGCACCGGCCACGAACAGCAGCAGCATGGCCCACAGGATCGCCCAGCCCTGGCGCGTGTTGCCCACGGCCTTGCCGAACGTGTAGGTCAGCCCGGCGCCCAGCGCGAAGATCGACAGCATCTGGACGAAATCGACCAGCGCGGTGGGGTTTTCAAAGGGATGGGCCGAGTTGGCATTGTAGAAGCCGCCACCGTTGGTGCCGAGCATCTTGATCGCTTCCTGCGAGGCGACCGGACCCACCACGATGGCCTGGTGCGCGCCTTCCAGCGTCTTGGCATCAATCAGGCTGGCAAAGGTCTGCGGCACGCCGCTGGCCACCAGATAGAGTGCATAGACGATGCACGCCGGCAGCAGGACATAGAGCGTCACGCGGGTGAGATCGGCCCAGAAGTTGCCCAAGTGGCGCGTTTCGGCGCGGGCAAAGCCACGGAACAGGGCAAAGGCCACGGCGATGCCGGTGGCTGCCGAGAGGAAGTTGTGAATGGTGAGGCCAAGCATCTGCGACAGGTTCGACAGCACCGTTTCACCGGCATACCACTGCCAGTTGGTGTTGGTGACGAAGGCAATCGCGGTGTTCATCGCCCCGTCGGGCGACAGGCCGGCAAGGCCGCGCGGGTTCATCGGCAAGCTGCCCTGCAGCCGCAGCACGGCGTAGGTAAAGATCACCGTGACGACCTGGAACAGCATCAGGTGCACGGCATATTGCCGCCAGTCCTGCTCCTGGTTCGGGTTGATGCCGGCGACACGGTAGAAGGCGCGCTCGACCGGGCCGAGCACGCGGTGCAGCGGCGTGGTGCGGCCTTCATAGACGGCAAACAGCCAGAGGCCGAATGGCTTGGCCATCAGGGCGACCAGCGCGGTGAATACCAGGATCAGGCCAAAGCCCGACGCAAGGGTGGCAGATGTCATTGCACGGCCCCCATCAGAAACGTTCGGGCCGCAGAAGCACGGCCACGAGATAGACAAGCAGGCCCGCCGCGACGAGCGCAGCGAGCATTTCGGGAATGGTCATCGGAGTGTTCCTCAGGCCCCGTGGTGCCGGAGCCAAAGCTTCAGGCCTTGTCGCACAGGGCAACGGCGGCGAGCGTGATACCGAACAGGCCGGCAAGGATGGCCAGCCAGACTAGATCAGTCATTATGCGCGATCCTTTCGCGACACGGGCAGCCAGGCGCGCGGCGGGCGCGGCTGCAACCGGAACAGGCCAGCCCCGCCGATGCCCAGGCCCAGCCCGGCCCAGAGCGCGGCCACGATCAGCAGCGCGACGAGCAGCGCCAGCGGGCCGGGATGGCCGTTTTCCGCGTGTTCAACCTGGGCCAGGCCCCGGGCAAGCAAGGGGACGGCGGCCAACGCGGCCAGCCCTGCGAGGCGCAACCCCATATCGCGTCCGCGCGGCCCCACAGATCGATAGTCCATGATCAGCTCCTTGGCTGTGAGATGGCGTCGATGTGGGCCTTGTGGCCGTTAAGGTTCCACGGCGCGGTGCGCGCAGGGCATAAGGATTCCGTAAAGACCGCCTGGCTTGACCGTGGCACGCTTTGGCGTCAATGTAATGGTATCACATTACATTTAACGAGATGCCATGACCACCTCCCTGCCCCGCCATCCCGCCATCGCCTGCGCTCCATGCGAAGCGGTGCTGGCACAGATTCACCAGCCCGCGGTGCAGCTCGCCCTGTGGCAGCGGCCCCGCCCGGCAGCGCTGGCCTGGCTAGACGGGATCGACCTTGCCACGATTGCCGATATCGACTGCTGGATCGATACACCGTTTCAGGCACATGCGGTGGGCAAGCAGTTGCATGCCGCCGGATTTCCTATGCAACCGGCCACTAGTGCACTGGCCAGCGACATTGTGCGGCAGCTGCGCAGTTTTGCCGCGATCACGCAAAGCCCGCGCCTGCGGCTGCGCCTTGATGTGGTGGAAACCGATGCCTGCCGCCGCTTTCACATGGACTATGTCAGCGTGCGGTTGCTGCTGCCGCTGGTTGGCCCCGGCACGCAGTGGATCATGGCCGATGCGCCGCCCCACGGCCCGGTGCAGCAGCTACAGCCGGGCCACGTTGGCCTGTTCAAGGGGCGGCTGGCGGCGGCAGAGCCGGCAGTGCTTCACCGCTCTCCGCCGATCGCTGGCACGGGGCAGCGGCGGCTGTTGCTGGTGCTCGACCCACTGGATCAGACCGCCAATGATCAGCTTTCCGGCCGGGCGGCATAGCGCCGCGCCAGGGTGGCGCAGACGAACAGCTGCGCCTGGTGGAATAGCATCAGCGGCAGGACAATGAGGCTGACGGCGTGGCCGGCGAACAGGATCGTCGCCATAGGGATGCCGCTCGCCATGCTCTTCTTCGATCCGCAGAACACGATGGTAATCTCGTCTTCGGTGTTGAAGCCCAGCTTGCGGCTGGCAAGCGTGGTGGCGACAATGACCAGTGCCAGGATCAGCAGATCGAGCACCAGCACGATCAGCAGGTCGACCGGAGCCAGACGGGTCCACACACCCGCCACCATGCCTGCGCTGAACGCGGCATAGACCACCAGCAGGATCGACCCGCGATCGACATAGCTGACGATCCTCTTGTGGCTGGCCAGCCAATCGCCGATGAACGGCCGCGCCACCTGCCCGGCCACGAAGGGCAGCAGGATCTGCATGGCGATGGTTTCCAGCGAATGGGCGGAAAAGCCGCCGCTGGCCGAGGTGGGCAGCAGCAGCGCGGTGAGCACCGGGGTGAGCGCCACGCCGACGAGGTTGGACAGCGACGCACTGCACAGCGCCGCCGGCACATTGCCCCGCGCGATCGAGGTGAAGGCGATCGACGATTGCACGGTCGACGGCAGCACGCACAGGAACAGCAGGCCCACGGCAATATCGGGCGCGACCAGCCCGCCGATGAGGTGGACGACGCCAAGCCCGATCAGCGGAAACAGCGCGAAGGTGCTGGCGAAGACCAGCGCCTGCAGCCGCCAATGGGCCATGCCCTGCCACACCGCCTGGGGCGCCAGCCGCGCGCCATAGAGAAAGAACAGCAGCGCAACAGCAGCGGTCACCGCCACATCGGCCACGGCGACCCCGGCGCCATGCGCAGGAAACACCGCCGCAATCGCGATCGTGCCGATCAGCAGCAGCAGATAGGGATCGATCAGAGTGCGCAGCTTGCCCATGGGCGGCGTGTCCTTGCCAAAAATGTCAGCCTGCACCTAGGGCTCTGCGTGGCCATGCACAATCATGATCATCGCGATAACAGTCATTCACCATCTTGATAGCAGGCGATACTGTGGCATGATGGCCCGATGATCGGACCTGACCTGCTGCGCGCGTTTGTCACCGTCGCCGAATGCGGCAGCTTTACCGGTGCAGCCCGGACGCTGGGCACGCGGCAATCCACGGTGAGCCAGCAGATCCGCCGGCTGGAGGAACTGGCCGGGCGGCGTCTTCTGGCGCGCGACACGCATCGCGTGGCGCTCTCGGCCGAAGGGGAAGCGTTTCTCGACCATGCCCGCCGCGTGCTCGATGCCCATGGCCGGATGGATGCCCACCTGTCCGGCCTGCGCCTTCGCGGCCAATTGCGCTTTGGTGCGTGCGAGGATTTCGTGCTGTCGGCCCTGCCCGATGTCTTGGCGCAGTTTTCGCGGCGCCATCCCGATGTCGACGTGGCATTGACCGTGGCGCTGAGCGAAACGCTCTATGACCAGTTCGATGCTGGCGGGCTGGACATCATGTTCGTGAAGAAGCGCTCCGGCGAGCGGCGTGGGGTGACCGCCTGGCGCGAGACGGTCGGCTGGGTCGCCTCGCCCGATTTCCGGCTCGATCCGGGCGACGCCGTGCCGCTGCTGCTCTATCCGCCGCCCAGCGTGACCCGCGCGCTGGCGCTCGATACGCTGGATCGCGTGCGCGCACCCTGGCGCGTGGCGTTTACCAGCGGCTCGTTGAGCGGGCTGACCGCGGCGGCGCGGGCCGGGCTTGGCGTGATGCCGCACTCGCTGCGCCTGGTGCCGCAAGGGCTGGCGCCGCTGCGCCCGCCCGGCACCTTGCCCGAGCTACCGGCAATCGAATTTGCCGTGATCGCGCCGGGTGGCCACAACCTGGCCGCAGAAGCGCTGACCGCCGCGATCCTTCACTGGGCGGGCGGCACGGGCGCCGTTGCCACCTGACCGACCGACCACGGCGCACGCGAAAGGTGGCGGGCGAGGAAATCGATCAGCACGCGCACCCGTGCCGGGCGCTGGCTGCCCGGCGGCGTTACGAGATGCAGCGCGATATCAGGGATGCGCCATTCCGGCATTACCTCGACCAGGCGGCCGGCGGCCATGTCTTCCCACACCATGAAATCGGGTTGCAGCGCCAGCCCTTGGCCTGCCAGCAGCGCCGGCGCCAGCGCATCGGCATTGTTGGCGCCAAGCCGGCCCTTGACCGTCACGACATAATCCCCTTCCACCGCGTGGTGGAAGCGCCAGGATTCCGGCGCATCGAGATTGGTGTAGAGCAGCCCGACATGCCGCGACAGATCGCGCGGATGGGTGGGCGTGCCATGCGCCGCAAGATAGGACGGCGCCGCGACCAGCGGCCGGCGCACCGCACACAGCCGCCGCGCCCGTAGCGAGCTATCATCCAGCCCGGCAATGCGCAGCACCACGTCGTGCCCGCCGCCCACGACATCGACCCGCGCGTCCGACAGATCGAGATCGAGGCCCACGTGCGGGTAAGCCTCCAGGAATTGCGGCAAGAGCGGTGCGACATGGCGCAGGCCAAAGCCCATGGGCACGGCCAGGCGCACCAGACCGCGCGGCACATCGCCTTCCGCACCTGCTTGCGCCTCGGCCGCTTCGCCATCGGCCAGGATGCGCCGCGCCCGATCGAGCACGCCGCGCCCGCTTTCGGTCAGCGCCAGGCGGCGGCTGGTGCGGTGGAGCAGCGGCACGCCCAGCCGCGCTTCCAGCCGGGTCACCGCCTTGGACACCGTGGGCTTGGACAAGCCCAGGGCATCGGCGGCCGCGGCGAACGAACCGGTATCGACCACTTTGGCAAAGATCGCCCAGGCTTCGAGATCAGGCAAAGACATTATGAAATTTCCTTCACCGATGCTTTTCCATCATTGCCATTTCTTTGCAAGTGAGAAAGCCTAGTTTGGCCCCAACGGCTGAACGGCACCGAACGCCGCCAGCCACTGGAGACAAGCCATGATCGAACTGCGCCCCTTTTCTGGCATCGGCCGCGCCAACCACGGCTGGCTCGATGCAGCCCACCACTTCTCTTTCGCCGACTACTATGAACCGACGCGGATGGCGTGGGGCAACCTGCGCGTGTGGAACGATGATACCATCGCGGCCAAGAGCGGCTTTCCGCCCCATCCCCACCGCGACATGGAAATCATCACCTATGTGCGCGAAGGCGCGATCACCCATCGCGACAACCTGGGCAACCAGGGCCGCACCGCCGCTGGCGACGTGCAGGTGATGAGCGCAGGCACCGGGATCACCCATGCCGAATACAACCTGGAAGACGAAACCACCCGCATCTTCCAGATCTGGATCATGCCCACCCGCCAGGGTGAGCAGCCGAGCTGGGGTGCACGCCAGTTTCCCAAGGCCGAACGCTCGGGCGAGCTGGTGGTCCTGGCCAGCGGCTATGCCGAAGACAAGGACGCGCTGCCGATCCGCACCGAAGCGCGCCTGGTGGCCGCAACGCTGCTGGCCGGGCAGAGCGTGGACTATGTCCTGGGCGCAGAGCGCAAGGGCTATCTGGTGCCGGCCACCGGCAAGATCACGGTGAACGGCGTGACGGCCGACGCGCGCGATGGCCTGGCCATTGCCGATGTCGACACGATCACCATCTCGGCGCTGGAAGACAGCGAAATCGTGCTGGTCGACACGCTGTGATGGCCTGACGCCGGCAATTGACCAACGGGGCGGCCGCAAGGCGCGGCGGCCGCCCCCATCCTCCCAGGCGCGCCGATCGAAAGGTTCACGGCCATGACCCAAGCCAACACCCCCGCCCATGTGCCCCATGCCAGCGCCACCAGCACCGGCGCGGGCACGTTCCAGTCTCGCCTGGCGATCGGCGGGCGCGAAGGGCAGGACGATATCCTGGCCGATGAACCGGTGGCGCTGGGCGGATTGGGCACTGGCCCGACACCCTATGATCTGCTGTGCGCCGCGCTGGCCACCTGCACCACGATGACCCTGCGCTTTTATGCCGGGCGCAAGGGCTGGGACATTGGCGCAGTCCACACCGTGGTCACCCATGCCCGCGTTGCCGGGCAGACCCCGCCCGACCAGTTTTCCCGCGCCATCACGCTTGACCCCTCGCTGGAACCAGCGGTTCGTGACGAGTTGCTCGGCATCGCCAACCGCTGCCCGGTGCACAAGACGCTGACGCAGGGTGCCACGGTAGCCACTGTCCTGGCTGCCTGAGCGGCTGCCCTTCCCCATCCCCCGTTTTGCAAGAGGTCTTGCCATGGTTCCCGCCACTGTCACCCCCGCGCTTTCTCGCCAGGATTGGCTGGCCGCCCACGTTGGCGCGCACGATGCCGACACGATCGGTTGCCGCGCCCCGGCCATGCCCGATCACGCCAAAACCCGCCTGCAACGCTGGATGACCCGCCTGTTCGGCGACAATGCCCCGATGCCGCTGGCCGATCCACGCCTGGAGGCCGTGCGCCGCTTTGCCTGCGCCACCCGCGCCGGCCGGCTGCCCGATGGCACGCTGATCGGCGAGTTGCACCAGCGCGGGCTGGACGATGCCGAACTGGCCGCGATCGCCCGCTTTGCTGCGTGAATGGCTCGGCGCGTGAGGTCAGGTGAACGCTTTTCATCAAAAGCGTGAAAAGGTCGCGTTTGGCAAGCCGGGAACCACAAGCCATGATCAGCCACGCCCGCCCGATTAAGGCAGGGGCATGCATCATTGGCAAAAGGCAAATCCCATGCGGCTGGACCTGTCGCCCTATCTTTCGCAAAAATTCCTCATGCCAGCGGAAACCGAGCAGCACAGCGCGTGCTGGATGGCCTGGCCGGTACGGACCGCGTTGTGGGGCGATCGCCTCGCCGCCGCCCAAGCAGATTTTGCCACGGTGGCGCGTGCCATCGCCCGCTTCGAACCGGTGCATATGGTGTGCCGCGAGCAGGACGTTACGGCCGTGCGCGAACAGTGCGGCGATGCCGTCACGCCATTCATCGCGCCGATCGATGACAGCTGGATGCGCGATTCCGGGCCGACGTTCGTGCGGGGCAGCAAGGGCGGCCTCGCCGTGGTCAACTGGGCGTTCAACGCCTGGGGGCGCAAATACCACCCCTATGCCGCCGATGCCGCGCTCAAGCGCCGGATGGCCGAGCAACTTGGCCTGCCGCTGGTCACCTGTCCCCTGACTGCCGAAGGGGGCGCGATCCTGTCTGACGGCGAAGGCACGGTGATCACCACCGAAAGCTGCCTGCTGCACGCCAACCGCAATCTGGGGCTCACCCGTGCCCAGGTCGAGGCGGAACTGCTCGCCGCGCTGGGTGCGGAAAAGATCGTGTGGTTGCCGGGCGACGCGGCCGAAGTGGAAACCGATGGCCATGTCGATTGCCTGGCGGCCGTCGTACGGCCCGGCGTGGTGATGATGGAAGATCCGGCGACGGCCAGCGGTGCCCGCGCCGAGACGCTGGCGGCCAACCGCGCCGCTCTGTTGGCGCAGCGCGACGCGCGGGGGCGGCCCTTTGCGATCATCGATCTTCCCGCCGCGCCCACGATCGATCCGCGCGATGCCCGGCACCAGCCTTCTTATGTCAACTTCTACATTGCCAATGGCGCGGTGATCATGCCCGGCCATGGCGTGCCGCAAGACGAAGCGGCGCGCGCTGCCGTGGCCGCCGCATTTCCCGATCGTGCCGTGGTTCAGCTGGTGTTGCCGGCCCTGCCCTATGGCGGCGGCTCGATCCACTGCATCACCCAGCACCAGCCCGCACCGCATTTCCTGCCCGATGGAGCCCAGCCATGCGCCCAGTGACCGTTGCCGCCACCCAGTTTGCCTGCACCTGGGATCTTGCCGCCAATCTCGATCGCGCCGAAATGCTGGTGCGCGAGGCGGCTGCGCAGGGCGCCCAGGTCGTCCTGCTGCAGGAACTGTTCGAAGCGCCCTACTTCTGCGCCGACGAACGGCCCGATCACTTCGCGCTGGCCCGCCCCTGGGCCGGCAACCCGGTGATCGCCCGCTTTGCCGATCTGGCGGCCGAGCTGGGCGTGGTGCTGCCGATCAGCTTTTTCGAAAGCGTTGGCGCGGCGCACTTCAACACCCTGGCGATGATCGATGCCGATGGCACCGAACTGGGGCTATATCGCAAGAGCCACATTCCCCAGGGGCCAGGCTATCGCGAAAAGTACTTCTTTGCCCCGGGCGATACCGGGTTCCAGGTGTGGGACACCGCCTTCGGCCGCATCGGCGCCGGCATCTGCTGGGACCAGTGGTTTCCCGAATGCGCGCGCGCTCTGGCCTTGCAAGGCGCCGAACTGATCCTTTACCCAACAGCGATCGGCAGCGAGCCGGCCTTCCCCGGCTATGACAGCCAGCCACACTGGCAGCGTGTGATGCAGGGGCATGCCGGCGCCAACATGGTGCCCGTCATCGCGTCAAACCGGGTTGGCTTTGAAACGAACCAGGACGGTGACATCACCTTCTACGGCTCGTCCTTCATCGCCGACCAGTTCGGCGCCGTGGTAGCCCAGGCCCCGCGCCAGGGTGAGGCGGTGATCACCGCCAGCTTCGACCTGGACGAAATTGCCCCGCAGCGTGCCGGCTGGGGCCTGTTCCGCGATCGCCGGCCAGAACTCTATGGCGTGATCGGCACCTACGGCGGCTAAACCGGCAATTGCGTGGTGGCCTTGATCCGCTTGAGCGCAAAGTGCGAGGCGGACGTGGCCACCGCCGGGTGGCGCAGCAGGGCATGCATCAGGAAATGCTCGTATTGCGCCATATCGCGCACCACGATGCGCAGCTGATAGTCCCATTCGCCCGACATCGACAGGCATTCGAGCACTTCATCGCGATCCAGCACGAATTGCTCGAAACTGCCACGGGCCTGTGCGTCATGGGCCTTCATCCGCACCTGGCAGACGGCATCGAGCGCCAGCCCCAGCGCAGCTGGATCGAGCAGGCGTACTGCGGGCCCCAGCACCCCGGCCTCTTCCAGCGCCTTGAGCCGGCGCCAGCACGATGCGGGCGAGGTTCCCACCGCCTCGGCCAGGGCGGCGTGGCTGAGATCGGCCTGGCGTTGCACGGCCTGAAGCAGGCGGCGATCGAGAGCGTCAAGGGCAAGGGGGACGGTCATGACGTCTCTCATGGGGTTGCGAACGACAGAGGGAAGCAGCGAATCAAAAGGCAATTTGTGCATTGCCGCGAAAATCGTGAACCATTCATACCAGCATCATGGCACAAAACGATACAGATCATTCACCCTCGGGCGATCGACCTCGCATTCTGAAACGACTTTCCAGATCGCCTGCGACACACTGCGCGGATGGCCAGCGATCTTCCCCTCACGCCGCCCCCTGGTGCTGCCGCCGATTGGACAGTGCCGCAGGACTGGGCCAGCTACACGCCGGCCGACCATGCCACGTGGGACACCCTGTTCCGCCGCCAGGTGGAAATGCTGCACGATCGCGCGGCGCCGGAATTCCTGGCCGGGCTGGACATCCTGCGCCTGTCACGCCCCGGCATTCCCGATTTTGCCGAACTGTCAGAGCGGCTCTATCAGGCCACGGGCTGGGAAGTGGTGGCCGTGCCGGGGCTGGTTCCCGATGCGGTATTCTTCGATCACCTCGCCAACCGCCGCTTCGTGGCCGGGCGCTTCATCCGCCGGCCCGATCAGCTGGACTACCTGTCCGAACCCGACGTATTCCACGATGTCTTTGGCCATGTGCCGCTGCTCGCTGATCCGGTCTTTGCCGATTACATGCAGGCCTATGGCCAAGGCGGGCTGCGGGCGCAGGGCATGGACGCCCTCGTCAACCTGGCACGGCTCTATTGGTATACCGTGGAATTCGGGCTGTTGCGCACGCCGCACGGGCTTCGCATCTATGGCGCGGGGATCGTGTCCTCGCATGGGGAAAGCGTGTTCGCGCTGGATGACCCCTCGCCCAACCGACTGGGTTTCGATCTGTCCCGCCTGCTGCGCACGGACTATCGCATCGATACCTATCAGCAGAGCTATTTCGTAATCGACAGCTTTGCCGATCTGCTCGACCAGACGCGCAACACCGATTTCGCGCCGCTCTATGCCGCTGTCGCCGATCTGCCCACGCTTGCCCCCGACGCGGTGATCCCGCAGGATCGGGTATTGCACCACGGCACGCAGGCCTATGCCCGGCGCATGCCCGCTGCCTGAAGGAACGCCATGCCCGAAACCAAATCCATCGCCGCCCTTGGAGAAGCCGAACTGGCACAAGCCCTGGTGCTGTTGCCGCACTGGCAGCATGACCGGGCGCGCGCCGCACTGTACCGCCGGGTCGTCATGCCCGATTTTCCTGCGGCTATGGCATTCATGGTGCAAGTCGGCTTTGCCGCCGAGCGGATGGACCATCACCCGGAATGGAGCAATGTCTACAACCGGGTGGACATCTGGCTGACCACGCACGACGCGGGCGGCATTTCGACGCGTGACGTGGCCCTGGCCGGAATCATCGACGCCCTGATCTGAATTCCGCGACGCTGGCGTAACGGCCCATCACCCCCGGAAGTGATTCCGGGGGTTTTTTCGTGTGCGGCATGGCCTGGCCGCCCTGCTCGTCGCCACGGCATTGCTGCAACCGCGTTGTCGAGAAGCCATCACCATGCGCCTTCAAATAACTGGCGAAATTGGATTTTTTGAAAGGCGTTTTGGTAACGTTCAGAAAACGTTTGACGCAAAGAGCATTCACGGGCAATTTGATAAAACAAAATTGTTTAATCGTAGGCAAGACCTACAATCTTCAGGAGAGGACATTTCGATGCGATCGTTTGCGTCTCGTTCCCGCGTGCTGCGTTACGCGGTATCGGCCATCGCACTGGCAAACCCGGTCCTTGCCACGGCCCAGACCGCTGAAAATCCTACCACTGACAGCGCTGCCGGAACGCCCGAACAGGCGATTATCGTTACCGGCATTCGCGCCTCGGTCGCCCGCGCGATCGACGTGAAGCGCAACAGCGCCAGCGTGGTCGATGCCATTTCCGCGCAGGATATCGGCAAGCTGCCCGACGTGACGATTTCCGACTCGCTTCAGCGCATTCCGGGCGTGCAGATCCGCCGCGACGCCGGCGAAGGTGCCAGCGTGAACGTGCGCGGCCTGCCCCAGGTGCAGACGCTGCTCAACGGCGAAGCCTATCTCGGCGCGAACTCGATCACGTCGGTCCAGCCCAACTTCACCGACATCCCGTCGCAGCTGTTTTCGGGCGCGAACGTCATCAAGTCGCCCACTGGCACGCTGCTCGCTTCGGGCATCAGCGGCACGATCGACCTGCTCACGCGCCGTCCGTTCGATTTCAAGTCGGGCCTTTCGGGCGCTGCGGCTGTCGAAGGTTCCTATGGCGACAAGGCCAAGAAGTGGAACCCGCAGGTCAATGGCCTGCTCGCCTGGCGCAACGATGACGTCGGCTTCCTGGTTTCGGCATCCTATGCCAAGGTCGATCTGTCCAACTCGTATTCGGGCATCCAGCGCGATTACGGCGGCCGCCTCGCCAATGAATCGATTGGCGATGCCACCGGCTACGGCGGCTTCCGCTTTGACGATCCCAATCGCGGCACCTCGATCTACAACAACGGCCTGCTCACCGGCGTGGACGTGAACGGCGATGGCGATGCCAACGATACCTATTTCTCGCCCCAGGCCCACACCGGCTGGAACCGCATCACCACGCGTGAGCGCTTCGGCCTTAACGGCTCGTTCCAGGCGCATCTGAACGACAAGCTCGACCTGGTTGCCGACGGGTTCTACACCAAGCAGACGCAGTATGATCGCACCGCTGGTTTCCAGTTCCAGGCGGTGAACTGGCAGGCGGCCGATTTCGTGCCGGGCCACTCGCGCGATACCGGTGTCAAGATCAACGGCTACAACTTCAACGTCGTCGACCAGTACAACTACACGCTGCAGAACTTTGACAGCTATTCCGAAACCGGCCGAACCAAGTCTGACTCGATCAACCTCAACCTTGAACTGCGCTATAACAGCGGGCCGTTCAAGGCGACGCTGCGCGGGCTTTATGGCAAGGCGCACAAGAACTTCGACGACAGCTATTTCCAGCTGAGCCTGTCGAACGGCAAGCAGTGGTTCAATGGCGTGGGCCACTATCCGGCCGCGCTGGGCGGCGATCGCACGTTCAACCCGCTGGGCTACACCTACAACACCCTGCCCGCCTCGATCGACTATCGCGGCGAAATGCCCAATTTCACCCTGCCGAACGCGCTGGCCAGCAACCTGGGGAATCCGGCTGCCTACGGCTTCAAGACCACGTCTTCGGAAAACAACTACCGGTCGAATTCGGATCTCAAGGTGGCGCGCTTTGACGCCAGCTATGAATTTTCGCCCGATGTGTCGTTCGATTTCGGTGCGCGCTATGGCGAGCGTGGTGCAGAAGCCTATTACTTCGATCGTGCCGCGCCGTTCTATGCCGGTCAGGGCGCATCCGATCCCAACGGTTGCTACGTCAAGTGGAAGGCGTTCGACGTTCAGATGAACAGCAGCAGCTGTTCGGCGGGCGATGCCAACGGTTTCTATACCGCGGGCCTGACGCGCCTGGGCAACGACGCGACGATCTCCAAGTACCTCAAGCAGTACACCGTGCCGGCCGGGGGCGTCGGCGCGTTCTACGTGCTCGATCCGCACGCGATGGACGATGCCGCCTCGTTCCAGAACAGCTTCTATCCCGGCAACAAGGAATTCGTCATTCCGGGCCGGTCCTATTCGATCAAGCTCCACCAGAAGTCGGCCTATGGCCAGCTCAACTGGAACACCGAAATCGGTGGCATGGCGCTGCGTGCCAACGCCGGCCTGCGCGTGATCAACACCACCTTCAACGTGCGCCAGAACATCTCGGGTCCGGGCCAGCCCTATGGTCTTCCGGCTGCCGACGTGGGCGATATCTATACCCACCGTTCGTTCACCGACTGGCTGCCGGCGCTCAACGCCTCGCTCGACGTGACCGAAAAGTTCCGCGTGCGCGCTGCGTTCTCCAAGAACATGACGCTGCTTGATCTTGCACAGTGGGGCGGTGGCCTCGATCTCAACTATGCGATCGATACCACGTTCAACCCGCCGATCTTCCGCGTGTCGGGCGGCAATTCCAACGGCAACCCGATGCTCGATCCCTGGCGGTCGACCAACTATGAAGTGTCGTTCGAATATTACCTGAACCGTACCAGCCTGATCAACTTTGGCCTTTATCGCATTGATATCGCCAGCTTTGTGAAGACGGACTCGGTCAAGCGGACGGACCTGCCCGATCTTGACGGCGTGGTGCGCAGCACCGTGTTCATCAACTCGCAGGTGCAGGGTCGCGGCGGCTATCTGCAGGGCATCGAAGCCGGGGCCAAGCTTGGGTTCGATTTCCTGCCCGGCGTGCTCAGCGGCTTTGGCGTCGATCTCAACTACACGCTGTCTGATTCCAACGCCGGGGGCACCAACCTGAACGGGGCCAAGCTGCCGTTCCAGGATAACTCCAAGCACCAAGTCAACGCGGCGCTGTGGTTCGAAAAGTATGGTCTCCAGGCCCGCGTGGCGTGGAACTATCGCTCGGCCCGCGTGGAGCAGACGAACTTTGCCGGCATCGACGGCCTCACGCTGATGCAGGCCCCGACCAACTATGTCGACGCGTCGGTTTCGTATGATATCAACAAGCGTCTGACGATCTATGCCCAGGGCTCCAACCTGACCGGTGAACACGAGCGCTATTACCTCGCGTTCCCCGACCAGAAGGCCTTCAACAACATCTACGAACGCCGCTTCCTGATCGGCGCCCGTACCAAGTTCTAAGTCTATCGAACCAAAGAGGATCTTTTCACGAGCCTCCTGACTGACCCGCCGTCCAACTTCTCCCCTGGGCGGCGGGTCTTTTCGTTTCAACCACACGAGTGTTGCCATGACCGACATGCCAGCCGCCCAGCACGCCAAGCCCATCCGCCAGATCGTGATCGCCGGCGGCGGCACGGCGGGCTGGATGGCTGCCTGCTATTTTTCCGGCCGGCTGGCGCGGCAAGGCGTGGCCATCACCGTGGTGGAATCCAGCGCGATCGGCACGGTGGGCGTGGGCGAAGCCACGGTGCCGGGCATCCGCGACTATTTCCGTGCGATCGGCGTCGAAGATATCGACGTGCTGCGCGCCACTGGCGGCACGGTGAAACTGGGCATCGAGTTTCGCGATTGGGCCCAACCCGGCAGCCGCTTCTTCCATCCGTTCGGGCTCTATGGCGTGCCCTCACGCGGGGTGCCGTTTCACCAATACTGGCTCAAGCTGCAGCATGCCGGCGAGCCGACCGACCTTGCGGCGTACAGCCTGTGCAGCGCGCTCGCGCAGCGCGGCGCGTTCATGCTGCCGCCTGACAAGCCGGTGAATGACCTGGCGGTGTTTGATTGGGCGGTACACTTCGACGCCATCCGCTTTGCCGCGACGTTGCGCGATCGCGCGCTGGCGCAGGGCGTGCGCCACATCGATGACGTGATCAATGACGTGGCGTTGGATGCGCAGACCGGCCATATCGCGCATCTGGTAACAAAGGATCACGGCAGCGTTGCCGGCGACCTGTTCATCGACTGCACGGGCTTTCGTTCACTGCTGCTGGGCAAAGCGCTGGGCGTGGGGTGGACCGACTGGACCGATCTGTTGCCGTGCGACCGCGCGGTGGCCATTCCCTGCGCCGCCGATGCCACGCGCGATTGGCCCTATACCGTCAGCACCGCGCAAGAGGCCGGCTGGCAATGGCGCATCCCGCTGCAGCATCGCGTGGGCAATGGCTATGTCTATTCGAGCGCGATGCTATCGGATGACGAGGCCACGGCCAAGCTGCTGTCACGCCTGGAAGGTGAAGCCCTGGCCGAGCCCAACCTCATCCGCTTTGGCGCCGGGCATCGCCAGCGGTTCTGGGCGGGCAACTGCGTGGGCATGGGCTTGGCGGCGGGGTTCCTGGAGCCGTTGGAATCGACCAGCATCACCCTGATCCAGACGGCGATCGAACGCCTGGCAGAATTCTTTCCCGATGCCACGTTCGATCCGGCGCTGGCCGACGAATTCAACCGCGCCACCACGCTGGAATATGCCCGCATTCGCGATTTCCTGATCTTGCATTACCTCGGCAACCGGCGCGTGGGCGAGCCGTTCTGGGACCGCCTGCGTGAGGCGGACGTGCCCGAGATGCTGGCCCACAAGCTGCGCCTGTTCCGCGCACGGGGGCGGCTGGTGCGATATGAATGGGAAAGCTTTCTCGATCCCAGTTGGCTGTCGATGTACGCCGGGTTCGACTGGCTGCCCCCAGCACACGATCCCATGGCCGATCACTTTACCAATGCGGAGATCAGCGAGGCGCTGCGCCGCATGCGTGAAACCGTGGCGGGTGCCGTGGCCGAGGCACGGCCACACCGCGATTTCATTGCGCATATCACCGGCGGCACACCGGCCGGCCCGTTGGCCGCCTGAACCCGCGCCCGCCCGTTTGCACCAAGGATGATGCCGCCATGGATGGCCTGCGCCCGGCCAGCAGCCTTGCCGCCCTGCAGCTCAGCCCTGGGCGTCTGCCGTCCACAGCACGCGCGCGGCGGGCAACAGGAAATGGCTGAACGGCAGGATCGCCGCGCCCACCGCCGGTGCATCTTCGGCCAGCCAGGCACGCTGGACCAGCGACAGCGCCGGAACATGCGCGCCACGCCGCTGCAACAGCTGATTCAGCCGATCGGCCAGCGCATCGACCCAGCGCCCCGGCAACCGGCCGCCGACGAAAATCGCCGCCGGGTTGATCAGGCAGTTCACCGCGATGAGGGGATCGCACAACTCTTCGGCGGCGCCTTCCACCCAGGCAGCCATGGCACTGGCGAGACGAGGATCATCCGGGTTGCCGCGCAGATCAGCCTCGGTCAGGCCGACCGCACCAAGGGCACGGCGCACGCCCGAAAGCGAGACGAGATCCTGCACCGGGTGCGGGGCCTGTCCTTCCCGCCGCGCCAGCATGAAGCCGATTTCGCCGCTGCGGCCATTGGCGCCGCGAAAATAGGCGCCATCCACGACCAGGCCACCGCCCAGCCCGGACGAAACCAGGATGTAGAAAAAGCTGGAGCACGTCTGGCCGTGGCCCAGTTGCTGTTCACCCATCGCGGCCGCGGCAGCATCATTTTCAACGAAGATCGGCAGTTCGAACGGGCCACGAAACAGGTCGGCAATATCGGCAGTTTCCCAGCAGGCGAAATCGGCAGGCCGGCCCGGCAGATCGACCAGGCCGAAATCGTCGGGCTTTGCCACCCCCAGCCCAACCAGCCGCGCCGGCTCGACCCCGGCCTCGTCCAGCAGGCGGCGGATCGATCCGCGATAGAGCGCCTGGACATCGGCTGGCATCGGGAAGGCAATGTCCTGGGTAATGCCGGCAACCACCGCGCCGGCAAAATCCACCACGACCAGCGTGATGTGATCGCGATCGATGTTGACGCCAATGGCATAGCAGGCCGACCGGTTGATCACCAGGCGCGTGGCGGGCTGGCCGCGTCCGCCGCGCCGCTGGCCGGCATCCTCGATCAGGCCATCTGCCATCAGACGCTTGGTAATGTTGGCGATCGCCGGCGGGGTGAGCCCGGTGATGCGGGCCAGATCGATGCGGGTAAGCGGGCCGTTGACGCGGATGGCATGCAGCGTGACGCGCTGGTTGTGATCGGCCGCACGCTCAAGGTTCGTGCCCGACAGGCGGATCTGATCGCTGGCCATTATGCCGCCCGCCCCTGTGGGGTTGCCGTCCGGGGCGGTTTCAACCTGTTCATCGTGCCTCGATCCCATGTGTTTCTATTGCCACGCACGGCCTGCGAAACAAATGCGAAAAGCGGGGCATTTGCGCGCAAATTTCATGCATCAGCCTGTCGGTTATGCCCGACTTTGGCACAGCCCCTCGTGAAAACCAAAAAATATTTAAACTTGTTTTAATTAAGGATGCCCGGAATGCCTGTAAATCGTTTTCGCCTATCAACTTACCTGTCGACAGCGGCTGCACTGGCCTTTGGCCTGGGCCTGTCGTGGGGTGGCGCGGCCTGCGCGCAGACTGCGCCGAGCGAGGCTGCCCTTCCAGCGGCCGCTGCCAGCGCCGTGGCCCACCCCGCGCTGTGGCCCCAGGCCCGCTGGCCCTGGCGCCAGGATGCCGCGATGGAAGCCCGCATCGATGCGCTGATCAAGCGGATGACGCTGGAGGAGAAGGTTGGCCAGATCCTTCAGGCCGATCTTTCCACCGTCACGCCCGACGACGTGCACCGCTATCACCTGGGATCGGTGCTCAATGGCGGCAATGCCGGGCCGGGCGGCAATGACTATGCCCCGGCGCCCGAATGGCTCAAGCTGGCGGACGCGTTCTATGATGCCTCTGTCGACAAGCGCGATGGCGGCGTGGCCATTCCGGTGATGTGGGGCACCGATGCCGTGCACGGGCACAGCAACATCGTGGGCGCCACGCTGTTTCCCCACAATTCCGCACTGGGCGCCACGCACGATCCCGCGCTGCTGCAACGCATCGCGGCGGTGACCGCCACCGAAGTGCGCGTGACTGGCATCGACTGGACCTTTGCCCCGACCATCACCGTGCCGCAGGACACCCGCTGGGGCCGCGCCTTTGAAGGCTATTCCGAAGATCCGGCGTTGGTGGCCAGCTATGCCCGGCCGTTCATCGAAGGGCTGCAGGGCAAGCCCAATTCCGGCCCGCTGCTGGCCGGGCCGCACGTGATCGCCACGGCCAAGCATTTCCTGGCCGATGGTGGCACGTTCGAAGGGCGCGACCAGGGCGATGCCGTTGTCGACGAGGCAACACTGATCAAGGTGCATGCCCAGCCCTATGTCAGCGCGATCGACGCCGGGGTGCTGTCGATCATGGCCAGCTTTTCCAGTTGGCACGGTGTGAAGATGACCGGCAACAAGAGCCTGCTGACCGACGTGCTCAAGAAGCGCATGGGCTTTGCCGGCCTGGTGGTGAGCGACTGGAACGCGCATGGCCAGGTGGCCGGGTGCAGCAACGCCTCGTGCCCGCAGGCAGTGAACGCCGGGATAGACATGCTCATGGCGCCCGATAGCTGGAAGGCGCTCTATCACAGCCTTATCGCGCAAGTGCAGGATGGCACGGTGCCGATGGCGCGACTGGACGAGGCCGTGGGCGCGGTGCTGCGCGTCAAGATGCGCGCTGGCCTGTTCAGCGCGGGGCGCCCGTCTTCCCGCCCCTATGCCGGGCAGTTCGATCTGCTGGGCAGCGCCCCCCACCGCGCGGTTGCCCGCCAGGCGGTGCAGGAATCGCTGGTGCTGCTCAAGAACGAAGGCGGCCTTTTGCCGCTGTCGCCCAAGGCGCGCATTCTGGTCGCTGGTGATGGCGCCAACGACATTGCCCGGCAATCGGGCGGGTGGACGCTTTCGTGGCAAGGCACCGGGCTTGATCCCAAGCTGTTCCCCGGCGCCACCACGCTGTGGCAGGGCATCGATACAGCAGTGCGCGCGGCAGGCGGGCAGGCCACGCTTTCGCCCGATGGCAGCTTTGCCGGGCAAAAGCCCGACGCGGCGATCGTGGTCTTTGGCGAAACGCCCTATGCCGAATTCCAGGGCGATCTGCGCAGCCTGCAGCTCAAGCCCGATCTGCGCGCGCCCTTGGAAACCATGCGCAAGCTCAAGGCCGCCGGCGTGCCGGTGGTGGCGTTGATGCTGACCGGGCGGCCGCTCTATGCCAACCCGTTCCTCAACCTGGCAGATGCCTTTGTCGTGGCGTGGTTGCCGGGATCGGAAGGCGAAGGCGTGGCCGATGTGCTGCTGCGCGGCAGCGATGGCAGCGTGGCCCACGATTTCACCGGGCGCTTGCCGTTCCGCTGGCCGATGACCGCAGTGCCGGGCGGGGCAACGCTTTATCCGCTGGGCCATGGTCTGTCGCTCAAGGCCAAGGCGCCGCGCTGGGTGCCCCTGCCCGAGCAATCGGGAGTGGACGACAGCGCCGGCAGCACGACCGAGTATTTCCAGAAAGGCGTGCCCACGCCAGGCTGGTCACTGGAAATCCAGAATGCCGGCACCGGCGGGGTGACGCGGATCACCAGCGTGCCCGCCACGGTGGCCGATAGCGGCGTGGCCATCACCGCCAGCGATTACCAGGTGCAGGAAGGAGCGCGGACCTTTGCCTTTTCCGGCAGCAAGGGCACCGCGGCGCTGGCGCTCACCACCCACGCCCCGGCAGACCTCTCGCGCGAGACCAACGGCGAGATGATGCTGGTGACCACGATCCGCGTGGATGCGGCGCCCACCGCGCCGGTTACCCTGGCGATCGACAGCGCCGGAAAGGCCACCAGCCTGTCGCTGGGCAAGCTCGACATGCTGCCGCGCGGCACCTGGACGACGCTGGGCATTCCGCTGCAGTGCCTGCGCACGGCAGGGGCGCGGATGGATGCGGTCGACGCGCCGCTGATCCTGTCAACCGGCGGGGCGATGACGATCAGCCTGGCCCGGGTGAAGCTGGGGATGGATGCGCAAGTGCGGCTGCCCTGCGCCACGCATTGATCGCCGCGCCAAGCCCTGCTGGCGCATGACGCGGGCCGGGACGATCCCCGGCCCGCGCCCATGCACGGTCAGTGCGAAAGCCGCGCGGCCAGTTCCTCGAGATCGACGCCGCGCGTTTCGGGGAAGAAGCGCCAGACCACCACCGCCTGCACCGCCATGGCCAGGGCAAAGACCACGAAAGGCAGGCTCTGGGTGAACTGCGCGACCACCGGGAAGGCAAAGCTGATCGCGGCGTTGAGCACCCAGTGCGTGGTGCTGCCCAGCGCCTGACCGCGTGCGCGCACCGGCGTGGGAAATATTTCCGACAGATAGACCCAGATCACCGCCCCTTGGGAAAAGGCAAAGGCAGCGATGAACAGCACGAGCAAAGGCAACAGGAACTGCGCGCCGCTGCCCGTGGCATAGATCGCCGCCACGCCCGCCAGCGCCAGCGTGGTGCCGATCGCGCCGGTGAGCAGCAGCGGGCGACGGCCCACGCGATCGATCACCGTCATCGCCACCATGGTGGCAACGAGGTTGGTCAATCCGATGGCCACCGCCTGAAGATCGGCGGACACGCCGGTGAAGCCGGCCGCAGCGAAAATGTCGTTGAGGTAATAGAGAATGGCATTGATGCCGGAAAGCTGGTTGAACGCGGCAATCGCGATCGCCAGCAGGATCGGCCGGCGATGGCGCCGCCAATCGAGGCGTGCATCGGATTGATCGGTGCTGGCCAGCGCCATGGCATCGAGGCCAAGCCGGTCTGCCGCCACCCGTGCCTGCGCCCCACGCCCCTTGCTCGCCAGCCAGCGCGGGCTTTCGGGAATGCCGGGCAGCATCACCGCAAAGAACAGCGCCGGCAGGGCCGCGATGCCAAGCTTGGCCCGCCAGGCGATGTCAGCCGGAAGCGCCAGCGCCAGCAGCCAGTTGCTGCAATAGGCAAGCAGGATGCCGGCAACGATGTTGAACTGGAACATCGCCACCAGCCGGCCACGCCGGGCCGCGGCGCTGACTTCGGAGATATAGACCGGCGCCAGCACCGACGAGCCGCCGATGGCAAGGCCGCCCAGAAAGCGAAAGGCCACAAACAGCGCCATCCCGCCCGCCAGGGCAGAACCGATCGCCGAAACGAGATAAGCGACACCGATCCAGGTCAACACCCGGCGGCTGCCCAGGCGATCGCCCAGCCCGCCGGCCACACTGGCCCCCACCAAGGTACCCCACAGCGCGGCAGAAACGGCAATGCCCAGCCCCGTGGCGGAAAGTGCGAAATGCTGGCGCAACGCCTCGGTCACGCCGGAAATCACCGCCGTGTCGAACCCGAACAGCAGGCCAGCCAGGCTGGCCGCGACGGCTGCCCTCACGGCCGCCTTCGGCATCGGCTGCAGAGCCCCTTCCCCAAGGCCGCTACCGCCCTCGAAATTCGCATGCATCGCGCTCTCCCAATCATTAATTCAATTTGACTTATTAATTCGGTTTGCGTCAGAAAGGAACCGACGATGATGGGCTGGCGACCGCGACGACGGGCCATCTCATGCACCGGTGCCAACACCCGGCCAAGCGGGTGACGCGCCGACCAGGAGAGGGATTTTCGATGCGTTTTGCCACAAGCCTGCTTGCTGCCACGATTCTGGGTGGAATGCTGGCCCCGGTCGCGGGTGCTGCGCCTGTGACCAACGGCGGCCCGTGGAATGCTGCCCTGATGCAAGGCGGCATCGGCATCACCCGCGAGGTGCCGACTACGGCTGCGGTGCTGGCCCCGCATGCCCCCACGGCCCTGGCCGCCTGGGTGCGCCCGCAGGCCATACAAAGCGGCACTGTGGTGCTGCTGTCGCTGGGCGATCCGGCCACGGCCTGCCGCTGCCTGGCCCTGATCGATGGCAAGCCGGCGCTGCGCATCGGATCGGCGATGATCGTGGCGCCCCGTGCGATTGTCGCCGGGCGGTTCACCCATGTGGCCGCCAGCTGGGATGGTGAACGCGCCACGCTCTATGTCGATGGGCAGGAAGTGGCGCGCGGCGCCTTGGCCGATGCCGGTGCCTTGGCGCCCCGCCTGGCAGTCGCCCCTGCCATGCCCGGCGCGCCGCACTTTGGCGGCGACCTGGTCGATGCCCGGATCGAGGATGGTGCGCTGCCGCTGCCCGCCGTGCAGGCGCTGGTTGCCACCCGGCCCGATTTCGATCTGGTGCAGATGTGGCACGTGGGGGTTGGTTGGGAATTCCAGAAGACCGCCAACACCGGCTATTGGCGGCAGCAGGACCCCTGGACACTGCCCCAGGCCAAAGGCGGCTTCTCCGCACCGGTGGCCAAGCCCGTGCCGGCTGCCGCCGTGGTTCAGCCGCTGGCCGATGGCGTGTGGCGGATCAACGGCTGGCAACTGGCTGGCGCGCCCGATGTGCCGGGTGCCGATGGGCCCACGCTTTCGCGCCCGGGCACGCCCAAGGGCCAATGGCGCGCAGCGACCGTGCCAGGCACGGTGCTGACCACGCTGGTCGATCGCGGGGTCTATCCCGATCCCTATTATGGCCTCAACAACCTGCGCATTCCCGAAAGCCTGGCGCGGCAGGATTGGTGGTATCGCACCAGCTTTACCGTGCCGGCGGATGCGGCGGGCAAGCGCCTGGCGCTGCGCTTCAACGGCATCAACTATGCCGCCGAAATCTGGGTGAACGGGCAGAAGCTGGGGCAGACCAAGGGCGCCTTTGCCCGGGGAGAGTTCAAGCTGGTGCCCGTGGCCGGTGAAAACGTGATTGCGGTGCGGGTTTCGCCGCCGCCGCATCCGGGCATTCCGCACGAACAGTCGATCGCCGCCGGCGTGGGTGAAAACGGTGGCCAGCTGGCGATCGATGGCCCCACGTTCGTGGCCACCGAAGGGTGGGATTGGATTCCGGGCATTCGCGATCGTGACACCGGGCTGTGGCAGGACGTGCAACTGCGCGCACGCGGCGATGTGCGCCTGCTCGACAGCCAGGTTGTGACCGACCTGCCCCTGCCCCGCACCGACAGCGCTGACGTGCTGATTACCGTGCCCCTGCGCAACGATGGCACGACACCGCGCACCGTGACGGTGCGCGCCGCGTTTGACAATGTCAGCGTGGAACGCACCCTAACGCTCGCCCCAGGTGAAGGCGAAGTGCGCTTTACCCCCGCCGATTTCCCGCAACTGCGCATCAAGAACCCGCGCCTGTGGTGGCCCAACGGCTATGGCGAGCAGGCCTTGCACCCGCTGCATATCACCGCCACGGTCGATGGCGCGGTGTCAGACCGTGCCGAGACGCGCTTTGGCATTCGCGAGGTTTCCTATGACCTGTCGCTGATGGATCACGCTGGCGCGCTGCGCCGGGTCAACGTGCAGCCCACCGACGGGCGCCTTGCCGGCACCAAGCTGATCGACGTGCGCCACGAGGCAATCAAGGAAACCCCGCGCGGCTGGGTGGAATCGCTCACGCTGGCAGGTGAAACATCGTCTGGCGTGCAAGCGCTGGGCGCGGCCGACACCCTGCCCGAACCGCACCTGACGATCCGCGTCAACGGCGTGAAGATCGCGGCGCGCGGCGGCAGCTGGGGCATGGACGACGCGATGAAGCGCGTTTCGCGCGAACGGCTGGAGCCGGCCTTCCGCCTGCACAAGGAAGCCCATCTCAACATCATCCGCAACTGGATGGGCACCAGCACCGAGCCGGAATTCTATGACCTGGCCGATGAGTACGGCATGATGGTGCTCAACGATTTCTGGCAATCGACCCAGAATTTCCAGGTGGAGCCGCAAGACCCACAGCTGTTCCTGGCCAATGCCGAAGACGTGGTGAAGCGCTATCGCAACCACCCCTCGATCATCATCTGGTTCGGCCGCAACGAAGGGGTGCCCTATCCCACGCTAAACGAAGGGCTGGACGACCTGCTGTTCAAGCTGGACGGCACCCGCTGGTACACCGGCAGCTCCAACACCGTGAACCTGCAGGGATCGGGCCCCTACAACTATCGCCAGCCGCAGGGCTATTTCACCGATCTGGCCACCGGCTTTTCGGTTGAAACCGGCACGCCCTCGCTGGCTACGGCAGCCGCGATCGCGCAATATGTGCCCGAGGCCGATCGTTGGCCGCTGAGCGATACGCTGGCCTATCACGACTGGCATTTTTCAGGGAACGGCGACACCAAGACGTTCATGGAAAGCCTGAACCGCCGGTTCGGCGCGGCCACCAGCTTTGCCGATTTCGAGCGCAAGGCGCAGATGATGAACCTGGAAACCCACCAGGCCATGATCGAGGGTTTCCTGGGCCATCTCTGGACCAAGAACAGCGGGCGCCTGTTCTGGATGACCCATCCGTCCTGGCCATCGAACGCCTGGCAAATCTACAGCTCTGACTTTGACACCCACGCCGCCTATTACGGCGCGCAGCGTGCCGCCCGGCCGCTGCACGCGCAGCTCAACCTGCCCGACAATGCGCTGGTGCTAGTCAACACCACGCAGGACGATGCCAGGGGACTGACGGTGACCAGCACGGTGACAGACCTGGCCGGCAAGGTGCTGTTCACGCGGCGCGACCGTGCCGACGCGCTGGCCAACCGCGATACCACGCTCAAACCCCTGCCGCTCGACACGATCTTTGCGTCGGCGCCGATGGTGCTCGTCAGCCTCAAGATCACCGATCGTGCCGGCAAGGCGGTCAGCGACACGGTCTATTGGCGCGGCAAGGACGAGGATGCCTATCGCGCGCTCAATGCCATGGGCGCCGCGCCGCTCGCGATCAAGACCGGCGCCCCGCAGGACAGCGGCAGCGAACGGGAAATGGCCATCACGCTGACCAACAGCAGCAGCACGCCGGCTCTCAACACCCGCGCCACGCTGGTGGATGCGGCTGGCAAGCGCATCCTGCCGGCCTATTACAGCGACAACTATGTTGCGGTCATGCCGGGCGAAAGCCGCACCATCACGGTGCGTTGGCCGGCCAGCGCCGGCACGGCGGCGGCGGTGACGCTGGAAGGGTGGAACGTGCCGGCCGCGCAACAGGGTCTGTCGCAGTAATGCGGCTGCGGCATGGCCTGGCCGCGCTGGCGCTGGCTGCTTCCCCGGCATGGGCAGCGCCCGGCGCCGGGCACCCTGTCGCGCTGACGCAAAGCGGGCCGGTGGTCGGCACGGCCGATGCCGATGGCGTGACGCGCTTTCGCGCCGTGCCCTATGCCGCACCGCCACTAGGCCCGCTGCGCTGGCAACCGCCGCAGCCGGCGCCGGCGTGGCAGACCCCGCGCGACGCCACCGCGCCAGGCGCAACATGCCTGCAAAACGATTACGGCTGGAACCACGCCGACTATGTGCGCGGCAACGAGGATTGCCTCACGCTCGATATCGCCAGCCCGGCGCTGGCGGGCAAGCGCCCCGTCATGGTGTGGATCCATGGCGGCAGCAACCGCGCGGGATCGGCCGGGGGCACGGTGTTGAGCGACCTGGCGCGCCACGGCGTGATACTGGTGGCCATCCAGTACCGGCTTGGCATCTTTGGCTTTCTGCCGCACCGCGCGCTGGCGGCAGAGCGCGATGGCAAGACCGGCAACTATGGCCTGATGGACCAGATCGCCGCGCTGCGCTGGATCAAGGCCAATATTGCCCGCTTTGGCGGCGATCCCACTCGGATCATGATCTTTGGCGAAAGCGCCGGCGCCGAAGACGTGGGCTATCTCCTTGCCAGCCCGCAAACGCCCGGCCTGTTCCAGGCCGCCGCCTTGCAAAGCGGCACCCCTGGCTTTGGCCTGCCGCCGCGCCCGTTGGCCGAGGCGCTGCGCCTGGGTGACCAGCTCGACGCCCAACTGGGCACTGATGGCAGCGCCGCGCCGCTGCGCGCGGCATCGCCGCATGCCCTGCTCGATGCAGACAAGGCGCTGCACGACAGCGCGCTGGAAAGCGACGATTTCATGTGGCTGCGCGCCACGGTAGATGGCGCCGTGCTTCCGGCCGCACCCGAAGCCCTGCTGGCCAGCGCGCCACCGCGCCCGGTGATCCTGGGTTCCAATCGCGCGGAATTTGGCCTGCCCGGTGGCCGCCCGCATCGCGATGCCAACGTGGCCATGGCCTTTGGCCCCAATGAAGCGCAGGCGCGCGCGTTCTATCGGCTGGATCAACCCGATCCGCCCGAAGACCCACGCCTGGGCAGCCGCGATTTGCAGATCGCTACCGACATTCTGTTCCGCTGCCCCACCGGGCGCATGGCCGATCTCCTGGCCGCGCATGGCTGGCCGGTGTGGCGGTACGAATTCGATATCGGGCCAGGTGGCGCGCGCAGCTTCCACGGCGCGGACATCGGCTATATCCACAATGCCACGCCGCTTGCCGATGGCAGCACGTTGCAAGCCCACTGGATCGCGCTGGCGCAACACGGCGCGCCACTCGCGGGATGGCCAGCCTATGCGCCAAAGCGCAGCCACCTCGTGATCACCGCGCAAGAAACCAGCACCGGCCAGGCGCTGGCGGATACACCCTGCCGTTGGAGCCGCTATCTGTGACCATTCCCGCCAATCGTCGCCGCTTTCTGGGCCTGATCGCCTCTGCGCCATTGGGTGTCGCCGGCGCCAGTACCGCCGCCCGCGCGGCCCAGCCCGTGCTGATGCCTGGCGCCCCGCCAGCGCCCACCCCTGCACCCGTCACGCTGACCGAGGACGAGCGCCGCCGACTGACCGACTTTCCTTGGCTGGCCCGCTATGCTGAAGACAATGCACGCATCACCGCCGCCGCCACGCCGGTAAAGCTGGTCTTCATGGGCGACAGCATCACGCAGGGCTGGCCTGACAAGCACCCCGCCTTCTTTGCGGCAGAGGGCCGCGTCTGCCGGGGAATCAGCGGCCAGACCACGCCGCAGATGGTGCTGCGCATGATGGCTGACGTCATCGCGCTCAAGCCCCGCGCGGTGCACATCATGGCCGGTACGAACGACATTGCCGGCAATACCGGCCCGATGACCCTGCAGCAGACGCAGGATAACCTCGCGGCCATGGCCACCCTTGCCCAGGCCAGCGGCATTGCCGTGCTGCTGGCCTCGGTGCCACCGGCTGCACGGTATTACTGGCGCCCGGGCCTGGATACGGTGACCCCGATTGCGGCGATCAACCAGTGGCTAGCCAACTATGCCGCCACGCACGGGCACACCTTTGTCGATTACCACGGCGCGATGCAGGATGGCGCAGGCGGCATGCGGCCGGGCCTCGCCTATGACGGCGTGCACCCGACCGAGGCCGGCTATACCGTGATGGAGCAGGTGCTCTCGCCCATCCTGGCAGCGAAAGGCTTTAGCTGACCCGCGCGGCTGCCACGGTTTGCTGGATGAAAGACAGCTTGGCGATGATCGCGTCAGACAAGTGGAAGGGATAGAGGTCTGCCTGCCCCATCGCCCGGTTCACCGCGTTCATGGCAAAGGACACCGGCGCCATTTCCGCGGCCAGAGCCGCGGCATCGGCACGATAGGGATCGAACTCCACCGCCACCTGGCCATCGCCATCATGCCCGCCAAACGCCGTGAGCGACAGGTCAAAGCCGCGCGCCGTTGCCAGCACATCGACGATGTGCAGGTAGTGGGCAAAGGTTTCGGCAAAATCCTCCCACGGGTGGCTGGTGGCATAGGCGCTGACGAAGTCCTCGGTCCACGGCTGCGCGCCACCGCCATAGTGCGCGGCGAGCGCGGCAGCGTAATCGGCGCGTTCGTCTCCGAACAGGGCGCGGCAAGCTTCCAGTGTCGCGGGATCGGTCGCGACCAGGCGTGACCAGAAATGGTGCCCCACCTCGTGCCGGAAATGGCCGAGCAAAGTGCGATAGGGTTCTCCCATGTCGAGGCGGACCTGCTCGCGATGGGCATCGTCAGCCTCGGCCACGTTCAACGTGATCAGGCCTTCGTCGTGGCCGGTGATGATCTTTGGGCCACTGCCCGCAGCGCCAGGCTCGCCATAGAGGAAATCGAAAGCCAGCCCCTGCCGTTCCGGCGTTTCCTCTGCCTTGGTCTCCAGCGGCAGGCCAAGGCGGATCAGCGTGTGGAACAGGCGGCGTTTGGCCTCTTCCACCTTGGCCCACAGCGGCGGCACGGCGGGATCGGCCAGATCGGGAATGGTGCGGTTGTGCCGGCAGGCACGGCACATGCCGCCCGGCGCATCGCGCGTGGTCAGCCAGTTGCAGATGCCGAAATCGTTGTTGTTGGCGCAGACCACCAGATCGGCCGAAGTCTCGGTGCGATCCTTCCACGTGGTGCCCTCTTCCGCCAGATAGCGAAAGCGGTCGATCGCAGGGTCATAACCCAGCGTTGCGGTGCAGGCAGGGCAGACCCGCACTTCGAAATGGTTGAGGCGCAGGCATTGAGGGCAGGCAAACGGGCGCATCGGTGGCTCCGGGCTTGGCGGGGAGTGACAGGCGGCTTGCCTTGCCAGCACTACGCCGCGTACCTGCCCTGGTTCCAAGGGCCCGGCGATCTTGCCGGCGCAGAGCGGTTGCGATGGCGCGTAGCTTTCGGCACAAGGCCGCCGCGATGAAGAAGAAACGCCGCTATCTCACTGCCACGATGCCCGATGGCTACGTCAAGACGATCGGCCCGACCACCGACAGCTTTACCCATTACTGGCGGATCGTGGCGGAGCTGGAAAACGGCAAGACCGAGGTATTCTGGGGCCACACCCGATCCTTGGCCGAGGCGCGCCGCAAGGAGGCCCCGACGCGCGAGGCAGCACGCATGCGCGGCTGGAAAAGCCACAGGTTCGAGATTGCCGAACTGGTGGAAACACCGGCCTGAACGGCCACGCTGGCGCAGCGCTCATCCAAACTGCTCCTGATCGGATGATGTTCGCAGCCAAATGATCCGAAATTGACATTCCTTTACAAGCGCGAGCCGGACCGATGTGCGATGGCAATCGGAGGGGATGGATCGGGGTATCGGTAGTGTCTACAAGCATGCACAGCACGGATTGGCACAGCACAGATTGGGCACACGCCAGCGCGGATGACGCCCTGGCGTCTCGCGCAAAGGCACCCAATGGCCGCAAGTTGGCTTATATCGTTGCCCTGAACATGGCGCTGTGGGGCGCCATGCTCGTGGCAGCCTGGCTCGTGGCGCACGGCTGACGCAACGCGACAACAACCGCCTGTTGCCTTTCCACCGGATCAAGGCGCTGGTTTGCCAGATGTTTGCGTGACGGGCGATGCCAAGAACCTCGCCTGCACCAGTGCCGCCCCCCACGACGCAAATCGGAGTTGCGAAAACAGCTAAGGTCGGGCTTCGGGAAAGGTGACAATGACCGGATGTGTCTGGATCGAGAGCATCCAGAACACCACCACGCTTACCAGGCCCAAAGCACCCCAGACGAATTTGCGCGCGCGAAAATCAGCGATCGCGCTCGCCAAACACTATGCACTGTCGCCTAAAATCGCAATGCCCCAGATCATCAAAGTCAACATGCTGCTGACGTAAAACGCCTTGCCGTGCCCAGCAATGTATCAAGCCTGGACCCAATACTGTGGCACTACTTCTGCCTGAAAAATTACGCTACCTTCGCCGCGTTGCAAATTCAGGCCTACAGCTATCGCGGTATCATCGCGGCGATGATATAGTTTACCAGATTCCGCTGTGCCGGCGCGAGCCGCACCGCCAGCATGGTGGCGTTGTTGTCCGCATCCATCCACACCAGCCCGTTAATCGGGTCCGCCGATGGACGCAGGCGTGTCATGGTGCCAAGGCCTTCGCGATGGGCGGGGGTTTCGAACGTCACATAATTCCGATTTATCCGCAGGATGCGATCATGCGGATAGGGGCCGAAAGGGAACTGGCGACGCGGCGCGATGCCCTCTGCTATGACGGATTCCACGAAAGCCTTGCGATCGGGAAACAGGCGGGCCGCAATGCGCGCCGCTTCGAACCGGCCAGACGTATCGCCCAGCGAGATGCTGACCTGGATGGCGGGCCCGATCAGTTTGGCCGAAAATGGATCGGCGCCAAGCCCCGTGGGCGAAAGCATCAGCACGGAACCGTTGGAGCCATAGAGTTCAAAGCAGCGCCAGCCGCGCGGCGCCAGAACGCCGCCGGTGGTATTGCTGGCATACCAGGCCAGCCGTGGTGCCAGTTGCGCTGGCACTTTAGGGGCATGGTCATCATTCCTTGGGGCCGCCAGCGGGCCGGTTTGCCCGTCTGACCGGCACCCCACGAAGGGCACGGGCAAATCTTTAGCCCAGGCTGGTGTGCTTGCAGCCGCAATCGCCATCGCCAGCATGATCGCCAACCGCATGCACGCCTCCCCTTTGTGGGAACTGGCCCTAAGGTGACCAAAGCTAACACCAGGCATGGGCCGGGGTCCAGCCGCTCAATCCTTGATCGGCAGCGCCAGCGTGAACGTGGTGCCCCTCCGCGGCTCGGTCTCGCACGAAATCACGCCGTGGTGGCGCACCATCACGGTGTGCACGAAGCTAAGGCCAAGACCCGCGCCGCTGGTCTTGGGGCCAAGGCCCACCGGGCCACGGGCAAACCGTTCGAACATGCGCGCGCGCAGGTCTTCATCCATGCCGCAGCCCTGATCGGCGATCGTGCACAGACCCCAGGCGCTGCCATCGGCACGGACCTGGCGTGTCAGCGTGCAGGTGATGGTGGTGCCATCGGGGCTGTATTTGATGGCATTGCCGATAACGTTGCCCAGCGCGCGCGTCAGCAGGGATCGCTCCCCCATCACCAGCATCTGCTCGTCGCCATGGGTAACGATCTCGATCGCCTTGGCGCGCGATTGCGGCCAGAGATCATCGATCGCGTCGATCAGCATGTCACCCAGCTCGACCTCTTCCAGCGTATACTCAAGGTATTCCGCGCGGGCGAGTTGCACGAAACCATCGGCCAGGCGCAGTGTGCGCTCGGCATAGTGGCGGATGGCACTGGCTTCTACCGGAGCGATGCGATCGGCCGGCGCGGTTTCCAGCACCGCCAGGATGGAGGCCTGGGGCGAGCGCATATCGTGCGTCAGGAGTTGCACCACGTCGTCACGCTGGCGCTGCGCGGCCTTGGACTCGCTGATGTCGACAAACCGGATGATCCAGCCGGCACGCTGGCCATCGGCCTGCGTCTGCGGGGCCATGCCCACCAGGTAGAAATGCGCCTGATCGCGCTGTACTTCGTGTGTCGCAGGCTCTTCCGCTTCCGGCGGGAATGGCACCGGGTTGCCGCTACCAACCAGGCGCACCGCCGATAGCAGGGCCTGGGCCTGGGTAGCGCCGGGAATAATGGTATGCCCAAAGGTGGTGAACAGGCGATGGGCGGCGGCGTTGGCCATCACGATGCGGCCGGGCAGATCGGCCACCAGGGTGGCGTCGGGCAACTGGTCCAGGCGATCGGCCACGAAGTGCTGCATCTCGCGGTTGCGGGCGATGGCCGCATGCAACAGCGCGATCGTGCCGGCGACGCCGTGCTTGACCGACCCCACCAAGGCCACGCGGGGCAGTATCGATGGCTCTTGCTCAAGCCGCAACAACTGCACGCGCATGAACTGCTCGATCACGGCAAGCTGTCGCCAGCCCCACAGGGGATAGGCGACGGCAAGCCCGGCGAGTGCCGCCCCGGGCGGCAACCACAAGCGCCACACCAAGAGGCACAGCGCCGCGATCGCAACCACCACTCCGGCGCAAAGCGCAAAGACCACCATGGCCGGCATCCGTCGCCATGGGCCCAGGCCGATCATCAGCACCCACAGTGGCATCAGCCCCAGGCCAAGCCGCGCCGGCATGCCGGCCGGGCGGATCATCGTGCGGCTGATCAGGCCGTTCACCAGATTGGCTTCGATTTCCAGGCCAGACATGACACTGCCGGTGGGTGTGGGATAGCGGCTGCCGAGCCCCGTGGCAGTGGCGCCGACCAGAACCACGCGATCCCGCAGCAGTTCGGGCGGTACTTGCCCGGCCAGCACGGCCGCGGCCGAAACACCCGGCCAGTGCCCGCCGCCAGCGCCGAACGGAATCAGGCGCGCGCCCACCGGCATCGCAAGATGATCAGCGGGTGTTGCCGGGCTGGTGGCAGCCATCGCGGCCAAGGCCATGAGGTGCTGCGCCGGCCCGGCGGCAACCGTGGCAGACCGCACAACGCCATCGGCGTCAGGATCGATCGTGGCATAGCCGATGCCGCTTGCGGCCTGACGCACGGGCGCGATAGGCAGCAAAGGCGCCGCGGCCACACCGGAAAGGCCGGACGCGGGCGGCACCATCGGCAGGAAGATCGGCCGGGCCGCGGCGACCGAGCCGGCCAGCAGCGCATCGACGGCCGGATCGCCTGGTTCGGTAAACAGCACGTCATAGGCAATTGCACGCGGCTGCCCCGCCTTGATCCGGTCGATCAGCGCGGCATGGATGCACCGGTTCCAGGGCCAACGTCCCAGCCGCGCAATACTTTCATCATCGATTTCAACCATCAGCACCGACTGCCCCGGCGCCGGTGCGCCCAGTTGCAGCAGGCGATCGTAGAATGCATTGTCGAGCCGCAGCATCGTGCGGTCGGCGGTCAGCACGATGACCAGCACGCTTGCCGCCAGCAGGATCAGCCACCACTGCGTGCGCAGTTTCAGCTGATGGCCCAGGCTCACCAGGATGCCTCGATCCGCACGTCCTGATAATCGGTCCAGCGCGACACGGTATGCCCGTCGACGATCTCGTCCATCAACACGCGCCAGCGATAGCGGCCAGGGGCCAGAGCGAGACCGACCAAGGCGTGGCTGGAAAGACCGTCTCGGTCGATCGTCGGACGGTCTTCGCGGCCAGGCTTGGCCAACTGGAAGCGGAAGGTGGCGCGGCTTTCATGCGCCGGGTCCCAGTGGAACACATACTGGCGCACCGGGCCATTCCAGCTTTCTTCCACCGACAGGCGCAGGCTGTTTTCCCTCCGCCGCTCGAATTCGGCGAGCGCCGGCTTGCCTTCCAGCCCATGACCATCGATCGCGGTAGCGCGGACGAAATAGCGTCCATCGGGCAGACCTGCCAATTGCGCCGAAGATCCGGCCACGACGGTTTCGTCCAGCACTTTGAGGAACTGGGCATCGGTCGCCAGTTGCAGGTGATAGGCCCGCGCGCCCGGCAAGGCTTGCCAGGAAAAGCGCAGATCCGCATCAGTTTGCGGGGCTGCCGCATCAACCAGCAGCGGCGGCGGCAACAGCGCGATCGGCTCATCCAGATCGCTCGCGGAACCAAAGCCGGCAGGCAGCACCTGCGCGCTGCGCCCCTGGGTATCGAAACCCACTTTGCCTTCCAGCACCTCGCTCGTCGCACGGTGTGCATCGGCGTCATAGCTCATGCGGAAACGGGTGCCGCGCACCGAGGTGACGGCGCCGGGCGTGGCGAACTGAAACGTGCTGGCCGGATCGGTCATCGGCGTGACGGCGGCGCTCGCCCGGCCCCGCTCGATCGCGAACAGGCGCTCCACATGTCGATCCAGCACCACCTTGCGCAGGCGGCGCACCCGCACGGCCGATTGCGATGGCAGCGCGATGCTTGTGTCATCGGGCAGCGTGACGGTGACGAACGAGCGCTGCCCGGTTTCGAGCAGCATGCCCTCGGTCACCGGCATGCCATTGGCCGCCGGCCGGCCATCGATGCGCACCGCGCCGCGCCAGCTCAACACCGTACCCCGGACCGCTTCCTGCTTGAGCAACACGCGAGGGATCAACAGCGTTTTGCCAATGGGCAGGCGCAGCGGATCGGCCACGTGGTTGAGCTGCTGGACCGTGCGATAGGTCTCAGGCCGAATCAGATAATCGCTGGCCAGGCGGAACAGGTTGTCACCCGACCGCACGAGGTAGCGCACCATGTCATCCGGGGCGGGCGTCAACAACGCATTGTCGGGCGCCGATGCAGCATGCGCGGCGCAAGGAGCCAAGCACGCCACCAGCGACAGCGACTGCGCAAGGGCGAGCGCAAGGCGTGGCCGGGCCACGGCGTCAGGCAGCCAGCGCTTCAAGGCGATATCCATAGGCATAGATCGGCACCAGCTTGAAGCCATTGCCGGGCCGCAGGTTGAGCTTGGTGCGGATGTTGGAGATATGCGCATCCAGCGTGCGCGTGGGCAGATCGGGATTGCGGCCCCACAGCGCCTCGAAGATATAGGCGCGCGACAAGGCACGGTGCATGTTGCGGAAGAGCAGGAGCGCCAGCGCAAATTCCTTGGCCGTGAGGGCAACCGGCTGCCCCTCCAGCTCCACCGTATCGGCGCGCGTGTCGAACTTGTAGGGGCCAAACTGTTCGACCATGGGGCTGGTCGAAGGATAGGCGCGGCGCACCAGGGCGTTGACCCGCGCCTTGAGCACGGCCGGCGCCACTGGCTTGATCACATAATCGTCTGCGCCGGCAGAAAGCCCGGCCACGATGTCTTCCTCGGCCGAGCGGCTGGTGAGCATGAGTGCGGGCGGCGGCACTTCCAGGTTGCCGCGTGTCCATTCGATGATGGCAAGCCCGGTCATGCCGGGCACGTTCCAGTCGAGAATCAGCAGATCGTAGGTGGTCCGATGCAGGGCGCGCGTCAGCACCTGCCCGTCGCCGAACACCTCGCAACTGTGCCCCGCCTCGGCCAGGGTCATTTCCACCAACCCGGCCAAGGCCACGTCATCTTCCAAAATCGCTATGCGCACGGCGGCCCTTCTGCGCCCGCAATTCCCGGGCGACCAACCGCCTCCTTAGCAATGCCTGCGCGCAAAGCGAGATAGCGCAAAATCCCTTTGCAATGTTTTACAGCATGCCCGAAAGCTGAAGTCGGCAGACAAAGGCGATCTGGTGTTTTATCGCCCGGAATGACATCTGCCAAAACCGTCTGCACAGCGGCAGATTCATCGCTGCGGGACCGCCGTGCACAATGTTGAGGAAACGGCATGGATCGCCCGCACACGCCAACTGACGCAGCCTTTGAACCGATCGACGAGATCACTATCGTCGATGGCCGTCTGGGCGGGCTGATCGGCGCTGCACCCAATGCCTATGTGCTGTTCCAACCCGATCTGACGATCGCGGGTTGCAACGACGCTTATGTCGCAGCCGTGGGGCGCCCGCGCGAAACCTTCGTCGGCCTGCCATTGTTCGAGGCTTTTCCGGCCGATCCGGACAGCGAAAGCTACCGCCTGCTGCGCAAGTCGCTCCATCGCGTACAGCGCGCCCATGAAACCGATCACATTGCCTTCATCCCTTATGCCGTGGGCGATCCGGGGACAGTGCCGACAATGCGCTATTGGAGCGCGACCCACGTACCGATCATGAGCGCGGACGGCAGGTTGCGCTACATCCTGCAGCACACCGCCGACATCACTGCGCTGCTGACCCAAACCGCCGATACCGGCCGGGCCGCCATCCTCGAGGCAGGCATCCTGATGCGCGCCAACAAGGTGCAGGCCGAAATCGAGCGGATGCGCGACCTGTTCGATCAATCGCCAGGCTTCATCGCCATCCTGCGCGGGCCGGACCACGTGTTCGAAATCGCCAACGCTGCCTACAACCAGTTGATCGGGCATCGACCGCTGTTGGGCCTCCCGCTGCGCGAGGCCTTGCCCGAAGTGGTGGAACAGGGGTTTGTCGACCTGGTGGACGGTGTTTACCGCACCGGGCAGCCCTATATCGGGCGCAGCGCGCTCGTCTCGCTGCAACTGGCGCCGGGCCTGCCGCCGGAAGAGCGCTATCTCGATTTCGCCTATCAGCCGCTGCGCGATGCCGCCGGCGCTGTGCACGGGGTTTTCGTGCAGGGCGTGGACGTGACCGAGCAGCAGCGCGCCGAACAGCGCATGGCCACAATCATGCGGGAAAGCGTGCACCGCATCAAGAACACGCTGGCCATGGCCCAGGCGGTGGTTTCCGCCACGCTGCGCGATGCGCATGACATGGTCACCGCACGCCGTGATATCCTGGCCCGGCTGAGCGTGCTGTCGGTAACGCAGCCGGCACTGATCGAAGGGCACTTGGCGCCGGCCGACGTGGCACTCACGGTGATGGCGGTGATGAAGCTGCATGTCGATCTGTTCGGCCGCATCACCATGGAGGGCCCCAGCGCCGAAATCGCGCCCGCTGCCGCACAGGGGCTGGCCCTGATCCTGCACGAGTTGGCGACCAACGCGATCAAGTATGGCGCGCTGTCATGCGACAGCGGCAATCTGTCTCTCACCTGGCAAACCATCCCGGCGGAAAACCGGGTCGAACTGTTGTGGCATGAAAGCGGCGGCCCAGCCGTGCGCCAGCCAGACCGCAAGGGCTTTGGCACCACCCTGATCGAACGCGCCCTGCCCCGCACCGGTGGCAACCGCGTGGACCTGTACTTTGCGCCGGCCGGCGTGCAGTGCCGGATCAGCCTGGCTCTGCGCGCCTGACGCAGCGGATGCGTCCGTCTATCTGACGCGGAACGCCACCAGGCGGGTGGCAAAGGGCGCCAGCACTGGATTGGCAAGATCAGCGCTGGCGTCGGGCTGGGTCGTCAGCAGCACGCGCCCATCACTGGGCACGTGGCCGCCTGCCCACCCGGAAATGGCGAGGCGCTGTTGGGCAGCGCTCATGTTGAGCAAGACCAGCACGCCCTGGCCCGATCGATCGAGCCGGGCAAAAGCGACGACATCGGCGTTACCGGATTCGAGCGGAACATAGCTGCCCTCGCGCAAGGCAGGCAGATCCCTGCGCAGGGTGAGCAATTGCCGGTACCAATTCAGCATCGAATGCGGATCGGCCGACTGGGCGGCCACGTTGGTGGTGGCAGCAGCCTGGGCCACGGGCAACCAGGGCGATCCGGTCGTGAAGCCGCCGCCAGCCGTGCCTGTCCACTGCATCGGGCTGCGCTCGGGATCGCGCTTGTCCGCTACTACGCGCTTGGGGCCGAGCGGCACGTCCTTGAGTTCCGCCGCGGTCAAATCGGCCATGCCGATCTCTTCCCCGTAATACATCAGCGCGGTTCCGCCGGCGGTCAGCGTCATCGCAGCCGTCAGCCGCGCGATCGCATCATCGTGCACCCCATCGCCAAAGGCAGTCCACTGGCGCGAATGATCGTGGCTGGAAAAGAAGAACACCGGCGGTTGGCCGCGCAGGCGGCTGTGCGCATCGTCCAGCTGGCGCTTGAACACCTTGGCGTCGAGATGGGTGAGATTGCCGTAGAGGAAGTTCATCGGCAGGTTGATCTCGTCCGCCTTGGAACCATAGACCTTGGCGAGGTCATCGATCGTTGGCGTGGAGGATTCACCCAGCAGGATCGCCTGCCCCGGCGCCGCATCCACGATCCGGCGCATCTCGCGCAGGATGGCATGGCTTTCCTCCCGCCCGGAATTATAGGGCTTGAGCCCCACTGATGGGCCGCCCTTCACATCCGGATCGTTGGGCCAGGTTGGATCTTCAAACAGGTACGGCGTGGCATCGAGCCGGAAGCCGCTCGCCCCATGCGCCAGCCAGAAGCGCATGACATCGTGCATGGCCTTTTGCAGGCCGGGGTTGGCCCAGTTCAGATCCGGCTGCTGCTTGAGGAAGATATGATAATAATACTGCTTCGTCGCCGCGTCATATTCCCAGGTTGATCCGCCGAAGATCGATTCCCAGTTGGTGGGCGGCCCGCCATTGGGCGCAGGGTCGTGCCACACATACCAATCGCGCTTGGGATTGGTGCGCGACGCGCGCGCTTCCTTGAACCACGGGTGCTGATCCGACGAGTGATTGAGCACGAAATCAACCAGCACGCGAATGCCGCGCTTGCGCGCCTGCCGGGTCAATTCGTCCCAATCGGCCATCGTGCCGTATTCCGGCGCGACCCCGGTGTAATCGGCGACGTCATAGCCGAAATCGGCATTCGGCGACGGAAAGAACGGCGTAACCCAGATGGCATCGACGCCCAGGTTTTGCAGGTAATCGAGGCGCTGGGTAATGCCCTTGAGATCGCCGATGCCATCGCCGTTGCTGTCCTGGAAACTGCGCGGATAGATCTCGTAGATCACCGCGTGCTTCCACCATGGCGTAGACACAGTCTGAACATCGGTTGCCGGGCGCGCCGCGACGGCAGGGACAAAGGCCAGCGTGCAAATCACCGTTCCCGCTGCCAGCGTGATGGCAAGAGCCCGGAGATGGTGATGCAACGATATCATGCGCGCGGTCTCCGCCAAGGCAACGACAGGAACGTGCCAGCGCCGGATCTTGCCGATTGCACAGCGCTCGCCATGAAACACAGCGTGGCACGGCGCGGCAGGCTATGCAATCGGTTGCAATTCCCCGATCAGGCGAGCTCGGTATTCCGTGCGGCGCTTGGCCGGCAGGCCACGCCGGCCACGGCAGCGGGCGCCCGGTCTGCACCGCGCAGCGCAAGGATCTGCGTCCGGAAAGAGGCAAAGGCCATCTCGGCCATGCGCCGCGCCTCGGCCTCGCCCCGGATGAGATCGTGCTGCATCAGACCCAGCGACAGCATCAGCAGCATGTCGGCCATACAGACACGGGCCGATGCCACGTCATCGCCAGGCAAGAGCACTTCGATCGCGCGGAGCAGGCCGGCGTGCACGGTGTTGTGGCAGCGCTTGAAGATTTCGGCCACCTTGCGATTGCGGGCAGACTCGGCCACGATTTCCGCGATCAGCACGTTGGGACAATCGGGATCGGGTATCAGGAAATCGTGCAACCATTGCCACACTGCCGATTCGTCACGCAGGGCAACGCCCAGCACGATATCACCACGTTCCAAGAATTCGCCGGAGTCAGACGCCACGATCTCGGCGATGATCGCTTCCTTGGACGCGAAATCGCGATAGAGCTGGCCCACGGCCACGCCCGATTCCTTGGCAATCTGAGCCACGCCGGTTGCATGAAAACCGTTTTCTATAAATAGCTTACGCGCAGCAGCAGTAATCTTTTCCCGCCGCTGTGCCGCCTTGCCCCCCGCCCTGAGGCACACTGGCGCCTGATCCGTAGTCATAGCCTCTCTCTACCCAAAATTTCCTGCTTGACCACTGGCCCCCCGGCGCAGTAGCGCAAATTTGTGAGTGATCGTTCACTCTCATACACTGATCGGCAGGATTTTGCATGACATTTTTGCGACGCGTCACCCCGGCGCTGGCTTTGGCCCTTGCGGCATGCGGATCGCAACCCCCAGGCGCGGGCGGTCCCGGCGGGCCAGGCGGCGGCGCTGCGCCTGCCGTTTCGGTGGTGGCAGTGCAGGAACAGCCCCTGCCGATCACGGCCGAATTTCCGGGCCGGACGGTGGCCTATGAAACCTCGGACGTGCGGCCCCAGGTCAACGGCCTGATCCAGTCGCGCCTGTTCACCGAGGGTGATTTCGTGCGCGCCGGCCAGCCGCTCTATCGCATCGATCCCGCGCCCTATCAGGCCCAGGTGATGAGCGCGCGGGCAGCGCTGGCCAAGGCCCGCGCCGCGATCGCGTCGACCCAGGCCCAGGCGAGCCGCTATGGCGAATTGGTCAAGATCAACGCCATCGCCCGCCAAGACTATGACAACGCGGTGAGCACCGCCGGACAGGCCCGGGCCGATGTGGCGGCACAGGAAGCTGCCCTGCGGACCGCGCAGATCGATCTGGCGCGCACGACCATCACCGCGCCGATCAGCGGGCGCATCGGCCGCTCGCTCACCACCACGGGCGGGCTGGTTTCGGCCGCACAGGCCACCGCGCTCACCACGATCCAGCGCATCGATCCGGTCTATGTGGATATTCCCCAATCCAGCGCCGACCTGCTCAAGCTGCGCCGCCAGATCATGGACGGCAAGCTGACCAAGGACGGCAAGGCCAAGGTCCAGTTGATCCTGGAAGATGGCAGCACCTATCCGCTGCAAGGCGACCTCCTGTTCACCGACGTGACCGTGGACCAGGCGACCGGTTCGCAGGTGCTGCGCGCCGTGTTCCCCAATCCGCGCAGCCTGCTGCTGCCGGGCATGTTCGTTCGCGCCCGCCTGGTGCAGGGCACGGTGCAGAATGCCATGCTGGTGCCACAACAGGCGTTGACCCGCGATGAACATGGCAATGCCGTGGTCATGGTGGTTGGCGCGCAGAACAAGGTGGAAGCGCGCCCGGTGCAGACCGGCGGCACGCAGGGTGACAAGTGGATCGTTACCGGCGGGCTGCGCAGCGGCGACAAGGTGATCGTGGAAGGTGGTATGATGCTGCAGCCGGGGATGCCGGTGAATCCGCAGCCCTGGAACCCCAACGCCCCGGCCGGCACAGCACCCAGCCAGGCACAGGGAAAGTAATCCCGCATGTCACGCTTTTTCATCGACCGGCCCATCTTCGCATGGGTCATCGCGATCGTGCTGATGCTGGCCGGCGTTCTGGCTATCCGCACGCTGCCGATCTCGCAGTTTCCGGCAATTGCCCCACCGGCGGTGTCGATCACCGCCACCTATCCCGGGGCTGACGCCGAAACCCTGGAGAAGACCACCACCCAGATCATCGAACAGCAGATGAAGGGGCTGGATCACCTGCGGTATTTCTCGTCCTCGTCCTCCGCTGCGGGCACGGTGACGATCACCCTCACGTTCGAGCAAGGCACCAACCCTGATATCGCCCAGGTGCAGGTGCAGAACAAGCTGCAGGCAGCCACTCCGCTCCTGCCGCAGGAAGTGCAGCAGCAGGGCCTGCAAGTCGCCAAGGCGACGCAGAACTTCCTGATGTTCGTTGGCCTGTATTCGGAGAGCGGCAAGCGTTCCGGCGCGGACTTGGCCGACACCCTTGTTTCCAAGCTGCAGGATCCCCTGTCGCGCGTTTCGGGCGTGGGTGATACGCAGATTTTCGGGTCGCAATACGCGATGCGTGTCTGGCTCGATCCGCTCAAGCTGAACCAGTACGCCCTGTCGGTCGCAGATGTCACGGCCGCGCTGAAAGCGCAGAACGCCCAGGTTTCGGCCGGCCAGATCGGCGCCCTGCCCGCACCGGGCACGCAGATGCTCAACGCGACCGTGGCGGTGCAATCACGCCTGTCCACGCCAGAGGAATTCTCCAAGATCCGCCTCAAGATCGGCAGCGACGGCGCCGTGGTTCGCCTGGGCGACGTTGCCCGCGTCGAGGTTGGCGCGGAAAACTACGGCTTTGAATCCAAGTGGAATGGCAAGCCTGCCGCTGGTCTTGGGATCAAGCTGGCGCCTGGCGCCAACGCGCTGGACACCGTTGACGCCATCAAGGCCCGCGTGAACGAGCTTTCCACGCAGTTCCCGTCTGACATCAAGGTCATCTATCCCTACGATACCACGCCGTTCGTCCGCCTTTCGGTGGAGCAGGTCGTGCACACCCTGGTCGAGGCCGTGGTGCTGGTATTCCTCGTGATGTTCCTGTTCCTGCAGAACTGGCGCGCCACGCTGATCCCCACGATCGCCGTTCCGGTCGTTCTGCTGGGCACCTTTGCCGTCATGGCGGCAGCGGGCTATTCGATCAACACGCTCACGCTGTTCGGGATGGTCCTGGCCATCGGCCTCTTGGTCGACGACGCGATCGTGGTGGTCGAAAACGTCGAGCGCCTGATCGTGACCGAGCACCTCAGTCCGATCGACGCCGCGCGCAAATCGATGAACGAGATTTCCGGCGCGCTGATCGGCATCGCCATGGTGCTGGCGGCCGTGTTCCTGCCGATGGCGTTCTTCGGCGGATCGACCGGGGTGATCTATCGCCAGTTCTCGATCACGATCGTGTCGGCCATGGCGCTTTCCGTGCTCGTCGCCTTGGTGCTGACGCCCGCGCTGTGCGCCGCCATTCTCAAGCCGCACAAGCCCAATGAGCAGGAAAGCAATGGGCCGCTGGCCCGTTTCTTCCGCTGGTTCAACGAAAAATTCGATGCCGGCCAAGAACGCTATGAACGCAGCGTGCGCTCCACCGCGCGCAACTGGAAACGTTCGATGGTGGTCTATGCCCTGATCGTGGGCGGGTTGGCGCTATTGTTCGTGCGGCTGCCCGGCGGGTTCCTTCCCGATGAAGACCAGGGCATGGTCATCGCTCTGGTCCAAGGCCCAGCCGGCTCTACCGCCGCGCGCACGGAAAAGGGCCTCACCGTGATCCGTGACCACTTCACCAAGCAGGAAAGCGCCAACATTGCCGGCGTGTTCACGGTGAACGGTTTCAGTTTCGCGGGATCGGGCCAGAACAGCGGCCTGGCGTTCGTGCCGCTCAAGCCGTGGAGCGAACGCTCTGGCAAGGCCAACGCGGCGCAGTCGATCGCCGGGCGCGCCATGGGCGCGTTTGCCGCCTATCGCGACGGGCTGATCTTCGCGATCACCCCGCCCGCCGTGCAGGAACTGGGCAATGCCACCGGGTTCGACCTGCAGTTGGTGGACCAGGCCGGACTGGGGCATGCCCGGCTGCTGCAAATTCGCAACATGATGTTGGGCATGGCCATGCAGGACAAGAGCATGGTCGGCGTACGCCCCAACTCGCTCGACGATGCGCCGCAGCTCAAGGTGACGGTGGACCAGGAAAAGGCGGGTGCGCTCGGCCTTGATCTGTCCACGATCAACAGCACGATCGCCACGGCGTGGGGCGGCAGCTACGTCAACGACTTCGTCGATCGTGGCCGTGTAAAGCGGGTCTACGTCCAGGCCGATGCGCCCTATCGCATGGCGCCCGAAGACATGGACAAGCTGTTCGTGCGATCCAGCAACGGCAGCATGACGCCCTTCAGCGCCTTTTCCACGATCTCGTGGGAAAAGGGGCCGGTGCAGCTCACCCGCTACAACGGCCTGCCCTCGATGGAAATTCTCGGCGCACCGGCACCGGGCGTCGCCACCGGAAGCGCCATGGCCGCGATGGAGGCGATCCACGCCAAGCTGCCCCCCGGCACCGCGCTGGAATGGACCGGTCTTTCCTATGAAGAACGGCTTTCGGGTGGGCAGGCGCCGGCGCTTTATGGCCTGTCGCTGCTGATCGTGTTCCTGTGCCTTGCCGCGCTGTATGAAAGCTGGTCGGTTCCGCTGTCCGTCATCATGGTTGTGCCGCTTGGCGTGATCGGCGCGGTGCTGGCAGCCACGCTGACGGGGCTCAACAACGATATCTACCTTCAGGTGGGCCTGATCACCACCATCGGGGTGTCGGCCAAGAACGCGATCCTGATCGTGGAATTTGCCGAAGAGCGCATGCGCGACGGCATGGGCGCGTTCGACGCGGCGATCAGTGCCGCCCGGCTGCGCCTGCGACCGATCCTGATGACCAGCCTTGCCTTCATCTTCGGCGTGCTGCCCCTGGCAGTGGCGACCGGGGCTGGTGCTGGCGGCCAGAATGCCATCGGTCGTGCCGTCGTGGGCGGGATGCTCTCCGCAACGGTGCTGGCGATCTTCCTTGTGCCGATGTTCTTCGTGGTGGTCTTCAACCTCTTCACGCGGCGCAAGCAGGCCGATCAAACCCATACCCAAGACGACGAGGGCGCGTCCGCGCCCCAGGGAGTCTGACTGTCGTGACCAAATCCCAAACCGTGCTCGCGGCCGTGCTGCCTGCCCTGCTCTTGTCGGGCTGCAACCTGGCGCCGCGCTATGCCCGGCCGGCGCCAGCCGTGCCGCCGGCCCTGCCCCAGGGCCAAGGCGTCTATCCGGCGGCTGACGCTGCCCAGACGCAAGACCTGGCCCGGATCGGCTGGCGCGAATTCTTTCGCGACGATCGCCTGCGCCAGGTGATCGAGCTGGGCCTGGCCAACAACCAGGACCTGCGCCTGGCCGTGGCCAATGTGCAGGCGGCGCGCGCGCAATATCGCTCGCAACGCGCCAACCTGTTCCCGGCGATCAGCGCCAGCGGATCGGGCACTTATACTAACACCGCGTCCTTTGCCGCCAGCGCTGGTGGCGCGGCCAGCGCGGGCCCGGCCGACATCCAGTATTTCACTGGCAACGTCGGGCTGTCTTCGTTCGAGATCGACCTGTTCGGGCGCCTGCGCAACCTTTCCAAGGCAGCGCAGGAGCAGTACCTGGCCAGCGAGGAAGGGCGGCGCGCCACGCGCGTCACCCTGATCGGTGAAATCGCCGCGGCCTGGCTGACGCTGGGCGCGGATCGCGATCAGCTGGCCACGTCCGAACGCACGCTCAAGGCCTACGCGCAAAGCCTGGACCTGACCAAGGCGCAGTTCCGCATTGGCGTGACCTCTGCCCTGGAAATGCAGCAGGCGGAAACCAGCTATCAATCGGCGCGCAATGACATTGCCGTGCTGCAAACCCAGGTGGCGCAGGATCTCAACGCGCTGCAGCTGCTGACCGGTGCGCCTGTGCCCACCGAGTTGCAACCGCAGGGGCTGGGAACCGAACCGGCAACGATCGATGCTCTTCCGGGCAATCTTGGTTCCGACGTGCTGCTGCGCCGGCCCGACGTGCTCCAGGCCGAGCACCAGTTAATCGCGCAGAACGCCAATATCGGCGCGGCGCGGGCCGCGTTCTTCCCGCGCATATCGCTTACCGCCACGATCGGCACGATCAGTTCGACGCTGAGCAACCTGTTCTCGTCGGGAACGGGAACCTACACCGTCTCGCCCTCAGCCAGCCTGCCGCTGTTCAATTTCGGGCAGAACCAGGCCAATCTCGATTATGCCAAGGCATCACGCGATGCGGCGGTGGCGACCTATCAGAAAACCATCCAGACCGCATTCCGCGAGGTTTCCGATGCGCTGGCCCAGCGCGGCACGATCGACGAACAGATGGCGGCGCAAACCGCCCGGGTTCAGGCCGCCCAGCAGGCGGCGATGCTGTCTGACGCGCGGTTCCGCGCCGGGGTGGAATCGTTCCTCACCGCCCTTGATTCGCAGCGTAGCGCCTATGCCGCGCAGCAGCAGTTGGTGACCACGCGCCTGGCCCGGGCCAACAACCTGGTGACGCTCTATCGCACCTTGGGAGGCGGCCTCGATTGAATCGCTTGCCAAAGCGCCAGACCAGAATAGTATCTGTTGCATAACATATATGCGGAAGAGGTCTGGCGATGAACGAAGGCATGCGTGACGGCGTAACCGATGCGGGCGATGAAAGCCTGATCATCCTCGAATCGCTGCTGTGTCTGATGCGGGAAAAGAATCTGCTGAGCCGCAGCGATATCGAGCTGCTGTGCGAAAAGGTGGAGCGTCGTGCCACCGGCACCAGCCGCAATCCTTTGCCGTGCAACAATGGCAGCGCGACTGAGGCTGTCAGCTACCTGCGCCGTCTTTCTGCCTATCTTGGTCAGCGCTATGGCGGCAAGCACATGCGCCGCGGCGCCGCCAACTGATCCACCAACCAGTGCCGGGCGGCAGAGTGTCCGCCGCCCGGCCTGGGTTGTTTTCCTTCACGCCCTCACTGCTGGGCCCATCAACCCAGCACTTCCGCCATGTCCACCGCGCGGTGCTCACGCGCGCTGATCTCGGCCGCCGTGCCGATGGCCACGGCCATGAGCCCGTCATGGGCCGTCACCAACACATCTCCTTCACCCCGCACCGCGCGCGCAAACGCCGCGTGCTGGTAATAGGTCGATCCGTGGTGTGATCCGGCCGCCAGTGCGGTTTCATCCACCGCCACGTGCCGGCGTTCCACCGCCTTTGGCCCCGGCCAGGGCACGCGCGGAGACCACACCAGGTCTCCGGGCGGGATCAACACATCCAGCCGGCCCTTGTCGCCCGTCGCGCTCATTTCTTCCTGGTGTTCGGCGCCTTCGGCAAACATGCACAGATCGAGCATCGCGCGGGTGCCGTTGGCAAAGTCCACCGTGGTAAAGCTGTTATCAATGATATCAGGCCGTGCACCCTCATAGCGCTCGTCCACGTGGTTCACGTCCATGGCGCCCGAGCAATAGACCCGCACCGGCTCGCTCTGCGTGATCAGCCGCATCAGATCGAAGAAGTGGCAGCATTTTTCGACCATGGTGCCGCCGGTCTTGGCCGAAAAGCGGTTCCAGTCGCGCACCTTGACCAGGAACGGGAAGCGGTGCTCGCGAATCGAGAGCATCTGCAGCGCGCCCACCTGGCCGGCGTGGATGGCATCGATGAACGCGGCAGCGGGCGGCATGAAGCGGTATTCCATGCCGGTCCAGAACGGCGCGCGGCGCGCGGCGGCCTGCTCCACCACCCAGCGCGCATCGGCCATGGTGGTGCACAGCGGCTTTTCACACAGGATCGCTACGTCGCTGGCCAGCAGCGGCTCCAAAACGGCGCGATGGGTAAAATTGGGCGACGCCACGACCACGGCATCGATTCCGCCCGCGGCTACCAGGCTGGCGGCATCAGCATGCACGGCCACATCCTGGCCCGCATCGCCCAGCGCGGCCCGCGCCCAGTCGATCGAGGTTGCTTCGGGATCAGCGATGGCGACGATTTCGGCATCGGGCAACAGCTTGATATTGTGGATATGCTCCACCCCCATCATGCCGGTGCCAACCAAGCCGTAACGCAGTTTCTCTACCATCACCAAGCTCCTTGTGCCATGGCGCTCTCCATGACGAACCTCAGCCTAAAGACCGAACCCGTCGCGCTCGGCAAGAGCGGACTTGCCGTTTTCCCGATTGCCTGGGGCATGTGGCGGCTGGCCAGCCCCGACGGCAACGATGATCTGGGCGCCATTGCCGATCGCGTGGAAGCCGCGCTGGATGCGGGCGTAACCCTGTTCGATACCGCCGATATCTATGGTTGCGATGCGCCGGTGGGCTTTGGCGGGGCCGAAGGCCTGTTCGGCAAGGCGCTCGCAGCCAATCCGCATTGGCGCGAGCGCATGGTCATCGCCACCAAGGGCGGCATCTGGCTGGGCAAGCCCTATGATTCGACGCTCGCCTATCTGCGCAGCGCGATCGATGCCTCGCTGGCGCGGCTTGGGCTGCCCAGCGTTGACCTTTACCAGATCCACCGGCGCGACTTCCTCACCCATCCGCGCGAAGTGGCCGACGCGCTGGTCGAGATGGTCGAGGCAGGCAAGGTCAAGCACGTGGGCGTGTCGAACTACAGCCCGGCCGAGGTTGCGGCATTGCAGGCCTTCCTGCCCTTCCCGCTGGTGTCGACCCAGCCGGAGTATTCCGCCGCGCGGTTTGCGCCGCTGTACGATGGCACGCTGGACCAGGCGATGGAACGCGAGATGGCCGTGCTGGCCTGGTCGCCGCTGGGCGGCGGCAGGCTGACCGATGCCAATCATCCGGTGGGCGCATTGCTGGCCAAGCAGGGCGCGGCCTATGGCACCGACGCCAGCGCGGCGGCATTGAGCTGGATCATGGCGCATCCGGCGCGGATCGTGCCCATCGTCGGTTCGCAGCAACCCGCCCGCATTGCCGCGCTGCGCGACGCCTTCAAGGTCGAATGGACGCGCGGCGAATGGTACGCGGTGCTGGAAGCATCGCGCGGAGAATCCATGCCGTGACCCAAAATCCCGTGACCCAAAATCCGTGCGAAATCAGCTGGTTTTCCGCGCTTTGCGATGACGACTATGAATATCTCGGGCAAAGCGACCCGGCGCTGCAATCAAGCTGGGAGCATTGCCGCAATATCGTGCTGGGTGCCGAAGAGGGCGGGTTCGACAATATCCTGCTGCCATCCGGCTATGCCCTGGGCATCGATACCACGGCTTTTGCCGCCGCCATCGCCACGCAGGTGCGGCGCATCAAGCTGCTCATGGCAGTGCGGGTCGGCGAAATGTGGCCGGCGCAGCTGGCGCGCCAGATCGCGACGATCGACCAGATTCTGGGCGGGCGACTGACGGTCAACATCATTTCCAGCGACCTGCCGGGCGAAACGCTCGATGGGGCGTCGCGCTATGAACGCACCGACGAGGCGATCGCCATCCTGCGCACCCTGCTTGCCGGGCAGCCACTCGATCACCAAGGCCGGTTCTGGAGCCTCAAGCTCGACGCGCCACGCATGCTGCAGGCCGCGCCGCGCGTGCCGGCGCTCTATTTCGGTGGCCTGTCTGAACCGGCACGCGAAACCGCAGCCAAGGGCTGCGATGTCTATCTGATGTGGCCCGACCGCATGGAGGCGGTGAAAGACATCGTCGCTGATATGAAAGCCCGCGCGGCCCGGCATGGCCGCACCATCCGCTGCGGCTATCGCGTGCACGTGGTGGTACGCGAGACGGAAAGCGAGGCGCGCGCCGCGGCCGATCGCCTGCTGAGCAAGCTGGACGCCGCGCAAGGCGCAGCGATCCGTGCCAAGTCGCTCGATTCCCAATCGGTGGGTGTGCAGGCGCAGGCCGCCCTGCGCGAGGCAGCCGCTGGCGATGGCTATGTCGAAGACAACCTGTGGACCGGTATCGGCCGCGCCCGATCGGGCTGCGGCGCGGCGATCGTGGGTGACCCTGACCAGGTTCTGGCCAAGCTCAACGCCTATCGCGCGGCGGGGATCGATGCGTTCGTGCTGTCGGGCTATCCCCATGCGCGCGAGGCGGATCTGTTTGCTCGCCACGTCTTGTCGCATATCGACCACGCACCGTTTTAATCTCTACTGCAAAAGTTGAACTTTCTGGCACTCCCTTGCCGCACCCCGTAACAGGCATGGCAAAGGAGTGCCGCCACCGATGACTGCCCTGCTCAGCCCCCGCCGCCGCCAGCTGCTGTTTGCCCTGGCCCTGACGGCGGGGATTCTCAATCTGGTCGATCGCCAGATTATCGCGGTGCTCAAGCCCACCATCGCCGCCGACCTGCATTGGAGCGACGACGATTACGGCACGCTGGCGGCGCTGTTTCAAACCGGGGCGGCGTTCGGCTTTCTTGCGGCGGGCTGGCTGGTCGATCGGCTTGGCGTGCGACGGGCCAATGCCTTTGGCGTGGCGGCCTGGTCGCTTGCCGCGATGGCGCATGGCTGGGCACGCAGCTTTGCCGCGTTCATGGCCTGCCGCATCAGCCTGGGCGCGAGCGAGGCGATGGGCACCCCGGCCGGTATCAAGACGATGGCCGCGATCTTTCCGCCCGAGCAACGCTCGACCGGCATCGGCCTGTCCAACGCGATCAATTCGATCGGCGCGATCCTGGCGCCGCTGGCCATTCCGATCGTTGCAGCGATCTGGGGCTGGCGCGCGGCCTTTGTCATGGCCGGCGCGCTGGGCCTGGTCTGGGCAATGGCCTGGTGGCTGGCCACGCGCGGCGTCGATTTTGCCGATACGCCGACGGCCAAGGCGCAAGATCACCATCGCGCTAGACCGGTGTGGCGGGAGCGTCGCACTTGGATCATTGCCGGTGCCAAGGTGCTGTCTGATGCCACCTGGTTCCTGATGCTGTTCTGGATGCCGGACTATTTCCACCGCGCGTTTGGGCTGGCCGGCACCGAACTCGGCCCGCCGCTGGCCCTCGCCTATGCCGGCGCGGCAGTTGGATCGGTCTTGGCCGGCACGCTGTCGAGCCGCTGGATCGGCGCCGGCCAGTCGATCGACCGCGTGCGCAAGCGCGTGATGCTGGCCTCTGCCCTGGTCGTCACTCCTGTGCCGCTGGCCTTGCTGGCCCCCAGCGCGTGGAGCGCTGCGGCGGTGCTGGCACTGGCGCTGGCCGGACACCAGGGTTTTTCCACCAGCCTGTTTGGCCTGATTGCCGATGTCACCCCGCGCGCACGCGTGGGCCGCGTCACTGGTTTTTCCGCGTTTTGTGGGAATATGGGCGGCACCGCGATCACCAAGATTGCCGGCCTCACCCTGGCGGCCGGGCTGGGCTATGGCCCGCTCTTTTCGTTCGCGGCGGTGTCCTATCTGCTTGCCCTTGGGCTGATCAGGCTGGGCATGCCGCGCATCGTCGCGGTGGAGGAAGGGACCGAAGGAAGCGCCATGGGCATGGCGTTGGGGCACTAAAGAAAAACTTTCTTCTCTACCTATAGGGTTGAGTATAGCGCCGCCGCGTTCAAGGGAGAAATCGATGCCCAAGTTTTCCGTTTCGCTGCGCAGCGCGCTCTTGCTCGCCGGTGCTTTGATCGTGCCAGCCGCCGCCGCTGCCCAGGATGCACCGCCCGCGGCGCCTGCCCCGGCAGAAGCAGACGCGCCGGCGCCAGGCGAAATCGTCGTCACCGCGCGGTTCCGCAACGAAAGCCTGCAACAGGTACCGATCGCGATCAGCGCGGTCAGCGGCCAGTCGCTCAACGATCGCGGCATCCACAATCTCCAGGATCTGTCGGCCAGCGTGCCGACGGTCGATTTCCGCAGCGGCGCCTCGAACAAGGACCGCACCGTGTTCATTCGCGGCGTGGGCACGATCACCACCTCGCCGGGTGTCGAATCCTCGGTTTCGACCGTGCTCGATGGCGTGGTGCTCAACCGCCCCGGCCAGGCCACGCTCGACGTGGGCGAGGTTGAGCGCATCGAAGTGCTGCGCGGCCCGCAGGGCACGCTGTTTGGCAAGAATGCCTCGGCCGGCGTGATCAACATCGTCACCGCCGCGCCCACCCAGGCATTCCATGCCTATGTCGAAGGCGGCGCCACCACCGATGCCGAATACCGCGTCAAGGCCGGCGTCACCGGCGGCCTGACCGATACGGTCGCGGCGCGGATCGACGGCGTTTACGCCAACTACAAGGGCAACGTTTGGAACGCGGTGACCAAGGACAAGGTCAACGGGTTTGAACGCTATGGCCTGCGCGGCAAGATCGAGGCGCGCCCGAGCGAAGCCTTGACGCTGACGCTCGCGGGTGACTGGCTGCACAGCTATGACACGACCTCCAACGGGGTCTATGCCAACACCAACCAGATCGCCTATCCGACCAACACCGTCACCGCCTCGCCCACGCTGGTCGGCATCCTCGCCGGCTATGGCATCACCGCCGGGCCCAGCAACCGCACCGTCGCCACCACGTTCGATACCGACGTGCGCGACGAGAATTTCGGCGCCTCGCTGACGGCCGATCTCTCGCTGGGGGATTACAAGGTCACCTCGATCACCGCCTGGCGCGGCTGGAAGAACCACCAGCACCAGGATCTTGACGCCACCCAGGCCTCACCCACCGTGCAGCCGCAGAGCGACGATCATGGTGACGTCAACACCAACCAGTATTCGCAGGAACTGCGCCTCACCTCGCCCAAGGGCAAGCTGATCGACTATGTCATCGGTGCCTATGCTCTGCGCGCGGAGACCGACGAGCGCTATCAGCGTGATCTGACGCGCACGTCTGGTGTGACGACCGGCGTTGCCAAGTACGGCATCCGCGCCAACAACTATGCGCTGTTTGGTGAAGCCAACATCAACTTCACCAGCAATTTCCGCGCCATCGCCGGCTATCGCTCCACCTGGGACAAGCTGAGCTATTATCACGTGCGCACGTCGACGGCCGATCCGGCCAACACCGGCAGTGCCGCGTTCAACGTGTCGGGCATCCGCGCCTATCACAACAGCAACGGCAGCACGTCGACCCGTGGCGATTCCTGGCGCGCCGGGCTGCAGTGGGACGTGAGCAGCCACACGCAGGTCTATGGCACCTGGTCACGCGGGTACAAGGGGCCGGCCTACAATGCCTTTTTCAACATGCAGCCGACCGATGAAATCGCCCTGCTGCCCGAAACCTCCAATTCCTTCGAAGTGGGCATCAAGGGCAGCACGGCCGATCGCTCGGTCCGCTATGCGCTGGCGGTCTATTCGACCACGTTCAAGAACTATCAGGCCAACGTGGCCGATCTGGTCAACGGCACGGCGGTGACCCGCCTGATCAACGCCGGCAAGGTCCGCACCCAAGGGGTCGAGGCCGATGTCACCCTGGTGCCGACCAAGGGCTTCACCGTCGATCTGTCGGCCGCCTATGACGATGCCAAGGTGTTGAACTTCAACTGCCCGGCCGGCCTGCCCGCCAGCTGCGACATCAATGGTGAGCCGCTGCCCTTCGCGCCCAAGGTCAAGCTGTTTGCCAATGCCGGCTATCGCTTTGCCCTGACCGAGGCGGTCGATCTGGAACTGCAGAGCGACATCGCCTTCAAGAGCGAGACGCAGTACCAGTTGACGCAGACGCCGGGCACGATCCAGCCCGCCTATGCCATCTGGAACGGCAGCGTCGCGCTGTTGGGCCACGACGATGGCTGGCAGCTGCGCGCCTATGTCAAGAACATCACCAACACCCACTATGCCAGCTATCTGGTCAATGGCGGGGTGGCCGGCATCGTGCGCTATGTGCCGCGCGATGACGTGCGCTATGGTGGCGTGACGCTGCGCAAGACGTTCTGATCGGCCGATCCGCCGCGTGTCTCGCCCCAGGCAGGGGCACGCGGCGGATGCCGACAAGACGCATCAGGGCTTGCGCCAGCCCGCCGCGCGTGCCGCGCGTTCGGCGGCGGGATCCAGCGCAGGCCCTTGCGCCATGTCCTGCGCCAGGGCCATCAACGCCGCATCATGGCTGCCGGCCTGGCGATATGCGCCATCGTCGCCGGCCCCCGCCGCTGCGCCGCCGCCCACCTGCCGAATCAGCTTCCATCCCCGCGCGTCGTGGCAGGCAATGCCGCCACCCTGCCCGCTGTCATAGCCGCGGCACAACGCACCCGATGCATCGGCAAAGCTGATCACCACCCGCGCCGATGCGCCCGCCGGCGCCTGACCAGACAGCTGGGTATCGAGCGCGCTGGCCAGGGCCCCATCGGCATAGCCCGGCCCCGGGCCGTTGCCGCCTGGATGCTGGAGCACGACCGCCAGCGTCAGCGATGCCGCCAGCGCCAAGCCGATGCCCCCGCCCCACACCAGGCGTCTCGGGCGGCGCGCACGGGCGGCGGCGAGGTCAATCACCTCTGCACCGGTCTGTGGCTGGCTGGCCGCGGCGAGCAAACCGGGCGGCAAAGGCGCGTCGAGCACGGGGGCGTAATGCGCGGCGAGCCGGGCCTTGAGCGCGCGATGCCGCTCCACCTGCCGGGCTAGCGCCGGATCGGCGGCCATCGCGCACTCGACCTCGGCCTGCATGGCGGCATCGAGTTCGCCATCGGCATAGGCAGCCAGGGTTTCGGGAGAGGGCGTCACAGCTCGTCTCCCAGCATGGCAAGAAGCGCGTCGCGCCCGCGCACCAGGCGGGAATTGAGTGTGCCCACCGGGCAACCAACGATCTCGGCCGCTTCCTTGTAGGACCAGCCTTCGACCATCACGAGCAAGACCGCCTCGCGCTGTTCATCGGGCAGGCGCGCCATCGCGCGGTCCACGTCAGACAGCTGCGCGCGCGCCTCCTGCCCGCCATCGGCGCCCACGGTTACACCCGCTTCTTCGTCCACAAATGTCTGGCCACGGCGGGTTTCGGCACGGGCCTCGTCGATCCACAGGTTGCGCATGATCCGATACATCCAGCTATCCAGGCGGCTGCCCTCTTGCCATTGCTGGCGGCTGCGCAGCGCGCGTTCCACGGTCATCTGGCAAAGATCGTCTGCCCGCGCCGCATCGCGTGCCAAGCCCAAGGCAAACCGGCGAAGCCGGGGCAGCAGGGCCAGCAGGGCGGTTTCGAAACGGTCGGTCAGCGTTCTTGCCTTTTCCGATGGATAGAACGAACCATGTCGCTCGTTTCATCCATAGGCAATTCCGCCTGACTTGGGAAACCGTCTTGCGCACGATCACCCCTGGCCTGCTGGCGATGCTTTGCGCCACGACGCTGCCCATGCCTGCCCTGGCGCAGGGCGTGATGCCCGGTATCGGCCAGGGAATGGGCCAGCAACTGGGCAATCCATTCGACAACCGGCTCGATCCCGTGATTGATCGCGCGCGCCAGGCGGTGGATCGCGTGCCCGCCGATGTGGCCCAGGCGCTCGACAATGCCACCACCACCATGGTGCAAAGCGCCAGGGCGCTTGCCGAAGCGCGGGTGGACCGGATCGATCGCCTGCTGCGGCAAAACCCCGCAAGCATCGAACGGGACGCGGCCGGTGATCCGGCCATAAAGGGTGAGTTGCTGATCATGGCGCCAGAGGCGGCGATGCTCGACAAGGCACGCGCCCTGGGATTTGCCGTCCTTGGCAACGAACGCCTCGCCTCGCTCGATCTGGCGGTAACGCGGCTGGCAATTCCATCGGGAATGAGCCTGGCACAGGCGCAGGCCGCGCTGGGCAAGGCCCTGCCCGATGCCACGATCAGCGCCGATGTGCTGCACTTTACCGCCGGCGCTGCAAGCCCGCGTGGCGGCGTGATGCATCTGGGCACGATGCCTGCCTTGCAGACGCCGGTGGGCATGATCGATGGCGCACCGGCGCAGGCCGTCGATGCCCTGCAAGGGTTCGCCCCTGGCGCGCCGGCAGCATCGGACCATGGCAGCGCCGTGGCCAACCTGCTTTCCGGCGCCGGGGTGCGGCATATTCTGGCGGCAGACGTCTATGGGCGCGGCCCCACCGGTGGCAATGCCCTGGCCATTGCCCGCGCGGTGGACTGGCTGATCGGGCGGCAGGTGCGCGTCATTACCATCAGCCTGGTTGGCCCGGCCAATCCCTTGCTGGCACGGGCGATGACGGCGGCCCTGCAGCGCGGCGCCGTGATCGTCGCTGCGGTGGGCAACGATGGCCCGGCTGCGCCGCCGGCCTATCCCGCCAGCTATCCCGGCATCCTGGCCGTGACCGCCGTTGACGCCCGTAATCGCGCCCTGATCGAGGCTGGCCGCGCGTTGCACCTGGATTATGCCGCGCCCGGCGCCGGATTGCGGGCGGCCAACGCGCGCGGGCAGATGGTGCCGGTGCGTGGCACGTCGTTTGCAGCGCCGCTCGTCGCATCGCGCGTGGCGGCGGCGCGCGATGCGCATGCCTCCGTGCTCCAGGCGCTGGACCGCGAGGCGATCGACCTGGGCCCGCGCGGCCCCGATCAGCAGTATGGACGCGGGCTGCTCTGCACGATTTGCCGCTGATCTTCCGGTCGATCGAAAAAAATTTGCGAGGATGGATTAAACCCGAGCGGAGGTCCGTTTTCAGAACAACGGGATCATGATCGGCCACACAGATGGCAGGTCGATCCCACAGTTCAGGAAAGGATCAGATCATGCGTAAGCTCTTTGCCACTTCGCTTGTTGCCTGCACTCTCATCGCCATGCCGGCCCACGCCCAATTGCTGGGCGGCGGTGGTCTTGGCGGCGGGATGGGTGGCGGTCTTGGTGGTGGCCTTGGCGGCGTGATGGGCGGCGCCATCGGCCGTGGCGGCATGGTGGGCGGCACGCTCGACGGCGCGTTTGACGGTTCCTCCACGCTCGACACCGTGCGCTCCACCACCCGTGGCACCGCAAATGGCTCGGGCAGCACCAGCGGCAACACCAGCGTAAACCGCCACAACGGCAAGGTTCACGCCGATCGCACCGCCAGCGGCAGCGCTGCGGGCTCGGCCAGCCAGGGGCTGACCGCTCCCGCCGGATCGCTGACCGGTTCGCTGGCTGGCAATGGCAGCGGCAGCGTGGGTGGCAGCGCCAATGCCCAGGCCATCGGCACCGACCAGCTGACCAGCACCACGCGTTCGGCCACGAACACGGCGCGCACCACCGCCAGCGGCGCGGCCACCCGCGTCGAAGACACCGCAAACATGGCCCGCGCCCGTGCCACCAGCACCGCACAAACGGCGCGTGATGCCGCCAGCGAGCGCGTTGCCCAGGCCCGCACCACCGCCACCAACGCCGCCGAAGCGGGCAAGGCCAAGGCGCAGAGCGCCGCCAACACCACCCGTGGCTATGCCGCCAACGCCGCCGCCCGTGGCGAGGGCGCGGCCAATGGTGCAGCAAGTGCCACGCGCAACGCGGCCCAGCAGGCCTCCGGCAGCGTCGCCGGCAGCGCCAGCGGCTCGGTTACCGGCTCGGCTTCCGCCAGCCACTGATCCCTGCCTTGCGGCAGGCAACGATCCCGGCGCATGACCTCATGCGCCGGGATTTTTCGTTGGCCGTAAACTTTCGACCAGGTGATCGACAAAGACCCGCACGCGCGCCGGCGTGGCCGTTCCGCCGACAAACACGGCATGAATCTGCTCCTCATCGGCGGGATTGAACGCTTCGAGCAGCGGGATCAGCCGCCCATCGGCGAGAGCCTGGGTCACGCTGAACGTGCCGACGCGCGCGATGCCGATGCCGGCCTGGGCCAAATCGCCCAGGGTTTCGCCATTGTTGGCCACGATCGTGCCGCGCACCTCCAGCGCGAAATCTTCTACCGTGCCATCGGCCCGCACGCGGCGGAACGGCCATACCGGTTCGGCCCGGCGGAAATTGAAGTTGAGGCAATTGTGGGCATGCAGGTCTTCGGGCACCTGCGGCACGCCATGACGCGCGAGATAGTCTGGCGAGGCGACGATCACCCGCCCATTGCTGCCCAGCTTGCGCGCGGTAAGCGCACTATCAGCCAATGGGCCAAAGCGGATGGCCACGTCCGCCTCGCCAGCGGCAACGTCCACCAAGGTGTCGGTAAGGGCGATATCGACCAGCACTTCAGGATAGCGGCGCACGAAGGCGCCCAACAGTGGCACGATACACAGCCGCCCGTGCGAGAGCGCCGCGCTCACGCGCAGGCGCCCGCGCGGCGTGCCGCGGTCGGCGATCTGCTGCTCCGCCTCGTCAAGATCGGCCAGGATGCGCCGTGCCGCGCGCAGATAGGCCTGGCCTTCGGCCGTCATCGCCAAGGCGCGGGTCGATCGCAGCAACAGCCGCACGCCCAGCCGCGCCTCGATCCGGTCGATACCCCGGCTCACCGCCGAAGGACTCAGGCCCAGCACGCGCCCTGCGCCCGAAAAGCTGCCGCAATCATGGACGGCGGCAAACAGCGCCATTTCGCGGGCACGGTCCACGCCGGGTACGGCTTCGCCGCCCACTGCCGTATTGGCTGGCATCTTTGCACCCATTGCAAAAATCCTTCGCGTTCAAACCCACTAAACACGGGGATCAGTCTGCGCCATCTGTGCATTCATTGGCAAGGCGCTCGGGCGCCGCAAAACAGATCAGGATCATCGCAATGAAATGGAATGCCGGGCTCATGGCCCTGGCCCTGGGTGCCTTTGGCATCGGGGTGACTGAATTTGCCCCGATGGGCCTCTTACCCGCCATCGCCACGGGCCTGGGCGTCTCGATCCCGGCCGCTGGCCTGCTGATCAGCGCCTACGCCATGGGCGTGGTAGTGGGCGCGCCGATCATGACGCTGACCACCGGGCGCGTATCGCGCCGCACGCTGCTGGTCGGGCTGGCCGGGATCTTTACCCTGGGCAACCTGATGGCCGCGCTGGCGAACAGCTATGACATGATGCTGCTGGCCCGGCTGGTAACCTCTTTCAACCACGGCGCCTTCTTCGGCGTGGGCTCGGTGGTGGCAGCCAGCCTGGTGCCGCCACAGCGGCAGGCCGGGGCCGTGGCCACGATGTTCATGGGGCTGACTATCGCCAATGTCGTGGGTGTGCCGCTCGCCACCTGGGCCGGGGAGAACGTGGGCTGGCACACGCCGTTCTGGGCCATCGCCGCGCTGGGCGTACTGATGATGGCCGCGCTGCGCTTTACCCTTCCGCCTTTGCCGGCGGAGGGCGATACCAACCCCATGGCCGAACTGCGCGTGCTGATGCGCGGCAAGGTGCTGGGTGCCCTGGCGCTGACCGTGGTGGGGTCGAGCGCGATGTTCACCGTGTTCACCTATATCAGCCCGATCCTGCGCGATGCCACGCATGCCTCGCTGGGGTTCATCACCGCCATGCTGGTCACTTATGGCGTAGGCCTGACGGTGGGAAACTGGCTGGGCGGCAAGTTTGCCGATCGCTCGGTCGATCGCACGCTGATCGTCACGCTGGCGAGCCTTACCGCCGTGCTGATCGCCTTTGCCGCGTTGATGCCCCATGCCGGCGCCGTGGCGGTCATCGTGTTCCTGTGGGGCGTGGCGAGCTTTGCCCTGGTGCCGCCGCTGCAAGTGCGGGTGATGAGTGCCGCCGCCGATGCGCCGCACCTTGCTTCATCGGTCAACATCGGTGCGTTCAACCTCGGCAATGCTCTCGGTGCCGCGCTGGGCGGCGGGGTAATCGCGTTGGGCTGGGGTTATCCGGTAATCGCGCTGGCCGGCGCGGCCACCTCGGCGATGGGCCTCGTCGCAATCGTGCTCACCAGCCGCAAGGGCCAGGCTGCTTAAACAGCAGTGCCCGCGTTGATCCGATCGATCAGCGCGGGCAGCTCAGCCAAGCGCGTGAGGGTGGCAAAGCGCTCTGCCCCATCTGGCACCGGCGCCTGTTCGTGAGACCAGGCGCCGTCTTGCGGCACATAGGCCGCCCAGGCCCCGGCGCCGAGCGCCGGCAGGATATCCGACCGCAGCGAATCCCCGGCCATGATCGCCTCAGCCGGCGCCACGCCATGGCGAGCGAACAGGCCAGTAAAGGTCTGCACCGTCTTGTCGCTGACGATTTCCACGCCCGAAAAGCATTCGCCCAGGCCCGAGGCGGCGAGCTTGGTTTCCTGGTGCAGCAGGTCTCCCTTGGTCACCAGCACCAGTTCCCCGCGCGCCTGCAAAGCCGGCAGGGTCTGCGCAATGCCATCGAGCAGTTCCACCGGATGCTGCAACAAGGTTCGCCCCACTGCCAAGAGGTCGGCGATCATCGCCGGGGTGAGCGCGGCGCCGCACAGTTCCAGCGCGGTCTCGATCAGCGACAGCGTAAAACCCTTGGCGCCATACCCATAGACCTTGAGATTGCGCGCCTCGCACGCTTCCAGTGCGCGCCGGGCCACGCCTGCTTCGGCAAAGGGTTCAAGCATGGCGGTAAAGGCTGCCTCGGCCCCGTTGAAGTGGCGCATGTTGTGCCACAGGGTATCATCGGCATCGAGGCAGATCAGGCGTATCGTCATGGCACCGCGATGGCACAAGTGCCCGTGCAGTGCCATGCCCGAGAGGCGTCAGGGCGCCAGAGTGCAGCGTCCGGCAACCCGCACCGGATTGCAGCGCGCCATCGCGCCGCCCGGCAAGGTTACCACGAAGCCCAGCCCCAGCGGATCGGGCGCACCGGGATAGTAATCGGTGCTGATCGCCTGGGCACCGCTGTCTTGCGCGGCGCGGGCCTTGGCCAGATCGTGGGCACGCGCCTCTTGCGTGTTGGCGTCGGTGCGGGTGCGCACGATCACGCCGGCCTTGACCAGCGCCTTGATCCGCGCGCCATCTACCAGCGGGTCTTGCACGATCTGGATCGCGCTTTCCGGCTGGCCATCGGGATACCAGCCAAACATGGCCCGCCCGCGCAGCGACGGATGCCCCATGCGATAGGCGTCAGACACCGCGGGCCGCACATCGAACAGGATGAAGATGCGCCCGCGCGCCGCCGCCAGGGTGGGCCAGCCACGGCGATGCACCGCATCGACCAGCGTGCTGGCACTGCCGCGCACTTCGTCAGGCGTGATCAGCCGCCGCCCCGGCAGGGCCTGGCGGATTTCCCCGTCCAACTGATCGAGCAACCCGGCATTGTCGAGTGGCGGCGGCTGGGTGGCCAGACGACTGTCGGCGCTATCGGCAGCGTTGATCGTGATCATGATCGGGAGGTGGCGCGGATGGGCGCGTGACCAGCGATCGATCTCGCCCAGGCAGCTGACCAGCGTGGGACACACCGCATGGTAATCGATATCGGGAATGTGCAGCACCTTGAACCCCGGCTGCGCCATCGTCGCCGGGTCAAACCCCGGCCCCTTGCCCTGCTGATCTGCCGGCAGCAGCGCTTCCCCGGCCGGGTGGGCATAGCGCCCGCCGGCCGGATCGGCGAAGATATCGATCTCCACCTGGCGCACCCCGGCATCGAGCTGCGCGGCAAGCGGCAGGTGATAGTAATCCAGCGCCTGCGCCAGCTTGGCATCACGGGCACGCAACTGGGCCATGATCGGCGCCGGAATCTGTGCCTTGAAGCTGTTGTGCGAACCGACGACCTGAATGTCGTTCATCCGCATCGGCGCGCCAGCCGCCGCGGCAAGAGCCGGCGCCAGCAGGGCCAAAGCCCCGCCGAGCGCCAGCCTGGCGCCTGTTGCGAAAGACCGCCGCATCAGAATTCCGCCCGCGCGCCGAACAGGATCGTGCGGCCGTAATCGTTGATCTCACCAAAGCGGATGGTGCGGTCGTTGTAAGTATATTGGCGCGCCTTTGCGATGTTGATCGCTTCCAGGCTGAGCGTGACATTGTCCGTCACGCGCACCGCGATCGAGCCGTCGAGCGAGCCGAACGCAGCAGTATAGACCGGCGCCTGCGTGGTGCTGCCGGTGTTTGACAGATAGCGATCGCGCCAGACATAGGACAGCCGCGTCGACAGCGGGCCTTTTTCATAGAAGCCCACCACGTTGAAGCTGTTCTTCGACAAGCCGATCAGCTCGTTGACGATCGGGCGCGAGCCGGCGGTGTAGTTCGCCTCGACCGAGGTGCGGGTGTAAGAGGCCTGCAGCCCCAGGCCATCGAACGGCGCGGGCAGGAACGTGAACACCTGGTGATAAGCCGCTTCCAGGCCATAGACCTTGGCATTGCCGCCATTGACCTGGGTGCTCAACTGCACGGTGCCGCGGCCGGGAATGTCGATCGGCACGTTCTGCTGGGTGATGTAGTTATCCATCGCCTTGTAGAACACCGCGCCCGTCAGCGACCCGGTCGGGTTGAAGTACCATTCCAGCGACCCGTCGAACTGCGTGGCCAGGAACGGCACCAGCGCCGGGTTGCCGCCGCTCGCCGTGGGCGCGTCGGTCGACACGGTGATGCGCGGCGCGCTGTCGGTCACGTTCGGGCGCGTCAACACGCGGCTGGCGCTGAGGCGGCCGATCAGGCTGCGCGAAAATTCTGCGCGCAGGTTGAAGCTGGGCAGAACGTTGTTGAACGTCTTGGGGAAGCTGACCGGCGTGGTCGTGCTGCCGCTGCGCAGGTTGCCGCTCGCCACCTGATCGGTGTGGACATAGCGCACGCCCAGATTGCCGGTGATCGCGACGCCGCCGATGGCAAAGGTGTAATCGGCGCGGGCATAGACGCTGGCGATCTTTTCGGTGGTGTGGAACGAGGCGGCAAGGTCGGCAGCCGTCAACGCCGAATTGCGCACCGCCGGCGTGAAGAACGCGTTGAGATAGGCGCTGGTTACCGGCACCAGGAACTGGCGCGGGATATTGCCGCCCAACCCTTGCAGGTAATCGTCGAACGGCAGCTGCTGATAGGCGCCGCTGCCCAGGCTGGTGAGCGGGGTGCCGGCGGCCGGGTTGACCAGGAAATCGCGGCGCGAATAGTCGCGCTTGCGGAACTGGTATTCGCCGCCGGCTGCCAGCTTGGAGATGAAACCGCCCAGATCGCGTGCCACGTCGGCACGGCCATAGAAGTTCCAGTCCTTGCTGTTCTTGGGCGCAATGTTGAACTGATAGAGCTGGTAATTCGCCGGATTGGTGGGATCGACCGTGGTGGTGAAAGTGGGCACGGCCTTGTAGCCGCCGGTGGCATCATAGGTCAGCGGGGCGAAGAACATCGCGCGGCTGCGCACGGTGCCCACGTCATAGCTGGGGTGATAGCTGTGGGCATAGGACCAGTTGGCCAGGCCCACCACATGCCAGCCATCGCTGTCCCACCTCTGGCGCAGGTTGGCGTTGAACAGGTCGTGGCGGTTGAGGCTATATTCGCGCGAGGCCATGAAGCGCACGTCGTTGATCGTGGCCTTAACCACCGTATCGCCATCCAGCACCACGCTGCTCGGCACCAGCACCGGCTTGTGCCCGGCGACGCTGCTATCGTCGGGATAGATATCCAGGCCAAACTCGTCATAAGCCACGTCCAGCCGCGTCGCCATCAGGTTGAGCGTGGTCGTCGCCTCGGCACTGGGCCGCCATTGCAGCGAGAGCATGCCGGAAATGCGCTTGCGCTTTTCCGTTTCCACCGTGGGGCGCGTGCGCGTGGGCAGGTAATAGCCGCTGCCCAGGGTGGAGGCGAAGCGGTCCTTGTACCAGCCGAAGTTCAGGAAGCGGTCGTTGCGCACGTCCTTGGCCCAATACTGGGCCCCGGCGAGCACGCCGAACGTGTCGTCCTTGTTCACCCAGCTGGTGATCAGCGTGGCATTGGGGCGCACGCGATCGGTTTTGCTGGTATAGGTACCGCGCAGGTTGAGCGTGGTCTTGGTGCCTACGTCGAACGGCTCAAACGTCTTGACGTTGATGTTGCCGCCCAGCGCGCCTTCCGTCATGTCGGCGGTGGGCGTCTTGACCACGTCGATGCGCGAGGTGAATTCGGCCGGCAGCATTTCAAAGCGGAACTGCCGCCCCGCCGCGCCACCGTTTTCGATCACTTCATTGACTGCCACCGGGCTGCCATTGAGCAGCGTGTTCTGGAACTGCGGCCCAAGCCCGCGCACGCTGACATAAAGCCCTTCGCCGCGCGGCCGGGTGATCGCCACGCCAGTCACCAGCTGCAGCGCTTCGGCCACGTTCTGGGTAGGGAACTTGCCGATATCGGTCGATGCGATGGAATCGACCTGGAACGCCGCGGTGCGCTTGACCTGCGTGGCCGCGTTCAGGCTGCGGGCATAGGTGCCGGTGACGACGATTTCGCCGGCATCGGCCGCCGCATCCGCTGCGGCTGCGACAGGTGCGGGTGTCGTGGCCGGCGCGGCTTGCGCCATGGCTGGCAAAGCCAGGGCGAGGTTCGCCACAAGCGATGCCGACGATACAAGTGCCAGTTTGGTGATGCGCATTATGATTGCCCCGAAGAACGTTTATCGTTTCGGGGGCGGCCCTAGGCGGCAATCATGACGCTTCGCGGTAAGACCCGTGACGGATTGATGAATATCGCAAATATGTGCAACATCGCGTCTTCTAGGCTGATCTGGCCGGGCCAAGCGCCAGCGTTTTTTGCGGATATCGCCGGATCGGCGCTATCGTCGCGAAATATTTTGCCGCAAGCGGAAGGAAATGGCGCCGGCCGGTCTCTAGGCCTGTGAAAGAGGGAAAACCCAAAGCCGATGGAGGATGGGACGGGACCGGATCTGCGAGCGCAACTCGAGCGTCGCCGCGCCTTGGCGCGATGGGTGGCGCAAGAGATCATGCCGCACGAACCGCGCCTGCGGGCATGGTTCGTGAAGCGGCGGATTGCGCCCGATGTAGTGGATGAACTCATGCAGGACGCCTATTGCCGCATCGCCATGCTCGATACTGTCGACCATATCGACTGCGGGCATGCCTATTTCTTTTCTATCTGCCGCAACCTGCTGGCCCGCCGGCTCAAGCGCCAGGTGATCGCCCCATTCGAGGCGATCAGCGAGATTGAAAGCTATCGCGACACCGGAATGCCCACGCCCGAGGAGCAGGTCGCCACGCGCATGGCGTTCGAGCGGGTGCGCAGCCTGTTGGCGCAATTGCCCGAACGCTGCCGCCGCATCGTCGAACTGCGCAAGTTCGAAGGCTGGTCGCAAAAGGAAATCGCCGCGCATATGGGGATGACCGAAAAGGCCGTCGAAAAGCAGGTGTGGGTGGGTGTGCGCGCCATCCGCGAAGGCTGGGACCGGCTTGAACGCGAGCCCGAAATGCTGCCCACCGGACGGAGGGCGTCATGACCACAACCAGCCCCCTTACCCCCGCCGATCGTGATGCCGCTGCCACTTGGGTGGCGCGCATGGACGATGCTGCCGCTTGGAGCACCGCCGACGAAGCCGCACTGCAAGCCTGGCTGGCAGGCGATCCGCGCCGCCATGGCCTCCTGCTGCAGGTACAGGCCGCATGGGAACTGCCCGGCGTGGTCACCCCGCCGGCCGCGCCCGAAGCGGTCGATAGCGCGCCAGGTGATGACGCGATCGAGCCTGCCAACGATCGCGGCGCCTGGGCACGGCGTGGCGTGCTGGGCGGCCTGGTGGCAGCGGGTATCGCCGGCGCGGCCGCCACGCGCCTGGTGCTTGCCAATGGCGCCCAATACGTCACCCGCCTGGGCGAGATCCGCCGCGTTCCGCTCGACGATGGCTCGGTCATGACGATCAATTCCGATACCGCGCTCAAGGTCAATCTGGGCCAGCACGCGCGCGAGGTGGAACTCGATCAGGGCGAAGCCTGGTTTGAGGTAGCCAAGGATGCCAAACGCCCGTTCGTCGTTGCCTCTGGCCCGGTGCGCGCCCAGGCGATCGGCACGGCCTTTTCGGTGCGCAAGCGCGAGGAAGGGGTGGAAATCCTGGTGACCGAGGGCGTGGTCGAAACCTGGTCTGCCGCCGATGCCACCCAGCGCCTGCGCGTGGTGGCGGGCGAGCGTGCCATGGTCAACGCCCGCGCCCTGGTGCATTACCAGGCGAGCGAAACCGCACCGGTCGACCGCGCGCTGGCCTGGCGCAACGGCATGATCGATCTCAACGGCACCACGCTGCGTGAGGCGGCTGACGAGTTCAACCGCTATAACCAGCGGCAGATCGTGATCGCCGATCCCGAAGTCGCGGCCGAGCAGTTCGACGGGCTGTTTCGCATCGGTGACCCAGACGGCTTTGCCCAGACACTCAAGGCGACGCTGGCCGTGAAAATCGATGTCAGCGATCCACGCACCATCCGTATCGAACGCGCAGCCGAAACAGGATTCTAGAAATAAATTTTCACAATCGAAGAAGGATAATCGCCAGAGCATGTCTCTAGGCCAACACAGATCGAAACGATCTGATGCGTAATGAAATCCTGATGGGAGGGATATATGACAACGACCACACTGCGTGGCGTTCTTTTTGCGACGACTGGCATTGCCTGCATGGCAACCATGCCCGTTGCCGCACAGGCCAACACCGAACTTCGCCAATTCGCCATTCCGGCGCAATCGGCCGAAACCGCCATCGGTATCCTGGGCCATCAGGCCAATGTGCAGATCATTGCCTCGCGCAAGGTCACCCGCGCGGTGCGCACCAACGAAGTGCGCGGCCGCCTTACCGTGTCCGACGCGCTTGAGCGCATGTTCGCCGGCACCGGCCTCGCCACCCGCCAGACCGGCCCCGCGACGTTTGCGGTAATCGCCCGCCCGCTGTCGAACCGCGCCCCGCTTGCCACGCAAACCGTTGCCCTGGCCAGCCAGGCCGCCGCGCCAGAACCAGCCGCAGCGCCCCGCCCGGCCCCAGAAGCACCCGCTGCGGCAGAGCCCGAGCCGCAGGCGATCATCGTCACCGGCCTGCGCGCCAGCCTCGACAGTGCGCGCGGCATCAAGCGCGCATCGTCAGGCATCGTCGATGCCATTTCCACCAAGGACATCGGCAAGCTGCCCGATGCCAATCTTGCCGAATCCCTGCAACGCATCACCGGCGTTTCGATCGACCGCTCCGGCGGCGAAGGCGCCTTCATCACGGTTCGCGGCTTTGGCCCGGAATTCAACACGGTTCTGGTCAATGGCCGCCAGGTGGCCACACCTACCGACCCGAGCCAGGCCTCGGGTCGGGCCTTTTCGTTCGATACGCTGGCGTCGGAACTGGTTTCGGGCGTGGAAGTCTACAAGTCGTCTACCGCGCGCTATCAATCGGGCGGTGTCGGTTCGACCGTGAACATCAAGACCGCGCGCCCTTTCGACTACAAGGGGCGCAAGTTTTCCGCGACAGTTGACGGCAATTATGACGGCAACGCGCGCAAGGTCGCGCCCGACGCCTCGTTCCTGTTTGCCGACACCCTGGCCGATGGCAAGTTCGGCATCCTCGTTTCGGGCAGCTACCAGCATCGCTTTACGCGGTTGGCGCAGGCGCAGACCGACGGCTGGCTGGTCAACCCGGCGGTGCCGGCGGCAGAGGTGAACGGCGGCAAAGGCACGATCAGCGCCAACAATCCGCAGGGCAACATCTTCATCCCGCAGAACTACGACACCAAGGTTACGCGCGAAGACCGCGAACGCATTGGTGGCACGGTGGTGCTGCAATACCGGCCCAGCGATGCGGTAACTATCACTGCCGATGCGCTCTATACCAAGTTCACCAACAAGACCGAAACGCGCTCGTACGGTCACTGGTTCACCGCCTCGAACCTGACCGACGTGGTGACCGATGCCAATGGCACCGCGACCGACCTGACCCAGGCCAGCGGCATTGCCACCGACTTCCACTACAAGAAGTTCGACAAGCGCACGAACACCCGCGAATTCGGGCTCAACCTGGAATGGAAGGTCACGCCCAACCTTACGGCCTCGTTCGACGGCACCTATTCGCTGGCCAAGGAAGACCCCAACGGCGGGCAGGAAGCCTATCTGGCGCTGCTTGGGTATCTGACCGGTTCATCGCGCTATCAGTCGGACGGTTCGGTGCTGCCCTGGCAGACCGAAACCCTGCCCACCTTTGCCAACCCCGCCAGCCCCTGCGGCAGCGCAGTGACCAATTCGGGCCAGCCGGGCAGCACCACCCCGGTGGGCGCTGGACAGCCGATGTGCCAGCACGTGATGCTGCTGCGCGGCTATGGCATCCGCGACAAGGTCACCCAGGGCCGCGCTGATTTCGCCTACAAGGGCGATGGCAGCGAAGGCCTGGTGAATGCCAACTTCGGCCTCTATTATTCGCGTGACCGCAAGGATACGTCGCTCTATTCCAACGATGGCGGCACGGGCTGCACCACCTGCGGCTATAACGCGCCGGCTCCGGCCGGGGTGCCGATTACCACGTTCAACGCCGGCAGCGGTTTCCTGTCAGGCCTGAGCGGCGCCAACCGCCTGGCCACGCAGTGGCTGACGTTCGATGGCCCCACGCTGTTCAACGCGATAACCGCGCAACAGCGCGTGACCAACCCGAACTTCACGTTTGCGCCGCCCCTGGTGAACGACACGATCGTGACCGAACGCGTGCTGGGTGCCTATCTCGAAACCGAGTTCAAGGGCGATGTCGGCGGCCGGCCGCTGTCGATCGTGGCCGGCGTGCGGTTCGAGGATACCCAGACCAGCGTTAACGGCCTGGCCACCGCCTATACCGGCCTGGTCAAGCTGGCCAACGACCAGACCCAGTACGGTTCGGCCTCGTCGGGCACCACCCGCACGGTGGGCAAGGCGCACTACCTCGATGTGCTGCCCAACATCGCGTTGAAATGGCAGCTGACCGATGCGGTAACCTTGCGCTTCGCCGCGTCGCAGACGATCACCCGGCCGACGCTGGAACAGCTTTCGCCGGTGACGACCCTGGTCACGTTGCGGCCTGGCAACTTCGCCGCCAGCCGCGGCAATGCCGATCTCAAGCCGTTCAAATCCAGCAACCTCGATTTCTCGGCCGAATACTATTACGCGCCAAGCAGCTACATCTCGATTGGTGCTTACCTCAAGAGCGTCAACAACTTCATCGTGTTGAACCAGACCACCGGCACGGTGACCAACGCCAGCGGCGGCCCGCTGCTCGATCCGGCTACCGGCCTGCCGGCGCAGTTCACGGTGACCGCACCCGTCAACGGCCAGGATGCCACGGTCAAGGGTATCGAGGCGGCCTGGCAGCACACCCTGAGCGACAGCGGCTTCGGCTTCCAGCTCAACGGCACGCTGGTCGGCTCCAATCGCAAGCTCGATACCCAGAACCTGGCCAACAAGTTCGCGCTTACCGGCCTGTCCAACTCGGCCAACGCGGTGCTGTTCTATGACAAGAATGGGATCGAGGCGCGCGTGGCATGGAACTGGCGCGATCGGTTCCTGCAATACCTCGCCCCGCCGCCGCTCAATGGCGCGGGCCAGGCGGTTACCCAGGTTCGCCCCTATTCGCAGATCGATGCCAGCGCCACCTATCACGTTACGCCAGAGTTTTCGGTCTTTGTCGAAGGCGCCAACCTGACCAATTCCCGCACGCTGAAATATGCCTATTATACCAACCAGTTCCTCTATGCAGAGGATTCGGGCCGGCGCTTCAAGTTCGGGGCACGGGTCAACTTCTAAGGCAAACCCGTGTAGCACCACGGAATGAACAAAGGGGGCGCGCAACGGGAAACTGTCCGTGCGTGCCCCTCCAGCCCGGGAAACCGGGCACACACGACGGGAGATACATGGCAATGTCCGGCACGTCGCCCCGCGCGATCCGTTCGGTCTGCATCGTTGGCGGCGGATCGGCTGGCTGGCTCACCGCCGGGCTGATCGCCGCCCGCCACGGGCGCGATCTTGCGGTCACGCTGGTCGAAAGCGTCTCGCGCGGCACGATCGGCGTGGGCGAAGGCACCTGGCCAACCATGCGCAACACCTTGCGCAAGATCGGCCTTGCCGAAACCGATTTCATGCGCGCGTGCCATGCCTCGTTCAAGCAGGGCGCCAAGTTTGCCCGCTGGCGCACCGGGGCGGCCGATGATTTCTACTATCACCCGCTGGTCCTGCCCGAGGGGTTTCCCGATCTTGATCTGGCGCCCTATTGGAACAGCGCCGAACAGGGTAGCGGGAATGGCGGGCCTTCGTTTTCCGATGCCGTGTGTTTCCAGGAATACCTGTGCGAACAGGGCCTTGCGCCCAAGCTGATGACCTCGCCCGATTACGCCGGCATTGCCAACTATGCCTATCATCTCGATGCGGTGAAGCTGGGTGAACTGTTGGCGGCGCATTGCACCGGCAAGCTGGGCGTCAACCACATCGATGACGAGATCGTCGGCGTTTCGCGCCGCGACGATGGCGACATCGCTGCCGTCATCGGCCGCGACAGCGGCGCGATCGCGGCAGACCTGTTTGTCGATTGCACCGGCTTTTCCTCCCGCCTGCTCGGCGAAGCGCTGGACGTGCCGTTCATCGACCGGTCTGATGTCTTGTTCATCGATCGCGCCTTAGCCGTGCAACTGCCGGTAGAGGAAGACAGCCCGATCGCTTCGCACACCATCTCCACCGCGCAAAAGCATGGCTGGATCTGGGACATCGGCCTGCCCACCCGGCGCGGCATCGGCTATGTCTATTCCAGCCGCCACGCTGGCGCCGATCGCGCCGAGGAAGAACTCGCCGCCTATGTCGGCCCCGGTTTTGCCAAGCTGAACCCGCGCGAAATCCCGATCCGTTCAGGCCATCGCGCCCAGTTCTGGAAGAACAACGTGGTCGCGGTTGGCCTCGCTGCCGGTTTCCTCGAACCGCTGGAAGCATCAGCCCTGGTGCTGATCGAGCTATCGGCCGATTACATCGCCACCAGCATGCCCGCCACGCGCCAGGCGATGGACTTTGTCGCCCGCCGCTTCAACAGCATGACGCGCTATCGCTGGGACCGCATCATCGAGTTCCTCAAGCTGCACTATGTGCTGTCCGAACGCAGCGACACGGCATTCTGGCGCGACAACCGCGATCCCGCCACGATCCCGCAAGACCTGCAGGATCAGCTCGAACTCTGGCGCGACACGCCCCCTGGCGAGCACGACTTTGCCAGTGCGCACGAGATGTTTCCTGCTGCCAGCTATCAATACGTGCTCTATGGCATGGGTTTTCGCACCCGCCCCCGCGCCGGCCAACTGGCGCAGCGCGACATGGCCGACGATGCCTTTGCCCGCACCGCCGCGATGAAGCGCAAGCTTGGCCAGATGATGCCCACCAACCGCGCTCTGCTCGACAAGCTGGCGCAGCACCGCTTTCCGCCGCTCTGAGCCGTAACGAGACGAACCACGATGAAGCTTGCGCAACTCACCCGCACCGACCACGCCGATCTTCGCATTGATCCCGCGCGCGCAGCGGCCAGCGCCGCCACCGTTCACCTCGTGCCGCTGGTGGCCGACGAAATCCGCACCGTGGCGCGCCAGTTCCCGGTGTTTCTGGCCAAGGACGGGGAAACCGGCGCGTTCTATCCTGCCGCGCTGATGGGGCTTGAGCCGCACGAAAACCTGTTCTGGAACGGCAGCACGATCGATGCCGATGTCCTGCCGCTCAACCTGCTGCGCCTGCCCTTCTTCGTGGGGGGCGAAGGGGCCGAGGCAGTGATCTGCATTGATACCGAAAGCCCCGCAATCGATCCGGCCGGCCCCTGCCCGATCGTCACCGCCGAGGGAAGCGAAAGCGACTATTTCCGCTCGGTCCAGGCGATCCTGGGCCGCCTGGTGCAGGGCCAGGAGCCCACGCGTCGGCTGGTTGATCTGATGCTCGAACACAAGGTCGTGCGCGAATTCAAGCTGGACCTGGCGTTTCACGACGGCAGTACCAGCCTGCTGACGGGCCTTTATGGCATAGACGAGGTTGCGCTCGGCCGCGCCCGAGATGGCATTGCCGATTTCGCCGATCTGATGATCATGGCCGCAATGTGCCTGTCGCAAGACCATGTCGGCGCGCTGGTCCGGCGGCGCAATGCCCGCCTGGCCGCGCAGGCCGACTGGTTCACGCCCGGCGCCTGAAAGACCGCCGATGCCGGTCCAGCCTCCGATCCGCCTGGGCCGCGAGGCTGTCCCGCTGTGGATCATCGACGATGCCTATCCCGCGCCGCAGGCACTCCATGCCGCAGCCGCCGCAGCCAGCCTGGCCGCCACCACGGACGACCTTTACCCCGGCGTGCGCGCGCCAGCGCCGGGCGCCTGGACAGACTGGCTCAATCGCGCAGTCCAGGCCTGGCCCGGCCTGGAACAGGCGCGCGTGCTGCGCGCCGATTTCGCCATTGCCACGCGCGATCCGGCGGCGCTTGCCCCGGTGCAGCGCATCCCGCACTTTGACGATGCGGACGAGACGATCATGGCCGTGGTGCACTATCTGTGCCATCCGCCCCATGGCGGCACCAGCTTCCACCGCCAGCGCGCCACCGGGTTCGAACGGGTAACCAAGGCACGCGCGCCGGCCTGGCGCCAGGCGCTGGCCGCCGATGCGGCAAGGCACGGCCTTCCGCCCGCGGCCTATCACACCAACGACACCGCCATGTTCGAACGGATCGGCGCTGCCGCGCTGCGGCACAATCGGCTGATCGTCTATCCTGCCAACTGCCTGCACTGTGGCGACGTGGCCGGATCATGGGCGGGCGGTGACCGCCTGACGATCACTGCCCTGCTGCGGATCGATCCGGTTTAGCCTTAGCCCTCTCGCCAGTCAGGCGAGAGAGAGCAGCCACCCGCCGAGCCCGGCGACCCCCAGGGTGGCGGCGACGTTCCATTTGCGGCTCAAAATCAGCCAGGCAGAAGCCGCCGCCAGCAAACCGGCCCGCACGTCAAAGCTGCTCAGAACCGGCACGTTCAGCGCCAAGGGCCCGATCCGCACGGGACGGAGCACCGCAAACAGCACCTGCAGCGCAAACCACGCGCTGAGGTTGGCGATCACCCCAACGATGGCCGAGGTGATCAGTGCCAGCCCTCCCTTGAGCAGGCGCGCATGTTCGAGCCGCTCTATCCACGGCGCCAGGGCAAAGACCCACAGAAAGCATGGGGCAAAGGTGACCCAGGTGGTCAACCCCGCGCCCAGTATCCCGGCAAGCAGCGGCGTGAACGGGGCCGGCGCGCGAAACGCGGCGAGATAGCCGACGAACTGGGTAACCATGATCAGTGGCCCCGGCGTAGTTTCCGCCAGGCCCAGCCCGTCGGCCATCTCGGCCGCGCTCAACCAGTGCTGCGCGCCAACGGCCTGCTGCGCCATGTAGGCCAGCACGGCGTAGGCACCACCAAAGGTCACGACGGCAAGCTTGGAAAAGAACAGGCCAATGCGCCACAGCACATGGTGCGGCCCCAACAGGGCGAGAACCGCGATCATCGGCGCTGCCCAGGCGGCGGCGCCGATGGCGATCGACCACAGGCTATGCGCCCAGGGACGCGGCGAATGGGGCAGCAACGGCGCTGCCGTTCCCAGTCCCAGCGAGGCGGGCCGATAGCGCGCCACCACCGCGCCCAGGCCGCCGCACCCGATCACGACAAGGGGAAACGGTGCGTTGAACAGGAACAGCGCCAGAAACGCCAGCGCGGCGACCGCCTTGCGAAACGGCGTGCCGAGCGCCCGCCCGGCGACACGGGCCAGCGCCTGCACCACGATGGCCAATACCGCCGCCTTGATCCCCAGGAACACGGCCGCAAACCACGCCAGTCCGGCGGCCGAGGCATAGAGGATAGACAGCGCCAGGATTACCAGCGCCCCGGGGATCACGAACAGCAAGCCGGCGGCCAGTCCGCCGCGAATGCCGTGCAGCTTCCACCCGATCCAGATCGCCAGTTGCTGCGCCTCGGGCCCGGGCAGCAGATGGCAGAAATTGAGCGCGTGCAGATACTGATGCTGGCTGATCCACTTGCGCTGCTCGACCAGTTCACGGTGCATTAGCGCGATCTGCCCGGCCGGGCCGCCAAAACTGAGGCAGCCGATCCGCGCCGCCACGCGCACCATTTCGTTGAATTGCGGAGTGGGAGACGTCTCGTTCATGGCCCGGCCAACACCTTTTGCGCCCACGAAACCGCAGGCGAGCGAAAGGCAACGCTTGGGCTCGCGCCTGACCGGGAGGTCGCACGGCCCCGGTTGCCTTGGCCTAATCCATGGGTTCGGCCAAGGCAACCGGGGCTGCAAAGGTCAGGGCTTTTTCGGTGCCACCGCCTCACCAATCTCATGCGCCTTGCGGCCCACGATCGCGTCAGACTGGCGCGCTGCATCCAGGAACATCTCTTGCGATGCCACGGCATAGTTGCAGCCCACGAACAGACTGTCGCTGGGCGCGGAATGCGATGCTTCACCGCCAAAGGCCTTGGCCAGCATCGCCGCCATGGCATTGCCGGTCGGTTCGAACGCGCCCAGCATCGGCCCGCTTTCGGGATCGATGAAATGGTAATACTGCTCGGTCGCCTTGATCGGCGCGCGCTCCAGGTGGTGTGCCGCGATAAACGCCTCGGCCTTTTTGCGCGGCCACAGCGTTACCACCCAGTTCTGCATGAAATAGACGCGGTCGACCGGCTCGCCCAGCAGCATCGCCGGCTTAGCCAGGGTATAGCCATACAAGCCGAGCATGCCCTCGGTCTGCTTGTCATCCTTGATTTCGTGCATCCACGGCGGCGCATCGCCAGCCAGGAACAGCGCCCCGGCAAACGCCTCGAGCGCATCGCGCGATCGGCATGACAGCGCATCGCCCAAGGTTTGCGGGGTCAGCGGAACGTCGCCATCGGCAGTTTGGGCCTGCACCGGGACAGGCGCAAACCCGGCAAGCAGGAGAGACAACGCGGCGGCAAGATAAGGCATCCGTTTCATCGGGTTAGTTTGGCGGCGGCGACGGCGATAGGCAAGTGGGCACCGCCACCATTCACCGAGCCCTGGCCACAAACCACGCTTGCGTCCTTGCGAAATAACCTGAATGATACATTATATCATGATTCGCAGGACAGAAACGATGACCGATCCCACCGCTATGCCCCCCGTCGTTGACTCCCGCCTTCCCGTCACCGTGCTGTCGGGCTTCCTTGGTGCGGGCAAGACTACGCTGCTCAACCACATCCTCGCCAACCGCGCCGGTCTGCGCGTTGCCGTCATCGTCAACGACATGTCGGAAGTGAACATTGATGCCGACCTGGTGCGTGGCGGTGAGGCGGCCCTGTCGCGCAGCGAGGAAGCGCTGGTCGAAATGACCAACGGCTGCATCTGCTGCACCTTGCGTGATGATCTGCTCCACGAAGTGCGGGCGCTGGCGCAAGCCGGGCGGTTCGATTACCTGGTGATCGAAAGCACGGGCATTTCCGAACCGCTGCCGGTTGCCTCTACCTTCTCGTTCCGTGACGAGGCCGGCATGTGCCTGGGAGACGTGGCGCGGCTCGATACGATGGTTACGGTGGTCGATGCCATCAACCTGCTCAAGGATTACGCCAGCCAGGATTTCCTGGCCGACCGCGGGGAGGCGCTGGGCGACGAGGATGACCGCAGCCTGGTGGGCCTGTTGGTTGAGCAGATCGAATTTGCCGACGTGGTGGTCATCAACAAGGCGTCGGCCGTGACACAGGATCATCTACAACTGGTGTGCAAGCTGGTGGCAAGCCTCAATGCCGATGCCCGCATCCGCATGTGCGATCATGGCCGGATAGAACTTGCCGATATTCTCGCCACGGGGCTATTCGACGAAGAAAAGGCGGCGCAGCATCCGCTGTGGGCCAAGGAACTCTATGGCTATGCCAGCCACGTTCCCGAAACCCAGGAATACGGCATCGAAAGCTTCGTCTATCGCGCACGCCAACCGTTCGATCCCGCCAGCTTCCACGCCTTTCTGACCACCAACGGCCTCGATCAGGTGGTGCGCGCCAAGGGCCATTTCTGGCTGGCGACCAGGCCGGATTGGGTCGGTGAACTGGCCGTGGCCGGCAGCCAGACGATGACCGCGCGGATGGGCCGCTGGTGGGGCAGCATTCCCAAACAGCAATGGCCTGCCGACGATCGCTTCGAACAGTTTGTTGCGCAGCATTGGCATGCGCAATGGGGGGATCGACGCCAAGAAATCGTGTTCATCGGCATCGGCATGGACGAGGCCCGCATCCGCCGCGATCTTGATGCATGCCTGGTCCCGGCTCAGGCCTTCACCCCGGATGCATGGGCAACGCTGCCCGATCCCTTTCCCGCCTGGGGGGGAAGCATGGCCATGGCCGATTAAGCCCTGCCCCGCGCCACAATTGGGGCGTGACAGCAGCCTGGAACGGCGACAAGGTAAGGGCGTTTTCCCGCCTATTGCCGTGTGCCGCTCGCGTCTGTCCAGGCATTGCGCAGGGCAACCTTGCTGACAAAGGAAACGTACCTGTGGCGATGACCAAGCAAGCGGGCCGCGAATATCATCTCGTCGACCGGATCGGATGGCTGCGCGCCGCGGTGCTGGGCGCCAACGATGGCATTCTTTCCACGTCCAGCCTGATCCTGGGCGTCGCTGCGGCCGGCGGCACGCGGTCCAGCGTGCTGATTGCAGCGCTGGCGGCCCTGGTCGCGGGGGCGATGTCGATGGCTGCGGGCGAATATGTCTCGGTCAGTTCGCAGCATGATACCGAGCAGGCCGACCTGGCGCGCGAGCGGGCCGAACTGGCCGCAGACTTTTCCGGCGAACTGGAAGAACTGGCCAGCATCTATCGCGGGCGCGGCATCGATGACGCAACGGCGCATATCATCGCCCGCGAACTGATGGCCAAGGACGCGCTGGCCGCGCATGCCCGCGACGAACTGGGCATCACCGTTGCCAATACGGCCCGGCCGATCCAGGCCGCATTCACCTCGGCAGCAACATTCACCTTTGGCGCCGCCATGCCGGTGCTGATCGCGGCGATCGCGCCTCGTGCCTGGCTGATCCCGATCGAAATCGTCGGCTCGCTGCTGTTCCTGGCCGTGCTCGGTGCAATCGGTGCCGTCGCCGGCGGCGCCAATGTATGGCGCGCCACGGCCCGCGTCACGTTCTGGGGGGCGCTGGCGCTGGCCGTTACGGCGGGTATCGGCCGGCTGGCGGGCACAGTAGTCTAAGCGCGTCAGCAGCGCGGGGCCGTGATTAAAAGGTGACGATTACCTGACCAGTCGTTCCGGTCAAAATCAACGCATTGATCAATACGTTCCACGCCGGCGCTATTTATTGCCCCATATTTCCAGATTCATGATATTCTGATTCGCGATCTGAATATTACTGTGGACTGCGAATAGGGCGGGGGACAGGGCATGCGGGTCACCACGGAAACGGGATTTCTTCGGCTGCGGGCCATTTCCGGCACGCGCGTGGTTTTGCTGGCGATCGATATTGCCGAGCAGGCGCGCGACGGACTGCTGGGCTTTGCCATTGCCAGGCTGGAAAACGGGGAACCGGTCTGGCTGCAAGGGCGCAAGGTCTTTGCCAGCGTGGAGCCAAACCCCGATCCAGCCGAAAGCTATCCCAGCAACCGCTACCCGATCCAAAGCCTGATCTGGTCAGACTTCAACGCCGCCCCCGGCCAGGACATCACCTATCGGGTGCATCCGGTGTATGGACCGGTGGCGGCCGTCACATTGGGCGATGCTGCCGAGATCACGATAGCGACGATTGACCCGACGGCCGGCGCCCACGGCATCTATTTCAATTTTGGTGCGGTCGCCTCCCAGGCGTTTGCCGAAACCTTCCACAACCAGAAGCCGCAGGACGAGGACGATCCCGCCGACCGCGAGGTGCAGTGGCTTTCGCGGGGGGCGTTGCAGGCGGCGCTGGATTTCATCGCCAAGGCGGCAGACGGGGATTCCCTGCGCGTTGCGGCCTATGAATTCACCTATACCCCCATCCTCAAGGCGCTGCGCGCGGCGGCCGCGCGCGGTGTGGACGTGCGCATCGTGCACGAGGCGGGAACCGAACTTGACGAAAAGACCCACACACAAGTGCCGACAAGCGCAACAACGACCGCCAAGAACGCGATCGAACGGCTCGGCCTGGCCAACCAGCCCAACCTGCGGCTCATCAAGCGCACGCGCCGCCGCAATATCCCGCACAACAAGTTCATCGTGTGGCTGCGCGGCGGGGAAGCCGTGGAAGTGCTCGCCGGATCGGCAAATTTCACCGCCTCGGGCTTCATCGGCCAGACCAACGTGGTCCATATCGTGCGCAACCGCGATGTCGCGCAAGACTACCTCGATTACTGGACCGAGCTGTCGAAAGATCCGACAACGCCGGAACTTTCCACCTGGACCCAGGCCAAGACGCCACAGGACGATCTCGATGCGCTGACGGCACCGCCTGGCATCACCACGTTCTTCTCCCCCCGCAAGAACGACGTAATGCTTGCCTGGTATGCCGACCAGATTGCCGCCGCGACCGGCACGGTCATGTTCACCGCCGCGTTCGGCGTGAACAAGCTGCTTGCCGCGCAGTTCGGTATCGATCGGCCATTCGTGCGCTTCATTCTGCTGGAGGATGAGCCAGACAAGCTGCTGAAAGCCAAGATGGCGCAAGACCGTGACGTGGTGGCGGCCTATGGGTCCATCCTGGGTGACTATGCCAAGAGCAAGAAGGCGTTCCCACCCTCAAGCCTCGACGCGTGGTTCCTCAAGGAAGAGTTGTTCCGCAAGCAGGGGCACGTGTTCTTCATCCACACCAAGTTCCTGCTGATCGATCCCTTGGGAAACAATCCGCTGGTTTGCACCGGATCGGCCAACTTTTCGACATCATCGCTGGAAGTCAACGACGAGAACATGCTGCTGATCCGCGGTGATACCGATGTGGCCGACGTCTACCTGACGGAATTCGACCGGATCTTCCGCCACTTCTATGCCCGTCAGGTAATCGACCGCCTCGCTGCCGAAGGCAAGCCGCTGACCGAAGCCAAGTTCCTGGACGAAAGCGACGGCTGGCTGGGCGAGTATACCCAGCCCGGGCGCCTCAAGACCAATCGCCAGCGGCTGTTCTTTCCCAACTGGCCAGAGCGATGAACCGTGCCACGCTCTGGCAGCTTCAGGACAGGCCGGCTTCCAGCGCGATGCGCAGCAGATCGGCGGTGCGCACCACGCCCAGCTTGCTTTTGATCAGGCTGCAGTTGTTGGCGATCGTCTTGTATCCCAGCCCGAGGATATCGGCGATTTCGCTCAGGCTGCGCCCGGCGGCCAAGTGGCGGAGGATTTCCAGGTCGCGCGGCGCCAGTTGTGCCAGGGTCGTGGCCGGGACATAGGCCTGGGTCACCAGTTCCTGGGCGATTGCCTGTTCGACATAGCGTTCCCCCGCCGCGACCTTGCGAATGGCGAGCAGCAGTTCATCGGGCGACGCATTCTTGCTGACATAGCCCTGCGCCCCGGCGTTGAGCGCCCGCGCCACATAAAGTGGGTCGGCGTGCATCGACAGCACGAGGATCGGCGTCGCGCCGATCTGGCGGTGGCGAGCGACCAGTTCGATCCCGCCGAGTTCCGGCAGGTTGAGATCAAGGATCACCAGGTCGAGCGTGTTGGCCCGCGCGATTGCCAGCCCGTCGCGCCCGGTCGCCGCCTCGAACACCTGTGTGCCCGGCGTCATCATCAGCATGCGGCCAAGTCCGGCCCGCACGATCGCGTGATCATCAACCAGCAGAATGTTCATCACGCCTGCTCCTGCCCTTTTGCCGCCGGCACTGCGTGGATCTGGCACGGCAGTTGCGCACGCACCAGCCACACCGCCGCAGCGGCTTCGCGTCCATAGGCCAGTTGCCCCCCATGGGCTTCCACCCGCTCGCGCATGCCCAGCAGGCCCAACCCGCCACTGCGCGATGCATCGGGCGCGGCCTGTGGTACGCCGTCGTTTTCGATCCGCACGGTCAAGCGATCCGGTGCTTCGTGTGTAAGCGTGATGGCAATGCGGGCGGGCCGGGCATGGCGCATGGCATTGCTCAAGGCCTCCTGCACCACGCGGTAGGCGACCTCGGCCGTGCTTTCATCCAGTGCGGTTTCGGGTAGATCGAGCGCGAAGGCTATGTCCCCGCGCCGTCCTGCCCAGAACGCCACGAGATCCTTGATCGCCGCCGCGAGGCCAAATTCGGTAAGCCGCGCCGGGCGCAACCAACCGAGCAGGTCTCGCACCTGCCCCTGCATATGCACCACCGCCTGCTGGATTTCCTGGGCATGGCGGATCGCCTCTGCGGGCTTGCCCGCTTCGCACAGCTGCGCCAGCAGTGCGGCATCGAGGCCCACGGCAAACAAGCGCGGGCCGATCTCATCATGCAGGTCACGCGCGATTTCGGCGCGCTCTTCCTCTTGCAGGCGGACGATCTGGTCGCCCAACTGGCGGTTGCGCCGCATCGTTGCTGCCAGTTGCCCGGTCATCGCATTGAACCCGCGCTGCAACAGGCGCAATTCCGGTGGCCCCGCCTCTGGCACGGCGGCGGCATAATCGCCCTGCCCCACCTTGGCGAACTGTTCACCCAGCAAGACCAGCGGGCGCAGCCCCGCCCCCACCGCCAGCCAGATCAGCACGCCGCCGATCAAGGCAACCCCGGCGATCACCTTGAGCATGGTGAACGCCTCGTTCCAGGCCGATCGCGCATCAGACTGCGGCGTGGGCGTCAGGACCAGGCGCAGGCCTGGTGCCAGACCCTGTCCCGGCGCATCGGGAATGGGCAAGACAACCGCAGCCGCCTCCACTTCCACAAGACGGCCAAACCAGGCTGGCGGTGGCGCCTCTCCACTGGGACGCGAGGTGAGCAGGGCCTGTCCCTGCCGATCGACCACCGCCATGCGCACATGCCGATTGCCATCGAAGGCGTGGACGAGTTGCCGCAGATCGCGGAGCGAATGATCGGAGCGAGGCAGGTCTTCGAACGTGCCGCTGGCGGTTTGCCGCGCGCCCGCCATCGCCGCGCGCAGTTCGGCAGCCAGTTCCTGGCGAACCTGATAGCCCACCAGCAGCGCGCACAGCGTCAGGCTGGAAGCCAGAACCAGGGTGATAAGCAGGATGACGCGCAGACGCAGAGACATGGTTCACGCCGCCTAGCACAATCTGTCCGATGGCAAGGCCTGCAAACGCGATCGGGAATTTTTCCCGGGAAAATCGGGAAAGGCTGCCATGTTCGCGTTGCAGCGCCCCCGCTAACCACCCTGGCAAGAACACGAGACCTTTCCAGGGATATTGAAACCATGCTTTCGCGTCAGGCCCTTCGCACCTGCTTTCTGGCCTCTACCGGTCTCTATGCCGCCTTTGCCGCCCCGGCCGCCTTTGCCGAAAGCGATGCAGCGCCCCCGTCCGAAATCGTCGTCACCGCCCAGCGGCTCAACGATGCGCGCGAAAGCATCAAGACCAGCCTGGGCGCATCGACCTATACGCTGGACCAGAAGGCGATCCAGAACCTGCCCGGCGCCGACAACCAGCCGATCCAGGATATCATCCTGCAAATGCCCGGTGTCAGCCAGGACCAGTTCGGCCAGTTCCATGTGCGGGATGAACACAACGGCGTGCAATACCGCATCAACGGCGTGATCATTCCCGAAAGCATCGCGGTGTTCGGCCAGATGCTCTCACCCCGCCTGGTCGACAAGATCAGCCTGGTAACCGGCACCCTGCCGGCGCAATATGGCCTGCGCACTGGCGGCATCATCGATATCACCACCAAGTCCGGCCTCAAGGACGGCACCACGGTCAGTGTCTATGGTGGCAGCCAGGGCACGATCGAACCCAGCGTGCAGATCGCTGGCAGTTCTGGCGCAACCAGCTGGTTCGCCTCGGGCGACTACAAGCATTCCGACCTGGGCATCGAAAACGTCAACGGCAATCGCCACGCCATCCACGACCAGACCGACCAGTTCAACGGCTTTGGCTATATCGACCATATCCTGGGCGCCAACGACCGCATCGCGCTGACCGGTGGCTATACCAACCAGGCCTATCAGATCCCCAATCCCACCGGGTTGGTGGGCGGGCAGACCGATGCCAATGGCAATCCGGTGTCAGTCAACGGGCAGACGAGCTTCAACAGCGAAAACCTCAACGAACGGCAGTTGCAGACCTTCGGCTTTGGCGCGCTGTCCTGGCTGCATGCCGCCGGCCCGTTCTCGTTCCAGGCCTCTGCCATCGGCCGCGTGGCGACCCTCACCTACCGGCCAGACTACACCGGCGAACTGCTGTTCAATGGTGAGACACAGTACGCCAACAAGAAGGACACTACTTTCGCCTTTCAGGTCGATAGCGCCTACAAGCTGTCGGACCAGCACACGCTGCGCGCCGGGCTGCTGTTCGAGCACGATCATTCGACCAGCAGCACCAACACCAACGTGTTCCCGACCACCGGCGATACGTTCGATCCCACCCAGCCCGACCAGGGATGGCAGCAAGGCGCGATCCTGGCCAACGCCCAGCCGATCTCGCTGCCGTTCGCGATCGGCGTTACCCAGCGCACCTATAGCGCCTATCTTCAGGACGAATGGCACATCACGCCGCATTTCGTGCTGAACTATGGCGCACGGTTCGATGAAAACGACGGCCCGCGCAACGAGCGGCAGCTTTCCCCGCGGGCAAACATGGTATGGACGCCGGGTCATGGGCTGACAGTGCATGCCGGCTATGCCCGCTACTTTTCGCCGGCGCCATTCGAACTCATTGCCGACAGCAACCTGGCACAGGTCTACAACACCACCGCCTCGCCCAACGTGCGGACCAACAACACCACCTATGCCCAGCGCGAAAACTACTGGGATGCGGGTTTCGAGCAGAAGATCGGCGCCGTGACGCTGGGCCTCGATGGCTATATCCGCCGCTCCACCCATCTGGTGGACGAAGGACAATTCGGCGCCCCGATCATCCTAACCCCGTTCAACTATGCGCGTGGGCGCATCTTCGGCACCGAGCTGACGCTGAACTACAGCCACGGCGGCTTCAACGCCTATGGCAACATCGCCTATGCCAAGGCCCAGGGCACCGACATCGTGTCCAACGAATACAACTTTGCCGCTGCCGACCTTGCCTATATCGCCAACCACTACATCTACCTCGATCACAACCAGACCTGGTCGGGATCGGCCGGCGCCTCCTACAATTGGCGCGATGGCGCCCTGGCCGGCTCGCGCGTCAGCGCCAGCGCCGTCCTGGGCTCTGGCCTGCGCAGCGACCTGGTCTTGGCCGATGGCAGCACCGTACCCAACGGCGCCTCGCTGCCATCCTATGTCACGTTCAATCTTTCGGCCGGCCACAAGTTTGGCGACAGCGGGTTTGACGTGCGGGTGGATGTGCAGAACCTGTTCGACCACGTCTATGAAATCCGCGACGGGACCGGCGTGGGTGTCGGGGCGCCCTCATTCGGGGCGCGGCGCGGCATTTTCGTAGGCATCAGCAAGAGCTTCTGATCCCGGCGTTGCCCCGGCGCTTGATCGGGGCAACGCTGCCGTGGCGGATCAGGGCATGCAGCCCAGCGCGGCGAGCGTGGCGCGCACGGCTTGGGGAAGCGGCGTGTGCGGCTCTTCGCCCAGCAGCGCGATCAGTTGGGCATTGTCCAGCCGCACCGGCTGCTGCCAAAGATAGCGCATCTCCATCAATTCGCGTGGCATCTGCGCAAATGGGGCGGCCAGGCGCAGCGCCCACCACGGGAACGGAGCAATCCGCACCTTTGGCGCGCCCAGCGCCTCGGCAATGGCCTCTACCATCGCGGTGCCCGTGCCGTCCCAGTGCCCACCCATGTGATAGTTGGCAAAGGCCGGCACCTGATCATGCTCCACCAGGCGGACCATGGTTTCGGCCACATCGGGAAGATAGCCCCAGAGATGCCCCACGCCGCGCGTGGCGGGATTGCGGATAATCCGCGGGCGGGCGCCCGGCGTGATCAGGCCTTGGGCAAACCAGCTGTTGGCCGCGCCTGGGCCAAAGAAATCGCCGGCCCGCACGATCAGCGCGCGAACGTCTCCAGCATCGGCCGCAGCGCGCAGCCGGCGCTCCATCTCAACCCTGATCGCGCCCTTGCGCGTGACGGCATGCTGCGGCGCGGTTTCAGCGATCAACGGGAAGCTGTCAGGGCCATAGTTGTAGATGGTGCCCGGCAGCAAAATCTGCGCGCGGTTGACCCGCGCCGCGGCAATGGTGTTGTCCAGCATCGGCAAGACCACGGTGTCCCAGTCGCGGTAGCCGGGCGGATTGACGGCGTGCACGATAACCCTTGCGCCCTCTGCCGCCGCCGCAACCGCCCCCCCATCCATGGCATCGCCGATCACCGCCGCTACGCCCTGCGGCACCCGGTGTGCGCTCTGCGCCCGCACCAGTGCGCGCACGCTCCACCCGCGTTCCACCAGCCGCCGGGCCACGGCGCCGCCGATGCCCCCCGTCACGCCCAAAACCAGCGCAATCCGTTCCATGTCGCTCTCCTGTGTTGATAGCGACAGGATTGGCGCAAGGGCACGATCCATGAAATTGACTGAATGTGGCAAGCGGCTATACGGAAATAGATGAACCGAGAGCCAAGCTGGGATATCTATCGCACCTTCGCCGCCGTGCTTCGCGAAGGCTCGCTCTCGGCGGCGGCGCGGGCCCTGGGGCTAACCCAGCCCAGCGTCGCCCGCCATATCGAGGCACTGGAACAGGCGGTGGGTGGCACCTTGTTCCTGCGCTCGCAACGCGGCCTTTCGCCCACCGATCGGGCCATTGCTCTGCAACCCTATGCGGAAGCCATGCTGGCCACCTCGGCCGCGCTGCTGCGCACCGCAACCGCCGGCGCAGACGCGATTGCCGGAACGGTCCGGATTACCGCCAGCGAGGTGGTGGCGGCCGAGCATCTGCCACCCGTGCTCACCATGCTGCGCCAACGTTACCGGGAACTCAGCATCGAATTGGTGGCAAGTGACGCGATCGGCGACCTGCTGCAACGCCATGCCGATATCGCCATCCGCATGGTCGCCCCGACGCAACAGGCCCTGCTCGCGCGCAAGCTCGGCGCGCTGGAACTCGGGCTCTATGCCCATGCCGACTATCTCGCTCGGCATGGCCAACCCAAGGTCATTGCCGATCTGGCACGCCATGACCTGATCGGGGTCGACAGCATTGGCGATCTGTCCCGCGCGGTGCTCGACGCCTTGCCGGGTCTGGAGCACAGCGATTTCGCGCTGCGGATCGACAACGCACTGGTGCAACTCGCCGCGATCCGCGCGGGCTTTGGCATTGGCATCTGCCAGGTGGCCGTGGCCGCGCGCGATGCCGCGTTGATCCGTGTACTGCCCGATGCGTTTTCGTTCGATCTGCCGCTGTGGGTCGTCATGCACGAAGACTTACGATCCAGCGCCCGCCATCGCGCCGTGTTCGACGCCCTGGTGGAAAGTCTGGCGGCAGCAGGGCCTCAGGGCGTTGCGATCGGCTGAACTGAGGCGACGCGGCGTGCCCGCCCCTTCCGCTTCATGCGGCGACGGGCGAGGTAGAACCACACGCCGCTGATCGCAAAGAACGGCAGGCTGAGGCTGGTCACGAACAGCGCGATCCGCCCGGGCAGGCCAAAGAACGCGCCGCGGTGGATTTCGAACATGCTGGCGACGATGACAGCGCCGCTTGGCCGTTGCGCGGCAAAATCGGTGGCCAGAACCTTGCCAGTCGCCCCGTCGATCGTCACGGCATCATCCGCTCGGTTGTGCCGCGCCGCCACGGGCAGCGCGCGAAAGCGCAAGGCAGCACCCTTTTCCGGCACGATCAGCATGATCCGCTGATAGGTATGACCTGCAGTTGCCGCGTCAAACTCCTGCCAAGCCAGGGCGAAATCAGGTTTGCCGCGCGCCTTGGCCTTCTCGGCCTGCTCTGCGCCCAACAGGCGCTGAACCCCGCCACGATACCAATCGAACGACCACCACAGCCCGGTCAGCGCACTGAGCAGATAGACCGCCATCATAAGGCCGCCGAGCAGCAGGTGTACCTCGCGCCACCACCAGCGGCCCTTTCGCCCCGGCGGAATGGTCAACCATGCGCGCCAGTCACGCGGCTTGGTCGGCCAGCGCAGATAGAGCCCACCCAGCGCCAGCACGATCAGCGCGATCGCCGCGCTGCCGGTCACGATCCGCCCCCAGCCCTTGCCATTGCCCGGCATCGCCAGCCAACGGTGCACCCGCTCCACAGTGTCGAATAGCGCAGTAGCCGGCAGTGGCCCCAGAATGCGCCCGTCACGGCGGTCCAGCAGCACGGTTTCACGCCCTTTGGCGCCGGCTGCCTTGTCAACATAGCTGATCCGCGCCGGCACTGTGGGATCGCTGTCTACCTCGAACCGCGCGATCGCCTTGCCCGGCTGCGCCAGTGCGGCGCGTTGCAGCAAGACCGCTGGGGCCAGCACCGCCTCACCCGCGCGCAGGGGCAGCGGCGCGATCAGCCGTGCCTGGATGTCGTCCTGGAAAGACAGCATGGCACCTGTCGCGCCCATCACGGCCAGGACCAGCCCAAGGCTGAGCCCCAGCCAGCTGTGTAGCCGTTGCAGCCATTTGCGCAGGGCGATGGTGCGGGGTGGGCGAATCGTCGGTCTCATTGCGATCAATTATTGCAAACCAATATCAATATCAATTAGGGCAGCCGTGAATTCCACCCGAGGGATTCGCCAAGGGGACCTGTATCATGCTGTTTCTGTTCGCGTCGGCGGCTGCCGCAAGCGTCGCTGCCGCCACCGCTGCTCCCGCTCCTGCTGCGCCGGATGGCGAGGCCCCCCAAGCCGAACGCCAGCTCGACGAAGAGATCGTGGTAACGGGGCGGCAAGAAGCGCCCTATCGCGCGCAGGTGGTGCAGGTGGGCGCGTTCCGCAATCAATCCGCGCTCGATACGCCGGCCAATGTCGCGGTGATCACCCGCGCCATGCTGGATGACCAGGGCGCCAAGGGCCTCGACGATGCCTTGCGCAACACCCCCGGCATCACCCAGCAATCGACCAGCCCGACCACGAGCAACAACTTTGCCGCGCGCGGCGTGTTGCTCAACGCGCGCACCAACTATCGCCTCAACGGCGCGTTGCAGATCATCAATCTTGGCCCGATCCCGGTGGAAAACAAGCAGCGCGTCGAACTGCTCAAGGGCGTTTCCGCGCTCTATTACGGGCTCAGCACGCCCTCAGGCATCGTCAACGTGGTAACCAAGCGCGCTGGCGATCGCCCGGTGACGAGCCTCTATGTCGATGGCGATGTGGAAGGCAGCGTGGGCGGCGGGTTCGACATCGGCCGCAAGGTGGGCGCAGGTGATGCCATCGGCATCCGCATCAACGCCTATGGCTCGCACATCGAAACACCGATCGATGGGGTCAACGGCTATCGCTATCTCGCCAGCGGGGCGTTTGATTGGCAGGCAAGCGATCGGCTGTCGTTCAAGCTCGATGTCGAACACTATCGCCGCGCAACCGATGAGCCGGGCGGCATCACGCTGCCCACTGCCGTCAACGGCGTGATCACCTTGCCCGCGATCCCCAGCCCGCACAACCGCTACGCCCCGGTCAATGCACCCTATCGTACCTGGGTGACCAACGCCCTGGGCCGCATGGATTATCGGCTGGCCGGCACGTGGTCGGTGCGCGTCGAAGGCGGCTATGCCAACACCCGCCGCCAGCGCATGATCGCCAATATCGCCAAATCCAACCTGGTGACCGGCGCCGGCACGATCGCGGCGACCTATACCCCCGACCAGGAATACGCCAATCTCTATTGGCGGGCGGAACTGGCCGGCGAGGCACAAACCCTGGGCATCCGCCACGAACTGCTGCTCGGCTATGCCCGCAACCGGCAGGTACAGGAAGACCAGCACCCGCAAAGCTACGCCGCGGTGAAACAAAACCTCTATGCGCCGCTGGCCCTGCCGCTGTCGTCACTTACCCCCACCACCGTGCGGCTTACCGCCGGCAGCGTGAACATCGATACCGGTCTCTATGCCATGGACCAGGCGCATATCGGTGAAAAACTGCTGGTGATCGCGGGCGTGCGCCACGTGGACTATCGCACCCGCACCAGCAGCACCGATTTTGCCCTGCGCACCTGGACACCCACCGGAGCACTGGTGCTGCGCCCCACGCCCAAGACCAGTCTGTACTTCAGCTATATCGAGGGGCTGGAAAGCGCCGGCACCGCGCCCGATGGCACGACCAATGCCGGCAGCGTCCTGCCCGCAGTGCGCAGCCGGCAGCTGGAACTGGGCGCGCGGGCCGAAGCGGGCGGCATGCTGCTGTCGCTCGGCTGGTTCCGCATCAACCGCGGCCTTGCCTATACCGATCTGGCCACCAACACCTACGTCGTCAACGGTCGTGCCCTGCACCAGGGGATCGAGGCATCGGTCCAGGGAACGATCGTGCCGAGCGTATCGGTGGCGCTGGCCGGGCAATATCTTGTCGCCCGCCAGCGGCAGACCGGGGTGGCCGCGCAAGACGGCAAGCTGGTGGACAACGCGCCGCGCTGGTCAGGCTCGGCCTTCGTCAACTGGCAGCCCGTCGGTGCGCTGCCGCTGGGGCTGAACGCGGGCGTCTACTACACCGGCAAGCGCTTTACCGACGTGCTCAACCAGGGTGTGCTGCCCGCCTATGCCACGCTCAGCCTTGGCGCCAGCTATCGGCTTGCCCTCGCGGCGGGCCGCACGATGACGTTGCGCGCCAATGCCGACAACGTGACCAACACGCGCTATTGGGCCACCGGTGGCAGCACGCTTTATGTCGGCGCGGCGCGGACACTGCGCCTGTCTGCCGCCGTAAGCTTTTGAACGCGCTCCAGCCGCGCCAGCAAGTGGCGCGGCTGTGCGACAGGGTTACTTGGTCGCTGCGCCTGGCGCCACGGGCGGCGGGGGCGGCGGCGTGCCCGGCCCTGGCTGGCCGACGGCACCATTCGCACCGGCAGCCAGCGGCGGAGGCGGCGGAGGAGGCGGCGGCGGGGGAGCCGAACCATCGCTCGGCGGCGGGGGTGGCGGCGGCGGCGCATCACGGCCGGGGCCACGCGGCGGAGGCGGAGGCGGCGCACCGACCTGGGTTACGCCACCCTGCGGATCGACCAGGTACGAGGCACGCAATTGGCCATTATCATACCGGCCCTGCACCATCAGCGCATTGCCAGAGCGGACCTGGCCCGACCCATCGCGGCCGACATCGACCAGCAAACGGCCCGTGCCATCCTGCAGAACGAAACGATCACCATAGACCTCGGCGACCTTGCCCTTCACCGTGGTGATCCCGCTGCGCTGCGGCACCTGGGCAATCGCGGTTGGCACGGTCGGCGCCATTTCCACCGGCGGACGGGTATAGGCAACTGCCCCCGCCCCCGCGGCGCCGCCCAGGGCCAGCAACACGGCCACGCCGCTGGCCAGCTTCATACGGTGTGGGATATGCCCAACCGGATTTTTCCAATCGACCATCTTTCAACTCCTTGGGTTGTCGATGGCACCGTTCTATGCTGCCCCTTCCGACGCAGCCTGAAGCTGGCGTTTCATGTTCGGTTTAACCTGCGGCGGTATTGAGCGGCCATGCGCATCCTGCTTGTTGAAGACGATCCCGACCTGGGCGAGGCGATTGCCCGCAAGCTGCGCGGCGAGAACTGCGCGGTCGACCTGGTCGACAACGGCATCGACGCGCAGCACCTGGGCGAGACCGAACCCTATGATGCGGTGGTCCTCGATCTGGGCCTGCCTGGCAAAACCGGCGCGGCGGTGCTGGCGGAATGGCGCAAGGGCGCCAAGACCGTGCCCGTCCTCGTCCTGACCGCGCGCGAGGCCTGGGCCGACAAAGTCTCTGCCTACAAGGCCGGCGCCGACGACTATCTCACCAAGCCGTTCCGCATCGAGGAACTGATGATGCGCCTGCGCGCCATCGTGCGGCGCGCGGCCGGGCATGCCAACCCGCAGATGGTCTGCGGTCCGCTGGTGTTCGAAAGCCAGACCGGTCAGTTCGAACTGGATGGCCTGCCGCTCAAGCTCACCGCGTTCGAATGGCGCGTGCTGTCGCAACTCATGATGCGGCGCGAAGCAGTGGTCGAGCGGCTCGACCTGATCGAGCGCATCTATGAAGGCGATGCCGATGTCGATTCCAATACGCTCGACGTGATCATCGGGCGTTTGCGGCGCAAGATCGGCGCCAGCCTGATCGAAACCGTGCGCGGGCGGGGCTATCGCCTGACGGCGAGCGGCGTCGCGGCATGAAACCCACGTCTTTGCGGGCCAGGATGCTGGCGCTGTCGGCGATCGCCGCCCTGGCGGCGCTCGTCATCGCGGCATGGTCGATCGCCGGCATCCTTACCCGTTTCGTGACCGAAGGCCTGGACCAGCGGCTCGACGCGCAGATCGCCGTGATGGCCAGTGCCGTGCGTGACGATGGCACGATCGACCGCGCCCGCATCGACAACCAGATCGGCGTTATGACCCTGCGCCCCGACTGGCGCTGGCGGATCATCGGGCCAGACGGAGAAATCGGCTCGTCCGATTTTCCCACGCTCGATCCGGCGCCCCTGGCCCCGCCCCACCCCCCGCTCTTGCCGCCGCCGCCCCCCGGTGCGCCCGCTCCGGCGGCAGAGGGCGTGCCCACGCCATCCGCCCCTGTCCCACGCGATGGCCAGGATAGCGGCGGCCGGGTTCATGCCCGGCAGGCGGTGATCCGCACCAGCCGGGGTGCAGTAACCCTGATCGCCGCCGCGCCATCGCAAGTGATTGCCCGGCCCATCCGCGCCGCGCTTGTCCCGCTCCTGTCGATCATTGCCGTACTGGCCGTGCTGTTCATGCTGGCCGCGCTGTTTCAGCTGCGCCTGGCGCTCAGGCCGATTGCCGCGTTGCGGGATCAGCTTGGCCAGATTCGCCACGGCACGCGCACCACCGTGGACGAGGATCAACCAGCCGAACTGAAACCGCTGGCGGTCGAACTCAACGCGCTGTCCCGTGAAAGCGCCGCTGCCTTGCAGGCTGCGCGCGCCTCTGCCGCCAATCTTGCCCATGCGCTCAAAACCCCTGTGGCGACGCTGGCCCTGACGGTGGACGGCGACGCCCGCGCGACCAGCCAGATCGCCAGGATCGAAGAGGTCATCCGCCATCACCTCGCCCGTGCCCGTACCGCAGCGGTGGCGCATCGCGCCTGCACGCCCCTGGCCCCGGCAACGGCCGATGTGGCGCAGGTGATCGGCTCGCTTCACCCCGGCCTGGCGCTGTCGGTCGATGTGCCCAGCGCGCTGGCCGTCTCGCTTGATGCGCACGACCTGTCGGAAATCGTCGGCAATCTGCTCGACAATGCGGCCCGCCACGCCCGTTCGGCCATTGCCGTCACGGCCTGGGCAGACGGCGACCGCACACGCGTGGCGATCGAAGACGATGGCCCGGGGATTGCCGCCGACCAGCGCGAGCTGGCGCTGCAACCGGGCGTCCGCCTCGATGAAGCACCACAGGGCGACGGGTTTGGCCTGGCGATCGTGCGCGACCTTGTGGCGCTGCACGGCGGCACCCTGAACCTGGCGGAAGGTGCCCAGGGTGGCCTGCGCGTCGAGCTGGCGCTGCGCGCCGCCCGATAACGTCCCTTCCGTTCAGCGCCCGGTGAACTGCGGCTTGCGCTTGTGCGCAAAGGCATCGATCGCCTCGGCAAAATCGGCAGTGCGGCCAGCGGCCGACTGGTTGGCGCGCTCGATCTCCAGTGTCGTCGAAAAATCGCATTCCAGCGCACGTGCAACCTGCCGGCGGATCATGCCCAGCGCGAGCGTGGGGCCAGCGGCAAGCCGGTGCGCCAGGGCCATGGCTTCGGCCATGACATCGTCATCGGGCACCACCCGCGTCACCAGGCCAGCCGCCTTGGCCTCTGCGGCCCCAAGCCGCTCGCCCAGCAGGGCCAACTCCAGAGTGCGACAGCGGCCAATGCTGCGCGCGGCGAGCCAAGTCGCCCCGGCATCGGGCACCAGGCCAATATTGGCAAAGGCCATGAGCAGGTAGCCGCTCTCGCCCATCACCACGAGATCGCCAGCCAGGCCCAGGCTCATCCCCGCGCCGGCGCACGGGCCATTGAGCGCGGTGACCAGCGGAACGTCCAGCGCGGCCAGCCGCGTGACCACGGGATGGTAATAGGTGTCGAGCGTCTCGCCCAGGTCATCGGACGCGCCACCGCCCAGATCGGCGCCCGAGCAGAAATAGCGCCCCTCGCCCGTCAGCACCACCGCCCGGGCGCCATCGGCCACTGCAAGGTCAAGCGCCTGGCCCAGTTCGACGAACATCGTCTCGCTCAAGGCATTGAGCCGATCCGGGCGATCGAGCGTGATCGTCACCACGTCGCCCTCGCGGGCATAGCGCACGGTCTGGAAATCCATCATCCTGCATCCTCTTGGCGACCCGCTGCCTTGTTCGCGGCGCGCAGCAAGGCACCATCGACGCTGGCCAGCTCCGGCGCAAGCGCGCGGCGATCAGATGGCGTTGATATCCACCACCGTCGGGATCGTATCATTGAGCAGGATGATCTTCTTGCGCGCAATGGACCACCCCGCTTCGGCGTGGACCAGGCGATATTCATAGCGGCCGAAGAACACGTCGGCCCGGTCCATCCGCACATCGAACCGATGACAGGTGAACGCCGCCGAGACAGCGCCCAGCTCCGCGTCGGTCACCAGGATGTTCGACACCTGGTGGACCACGCGTGGCGTCGGGCTGGATGCCACCGACAGCCCCGATTGCAGGCGCATGATCCGATCCTCGAGATTGCGCCGCCCGCGATAGTAGATCAGCGAGAGTTCGCGATCCGGATCGTCGGACAGCGTCACCTCGTCACGCCAGGTGGGCATCCAGAATTCGATGTCGGGCGTGAACAGCGCCAGCCATTCGGCATAGCGGCCAGAGTCCATCAGCAGGGCTTCGCGGTAAAGCAGGTCGCGCGCGGCCTCGTATGTCAGCGCCTGGCTCATGCGGCCAGCTCCGGCGCCATGCGTGCCGCCCAGGCGCGATAGTAGTTCTGCAGCAGGGTTTCATCGCTCAGCCGCGAATCCGCCAGCACATTGTGCGCGGGTTTGAGATCAATGCGGTCGCCAAAGCGATTGCCGCCCGGCTGGGTCGCGGTCATCCCCCGCCCGTGTCCTTGCAGCCAGGGCTGCACCGCGCCGGCAAAGCCGGCCTGGCAGTTTTCATAGGACACCGTGTCATCGGGCGTGGCCATGCCGGTGGGATTGAAAAAATCCTCGTACTGGCGAATGCGCTGGCGCCGCGCCGCGGCGCTTTCGCCCTTGGGCGCGATGCACCAGGTGCGCATCTCGGTCATCCCCGGGCCGATCGGGCGGATCACGCGCAACTGGCTCGAGGCGTTTTCGGCGATCTGGAGATTGGGAAAGATCGTCAGGTTGCGCATGTTGAACATCCAGTCGCGCTTGCCCTCGCCCAGCCGCGCGCCCAGCGCACCGGCTTGCTCATACAGCGGGATCGCCGGCGTGATGCCGAAGATGCCCCAGTTGAGCACATGGCCGTGATCAAAGCTGAAGCTGCCTCCCGCCACGCCTTGCGCTTCTTCCTTCCAGTAATCGCTGTTTTCCCAGACCGATGCGACCACATCGGCGCTCATTTCCTGCTGCCGCCGTTCCAGCACGCTGATGTAGGAGGGATGGGCCGAAGTGAAATGATACGCGTCAGAGCAGTTTTCGAGCTGCAGCTTCCAGTTGGCGGCAAAGGTGAAGGTGACCTGCCCCGGCACCAGTTCCAGTCCATCCTCGCTCTGGTCGGCCACCAGGTCGAGCAGCTTGGCCGCCTCGCCCAGGTAATCGGCCAACGATAGTTCGCCCGGCGCCAGGCTGCCAAACAGAAAGCCGCGATAGTTGCCAAAGCGGGGCAGCGGCGCCAGGCCATGGTCCTCGCTGTCGAACGCTGGCGTATAGCAACCCGCGTTCTTCCACTTGATCGCGCGGTTGCGGCCGGCGCTGTCAAAGCTCCAGCTGTGATAGGGGCAGACATGCAGGCGCGCGTTGCCCTGGCGCACCTGTGCCAACCTCGCGCCCTTGTGCGGGCACGAGTTGATGAAGGCCCGCAGCTGCCCCTCGCCATCGCGCTGCACCAGCACGGGGGCGCGGCCGATCGTGGTGGTGAAGAAATCGTGCGGCCCGGCTGCCTGTGATTCCATGCCCAGGAACACCCAGCCCTGCTCGAAGATCGCACGCTGTTCGGCGGCAAAGACATCGGCATCGGTGAAGATCGCGCGGTTCACGCGGAAGATGCCCTCGTCCGGCCGATCGTCGATCAGGTCGTCCAGTTGAAAGGTGCCCATCGCCTTGTCTCCCACCCGGCTCAATCGATCACCGCTTCCACCAGCGTCGGCCCGGCCGCGGCGAGCGACCAGGCCAATGCGGCATCGAGCGTGGCAGCGTCGCCGGCCGATCGGCCCGGAACGCCGTGCCCTGCCGCCAGCGCCACGAAATCCAGCTCGGGAAACTGCGTGCCGACCAGATGCTGCATGCCGAAATGACGGCCGAAGTGATGCAGCGCCTCGTACCGCCCGTTCTTGAGGATCAGGAACGTGATCGGCAGGTTCCACTGCGCGGCGGCATGCAGGCCCTGGATCGCGTACATCGCCGACCCATCGCCCAAGACCGCGACCACCTTGCCGTGCGGGCGGGCCAGCGCCATGCCGACTGCCGCCGGCAGCCCATGGCCGAGGCCGCCACTGGCGGTGGTGTAAAAGGTATCGGGGCAAAGGATCGGCAGATGATCGTGCATCGGCCCCCGGCTCGACGGTGCCTCTTCCACGATGATCGTCTGCGGCGCGCGCAGATCGGCCAGCCGTTGCAGCACATAGCCATCGGTCATGGCCGCACCATCAAGCCGCGCCGGCCGTACCAAGGGCGCAGGGCGGGCGCGCGGCGCGGGACGGGAGGCAGCAAGCAGGGCATCGAGCGCATAGTGGCATTGCGCCACGATTGCCCGCCCCGCTGGCGCCCAGGCGGCGTGAACGTGATTGTCACCGATCAGCCAGAGGTCCGCCTCGGGCGGCATGTGCGGCCCCTGCCCGTCGACATGATAGAGATTGACCGGCCCGCCCAGCCCCAGGATCACGTCGTGGCTGGCAAGCGTGGCCACGATCGCCTCGCGACTGGCAGTGAGGAAGCCCCCGAACAACGCGTGGTCTTCGGGAAACCCACAGCGCCCCGCCATCGGCGCAACATAGACGCGCGCCTGTTGGCGTTCCGCCAGGGCAACCACCTGCTCCCACGCGCCGTCGCGCGCCACGCCGGCCGCCACGACCAGCGCCGGCTGCCGCGCCGCATCGAGTGCGGCCGCGCATTCGGCAATGGCCACAGGCGATGGCAGGCGATCGGCAACGACGCGCCGGGCCTGATGCGGCGGGCAAGGTTGGTCCCAATCATCGATCGGGATGGAGACGAACGTCGGGCCGCAGGGCGGTTCCATCGCCACGAGCCAGGCCCGCTCGATTGCCGCGGGCACATCCTGCGCGCGTGCCGGCTCGCACGCCCACTTCACGAACGGGCGCGGAAATTCGGCGGCGCGCTCGGCAAACAGGAACGGTTCATAGGGCAGGATCGCCCGCGCCTGCTGCCCGGCGGTAACCACCAACGGAGTCTGGTTTTTCCACGCCGTGAACAGGTTGCCCAGGGCATGGCCCACCCCGGCCGAACTGTGCAGGTTGACGAACGCCGCGCGGCCGGTGCCCTGGGCAAAGCCATCGGCCATGCCCAGCACGACGCTTTCCTGAAGCCCCATGACATAGCGAAAATCATCGGGAAAATCGCGAAAGAGCGGCAATTCGGTGGAGCCGGGATTGCCGAACAGCGTGGTCATGCCCAGCTCGCGCAACAGCGTGATTGTCACGTCGCGAACGGTCCGCATCCTGAAATCTCCCGATCTTTTGCCGCAGTCTCGCGCATTTGGCGATAAGTTCAATTGCAAATCCAGGAGAAAGTCATACCGTTGGCGCATGGATTTTGATGAGCGCGAGTTGAAAGCCTTTCTGGCCGTGGCCGAATGCGGCAGCCTGGGGCGCGCGTCACGCCAGGCCAATCTGACCCAGCCCGCGCTCAGCCGCCTGATCCACCGCATGGAGGAACGGCTGCAACAGCCGCTGTTCGATCGTTCCACGCGCGGCATGGTGCTGACCGATCCCGGCGTGCTGCTGCAACGCCATGCCCGCCACCTGCTCGCGGACATGCACACGCTGCGCGATGAATTGGCGGCGTTTCGCGGGCTGCGGCGCGGCGTGGTGCGCATTGGTGCGACCGCCGCCGTGATGCGCACCCTGGTGGCCACCCACGCCGGGCAGATGCTGGCCGACAATCCCGACCTGGCATTCGAGGCAATCGAAGACGTCGACAGCGGCCTGGTGCGCGCGCTGGAGCAGCGGCAGATCGACCTGGCGATAACCTCTGGCCGGGTGGAGCAGGACGCCGCCGATGCGCAGTGCCTGGGCCGCTGCGACCATGCCGACATGTTTGCCGTGTTCTGCGCCGCCGACAACCCGATCGCCGACAGCCCCGATCTCGGCAGCGTCTTTGCCCATGGCTGGGTCATGCCCGAGGCGGGGCTAACCCCGCGCATCCGGTTCGAAACCCTGGCCGCGCAATTGGGGCACCAGGCCCGCGTCGTGGCGCGCACCAGTTCGGTCGAAACGATGATCGCCATTGCCGGGGCCAGCCAATTGCTGTGCTGGTTGCCGGTCCCGCTGCTCGAACCCTATGTCGCCAGCGGGCGCCTGCGCCAGCTCAGCGTGCCGGCGCTGGAAACCTGGCGGCAATTCTGGGTCTACCGCCGCAGGGCGGGCGTGCTGCCCGATGCCGCGCAGCGGTTCCTCCGTTATCTCCCCATCGTGCCGCTATGAGCCCTGCCCGACCGGCGGGTTGACACTGTCAAATCCCGATCCGGATACTCGTGCCTGTGCAGGCACACGTGCCTGTGTGCACACGTGGGAGAATTCCGGGATGCAGCGGATCGTGGTAATCGGTGCAGGCGCAATGGGCTGCCTGTTTGCGGCAAAGCTGGCCCTGGCCGGACATCGGGTGACCGTGGCCGACGTGGACCAGGCGCGGATGGACGCGATCGCCGCGCAAGGCATTGCGCTGTCACTGGACGATGGTGATTTTACCGCACGGGTTGGCGCTTGCCCGATCGCTGCGGTGGACGGGCCGGTCGATCTGCTGGTCCTGTTCACCAAGGGCATGCACAGTGCCGCAGCAATCGCATCTGCCGCGCATCTGGTCGATACCGGCTGCACCGTGCTGACTCTGCAAAACGGGCTGGGCAATACCGAGGCGATCGCGGCGGTGTTTCCGCGCGAGCGCATCGTCTGGGGCGTGACCGACTTTCCCGCGGACCTTCATGGTGCCAATGCGGTTTCTTCACATGGGCAAGGCCATGTCTGGCTGGCAGGACTGATCGCGGCGGCCGACGCACGGGCGCGCCACGTGGCGGACATCCTCGATGGCGCCGGCCTCAACGCCCGCTTCGCCCCAGAGGTAGAGGCAATGGTGTGGGACAAGGTGGCCTTCAACAGCGCGCTCAATGCGCTCTGCACGCTGGGGCAAGTGCCCGTCGGCCGCTTGGACAGCGCCCCGATCCGCCGCATCGTCGGCACGATCATGGACGAAATCGCCGCCATTGCCCGGGCGGAGGGCATCGCGTTCGATCGCACCCGAACCATGGCCAAGGTCGATTTTGCCCTCGCCAATCACACCGGGCACAAGCCCTCGATGCTGCAAGACCGGCTCGCCGGCCGGCGCACCGAGGTTGAGTCGATAAACGGCGCAGTCCTGGCCGTTGCTGCCCGCCATGGCCTTGCTGCTCCCACCCTTGAACTGGTCACCGATCTGGTACGCTTGGGTGAGCCGGCGTGACCGCCATGGCCTAATCAGCCGCGCCGCCGCGATCGCGCGCGCGGGGTCAGCGCGTCGAGCGCGTCGGCATTGTCGCGCGCCCAGCCATACAGCGCCTCGACCGGTACGACGAAGCGCCGGCCTAGCGCGGTCAGCGCATAATCCACTTCGGGCGGCGCGACATCATCGCGCGTGGTGCGCGCCAGCAAGCCACTCGCCTCCATTTCCCTCACCGTCTGAGCAAACATCTTTTTGGAAATGCCCGGCAGGCTGCGCAGCAGCGCCGCGCTGCGGGCCCGCCCGTCATGCCGCGCATGCAGGGTGTGCAGCACCATGCTGGTCCACTTGGTGGCAAACAGTTCCAGGATCCGGCGCGGGGCACAATCCTCGCGCCATTCCTCTTCCGGGCTGCCCGGTATCACGGCGGCACTCCTTGCTTTGCCAACGATATCGCTGCGCCGCCAACGCCAGTGGTTACCATCTGGTGCCTTCTTGGCGCCGGGCGAGCGGCGCCCCAATTAGCGGTTTTTGCTCAACAAGGAACCATCGATGACCAAGACTGCCCTTGTTGCCGGGGCCACCGGCATCACCGGCCAGGCCATTGCCACGCTGCTTCATGCCCAAGGCTGGCGCGTGCTGGCCCTGGCGCGCAATCCGCTGCCGCTGCCCGGGGTGGAGCCGATCGCCGCCGATCTTACCGACGCCGCTGCCACCGCCGCCGCGCTTGCCGGGCATCGACCCCATGCCGTGTTCATCACCACCTGGCTGCGCCGCGCCACGGAAAAGGAAAACATCGCGGTCAACGCGGCCATGGTGCGCAACCTGCTGCGCGCGGTAGAGCCGGCTGGCAGCGTCGTGCATGTGGCACTGGTCACCGGCCTCAAGCACTATCTTGGCCCGTTCGAAGCCTATGGCCAGGGCAACCTGCCCGATACGCCGTTTCGCGAGGATCAGGCCCGCCTGCCGATCGACAATTTCTATTATGCCCAAGAAGACGAACTCTTCGCCGCCGCGCAACGCAGCGGCTTTGCCTGGAGCGTGCACCGCCCCCACACCGTGATCGGCAAGGCCGTGGGCAACGCGATGAACATGGGCACCACCTTGGCGGTCTATGCCACGCTGTGCCGTGAACTGGGCCGTCCATTCCACTTCCCGGGATCCGCGGCGCAGTGGAATGGGCTTACCGACATGACCGACGCGCGGCAATTGGCGCAGCAACTGCTGTGGGCCACGACCACGCCCGCTGCGGCAAACCAGGCGTTCAATTGCGCCAATGGCGATATGTTCCGCTGGCGCTGGATGTGGCCACGCCTGGCGCAATGGTTTGGCGTTGAACCGGCTGGGTTTGACGGCAGCGTTCGGCCACTGGCCGATCAGATGGCGGGCGATGCTCCGGTGTGGCGCAGCATCGCCGCGCGCGAAGGCCTGGCAGAACCAGACCTCACCCGGCTGGCCTCGCCCTGGCACACTGACGCAGACCTGGGCCGCCCGATCGAGGTGGTAACCGACATGGCGCGCTCTCGCAGCCTGGGATTTACCGGCTATCAGGCGACGGACACTGCCTTTTTCGATCTGTTCGCCCAACTGCGCTCCGAACGCTTGATCCCTTGAAACGCTGCGTGCCGCGCCACCACTGTCATGGCGCGGCACGCTTCACCGGCACCGCGCTGGTATTCCGCCCCAAAAGGCACCGATTTTGCCATTGCCGGGGTGTTGCCCGCTGTGATTTTGTCAGGCACGGTGCTGCAACAGACCGCATTGGCGGCTGCATGGGGTGGGATATCGGCCGTGGCCAATTTGCAGGAGAGCGCGTTACCCATCGCCGACACGCCCACGCTGTCGCGCGCGCGCGACCTGTTCGGGCGCGTGATCAATGGCCATGATTTGGGCGGATCGACCCCAGCCACCGTTGCCGACCGCATCGAGCAGTCGATCTGCCTGACGCCAAGCCCCGCCGTCGTGCTGACCGAAGGCAGTGTTGCCGCGACGTTTGGCGTTGGCCGCCGCGTGGCGCGGCAGACCAGCCGCATCCTGCAATTGCGCGGTGTGATGGAACCCCGGCGCGGCGGCAAGGGCAAGGGTGGGCTGCGCGTGTGCCTGCCCGGCCTCGACCAGACGCTGGATACCATCCGCAGTGACATCATTGCCAGCAATTCGCCGGCCGCGATGGAAGATGCGCGCCAATGGCTGCAGGCGGAAATTGCCGGGCAGGATGATCCGCTGGGGCGCTTGGTGCGGGCCATGCTGCAAGACGCACCGGTGCAGCAAACCCGTGCGCCGTGCCAGACGCAGGCGTCGCTTCCAACCTGGTCCGAGCTTGAAGAGCCGGCCTCGCGCGGGCATCGCCTGGCGGCGAAACTGCGCCAGCAGATCGCTCTGCTGCCGCCCGGTGAAACGTTCCTGGGCTCGCTCGCCAGCATCGCGGAAGCCCATGACACCAGCCTGGAAGTGGCGGTGGAAGCCGTGCGCATCCTGGCCGATGCCCAGCACGTGGTGATGCGGCGCGGCCGCGGCGGTGGCGTGTTTGCCTGCGAACCGCAAGCTGGCCGGGCGCTGCATATGATCAACGCCTTTATCGCTGCCAACGCGGTCTCGCCTGATCGTTGCCGCGCCGTGCTCAACCGCGCCAATATCGGGATGATCGATCTGGCGCGGGCGCGACAGGATGCCCGCTATCTCGACCGCGTCGAGCGTTCGTTCCAGAAAATGCAGCAGGCGCCCAATGCCACGGTGCTGGGCCAGAACTGGTATGGCTTCATCCGCGATATTGCCGATATGTCGGGCAACGGCGTGCTGCACTTCATTGCCCGCGCCATGGCGGGATCGATCCTTATTCGGCGCACCCGCAGTGCCGACCTGCCCGAAGCCGCCGCCCGCGAACTGTTCGAGGCCAGCCGGCAGATCCATGCCCATCTGATTGGCGGCAGCCAGGATGCCCCCAACGAAGCGCAGTGGCGCTGCCAACTGGCCCTGCAGGATTACTGGTAAGGCTCGAACAATCAGCGCCCCAGGCGCGCAATATGCCGGGCGATTTGAAGATAGACTGCCTCTACCACCTCGCGCGTGCCGCCGCGCAGGTTATAGGCGTGGTCCTGATCGGGCACCTCGATATATTCCAGCAGGCGGCCGCGCGCGTGCAGGCGCTGGGCATAGGCGGCAGCCTCTGCCCGCAAGAGATCGAGCCCTGCGGCAATGACAATCGCCGGCGCCACCTTGTCGAGCAAATCATCGGGCGCGCCCACCAACGGCGATGCGCGCATATCTGCCCGCATCGATGGATCGGGCACATAGACCGCATTGAACAGCCGCGCGACGCCCGGTGAAATGACCGGACGCGCCGCCCGGGCCTGCTTGTGCGCAGGCGGCGTGACGAGATCGAGCGGTGGATAGTGGAGGATCTGCGCGGCGATGGGCGGCCCGCCCGCCTGGCCAAGCAGCAGGCTGGCAGCAGCAGCCAAACCGCCACCGGCACTTTGCCCACCCACGGTCAGCCGATCGCCGTCCCACCCCTGCGCCCCCGCCTGCGCCGCCACCCAGCAGATCACCTCGCAGGCTTGCTCTACCGCTATCGGAAAGCGCCGCTGCGGCGCCAGCGCATAATCGACATTGATGACACAGACGCCGGCCCGCTCGGCCAGGAACGCGCAAAACGCATCATCCTGTTCGGGGTGGCCCATGACGTAGCCACCGCCATGGAAGTTGACGTGAACCGGCACCGGGCCCGCCGTGTTCTGCGGAGCGAACACCGTGGCCGCAGCACTGCCTTGCGTGGTTGGAATAGTGATGGTGCGGCAACGCCGAGGAACTTCGGGAAACGCCAGCGCGCTTTCCGGCTGGGCCAGCCGTGGCGCCACCATCCGCTGCATTACCCGCGCGATCGTATCGGCAATCAACGGCATGGCAGGCGCTCCATCAGCGATGCAGCATCGGCCGGGTGACCCCGACCGATGCTGCCAGGCAGCGATGCCACCATCAGAACTTGGCGCCCAGACGCACGCCGAACTCGCGCGGCGCGGTGCGGAATTCGTTGAGGCCGGATTGCCCGGTCACGAAATATTCCTTGGTCAGGTTGGTGCCGTATAGCTCCACCTTGAAGTTGTCCCAGTTGAGCGTGACGCTGGCATTGACCAGATGGCGCGCGTTGATCAGGTCAAACTGCGGCAGATAGGTAACGTAGGCCCACTGCGACCCGATATAGGAATAGTTCACGCGGGGCACGATCGAGCGCCCCTCGCCCAGCGAATAGGTATAATCCAGGCCGGCGTTCCAGGTCCATTTCGGCGACAGCAGGTTCGGCCCGGCATCAGACGTGATGAACTGGTAGGGGAAGCAGTTGCTGGTTACCCCGGTGGCGCAGGCCGGCAACTGCGCGGTGGCGGCGCCCGGCTGCCACTTGTTGATCACCGTCACGCTGCTGAGCTGCGAATCCACATACGACACGCCGGCGTCGAGGCCGAAACCGGCCAGCTTGGCCTGAAGCTGCCCTTCAAAGCCCTTGATCGTGGCATTGGCGAGGTTGACCACGCCATTCTGACCAGATGCCGGACTGATCACGTCCATCTGGAAATTGTTGTACTTGTTATAGAATACGCCGATCTGCGTGCGCACATGCCGATCGAGGAAGCTCGATTTCCAGCCCGCTTCAAAGTCCCACACCGTTTCCGGGTTGAACATGCCACCAGGCGGATTGATCCCACCCGGCTTGTAGCCACGGGCGGCAAAGACATAGAGCATGTTGTCGGCATCGGGCTTGTAGTTAAGCGCGATCTTGCCGGTCATGCGGCCATCGGCCTCAGTGCCGGTCTGCGGAATCGTCAGGAAGGCGGAAGGCGGCGGCCCGCCAAGATAAACGCCGCCGGTGCCATCGACATGATAGTGCGAATAGCGCGCGCCTGCCTGGATTTCGAGCTTTTCGGTAACGCGATAGTTCACCTGGGCAAAGGCGCCCAGCGTGGTCTTGCTGTTCATCGGATTGACCACGATCGGGAACGGCGCGGTGCCGGTGAAATGCAGCAGCACGTCGATATCGTTGTGCTGGTAATAGCCACCCAGAATAAAGTTCAGCGGCTTGGAATCAGGCGAAATGATGTTGATTTCCTGCGAGTATTCCTTCTCGCGGACGTATTGATCTTCATACTGCGGGCCGAACGGTCCCGCCGCCTGGGACATATTGGTGCCATCCACGTCATAGACGTTCCAGACACGCTTGTTCTGGTATCCGCTTACCGACCGGACAACCAGGCCACCAGGCGTCTGGTACTTCAATTCCAGCGCCGTGGTAAACGCGCGCTCGAAATTCGCGGTCTTGGTATCGTAATTCAGCACATAGGGCGTGGGTTCACGTCCAGCGGCAAACTGCGTGCCGGCAATCGGCTGATAGGCATAGCCGCCCGTGCTCTTCTGCGCCAGTTCGCCCTTCCAATAGGCGGTAAAGCCGCCGGACTGGTAGAGCGCAGACAGCCGCTCATCGTGTTCCTTCAGGCTGTCGGGCTGGTTCTTGTAAGGGCCAAGATCGGTGTAATAGGAATCGCGCCAATGCTGGTTGGTGGCAAAGCGCAAGGCCAGGTTGTCCCCCACCGGCACATTGATCGCGCCATTGAGGCGGACATTGTTGTAGCTGCCGTATTCGGCTGTCACGTCACCACCCAAATCGCCCAGCTTGGGACGCTTGGAATTGATGAAGATCGCCCCACCGGTGGAGTTGGAGCCGACCAGCGTGCCCTGTGGCCCGCGCAGCACTTCGATGCTCTGGATATCGTAGAGATCAAAGCTCTGCGCGATCGGCGGCTGGAACAGCCCGTCGACATAAGTGGCGACGCCATTGGCGACTTGCGGCGATCCGCTCGACAGGCCGATACCGCGGATGTTGATGGATTCGGTGAGGCCTGCCTTGGTGATGGTCAGGCCGGGCGCCACGTTCTGCAGATCGCGCTGCACCAGCACGGCTTTCTGCGTGAGCTGGTCCCCGCCCACCGCGGTGAGCGCAATGGCAACCTTTTGCGAGCTTTCCGAGCGGCGCTGCGCGGTCACCACGATTTCGCCGGGTGCCGGGCTGGCCTGCGCGGGCGCCGGAGCCGCCTCGGTGGCGGCCTGCGCGAAAGCGTTGGTCCCCACCAACGCCAGCGCCATCGCGCCCAGCGAGGCTGCGGCATGCGCGCGGAAATTACCGTGAATCTGAAGCATGGTGCTCCCCTCTCCCTTTTTCGGCCCTGCTTGACGCGGCCAAACGTTGCGGGCCCGTGTCTGCCCGGCCACGCGGGATTTAAATAGCGGCCCATTTTGGAAAGCTGCGCCCGCGCCCTTGGCGGGTCGCCATCGGTGCCATCAGCGCGACCGACCAACCCCATAGATTTATAACTTCACGTTATAAGACGATAGACCAATTGTATTTCACTTGATCGTGGCCGTCCGCCATTGCGCCTTCACAAGAAAACACCGCCATGGTGGGGAGAGCAACGATGGCACGCCGCGTTTTGCGGCGGCATCCCTGGCTGCGCCTCCCCGGCGATGGTGATCAGGAGGTGCACATGAAGGGCTATCACGGGATAAAGCACAATCTGCTCGTCGGCACGGCGTTCGCCATGGGCGTGATGGGCTGGCACGGCGCAGCAGCCGCGCAGGCCACGCCAGCGCAGGCAACGCCGCCTGCCGATCAACCCGCGCCGGAAGCCAAGCCGCAGGAAATCGTGGTGACCGGCTCCTACCTCGGCAATATCCGCCAGGAAAACCGCGCCTCGCCCATCCTCGCAGTCGACAATGCCGCGATCGCGCGCACTGGTTCGTCCTCGATCGGTGATCTCACCCGCTTCATCCCGCAGAACGTGGGCAGCACCGGCGGCTTGCAGGATCTGTCAAAGGGCGGTGCGGATACGCGCGATACCCGTTCCGCCAACCTGCGCGGCCTGGGCGCCGGCTCCACGCTGGTGCTGCTTAACGGCCGCCGCGTGACCCCGCAGGCCGGTGACGATTATGTCAACCTCAACAGCCTGACGCCCGATATCGCCATCCAGCGCGTCGAGGTTCTGCTCGATGGCGCATCGTCCACTTATGGCGCCGATGCCGTGGCGGGCGTGTTCAACGTGTTGACCGACACCAAGTTCAACGGGTTCAAGACCAGCGCCCAGTTCACCAGCATCGCTGATTCCCCGGCGTGGAACGTGCAGGCGATGATGGGCGTGGGCAACGATCGCTTCCACACCGTACTTTCGGCGTCCTATCGGTTTCAGGACAATCTCCAGAATTCCGACCGCGCCGTCACCAATTTCTTCAATCCCACCGCGGCCGGCTATCCGGGCAGCTATCTGCTGACCGGCCGGCCCCTTACCGCCACCGGCGGCCACGTGGTGATCAACGGCAACGATTACACCGCGCTCTATGATGCCAACAAGTCCGCCACGGGCACGCTCAAGGTGGTTGATCCCAATTGCGGCGCAGACGGCACCAACAGCGTCTATTCCCCCACTGGCGGCGCGGCCTTTGGCCTTGGCAACTGCCTCTACAATTTCCAGCCGAAGAACCCGATCCGCCCGCGTGCGCGCAGCGTCAATATCCACAACGACACCACGTTCGAAATCAACGACGCCAATACGCTGTTTGCTGAACTCAGCTATTACCACCAGGATTCCGAACGGTTTGGCGTGCCCTCCTATGCCCAGAACGCGGGCAACGCCACGATGCCGGCGTCCAACCCCTACAATCCCTTTGGCGTCGACGTGCTGTTCTATGGCCGTGCGATCGGGGCGCAGGGCTTTCCGGGCGGATACGAATATCGCGTGATGCGCGATACGGTGAACCAGCAGCACTACGTGCTAGGCGCGCGCGGCAATCTGGTCGGGCGGTGGAAGTACCTGGCGACGGCCACCTATTCCGCCTCGCAAACGATCGCCCGCGATCGCGATACCGATATGAACATGTTCCAGGCCGCGCTGCGCGGCTATGGCGGGCCGAACTGCAACACCAACTTCCTGGGTGGCGGCAGCGGCGCTGTGCCCGGCAAGGGCAGCTGCCTCTATTACAGCCCGTTCCAGGCCAACCTGTCGCAGATGGATCCGTCGCTGATCTACAATCTGCAAAGCGATGTCTTCACCGATTTCAAGCGTGAATACTATATCGCCGAAGCGGTGGTGAATGGCCCCCTGGCCAGCATTGCCGGGCACGAAATCAACGTGGCTCTTGGCGCGCAGTATCGCCGCGAGAAATCGATCACCAACTATTCCGACCTGCTGCTGTCGGGCTATGGCGGCTTCCTCGGCAAGCACCTCAACACCGCGTTCTCGCGCGAGGTGAAGAGCGTGTTCGCCGAAGCCAATTACCAGCCGATCGACAGCCTGACGCTTAATATGGCTGGCCGCTATGAAGATGCCGGTGGTTACAGCAAGGCCGTGCCCAAGGTGGCGGCCAACTGGCACCCGGTCGACTGGTTCTCGCTGCGCGGTTCCTACAGCAAGGCGTTCCAGGCGCCCTCGCTGGCCAACGGTTCCGCCTCGCTGATCGGCACCAACGTGGTCAACGTCACCGATCCGGTCGATGGCACCACCTCGTTCCGCACGATCCAGACCTACGGCAATCCCAACCTCAAGCCGCAGTCGTCCACGGTCTATAACCTGGGCGCCACCTTCGTGCCGACGCGCGGCGCGCGGTTCTCGATCGATTACTGGAAGTATCAGTTCAACAACCAGATTTCGACGCAGAACCCGCAGCAGGTGGTCAACACCGCGCCCAACGGCGCCGCGGTGCTGCGCGACCCGCTGACTGGCACGCTGCAATCGGTGGTCGTCACCAGCTTCAATGCGCCCAGCGGCACCAAGACATCGGGCATCGACATTCAGGGCCAGTATGCGTTTGACGCTGGCCAACTGCATCTCACCTTGCGCGACACGCTGACCTATCTGCTGGCCTACGATGTCGACACCGGCATTCTGCGCCGCGATGCCAATGGCAACATCACCGGCTCGGTGGTCTATGATGGCGTGGGCTATCGCAACGCGTTCGTGCAGTCGCCCACCTCGTCCTCGGCAGCGCCGCGCTGGCGCAGCGTGGCTGGCATCGATGCCGGCTATGGCCCGCACACGCTGTCTTTGACCTGGCGCTATACCGCCGGCGTCAAGGATGATTACGGGCAAAGCCTCAACACCGCGGGCACCGGCGCCGTCGTTCCCGCCGTCAGCACCAAGGTCAGCGCGTTTTCGGTGTTCGATGCGCAATACAGCCTGAACTTTGGCCACGACGATCGCTATGCGCTGACGCTGGGGATGATCAACATCTTCAACACCTCGCCCGGCTTTGCCAAGTACAACGGCTATCTGCCCTCGATCGCCGATCCGTTCGGGCGGCAGGTCTACGCCCGCATCGCGGCGCGCTTCTGATCGTGGGTGGCGGGTTTCCACACGTGGCGCCAGTTGCGGCAGGGGCCAAGCGCACCTGCCGGCTGGACGCCGGGCGTGGCGCCCGCCACCATGCGCCTGCTGCCCAGACCTATCGGCGGCTCCCTCTGGCGCACAGGTTCCGCATGGCCCGCACTCCCAGTCTTTCCACCCTGCGCCAGTTTCGCATCCTGGCCCAGACGGCGAACTTCAGCCGCGCGGCCGAACTTGCCCATGTCTCGCAGCCGGCGCTCTCGCGCACCATCCGCCTGCTGGAAGAAGACCTTGGCGCCCGCCTGTTTGACCGCAACCGCCGCCACGTGTCGCTGACCCAGGCCGGCGAAGACCTGCTCCGCCTGACACAGCGCCTGATCGCCGATTTCGACGATGCCTTTGATCTCCTGGGCCAGACGCTGTCGGGCCAGCGTGGCCGCATTGCCCTGGGCGTGCTGCCATCTTACGCCGTGGGCGATCTGCCCGCCGTGCTCAGCCGCTTTCGCGAGGCTTGGCCAGGCGTCGACGTGACCGTGCGCGAAGGACTGGCGGGGACCATCTATCAACAGCTGCGCGAGCGGCTGATCGATCTGGCGGTGATGACCCCACCTGATGACGCCGCCGAGGATTTCACCTTTCTGCCCTTGTTTACAGACCCTTGCGCCCTGGTCTGCCGCGCCGGGCACGCACCGGCCGATCCCAGCTGGCACAGCTTTGCCGATGCCCCGTTCATCGCGATGGCCCCCACCAGCAGCGTGCGCCAGATCACCGATGCCGCGTTTGCCCGCGCCGGGCTGGCGCCGCGGCCACTGTATGAATGCACGCAGCCCGCCACGCTGGGCGCCTTCATCGCGGCGGGCCTGGGCATCAGCGCGCTTCCGCTGTCGTGCCGCCCGATGGTCGGCGCGCACGATCTGGAATGGCACCTGCTGGGTGACAGCGGCGCCGATCGCGTGATCGGCATTGCCCATCTTTCTGCGCGCAGCCCCTCGCCCGCGGCCCAGAACATGCTACGCGTGCTCTCGGCCAAGGGGGCATGCTGATGCTGGCCGCTGCAGCTTTGCCGCCAGCCGCCCTCGCACTGGGCGCACTGGCCATCATCGGTGTCATGCTGGCCGTCATCCTGACAAACCGACTATCCCCGCTTGCAGCGATGATCCTGGTGCCGGTGATCGGCGCGGCAGCACTGGGCCTGGGCGCCGGCGTGCCGGGCTGGATCATTGCCGGCGTCACCAAGATTGCCCCGGTTGCCGGCATGTTCGTGTTTGCCATCCTGTTTTTCGGGGTGGTCAGCGATGCTGGCCTGCTGGCACCGCTGGTTGGCGGCGTGCTGCGCCTGGTGGGGCGCAAGCCATCGCGGATCACCATGGGCACGGCCTTGCTGGCGTTGCTGATCCATCTCGATGGTTCTGGCGCGGTCTGCTTCCTGATCACCGTGCCGGCGATGCTGCCGCTTTACGATCAACTGGGCATGGACCGCCGCGTGCTGGCCTGCTGCGCCTCGCTTGCCGCAGGGGTCAATTTCCTGCCGTGGACCGGCCCCACACTGCGCGCCAGCGCTGCGCTGCACATTCCCACGGTGCAGATCTTCACGCCGATGCTGCCGGTGCAACTGGTTGGCCTGGTGTTCGTATTCGGCGCGGCGTGGTGGATGGGCCGGCGGGAAGAACGCCGCCTGGCTGCCCTGCCTCAGGCGCAATACCTGCCCGCTGGCGCCGTGGCGGCTGGCCCGGTGGCAAGCGGCCCTAGCGCTGATCCGCTGCATCGCCCGCGCCTGTTCTGGCTCAACCTGGCCATCACGCTGGCGGTCATCGGCCTGATGGTCGGCGGCGTGGCCGAACCGGCCGTGATCTTCATGGTCGCCTTTGCCCTCGTCCTGACGATCAACTATCCCAATGCCGAGGAACAGCGCGCCCGGATCGAGGCGCATGCCCGCCCGGCAATGATGATGGCCGGCGTGCTGTTTGCCGCTGGCGCCTTTACCGGCATCATGAACGGCGCTGGCCTGATCCACGCCTTGGCCCAATCCAGCGTGGCCCTGGTGCCGCCCGGCATGGGCCGCAGCCTGCCGCTGCTGGTGGCCGTCACCAGCATGCCGCTCAGCGTGGTGTTCGACCCTGACAGCTTCTACTTCGGCGTGCTGCCCGTCGTCGCGCAAGTTGCCGGCCATTTTGGCGTGCCGCCCGTGCAGGTGGCGCAGGCGGCGCTGCTGGGCATGCATACCGTTGGCTTTCCGATCAGCCCATTGACCCCCGCAACATTCCTGGTCGCAGGCCTGAGCCGCATCGACCTCGGCGCGCATCAGCGTTTTGCCTTTCCCTGGCTGCTGGGCGCCACCCTGGTGATGACACTGGCAGCGCTGGCCATCGGCCTGATCGGCCTATGAGTGAGACATGCATGAAAACCATACGCATCGGTGCCGGTGCCGGCTTTGCCGGGGATCGGATCGAGCCGGCCGTTGAACTGGTCGAACAAGGCGAACTCGATTTCCTGTGCTTTGAATGCCTGGCCGAACGCACTATCGCGCTGGCGCAACTGGCGCGCCAGCGTGATCCGGCCGCGGGCTATGACCCCCGGCTGGAGCGGCGCATGCGCGCCGTGCTGGGCCCGGCCATGGCGCGCGGTGTGCGCATCGTGTCCAACATGGGCGCGGCCAACCCGCTCGCCGCCATGGAAGCCGCGCTCGCCGTTGCGCGTGAGCAGGGCCTGACCGGCATCCGCATGGCGGCGGTGCTGGGTGACGATGTGCTGGCCAGCATCGCGGGCGAAGACCTCCCCCTGCTGGATCGCGCGGGATCGCTGTCCGATCTCAAGCCGATTTCCGCCAACGCCTATCTCGGCGCGTTTCCCATTGCCCAGGCGCTGGCCGAAGGGGCGCAGGTGATCTTCACCGGGCGGGTGTGCGACCCGGCGTTGTTTCTCGGGCCGATGATCCATGCGTTCGGCTGGGCCGAAGACGATTGGACGCGGCTGGCAGGCGGCACTGCCATCGGCCATCTGCTGGAATGCGCTGGCCAGCTGACCGGCGGCTATTTCGCCGATCCCGGCTACAACGATGTGCCGGGCCTGGCCCGCCTGGGCTTTCCCCTGGCCGAAGTGAACGAAGATGGCACGGCCATGCTCACCAAGGTTGCCGGCACGGGTGGGCGCCTCTCGCTCGCCAATGCGCGCGAACAGGCGATGTACGAAATCCTTGATCCAGCCCGCTATCTTCAGGCCGATGTGGTGGCAGACTTCACCACGCTGAACTTGGCCGAGGCAGGCCCGGATCGCATTGCCGTATCGGGCGCGACCGGCCACCCCCGCCCCGAAAGCCTCAAGGTATCGGTCGGTTATCGCGACGGCTTCATTGGCGAAGGGCAGATCAGCTACGCCGGGCCCGGCGCCTTGGCGCGCGGCCAGCTGGCGCTCGATATCGTGGCCGAGCGGGTGGCGATGCAGCGCCTGGCGGTGGATGATATCCGCTATGACCTGATCGGCGTGAATGCCGTCAATGCCACCGGCCGCGCGCCCGAACCGGCCGAAGTGCGCGCGCGCGTTGCCGCCCGCTGCGCCGATCGCGCCACGGCCGCCGAAATTGGTGCGGAGGTCGAGGCGCTCTATCTCAATGGCCCGTCGGGTGGTGGGGGCGTGACCACCACCCTGCGCGAAGTGGTCGCGGTTGCCTCCGTCCTCGTTCCGCGCGGCGCGGTTGCGCCCTCCATCGTTCATGGAGTGAGTTGATGCGACTTCGTGATCTGGCCCACGCCCGCACGGGCGACAAGGGTGATACCTCGCAGATCTGCGTGTTTGCCCGCGGCCCGGCGCAGTTCAGCCAGTTGGAGCGCGCGCTGACGACTGAGAGGGTTGCCGCCCATCTTGCCGCGCTGCGCCCGCGCCGGATCGAACGGTTCGTGCTGCCCAACTTTCAGGCCGTGAATTTCGTGCTGCATGGCGTGCTTTCGGGCGGCGTCACCCGCTCCCTCGCGCTCGATGCCCATGGCAAGACGCTGGGCGCGCAACTGCTGGATATGGAGATCGCCGATGCGTAGGATCTGCTTCCTCGGCGGGGCTGCCCTGCTTGCCCTGGCCACCAGCGCGCAGGCGCGGGTTACCGCCATCCATATTGAGACGCGCACCCCCGCCCCCACCAAGCCGGGCGAGCGCCCCTACGAGATCATCACCGGCACCTTCGATGGTGATGTATCGCCAACGCGCGATGCGATCATCGCCGACATTGCCCAAGCCCCGCGCCAGGCCAACGGCCGCATCGGCTATAGCGCCACGTTTGCCATCGCCCGCCCCCTGGTGCGCGGCAGCGGCGTGCTGTTCTACGACGTGCCCAACCGGGGCAATGGCAAAGTGGCCCCCGATGAAGATGGCCACATCCGCGTGATCAGCGGCTGGCAGGGTGACCTGGCGCCCGCACCCGGCCTGCAAACTGCCACCGTGCCCGTGGCCAAGGGCCTGACCGGGCCGGCGCTGGCCCGCGTGACCGATCTTTCCGGCAGCACCTGGGGCCTGACCGGTGGGATCGGCCGCCCCGTACCGCGCCCGCTTCCGGTCGATCTCGATCCCGCGCACGCCAGGCTCTATCGCCAGGCCAGCGACGCTGCGCCGCTGGAGCCGATTGCTCCCAGCCAATGGGCCTTTGCCGATTGCCGCACCACGCCGTTTCCCGGCACGCCCGATCCCGCGCGCATCTGCCTGAAGGGCGGCTTTGACCCGGCGCTTGCCTATACGCTGGTCTATCAGGCGCGCGATCCGCTGGTTCTGGGCATTGGCTTTGCCGCTACGCGCGATCTCGTCAGCTTTCTGCGCCATGCGGCGGCCGACGACCATGGCACGCCCAATCCCCTTGCCGGCCAGGTGCGCTGGAGCGTGGTCAGCGGCACCTCGCAATCGGGCAATTTCGTCAAGAGCTTCATCAACCTTGGCTTCAACCAGGATGAAGCGGGCCATCGCGTGTTCGACGGTGCCAATCCCAACATCGCGGCACGCCAGGTGCCGCTCAACCTGCGCTTTGCCGTGCCGGGCGGGGCCGCAACCCTGTTCGAGCCGGGCAGCGAAGGCACCTTGTGGTGGAGCCGCTATGCCGATCGGGTGCGCGGCCGGGGCACGCACAGCCTGCTCGATCGCTGCACGGCAACACAAACCTGCCCCAAGATCATGGAAACGTTCGGCTCCACCGAACTTTGGGGCCTGCGACTATCCCCAGCGCTGGTCGGCACGGATGCCCGCGCCGATGTGCCGATCCCGGCCAACGTGCGGCGGTATTACTTCCCTGGCGTGACCCATGGCGGTTCCTACACCGGCGGCATCTCGCTCGATGGTGACAAGCCCTGGCCCGGCGCGCCGGTCTGCGCATTGCCCAACAATCCCAATCCATCGCTGCCGACGATGCGCGCGCTGATGAAGCGGCTGGTGGCATGGGTCAGCACCGGCCGCGCGCCGCCGCCCAGCCAGTATCCCACGCTGGCCCATGGCGATCTTGTCCCGCCCCATGCCGCCGCCATGCACTGGCCAGCCATCCCCGGCGCGCCGGTGCCGGACGGCAAGATGAACGATCTGCTCGATTACGATTACGGCCCCGGGTTCGACTATCCCGATCTGTCTGGCGTGATCACACAGCAGCCCCCGGCGATCCGCCGCACCATCCCCTCGCTGGTGCCGCGCGTGGACCGCGATGGCAACGAAACCGGCAGCGGCGTCCCTTCGGTGCAGCATCTCGTGCCACTGGGCACCTATCTGGGCTGGAACGTGCTGGCCAAGGGATATGGCGCGGGCGGACCCTGCGGCTTCGCCGGTGGTTTCATTCCCTTTGCCGCCACCAAGGCGGAACGCCTTGCCAAGGGCGATCCGCGCCTGTCGCTGGAAGAACGCTATGGCAGCCACGCCGGCTTTGTCGCGCGGGTCCGGTCCGTTGCGGCGCAGCGCGTGCGGCAAGGCTGGCTGCTGCCCGACGATGCCGCGCGCCTTGTCGCAGAAGCGGAAGCCAGCGCGGTGCTGTCGTCAGCCTCGCGATAAACGCTGGCACAATTCCGCCCGCAAAAAGGCCCGGCCTGCCGTGTGGCAAGCCGGGCCTCTTGCTGCGCTCAGAACCCGATCAGAACGTCAGGCGCAGACGCGCGCCATAGGTGCGGGCGTCGTTGAGGAAGCGAATGTTGAGCGCGGAGCCCGCCAGTTCCTTTTGCGACGCCTGAACGTTAAGCAGGTTGCTGGCCCATGCCTCGATCCGCACGTTGTTGACCTGGTAACCTGCGCCCAGGTTCAGCGTGACAAAGCCGGGCTGACGGTCCGGGAAGCCGGCCTGGAGCGCGGTCTGGCGCGTGCCGTTCAGGAACACGACGTCCTTGTTGTTGAACTGCGTCAGGTAATAGGCCGAGCGATAGTTGGCCAGAACCTGCCAATCGAAGCGGCCACGGCCCACATCGATCCACTGCGCGATATGCGCGCTGACGTTGACCTTTGAGGCCAGCGGCAGCTGGTTGCCAACCAGGCTGATCAGCGGCGACTTGCCACCCGCGCTGTTATCCAGCGCGCGCACGTCCGCGACTTCGCCATTGGTGATGCGGGTATCGAGGTAAGCCGCATTCACGTCGACCGAGAAGTGGTAGGGCAGCGCCACGCGAAATTCGGCTTCAGCGCCGAACAGGCGCGAGGCGCCGATGTTGCGGTTGACCAGCGAATAGCCGTTGCACACGTTCGGCGTCTGCGTGGTGTCGAGGTTGATGCAGGTCAGGTCCTGGAAGACCTGGTCCTTGTAGTCGTAATAGAAGCCGGTGAGGTTGAACACCGCGCGGCGGCCCATCACGTCAAACGTGTTGCGGCTGCCAACTTCGTACACGATCAGCTTTTCCGGACGATAGGTTTCCGGCACGGTCGAACCGTTGAAGCTGTCGTTGAAACCGCCCGCCTTGTGGCCGGTTGAAACCTTGCCATAGACCATGTGGCCGGTGCTCAGGTCATACTCGAAACCAAGGCGCCAATCGGCATACTTGAATGCAGCGCTGCCCACCTGCTGGCCGGGGATGGTCAGATTGGCATAGCTGAAACCGCCGTTGGTGTTGGTCGGGCAGGTGACAAAGCCGTTGTCGATATCAGGCCGGGTAAAGCAGTTGCCGGCCGGATTGGTGCCATTGGCAATGGCGCCGATCTGGTTGATCAGCGTGTCGCGCGCACCGGGCGAGGCGATACCCTGGATCAGGAACTGCGCCATGCCCTGCGGGGTGTTGATCTTGGACACGTCGAAATTCGGGCGGCTGAGCAAGGCTGGCACAAAGCCTTCGGTGCCAAGGCGCGTGGCGAGACAGCAGGCATAGTTGGCGCCGCCCAGCGTCAGCGCCCAGTTGCCACCGATGCCATAGCGCGACTTGCTTTCCTCGGTATAGCGGATGCCGCCCAGAACACGCAGGCGATCAGCCACGTCATAGGTGCCGTCGGCATAGAACGCATGGCTCTTGCCGCGCACGTCAGGCATCGTGAATTCGGTGCCCGAATAGCAGCAATAGCCGCGATCGGCGAGCGCGAGATAGCCAACCTGCTGGTCTTCGTTGAAATAGAACGCGCCCAGGTTCCAGCGGAAGCGCTGGCCCTTCTTGGCAAAGACGCGCAGTTCGAAGACTTCGCTCTGCGACTTGGTTTGCCAGAAGTTGCCCGAGAAATTGTCGTACTGCTCGGTCGCCAGGTTGCGGCCGGGGTAATCGATGCCATCGCTCGACGCGTTGACCTGGTTGAAATCGACCGAGCGGTAGCTGCCGGTCAGTTCCATGCCCACCTTGTCGAAATCATAGGCAATCTTGCCCTGAACGCCCCACAGCTCGTTGGTCATCTTGCCCTGGAGCCCGCGATAGACCACGCGGCGCAGGTCCAGGTCGCTGGCCGTCAGGCCAGTGGCTTCAACCGCGCTGTAGATGTTGGCGCCCGGATAGCCGGTGCCGGTTTCCTTGCCATAATCGCCGATCACCGAAATGGTCAGGCGGCTGGTCGGCTCCCACAGCATCGACAGGCGGCCGGCATAGTTCTCTTCCAGACCAGCGGGCTTGAGACCGATCGCTGGTGCGCCGGTCGAGACATTGCGGAAACCATAGTCGCGGTTGACGTAATAGCCTGCCGCGCGGATCGCGAAGTTCGACGCGATCGGGATATTGACGGCGCCTTCGGCCGCATAGGAATTGCGGTTGCCGAATTCGGCCTGGATATAGCCGGAATAGCTGTCAAATTTGGGCTTGGCGGTGATGATGTTGAGCGTACCGGCCAGCGCATTGCGGCCATAGAGGGTGCCCTGCGGCCCCTTGTTCACTTCCACCCGTTCAAGGTCATAGAACATCAGACCCAGGCCGCGCGGGCGCGGAATGTAGGTGCCGTTGAGGTGCGGCGCTGCGCCGGGATCGCCCAGTTCGGTGTTGTTGGCCGAGCCGACGCCGCGGATGAAGATTTCGACATTGCCTTCCTGGTTGGCAATGCTCAGCCCCGGTACGGCCTGCTGCAACTGGCGCAGTTCGACGATGCCGTCCTTGCGCAGCTGGTCCGATCCCAGCGCCTGGACCACGCCGGAAACATCCTGCAGGTTCTGCTCGCGGCGGTTGGCGGTGACGATGATGTCGCCCGGACCATCCTTGGGCTGCGCAGCCGCTGCCGGCTTGGCGGCCGACTGATCAGCGGGCGCTTCCTGCGCAAGGGCCGGCGCTGCCGCGCAAGTCGAAAGCAGCGCCAGCACCATGCTGCGCTTCCAGATTCCCCTGTTCATGTATTCCTCTCCTGACTGGATGGCGATTGAATGAAATGTCGATTGGTTCATGGGTCTTGGACCGGTGCCGCGCCGCTCCCTGGCGCGGCGCGGTCAGTTGCAGGTCAGCACCGGCCCGACCGGCGATACGATCCGCGCTGACGATAGCGTGACGGTCATCGCGCCACTGGTGGACAGCGCGATCGGCACGGTCACCTTGCTCATGTCCACGCCGGCCTTTTCAAAGCAGTGCAGCGGAATGGCGAGGCGCGACCACTGGCCGGCCTGCACCGCTTTGAACATGCCACCTACGGGAAAGCCGCCGGCGCATTTGTCACCACTGCATTGCATCAGCAGGTTCACATCGGCGGTGGGCGCAGCATCGACGCGGAATTCCAGTTCCACCGCCAAGCCGCCATTACTCTCGCGCGTCAGATTGACGGGCGCGTCCCCGGCAATCGCGGCCATGGCGGGGCCAGCGCCGGTCCAGTGCAGCCGCACCGAATCCTCTTGCGCGTGGTGATCGGCGGGGCGCGCATCGATCAATTCCGGGCCAGGATTGGTGGACAGCGCCCCGGGCGCCCCCAGTAGCAACTGCCGCCCTGCGCCGGGACGTCCGGCGGCGTACAGGACGCCGGGATCAGCCGCCGCGACCGTAGCGCGCGCTTCGGGCAGCGGTGCCAGATCGCCAGGCTGGCCATATTTCAGGCCAAAGCCATAGGGGAACAGCGGATTGTAATCCTTGTCACCCACGTTGACGGCGGTCTGATCGCTCGAACGCGGCCAGCTATAGGGCAAGGTGCCGCGAAAATCGGCCTTGCCGAACAATACGTCGGCAATGCCGCCGCCTTCGGAACCCGGTAGCCATGCCGCGACAAAGGCATCGGCGGCATTGAGGAACGGGTTTACCCACATCGCCCGGCCCGACAGGAACACCGCCACCGTCGGCACGCCAGCGCCCTTGAGGCGGCGCAGCAGGGCCAGGCTGCGTGCATCGTCAAAGCCGACATCGGGGCGATCACCCTGGAATTCGGCATAGGGGTCTTCGCCAAAGACCACGATGGCCACGTCAGGCTTCTTGGTAAAGCTGCCGTCGGCCGAAAGCGTGGCCGAACCGCCCGCCGCCTTTACCTGTTCGGCAATGCCAGACCAGATCGATTGGGCATGGGGGAAATCGGCCGGCTTGGTTCCGGTGCCCTGCCAGCTCAAGGTCCAGCCGCCGGTCTGCTTGGTCAGGTTATCCGCGCCATCGCCCGCCATCAGGACATTGGACATAGGCTTGAGCGGCAGCAACTGCCCGGCGTTCTTGAGCAGCACCAGCGATTCCCGCACGGCCTGGCGGGCTACGGCGCGATGCTCCGCGCTGCCCAACAGGTCGAATTGGCCGCCAAAGGGCCGGCTCGACGGCTTGCCGGCTTCAAACAGGCCGGCGCGCAGCTTCACGCGCAGGATGCGCCGCACGGCATCGTCAAGCCGCGCCATGGGCAGCGAGCCATCGCGCGCATGGGCCAGCGTGCTTTGCCACAGCGCTTTCCAGCTATCGGGCGCCATATACATGTCGAGGCCGGCCTTGGCGGCCTGGACGCAATCGGTGGCGGTGCAGCCGCTCACCTGGGCGTGGCCGTTCCAATCGCCCACCAGAAAGCCGTCAAAGCCCCAGCGCTGCTTCATCACCCCGGTCAGCAGCGACTGATTGCCGTGCATCTTGGTGCCGTTCCAGCTGGAAAAGCTCACCATGACCGACTGCACCCCGGCATTAAGCGCGGGAATGTACGGCGCACTGAAGGTATTGATCAGGCCGGCTTCCGAAATCCGCGTGTCGCCCTGGTCCTTGCCGCCATAGGTACCGCCATCGCCCAGAAAATGCTTGGCTGTGGCGATGATGTGCGGGCCGCGCAGCCAGTCCTTGTCACCGATCTTGCCTTGCAGCCCTTCGATCAGCGGAGCGGCATAGGAGGCGGCGATCTCCGGCGCCTCGCCAAAGCCTTCATAGGTGCGGCCCCAGCGATCATCGCGCACGATCGCCAACGTCGGGGCGAAAGTCCAGTCGAGCCCGGTAACGCGCATTTCCTTGGCCGTGACGGCGCCGATGCTGCGCAGCAATTCCGGGTCGCGCGCGGCGCCCAAACCAATGTTGTGCGGGAAAAGCGTTGCGCCGACCACGTTGTTGTGGCCGTGGACGGCATCACTGCCCCACATGATCGGGATGCGCGGCAGATTGCCGCTGGGCGCCATCGACGCTTCGTAGAACGCATCGGCCAGCGCCAGCCAGTCCTTGGCTGGCGCGTTGTAACGCCCACCGGGATCGGAATTACCGCCGTTCAGCACTGAACCGAGATGATAGCGACGCACGTCGTCGGGCGTGGTGCTGGCAATATCGCCCTGGATGATCTGCCCGACCTTTTGCTCAAGCGACATGGTCGCAAGCAACGCGTCGATCCGCTTTTCCATCGCGATGTCGAGCGCGATTCGCCCTTCACGCTGCGGCCAGAGGTCAGGATGCGCCGCGCCAGCGCCGTCGCTTACCCCTGCCTGTTGCGCACGGGCGGCCGGCACGAGTGCCGCAACCATCGCCACAGATGCCATCCGCAGCGCCAAGCCCTTGCGTCCCCTCACTCCCATGAAACCCCTCCTGATGTCGTACCGGCCCTGCTGCGCGGAACTGACAACGTTTACCGTCTTCCTGACAACGTTTACCGGCGGACATCGACAGAAGTCAAGAGACCCGCTAAGAAACCCGTCGCTCCCAAAGGTACCGATTGGACAGCAGCAGCACGGAGGCCCACATTTCCAGGCGTACGACGATCATCGATGTGGCCAAGATGTCCGGCGTTTCGCCCAAAACGGTCTCTCGCGCACTCAATGACGAACCGCATGTCAGCGCGCGCGTCCGGCAACTGGTCAAGGATGCGGCCGCCAAGCTCGACTATCACCCGAATCTGACCGCGCAGAGCCTGATCGCACGGCGTAGCTTCCTGATCGGGCTGACCTATGAACGGCCGAGCCCGAGCTACGTCGTCGATCTGCAGAACGGCGCGCTGGATCGGATGCACAACGGGCGTTACCGGCTGGTGGTGCTGCCGTTCAACCACGCGTCGGAACGGCCAGAGGAACTGGGCAAACTGCTGTTACGCACGGGCTTGGACGGCGTGCTCTTGGCGCCGCCAGCCTGCGATCAAATCGAACTGCTCGACCTGCTTGATCGCCAAGGGTTGCCCTACGCGCGGATCACCCCGCAAAAGGATCTTGCACGCGGGATCGTCATCACCATGGATGAAGTCGCCGCCGGCCAGGCCGTGGCGTCACACGTGCTGGACATGGGCCACAGCCGCGTGGGGATCATCCTGGGTGACCCGGCGCACGCCGCCAGCCTCGCCCGCCTGGAGGGGTATCGCCGCGCCTTTGCCGAGCACGGCAAAATCCTGGACGAGAACCTGATCGTCACCGGCGATTTCACGTACGCTGTGGGCTATGATGCAGCGCTCGATCTCTTGCGCCGCGATCCGGCACCGACTGCGATTCTGGCGCAGAACGACGACATGGCCGCCGCCGCACTCGCGGCCGCGCGCGCGCTGGGGCTTGCGGTGCCCGATGACCTGTCGATCGCCGGATTTGACGATTCGGAAGTGTCACGTACCGCTTGGCCGCAATTGACCACGGTACATCAACCCGTCAGCGCGATGGCCTGGGATGCGGCCGACCGGCTGATCGCCCGGCTCGATGCCACGCACGAAGGCCCCGCTCTCGATCAGCGCCACGAGCATGCCCATGCGCTGCTGGTGCGCGGCTCAACCGCGCCACCGCCTGCTTACCAAGAGTAGTCCCACTTCCCAGCCCCGCGTGCCTATTCCACGCCGGGACGCGCCAGCGTAATCAACTCGCGGGCCTGCTGCGCAAACCACGCGCCGGCTGCAGGCGCAACCATGCCCCGTTCGGGATCGCCCGGCCCGGCGGTGCCGCGATAACACTGGCCATCGGACTCACCGGGAATCTTGATCCACAGGAACGCGTCGATGTACGGATCGTCGCTGGCCAGGGTCGGCCGGCGGCCCAGCCCGCGTTCGGGCGGATTGCACCACACCTCTGCATCGCGATAGCGCCCCGGCTTGGGCACCCATCCGCCCTGGCCATTGCGGCTGGTATCGAGCACGGCATGCTTTTGCGCCTGCGGATCGCGTTTCAGGTGCAGGCGCCAGAACAAGGTATCATAGGCAGCGTCCACATCCGCCCATGCGCCCGGATAGTCGCGCGCGCCGGTGATCGGCGTGCCAGGGCACTCGCGCGGGCTGAGCCCCCCTTGCGAGACCAGCGCCATGCAGTCGCTGACCCAGCGGGCGTACCGCTTGAGCCGGGTATCGCTCTCATAGTTCGACACGTTGAGGAAGAACCCCCGCGCCTTGCCTGCGTCGGCCAACAGGAGGCGTGCGGCAATTTCGCCGGGGGCCAGCCAGCTGCTGCCGCCCCCATCCATGTAGAGTTGCACACCTGGCAAAGCCGAAAGCACGGCCGCAGCGTCGCGCAGCTGGCGATAGCGTTCGACCGTCGCCTTGGCATCCATGCCTGCCGGCCGGCAGCTTTCCGCCTGCCCGGTCAGCGTGGTGTTCCACGGGATCACGCCCAAACCGTCTGGCTCGAGAATGACGATGGCCCGGCCATTGCCGATGCCTGCGGCAAGGCCGCGAATCCACGCAGCATAGGCCGCACTGTCTGCTGCCCCGCCGGCGGAATAGAGCGCGCAGTCCCGGAACGGAATGTTGTAGGCCACCAACACCGGAATCGCGCCTTTTGCTGCGGCATCGCCGACCAGTTTGTGCGCCTCTGCCTGCACCTCTTCGGGGGTGCCGCTGGTCAGCCACGTGCCAGTGGGGAACCGCGCGATCAGGCGCGCGTCCTGCTCCGCCTGTCCGGTCAGCCCCTTGGCCGCCCGCACAACGGTGCTGTCGGGATTGACGTAGAGCGGCTGGTTCGAACCATGCGCCATGGTGCTGCCACCCAGCACCATGGCAAGCGAGGCAGCAAGCAGCGCCCGCGCGCCGATCCTTTGGGCGCGGCGGCGAAGAGAGGCATTGGAGTGGAAACCCATGTCTGCTCCGATAAACGAGGTCATGGCCGAGTGATACAAACCTAACGCACGACTGACAACGTTTTCCGTCACACTTTAGCCAGGTACATTGGGCTCGATGTTGCGCAGCAAATCCCCGGTCGTCGCCGTTACCGGCAGACTGACGAAGCCGCGCTTTCGCTGTTGCCTGCGCGTGCATGCGGCCATTGCGGATAGGGGCACAGCAGGCGGGTGCGCCCTGGCCACGGGCTGTCCTCACCGGCCGTGGCGGTGATCGCCTGCGGCGCAATACCCTTTTCGCGCCAAGCGACCAGCGACGAGAAGATATCGAACCGATCGGTTGCCGGGCCACCGCGCCCGTGGTTCATGCCCGGAACCGCGTAAAAACGGATGAAGCGTGCAGAGTTGCCGTGCTCATGCCTGTCCACTGCGGACAGCCAGCGGATCGTATCGAGCACCGAAAACACCGGATCGCTGACACCGTGGAACACGATGATCTTGCCGCCACGCCGATAGAACGGCGAAAGATCGGTTGCGTCGGCATGCATGAAATCCACCGGCGCTTCGTGCAATGTGCCCCATTTGACATGCGCTGCGCGATAGGCCTCGTCAATGTCGGCGCTCAGCGCATAGCGGGTCAGCGAGGTGACATCGGCCGCCACGTCGAGCGGCGGCGAGCGGAAGACTGCCGAATTGGTAGGCGCGCCCAGGCGCAGCAAGGCGCCGTTGTTGATGGGTGAGGCATACCCCCCCATTTTCCAGATCCGCCAACCCTGCGTCACGCCATGGGCCGTGGCTGCACCAATGCCGGCATCCCACGCCCATTCGGAATAGATTGGCTTGCCATCACGGGTGCGCGGCCCACCCATCACCTTGCGCAGCGCCGCAACCTGCATCGGCAGCAGGCACGTGGCAGTCTTGAGTACCGGATCGTCGCTTGGGCAGGTGATCTTGGCCAGTTCGGGCACGACGCGCGCCGTGGTGCATGCGGTAAAATGCTCGATCATGCCATCGCTGCGCCCGTCGAGCGCATCGCAGGCCTTCAGGATCGCGCCCTGCGCCAAGAGAATGTCCTGGTCGCTCATCGCCTTGTTGACGAGTGGCAAGCCATCGTTGCCCAATTGTCCCATGGCCTTGGCGACAGCGCCAAAGGCCTGTCCATCCCACAGCTGTGCAATGGACGCATAGGCCAGATGAAAGCCCGGATACCCAATCAGCGCGGCGTCGAATTCCTGCGGGAAACGCTGCACCGCCATCATCGCTTCCTGGCCGCCCTTGGAGCCGCCAACGAAATAGGTGAACGCTGGCGCGCGGCGATAATAGGCCTGGATCAAGGCCTTGCCGGCCCTGACCACCGGGCCGATATAGCCAAAGCCATAATTGTGCCGAGCCAGGGCGTCATGCCCGAACGTCACGATGCCTTGACGCGCAGGATCGTCGTTGACTGCGTTGTCGTGCCCGGAATCTGACGAAACGACGGCATAGCCCTGTGCCAGTGCGGTCACGCCCGGCTGGCTGGAAAAGCCGCCCGCCGCATCGCCCAGGTTGCCATCAGACCCACCGCCGCCCTGGAACACAAAGCGGCCGTTCCACGCGGCGGGCAGGCTCATGTGAAACTTGATCGCATAGATTTGCCCATTGGCACCCGCGCGTTCCTGCAGCTTGCCGATCACTTCGCAATGCGCTGGCATTGCCGGGATCGCAGCAGCCGGGCGGGCGCCATCCGCCACCGGCATCTCCTGTGCCGTTGCCGCACGAAAGACGGCCAGCGACAGCGTGGTGGATGCATCGGGAAACGTGGCTTTGGCCAAGGCGGCACAGTCCTGTGCGGAAGGGGCCTGTGCGGAAGGAGCCTGCGTGGACTGGGCCTGCGCCGCACGCGCTGGGCCGATCCCGGCGAGCAGAATTGCCAAGGTCAACGGGGCCATCGCCAGATTGTGCTTCATCGCCACTCCTTTGCTCGGTGCTTGATCGCCATCGCGTTATGCTAAATAACATACCCTGTGCGGGGCAAATTCCGCCGCTCCGCTTGCCCAGGCGGCATCAGATCGAGATGAACATTTCCATGGACAATCCGTTTCTCGCCTATCCCGGCTATCTTCTGCGCCGCGCCGCCAGCAGCCGCCTGGCCCAATTGGCGCAACATCTCGAGCCAATGGGCGTGGGCGTATCGGAAGCCTCGATCCTGGTGCTGATCGGCCGCAATCCAGGACTGTCACAAGCCGAATGCGGGCGCCTGCTGTCGATCAAGCGCCCCAACCTCAACCCGATCATCCGCCGCTTTGTGGAACGGGGACTGGTCGTGACCGGGCCGGGCCGCGGCCGCATCCAGACTTTGCACCTCAGCCCAGCCGGAACAAACCTGGCCGAACGCATCGTGGCAGAATTTTCCGCCCATGAAGCGCGCATCTATGCCGCGGTGCCAGAGCATCTCAAGGCCGAACTGGTGCCTTTGCTGCGGGCATTGTGGTGCCCGCCATAATGCTTTCCCGGCAGGGCAAGCGCCCCGCCGGGAAGAGACGCACCATCAGAACGTCTTGCTGAAGCGCACGCCATATTCGCGCGGCGCGCCATAGAGTTCGTTCTTGCCGTTCTGCCCGGCGACATAGAACTTGTTGGCCAGGTTGGTGCCATAGACCTCGGCCTTGAAGCCCCCCATGTCGAGCGTGATGCTGCCCTGGAGCAACCCGCGCGCCGCGATCAGGTCGGTAGCCGCCTGATAGGTGGGATAGGCCCACTGCGACCCGATGTAAGCATAGCCCAGGCGCGGGGTCAGCGTGCGTTCACCACCCAGGTCGATGCGATAGGCGGCTGACACGTTCCACGTCCACTTCGGGCTGTAGAGGTTCGGCCCGCCCGACGTGCTCGTGATCACATAGTTGAAGCAGCCGTTGCCGACCGTGCCCGGCGTGCCTGCCGGATTGCACTGCGGCGTGCTTACACCAGCCGGGATCGCCCACTTGTTGACGAGCGAGAGCGCGCTGAGCGAACTGTCGACGAACGATAGGCCACCATCCACCGACAGGGCATCGAACTTGCCCTGGAAGCTGGCCTCAAACCCTTTGATGTCGGAGTTGGCGAGATTGACCACGCCGCTCTGGCCCGACAGCGGATTGATCACGTCCATCTGGAAGTTGTTGTACTTCATGTAGAACGCGCCGATCTGCGTCTTCAACCGGCGATCGAAGAAGCTGGATTTCCAGCCCGCTTCATAGTCCCACACCGTTTCCGGGCGGAAGCTGCCGCCCGGCGGGTTGATGCCGCCATTCTTGTAACCGCGCGCGGCAAAGACAAACAGCAGGTTGTCGGCATCGGGCTTGAAGTTTAGCGCGAGCTTGCCGGTCATGCGGCCATCGCCCTCGTTACCGGTCTGCGGCACCAGCACCGAGGCACCTACCGGCGGCACCGTCATCACCTGGGTGATGGTGGAGCCCGGCGCGGCGCGATAGACCGCGCCAAAGCCATCAACGTGGAAATGCGAATAGCGCAAACCGGCATCGACCGAGAACTTGGGCGCCAACTGATAGCTGGCCTGCCCGAATACGCCCAGCAACACCTTGTTGGTCATCGGCTGGGGCAGTGTGGTGAACGCGCCGTTGGTGCTGTTCCAGTTGCGCAGATCAATCTTGTTGCGCTGCGCATAGCCGCCCAGCACATACTTGAATGCGCCGCTGTCGGGCGAGATGATGTTGATTTCCTGGCTGTAAACGCGCTCGCGCACGTTGTTGGCGCCAACCACCTGGTTCTGCACCTTGCCCAGCGCAGCCAGCGCGGGATAGCTGGCCCAGTTGGTGGGGTTGATCGAGGTGGCGTCGGTTTCCGACACAGCCGCCAGGCGCTTGTTCTGATAGGCCGTGACCGAGCGCAGCGTCAGCCCGCCATCGAACTGGTACTTCGCTTCCAGCATCGTGGTGAAGGCACGCTCGAAGTTGGCGACCGGCGAGTCATAGCTCACCGTCCAGGGCGTGTTGGTGCGGCCCACGACATAGGGATTGTTGGCCAGCGTGGTGTTGATCGGCTGCAGCGCAAAACCGCCCGTGCGCCGCTGGACGGCTTCCACCTTCAAATTGGCCTGAAATCCGCCGAGCTTCCACAGGGCCTGCACACGACCGTCGATTTCATTAAGCCGTTCAGGCTGGTTCTTGGCCGGCCCGATATCCTTGAACCAGGCATCATGGCGATTGAACAGGCCAGAAGCACGGATGGCGAACTTATCACCCACTGGCAGGTTCAGCGCGCCGTTGATGCCGGCATTGTTGTAATTGCCGTAATTGGCGCTGGCATAGCCACCCAGCTTGCCCAGCTGCGGACGCTGCGTGGTGAGGTAGACGGCGCCACCGGTGGAATTGGCACCCGACAGCGTGCCCTGCGGACCGCGCAGCACTTCCGCGCCAGCCATGTCGTAGAACTGCCCGTTTGACACGATCGGGGTCTGGAACACGCCATCGATATAGGTGGCGACGCCGTTGGTTACCTGCGGCGAAGCGGAAGCAAGCCCGATGCCGCGAATGTTGAAGCTGTCGGTGATGCCGGAACGCGAAATGGTGATGCCGGGCGCGGCGGTCTGCAAATCGAGCGCACGGGCCACGCGCTTTTCGGTCAGGGCGTCACCCGAAAGTGCCGTCACGGCGATGTTAACGCTCTGCACGCTTTCACGACGGCGCTGCGCGGTGACGACGATGTCCTTGACGTCGGGATCGCTCGGGGCAGCGGAAGCCGATGCAGCGGCTGGCTGTTCCTGCGCATCGGCAGCGAACGCCGGGATCGCGCAAAGGGCCGAGGTGCCCAGCAAAGCGCACGCCAGCCATGGTTTCATTCGATATGCAGTCATTTTCCCTCTCCAAACCTGCAACGCGTTTCGCGCCATCAAGTTATGTTATATAACATATTATAGTGATGATCCAGAGGCTCATTGGAGCGCCCGCAAGAGATTTTCAGCTGTGGCTGCTTGGCAACACCGTCGAAAGCCAGCCTCAGCTGACTGGGGGAGCAGGCTTGGCGATTCCTCCGACCGGCGGCTGATCCCGATTCAAGGCAGTGCCGCATCACGCATAAACTCAACCTGTTCAGATACATGAGCTGGACTACAGCAGTTGCCCCCAGGCACCAGCGGTTCTTTCACGAACTGGCCACGGGCCAGAACAGGATCGCCGTGCCGTCCCGGGTGACCAGGCGCGATCCCTGGTTGTAATAGTCGATCGCGATCGGCAGGCCGAACAGCCGCCGCATCAGCGCATAGCCGGGCATGATCTCGAGCTTGGCCCGCTCGGCCAGCAGCCGGTGCCAGTCCGTCTCGGTCAACCACCAGCGCACGGGTTGAAATTCTTCAGCCCTTCCCCGTGCCGCCGTGCCATGGAAGAGGTATTCGGCGCGCTCGAGAATGCTCATGCGGCCAGTTCCACACCGCGCGTGTACCAGGCAGTGCCTGCCCCGGCCACACGGGACTGCAGACGCGTCACGACGATCGACGGCGCGTTCTGAGCGCCTGCACGAAAAACAGTCCGGCCGCGCCAGCAACCAAGATGGCACTGCCGCGCCCTGCAAAGGCGATAGCCGCATCGGCAGCCGGCCGGGCATGCGCCGCCATCACCAGCGCAACGATGAACAAGGCTATGCTCGATGCCAGCATGACCGCAACTGTGCGTCTGATCATGGTGCTTGGCTCCGGTTTCAGGCGAGCCAGTGTACGGACCGGCCAGAACGCCTGCTACCGCTATTGCCGAAGGTCATCGCGCTTTGGCCCAAAATCGACGGGCAAAATGCGATGGTGCGAACCGCTATGGAACAGCGCCGGTCAGAGCGAGGACAGCGTCACATAGGTGCCCACCGCGATGACCACGGCGGCAAACCCGCGCTCTAGCAGCCCCTTGTGCGTACCGATGATCTTGCCGAGCGCGATGCCCGCCATCGTACCGATGACGCCACCGGCAACCAGCAATGCCGTCACGTTCCAATCCACCAGCCCTGACAGGGCGTACGATGCCGCAGTGGTGAAGCCCAGCGCGCTGACCACGGCGAGCGACGTGCCGATGGCAAGCGGCAGCGGCATGGCGGTGGCCAGAATCAGCCCCGGCACGATCAGAAACCCGCCGCCAATGCCAAAAAAACCTGCAGCCAGGCCAACCGCAAAGCCAATCGGAACCAGGCGCGGCAACAGCTTTGCCGCGCTTTCGAGGGTCAGCCGCACGTCGGGCGCCTCCTGCCCACGCCGCTTGCGCAACATCAACAGGCCCACGCCGATCATCAACAGCCCGAACAGCACCAGCAACCGTTTGCCGTCAACAGCCTTGCCCAGTTCGGCACCCAATGCCGCGCCTGCCATGCCCGACAGGGCAAAGACGCTGGCACAGCGCCACTTCACCCGCCCGCCGCGCGCATGACCGACCAAACTGGCCAGCGCATTGACGGTGACAGCGACAGCGGCGGTGCCGATGGCGGCGTGCGGCGAACCAATCCGCACGACATAGACCAACAGCGGCACGGCCAGAATCGATCCCCCTCCCCCGACCAGGCCAAGGATCAGACCGATCACGCCGCCCGACAGGAGCGCTGCGAGGACAGTGGCGGAGTGCATGATCACCGCAAGACACCAGCCCGCCGGTTCCATGGCATCACCCGCAGCAGATGGGCCATGCCGCACCATCCCGTCACGCCGGCAAACATCAGCCCTGCGCCCACGAACGCCGACAGCGCGAAAAAGCCCGGCGCGACGAGCCCGCCAAGCAGCACCCCGGCCAGCACCAGCGCGCCCGCGGTAATCTGCACCTGGCGCATGATCTCCAGCGGCTGCGCCCGGTCGATCACCGTAGGGTGGCCAGCCTGCCGCCAGGCGTCGATCCCGCCGCCAAGAATGAAGGCAGGTGCGCCCCCGGCTGCGGCGGCGAGCTGGGCTGCGTTGGCGGCAGTCCGCATTCCTGACTTGCAGTGGAACACGACTGGCCGATCGTCCCGCGGCAGATCGCCGATGCGGTCCAGCGGGATGTTGACGGCACCGGGAATACCCTCGTGCGCGTGTTCATCGGCGCCGCGCACATCGATCAGACGCGCGCCAGTATCGATCGCGGCGCGGGCATCTAGGGGGGAAAGGTTGGCAAGCGTCATCGCATCACTCCTTGCAGCATCAGCCGGCGTGCATTGCCGAGCGCCTCAAGCGTATCGGTGACCTGCCCGGCCTTGGCCTAGAACGTCGCCAGATCCATCAGGGGCCTGACCATCAGCGCCGTTACATTAGATATTGCTAAAGTAGCATATCCTAATATATTAGCAAGGGCTAACGGAGGAAATGATGGCACAGCCCTTTATCCAGGCGTTCTTCGACGAACCGACCAACACGATCAGCTACCTGGTTGCAGACCCGGCTACGCGCACAGCGGCAGTGATCGACCCCGTGCTCGACTTCGACATGGCTGGCGGCATCGCCGACACGCGCTCGGCCGCGCAGATCCTGGCCTTCGCCCAGGCGCATGACTGGCGGATCGCCATGGTGCTGGAAACGCACGCCCACGCTGATCATCTGTCGGCGGCACCGTTCATCAAGGCACATACCGGCGCCTGGATCGGGATCGGCGTGCATATCCGCGACGTGCAGAAGATTTTCCGGCCCGTGTTCGCCATGGACGATCTCAAGACCGACGGTTCGGATTTCGATCGGCTGTTCGCGGATGGTGAGCGTTTTGCCATCGGGGAACTGGAGGTTGAGGTGCTGCATGTGCCCGGCCACACGCCGGCCGACGTGGCCTATCGCATTGGCGATGCAGCATTCGTGGGCGATACGCTGTTCATGCCCGACTATGGCACCGCACGCGCCGATTTCCCGGGCGGAGACGCCCGCACGCTCTATCGCTCAATCCGCCGTCTGCTGGCCCTGCCCGATGCGACGCGGCTGTTCCTGTGCCACGATTACAAGGCGCCCGGCCGGCAAGACTATCGCTGGGAAACGACCGTGGGCGAACAGCACCGATCCAGCATCCACGTTCACGACGGCGTGAGCGAGGACGATTTCGTCGCCATGCGGGAGCAGCGTGACGCCGGGCTGTCGGTCCCCAAGCTGCTACTCCCCTCGATTCAGGTCAATATTCGGGCCGGCCAATTCCAACCGGCCGACGCGAACGGCGTTACGTATCTGCGCATCCCGGTGAAATGGCAGAAGCGTGGGTAATTCGCCGGTGGAAACCGATCAAAGCGCAACTTTGGTCAGGTCTGCACCCACGATGATCCGCCCTTTGAAAACGCTGCGAATTTCAGCGACGTCCGACGGATCGGTGACGCCAATATGCGTGAGGACCAGGGTCTTTACTCCTGCCGCTGCGGCCAGCTTGCCCACTTCCAGCGGCGAGAGATGTTCGCGGTCCATATGCGGTCGCACAAACGGCGGCACCGCCGCACGATCAGCGTGCGAGGCCATTTCCGAAACCAGAACGTCGGCGCCTTTGGCCAGCGTCGCCACTGCTTGAGAGGGACCGGTATCGCCGGTGAACACGATCGAGTGCCCCTTTGCGTCAAAGCGCAAAGAATATGACTTGTTGACCGCCGCCGGGCTTCCGTCAGGAAAGTCAAAGTGCGTGTTGACCACGGCCGACACACTCACGTTGCCATCGTCGAAGATGGTGCCCGCCCCATATTCATGGGCCACCACGAACTCTGCGGGGGTGTGTTTAAATCCCTGCTCAGCCATGCGGATGCGAGCGTTGGGAACCATGACCTGGGCTACACCCCCGACCAAATCGACGGTGCCAGCCGGGCCATAGACATCAAGACGTGGCGCGCGCAGCGTATAGCTGAAAGATGCCAGCCCTGGCAGCCCGGCATAGTGATCATCGTGCAAGTGGGTGAGGAAAACGATCGGCGCTGCGGGAGCCTGCATTCCTGCCTTGCCCAGTTGATGCACCACTCCTTCGCCCGCATCGACGAGATAATTCCGGCCGCCAATCGTCAGCAGCGTGGCAATGCCAGCGCGATCCGCGCGCGCCAGGGGGCCGCCTGCCGTCCCGAGCAGCAACAGCCCATCTGGCGCTTGCGCGGGGGCGGTGCTGGCCGCCGCCGCTGTTGCCGGCTTGGTGGAGGCAACAGCGCTGCCCGCCATCGCCGCGCAAACCACGACCGCGAGAGTTTTGGCCAGAATTACCTTGCGCATCATTCTGTTCCTTGCGCTGGCAAGCCGCGTCGTAGCGCGTCGCAGCTCAGCGTTTTGAATGTATTGGAGCATTGGGAGAACGTAGCGACACTCGGACTCATGCCTGCCGGAATGACGGATAATCGCCCGCATGCATCCTCTCCTGCACCGCCTTATCGGCCCGCGATACGGCAGCGCGCTATCAGCCAGAAATACATTTTACCTCTGATGCCATTGGATAGGCTTATGGCCAGGTCGAAACGACCGCATGAAACCGCGATGTCGCTGGCTTCACGCCTTCAGCGCATCCGGGTTTGACAGCACGATGCGGCGCATCACCGTGCGCAGTGCGGTGTCGAGTTGGGCGCGGTCTTCGCTCGACAGGTCTTCCAGCCATTCCTCGTACATATGGGTGCGTTCTTCACGCACCATGGCGTAGATCGCCTTTCCTTCCGGCGTCAGCGAGATCAGGCTGCTCTTGCGGTTGCGCGGGTTGGGATCGCGCTGGATCAGCTTGCGCGACTCGAGCGCGGCAACCGCGCGGCTCACCTCGGAACGATCAACAAATGCCGCCTCGGCAATTTCGGCGGCGCTGCATTGCTTCATCAGTTCGACGTGGGAGATGACGCGCCATTCCGCCAGCGACATGGCCGCGCGGTCGCGCACGTGTTGCGAGGTGACGCGGTCGATCATCTTGGCCAGCAGCAGGACCCGATAGGGCAGATGGCTCAGCCCGAACAGCTGCCAGCGCCGCTCTGACGCGGCCAGCATCGCGTGCCCGTCACTCTGGCCCGGCACGAGGGAACTGTCATCCGCGACGCGCGCGTAGCTGGGATTTTCACTGGCGCTGTCCGTGTCCATGCCCATCGCCATAGCCAAAAGAATGCCCCTTGTCATGCCAGACTTGTGGATGTATCAACACCTGACATAGTGAGAAATCAACAACTCGCAAAGCCATTCAGGAGAGGATCGCTTGGCCGAATCCCACCCCCCCGCGCCGGCACACCCCCCGGTGTCGGCGCACCCCCTTGCGTCCGACCATCCGTTCGCGCCGCGCTGCGAATTTGCCTTTACCATCTCGATCGATCTCGCCGGTCTGCGCTGGATCGAACCCTCTGCCATTGGCGATACCCGCGCGGCGATCTATGCGGCCAAGGGCACGATCGAGGGGCCGCGCCTCAACGGCCGGGTGATCCCGATGTCGGGTGGCGATTTCCCGTTGCAGCGCCCCAACGGCGTGATCGACTTCGATGCGCGCTACTTACTCGAAGCCGATGATGGCGCGGTGATCTATATGCAGAACCGCGGTTATCGCTGGGCACGCAGCCCCGAAATCGCGGCGCGCATGGCCCGCAACGAGGACGTGGGCACCGACGATTACTACATGCGCGTGGCGCCCCGGTTCGAAGCGCCCGAGGGGCCTCATGCCTGGATGAGCCAGCACGTGTTCATCGGCGTGGCGGAAAAGATCCCCAACGCCAACCGCATTCACTACTTCGTGGTGCTGTGATGGTTGCGCCCGCGTTCGCCCCGCTCATGCGCCCCGGCAAGGATCCCCATAGCGCGCCGGGCAAGCCGCCCCTGCCGCCGCGCGATCATGCGGTAGAGCATGATGCCGGGCTGGTGATCGAACGCAACGTGGCGATCCCGCTGCGCGATGGCGTGCGCATCTATGCAGATATCTATCGCCCGGCAGGAACGGTGGGCCTGGCAGACCTGCCCTGCCTGCTGTCGTGGAGCCCCTATGGCAAGCACGCCCGCAGCAACCGGGTGTTCTGGCCCCATTCCGGCGTCGATCCCGCCTGGCTTTCACCGCTGACGCCGTTCGAAGGCGCCGACCCCCTCGCCTGGTGCCCACGCGGCTATGCCGTGGCAGTAGTCGATCCGCGCGGCGCCTGGCTTTCCGAAGGGGATTTCCACCACAATGGCGCGGTAGAGGCGCAGGACTGCGCCGATACCATCGCCTGGCTGGCAGAGCAGCCCTGGTCCAACGGCAAGATCGGGATGACCGGGGTCTCCTATCTCGCCGCGATCCAGTTCTGGGTGGCGGCGCTGGCCCCGCCCGCGCTGGCAGCGATCAATCCGTGGGAAGGCTTTACCGACTGGTATCGCGAATTTGCCTATCACGGCGGCATTCTCGAAACCGGGTTCCTGCCCCGCGCGTCGGACAACATCGCCTATTCGCTGGGCCAAACCGAAGACACCTGGGCCAATGCCCAGGCCCACCCGCTCCACGATGCGTTCTGGCAGGGCAAGGAAATCGACCTCGGCGCGATCCGCACCCCTGCCTGGGTCGTGGCAAGCTGGTCTGACCAGGGGCTGCACACCCGTGGCACGCTCGAAGCGTTCAAGGCCATGGCCAGCCCGCAAAAATGGCTGACCGTGCATGGTCAAAAGAAGTGGGCCAACTATTACCGGCCCGAGAGTCAGGCCGGGCGCGAAGCGTTCTTCGATCACTTCCTGCTTGGCCGCGCAACCAGCCTGGCGGCCTGGCCGCGCGTGCGGATCGAAGTGCGCGATCGCCACGATATTGCCGAGTGGCGCGACGAGGCCGAATGGCCGCTGGCCCGCATCGAGCCGACGCCGCTGTGGCTAGGCGCCGACGGTGGACTGGAACTGGCCGCACCGCAAGCGGCAGGCAAAACGGCCTATGACGCGCAAACCGGCAGTGCCGTGTTCGAGCACCGCTTTGCCCAGGATACCGAGATCACCGGCCATGCCGCCTTGCGCCTGTGGGTGGAGGCCGAGGGCGCCGACGACATGGACCTGTTCGTTGCCCTGCAAAAGCATGACGCCACCGGCGCGCCTGTGGGGCAGACCTCCTACGCCTTTTTCGAAGACGGGCCGGTTGCCCTGGGCTGGTTGCGCGCCAGCCATCGCGCCACCGATCCACAGCGCAGCACCGCGCTACAACCGTTTCATCCGCATACGGCCGAGCAGCGCCTGCGCCCCGGTGAAATCGTGCCGGTCGATATCGAGATCTGGCCGTCGTCCACCCGCTTTGCCGCCGGGGAAAGTCTGCGCCTGGTGATCCAGGGGCGTGACATTCCCGACAAAGGCCTGCCCGGCCTGCCTTTTGCCCGTCACGAGCAGACCCGCAATGCCGGGCGCCACGTGCTGCACCTGGGCGCGGCACACCCATCGCACCTGCTGCTGCCGGTTGTTCCGGCCAGGGAGGACTAGGTCATGGACCACGCCGACGATCTTGCGCTGCATGCCGAGCACGCGTTCGATATCCGCATCAATTTCGACAAGCGCTGGGTCTGGCCGATTTCGGGCGGAGCCAGCGCCGGCTACACCTCGGTCGGCGCAGACTGCATCGTGTCGGGGCCACGGCTCAACGGCCGGCTGGTCGATTTCAGCGGCGCGGATTGGCCGATCGTGCGCGCCGACGGCGTGGTCGAGTTGAACGCCCACTACATGATCGAGGCCGACGACGGCGCCCATATCTACATCCACAACCGTGGCTATGTGCACGGACCGCTGCGGCTTCCCGGCATGGCCGACGATGCGCCAGCCATTCCGCGCTATTTCCGCTGCACGCCCTATTTCCGCGCGCCGAACGGGCCGCACGAATGGCTCAACCGCAGCGTGCTGGTTGGGGTCGGCGCGCGGCGGCCGCACGTATCGCCCAGCGATCCGCCCGACCATTCGCTGTTTCGCTATTACCTCGTGCGGTGATCCAGGCGCTCAGCCACCCCCCCTCCGCACGAATGCCATCATCAGAACCATAAACCCCGAACCTGCAATCGGGGAACGAGAGAGGACGCCATCATGAAGGGTAAGACTGCCAACGCTTCCGCCCGCCACGCCAGGCTGCTCGCCAGTGCCGCGCTTGGCCTTGCCGCGCTGCCATCATGCGCCGCGGCGCAAGAGGCCCCGGCCGCAACGCCGGCCCCCTCCGCCGATCTGCCCGCTGATCAGCCCACTGGGGCCGAACGCGCCGAAGAGCAGGCCATCATCGTCACCGGTTCGCGCCTTGCCAATTCCTCGTTCAACGCGCCCACGCCGGTTACCACGCTGGGCACCGAGCGGCTGCAAAAGATGGGCTCGACCAACATTGGCGAAGCCCTGGCCACGCTGCCCTCGTTCCGCGCATCGTCCTCGCCATCGAATTCGACCGTGGGGTCCAATATCAGCCCGGTCAATGCGGGCGCCCGCATCGCCGATCTGCGCGGTCTTGGCCAAAGCCGCACGCTGGTGCTGGTCGACAGCCGGCGCTTTGCCCCCAGCACGTCCACCGGCACGGTCGATCTCAACCTGATCCCCACGCTGCTGATCGAACGCGCCGATATCGTCACCGGCGGCGCCTCTGCCGCCTATGGCTCCGACGCGGTTTCGGGGGTGATCAACATCATCCTCAACAAGCATCTCGAAGGGGTGCGCAGCAATTTCGAATATGGTGTGACCGATCGCGGCGATGGCAACAACTACGTGGCCCAGATCGCCGCTGGTACCAGCTTTGCCGACGGCCGCGGCCACGCCGTGTTCGGCGCGGAATACGACAAGGATCTGGGCGTGGGCGGATGCTACACCCGCACCAACTGCTCGAACGAGGTGGGCAATCTGACCCAGACCGCTGGTGTCAACGGGCGGCCGGCCAACAACATTGCCTATAACGTGCACACCGCCACACTCACGCCGGGCGGGTTGATCACCGGCGTGGTCAATGCTGCCGGCACGCGCTCGGCCGCGCGCGGTGGGCCGCTCGGCGGTTTGCAGTTCGATGCCAATGGCAACCCCGTGCCGTTCTCCTATGGCCAGAACGCCGGGGCCTTGTTCATGGAGGGTGGCACGGGTGCCGCCCTCAACAGCTTCTTCGGCGATCCCGCGCTGTCGATCCCGGTCACGCGCTACAACGCGTTCGGCCATTTCGAATACGAAGCCTCGCCCGCTTTCACGGGCTTCATCGACATGAGCTATGGCCATGTCGCCGGATATACCAGCGGGCCCGAAGTGCGCGATGGCGGTTTCCCTGGCAACGGCAGCCTGATCAGGATCGACAATCCGTTCCTGCCCAGCGCGATCAAGCAGACGATGCAGGCCAACGGGATTACCGGCCTCGTCATCGGCAAGCTCGGCACCGATTTCGGGCAGATGGACAGCGTGTCCAAGCGCGACACCTTCCGCATCGTCACCGGCGCCAACGGCAAGCTGGGCGGCACCTGGGCATGGGATGGCTATGTCCAGTATGGCGTGACCGATTATACCCAGTCCACGGTCAACGATCGCATCACGGCCAACTATGCCAAGGCGATCGATGCCGTGGCCGATCCCGTCACCGGCAAGCCGATCTGCCGCGTCGCGCTCACCGATCCCAACACGGCGTGCCGGCCGCTCGATATCCTGGGCCAAGGGCAGTTCTCGCCAGAGGCCAAGGCCTATGCCTTTGGCACGACCTACCAGCACACGCGGTTCAGCCAGTGGGCGGGCGCCGGAAACGTGCACGGCACGCTGTTCGAAGGCTGGGCCGGGCCGATGACGCTCGCCACCGGGGTGGAAGCGCGGCGCGATCAGTTGTCGATCACCGTGGACCCGATCTCGGCCGCCAACGGCTTTTACGTCTACAACGCCACGCCCACGCGCGGTCACGTCAACGTGATCGAGGGCTATGTCGAAGCGGGCTTGCCGCTGCTCAAGGACAGCCCGCTCGGCCGCAGCCTCGATCTGAACGGCGCAATCCGCCGCACCCATTACAACACCGCCAACCTGACAGTATCCAACAGCTTCAACGCCACCACGTGGAAGATCGGTGGCACCTATGCGCCAATCGATGGGGTGCTGCTGCGGGTGACGGAATCGCAGGATATCCGCGCGCCTAACACGGCAGAACTGTTCACCACCCCGGTCACGGGCGTGGGCGCACTGTCCGATACCAAGACCGGCTCGCAAGTGTTCGCCACGATCTACACTGGCGGCAATATCAACCTGCACCCGGAAAAGGCCCGCACGTTTACCACCGGGATCACGCTGCAACCCGGCGGAGCGCTGCGCGGGCTGCGGCTTTCGGCGGATTACTACAAGATCAGTATCCGCGACGCGATCGCCACGCTGGGCGCGCAGGTCATCGTCAATACCTGCAACACCACTGGCGCTGCCGATATCTGTGGCCTGGTGACACGCAATTCCAGCGGGATTCTCCAGTCGGTGTCGGTGCTCTATCTCAATCTCAACCGCCAGGATCTCAAAGGACTGGATTTCGAGGCCAGCTATCACACCAACCTGGGCGCGGATTCGTCGCTCGATCTGCGCGGCCTCGCCACGCACACCATCAAGCTGACCAACAGCGCGGTGCTGATGCCGGGCACGACCACGCCGGTCAACCGGGCTGGCGACAACGGCCTCAATGGGGTGCCATCCTGGGTGGTTGACGGGTTCGCCTCGCTGACGCTGCGCCGCCTGACGCTCAACCTGCAGGGGCATTTCATCTCGGGCGGCAAATACGATGCGTCGCTGATCGGGCCGGAAGACCCAGGCTATAGCGTCAATCTGGTCAACAGCATCAACATCAACCGCGTGCCATCACGGTTTTACACCAATATCGGCGCCAGTTTCGATCTGATCAAAAACGGGCCGCGCACGCTCGAGGTCTATGGCAACGTCACCAATCTGTTCGATGTGATGCCGCCGCCCTTGTGGAACGGCAACAACAACTCGGTCTATTACGACGTGATCGGCCGGCGCTATCGCGTGGGCGTACGCTACAACTTCTGACCGACCCTGCTGATCGTGGCAGATGGAGGCCGGCCAGCGAGCGGGCCTACACCAGCCCTGTTTACGGAGTGCATGCCATGGCGGACAACGCCGCGCTAACCACCCCTGTCAACCGGCGAACCGTGCTGGGCGCCACGCTCGCCACCGGCGGCGCACTGTGGCTGGCCCCGGGCAGCCGTGCTGCAGAGGGCGGCGTGGTGCGCACTACCAGCGGGCTGGCGCGCGGATCGATCGAGCAGGGCGTGCATATCTTTCGCGGCTTGCCCTATGGCGCCGACACGGGTGGCGCGGGGCGGTTCCTGCCGCCCGTGCCGCCACCACGCTGGTCCGGGGTGCGCGACGCGCTGGCGTTCGGCGATCGCTGCCCGCAGCTTGCCCCACCCGGCGCCCCTGCCGAAACAGGCGCGCGGCAAAGCGAAAACTGCCTGGTCCTCAATGTCTGGACGCCGGGCGTGAACGATGGACAGCGCTGCCCGGTGATGGTGTGGATCCATGGCGGCGGCTTTGCGCTGGGTGCCAGCGATGCACCGGTCAACGATGGGTTGCGGCTGTGTCAGCGCCGCGATGTGGTGGTGGTCTCGGTCAATCACCGCCTCAACGCGTTTGGCTACCTCCATTTCGGGGATCTCGCCAAGTCCGGCACGGCGGTATCGAATGTCGGCCAGCTCGATCTTGTCGCCGCACTGCGCTGGGTGCGCGCCAATATCGCCGCGTTCGGTGGCGATCCTGGCCGGGTCACGATCTTCGGGCAATCAGGCGGGGGATCAAAGGTGGCGGCGCTGCTGGCGATGCCAGCGGCACGCGGCCTGTTTCAGCGCGCGATCCTGCAAAGCGGTTTTGGCACCTATACCATCGCGCCCGATGACGCGGAACGCCAGACCCGTGCGATCATGGCCGCGCTCGGCCTGGCGCCAACCGCGCTCGATGCCTTGCGCCAGGTGCCGGCGAAACGCCTGCTCGATGCCGTCGCCCAGGTAACGGGCGGTGACCCCACCCGCGGGCCGGGCGTGGTGGCCGATGGCACCGTCGTGCCCCACACCCCCTTTGGCCCCGGCGCACCGCCGGTGGCGCCCGACGTTCCCCTGCTCGTCGGCCATACTGCCACGGAAACCACCGGGTTGTTTCCCCCGCCCGGCGCTTTCACGCTCGATTGGCCGGGCTTGCCGGCCATGCTTCCCGCCAGCGTCCACGACGCGGCAGGCCTGATCGCCGGCTTTCGCGCGCTTCATCCCGGCGCCAGCGCAAGTGACGCCTATTTCGCCATCACGACCGAGCTTGGCATGGGCCGCAATGCCCGCATCGCCGCCGATCGCCATGCCGCGCTCGGTCGGGCACCGGTCTTTGCCTATCTGCTCGATTGGCCGGTCAAGCCGCAGGGTGGCCGCATGCGCAGCCCGCACGGCCTCGATCTGCCGCTGGTGTTCGATACCCTGGCGCGCGCGCCCGGCGCGATCGGCCCCGATTTTGCCGCTGCGCAGCCGCTTGCCGACACCATGAGCGCGGCATGGACGCACTTTGCCCGCCATGGCGATCCCAACGGTGCCGGTGTTCCGCATTGGCCCGCCTATCGGCTGCCCCAGCGGGAAACCATGGTGTTTGCGGCAGTATCGGGCGCGCGCGCCGATCCGCTGGGCGCCGAACAGGCGCTGATCGCACGGTACGCCGCATGATGCGCGGCCTGGCACTCGCATTCGGTCTCTGGCTGGGCATGCTCTGCGCCGCCACGGCCAACGCTGCCCCCGCTGTCCCGTTGCTCGCTCTGCCGGAACGAGCCACGCAGGCACCGGTGCTTCCCTGCGCCGCGCTGGTCACGCCCATAACCGCGCGAGCCGGCGCGATCGCCTATCGCGTGATCAGTGCCAGCGAACAAGATGCCACCTGCCTCGTCACCGGCTATGCCGCGCCACAAACCCAGTTCGTCTTGCGCCTGCCGCTGGCGGGCTATCGCGGCCGCTATCTTCAGGGCGGATGCGGCGGCATGTGTGGCGTGATCGGCAACACCATCGTGCCGTCATGCAGCAACGCCCATCTCGCCGACGGTGGGTTTGCCGTGGCCTTTGACAACGGCGGCCATTTCGGGGCCGGTATCGGTGATGCCACCTGGGCCAGTGACCCGGAATTGCGGATGCAGTTTGCCCACAAGGCAACCCACGCCACGGCGATGGCCGCCAAAGCAATCGTCACACGGTTTTATGGCAGCGCGCCCACGGCGAGCTATTTCGTCGGCTGCTCGGGCGGCGGGCGCGAAGCCTTGATGGAGGCGCAACGCTACCCCGACGATTTCGACGGCATTGTTGCGGGTTCCTCGGTCTCCATGCCCGCAGCGATGCAACTGTTCCTGTGGGAAGCGCAGCACGGGCTCGACGCAGCCGGGCATGAGGTCTTCACCCCCGCCGCAGTCGCCCTGCTCCACCGGGCGGTGATCACCAACTGTGACGCGCTGGACGGCATTCGCGATGGCCAGATCGATGATCCGCGCCGCTGCCATTTCGATCCGGTCACGCTGCATTGCCCTGACAAGGACGGCAGCGATTGCCTCAACACGGCCCAAGTCGATGCCGCGCGGGCCTATTACCAGGGGCCAACTGCGCCCGATGGTACGGCGTTGTTTCCAGGTGGCGCGCCTTATGGCAGCGAACTGGGCTGGGTCGGTCCGGGCGCTGCCACGCAGACCGGCAAGTTTGCCGCCGAAGCGTTTCTTTCGCGGCTGCTGCTGCCAGATGCACTGCCGGAAAACTTCACCTGGCGCGATTGGCGCTTCACCCGTGCCAGCCTCGCCCGGCTGCTTACCGCCGGGGCGCCGTTCGATGCCACCGATCCTGATCTCACCCACTTTCGCGCCCATGGCGGCAAGCTGATCCTGTGGCAGGGCCTGGCCGACAATGCCGCCGGCGCGCGCGGCATGCTTGATTACTATCAGGCCGTGCGCGACACCATGGGCGGCCTTGCCGCCACGCGCGCGTTCGCCCGGCTGTTCCTGGTGCCCGGCGGCTATCACTGCCAGGGCGGCTATGTGCCCTATGAGCAGGATTTCCTGGGGGCGATGGTGCAATGGGTCGAACAAGGGAATGTGCCCGATGCAGTGCCGGCGGTGGCGCGCCTCGCCGATGGTGCGCTGCGCGAACGGCCGCTTTATGCCTATCCCACAGTCACGCGCTATCTGGGAGGTGACGTCAACCGTGCGGGCTCATTCGCGCCGGCCGCGCCCAGCACCGAACCGGCCGATGGCTTTCCCTGGCCGGGCAGCAAGGCTCACGCCACGGGGCGATAAGCCCGCTTGAGCACCGCCGCGCGAATGCGGGTGTAATGCGGCCCGGCAAAATCATAGAATACCAGGCTGTTGAGATAGCGCCGATCACCGCGCCGCATCGGCCCGGCAGCAAATTCCGGCAGGTCGGTCAGCGCCAGGAATTCGGATTCCAGCTCTGCCGCCAGCACCTGGCCATCGTGAAAGCATTGCCGCACGGTGATGGTGCGCTGGGTCTGCTGCTTGATCGGGCGATAGAACGCCACGATCGCCTCGCGGCCCACCAACTGGGTGCCGTTGCCGATCACCAGCCGCACATCGGGCGCATAGAAATCGCACAAGGCATCATAATCGCTGCGGTTGAACGCATCGATATAGGCGGCAAGGCGGGCCTCGGGCGTCATGCTGCGCCCCTGCCAAAGCGCGCCGATCGCACGCGGACAAAGTGTCCGTCTTCAATATCATAGATCACGAAGTTAACGCTCTCCCGGCGATCGCCCGCGCGCATGGCGCCGGTCGGCATCTCGAGCCAGTCGCGACGCGCTACCAGGCTCGTGCCCAGTTCGGCGGCAATGCGGCTGCCGTCCGGCGCGCCGACAAACGTCAACAGGTCCAGCGTTTCATCGAGGTGCGCCTTCACGGTGCGATAGAAATCAAGCACCGCCGCACGCCCCACCACTTGGGCAGCCTGGCCGGCAAAGACCACGTCCGGCGCATAATAGGCGCCAAAGCCGTCAAAATCGTTGCGGTTGAACGCGGCGATATAGCCCTCGAACCAGGCACGCAGATCCGCGCTCATGCCGCCGGTTCCGCCACGAAATAGTCTTGGCGCAAGGTGCGCGCGGCCAGCAGGAACATCGCGGCCGCGACAAAGAACACGCACACCGACGCCATCAGAGCTGACCGTAACCCGCTGGCCGAGGCAATCGCGCAGGCCTGGTGCGCCGCATCAAGCGCCCCCATACCGGGCCGCGCCGCCGGGCACCGCGCCAGATAATCCGCCGCGCCATAGGCCCGCGTGGCGAACCAGTCGCTCATCCAGCCCACGAACGTGGGGCCACCGCCATATCCAACCAGGGTATAGAACATGCCGAACACCGCCGCCCCGGTGGCGCGCATGCGCGGCTCCAGCAGGTTCTGGATCATGCCCGTGGTCGGACCGTAATACAGCAGCAGGAAGCAGCCCGAGATGATCAACAGCACCGTGCCGGTAACCGGCGAGGCGGCATTGAGCGCAATCCAATAGGAGAACGGCGCGATGAGCAGGCCGATCGCCGCGCCCCAGGCCGGCCAGCGTCCATCACCCCGCCGCGCCAGCCAGTCGGTGCCGAACGACCCGATCAGCAGCCCGCTGCCCAGCGCCAGTGCCGAAATCGTGCCATAGAGCGTGCCGGCCGTGCGCGCCGGCAGATCATAGGCACGGCTGAGGAACACGGCCAGGAACTGCGAGATCGAACTCATCCCAAAACCCGCCAGCGCGCCGCCGGCGATCACGTAGACCAGCGCCGGCTTGCGCCCCACCACCTTGAGGAACGCGCGAAAATCGGGCGCCGGGCGCGGCGTTGCGCCAAGGCCATCGGCCAGCCCGCGGCGCGGTTCGCGCAGCAGCAGCACGACGAGCAGGCCTATCAGCAGCCCCGGCAGGCCCATCACCACGAATGCGGTGCGCCAGCCCCACAGCCCCGCCACCGCGCCGCCCGCCGAAGCGCCGATAAACGTACCGATCGGAGACCCGAGGAGGATCAGCCCCATGACCGAGGCGCGCCGCTGCCGGGGAAAGAGATCGCCAACCAGCGACGAGGTCGCCGGCTGCGATCCCGCCTCGCCCATGCCCACGCCAATGCGGCACAGCATCATCTGGACAAAGCTGCCGGCCGCGGCACAGGCCATCGTCATGCCCGACCAGAACACGATGGCGGCGGTGATGATGCCCAGGCGCGATCGGCGTTCCGCAAGCCGGCCGATCGGCACGCCGAGCAGCGCATAGAGCACTGCGAACGACAAGCCCTGGAGTATGCCAAGCTGAAAATCGCTGAGCGCAAGGTCGCTCTTGATCGCCTGCGCGGTGACAGCAAAGACCGAACGGTCGGCGAAGTTGAACGTCGCCACCAGGAAACTCATGGCGATGAAAGTGCGGCCATATCCTGGCGACAACAGCCGCTCGTCTTCATCGTTGCGCATCGCTCTCCTCCGCCCGGCATCGCGCCGCGCTTGTCTCGTGCTGCGCCGCTGCCATGGCAGTCTTGCGCCTTCACCGCCGTTGTGGAGGAAGGTTGGTGATTAATCAATACATATCTGGCGCTGGCCTGACATGCAGCCCAGAACCACGCTGCAAGCCCGATTGAACCGAGGGATCAGGCCACTGCCATAGCCGGTTGCACCAGCGCGACCAGTGCGGGTTCCAGGCGATTGCGGCCCAGAGTCTTGGCGGCATAAAGCGCACGGTCGGCCAGGCCGAGCAAGGTTGCCACATCGCGGCCGGTGTTGCCCAGTTCGGCCAGCCCCACGCTCACCGTCGCGCTGACGGCAACGCCGCTGCGGCACAGCACCGCGCTGTCGGCAAAGCTGTCGATCACCGCTTGGCCAACGCGACGCGCGCCCTGGCCGTCGTACCCGGGCAGCATGATGGCAAATTCCTCCCCGCCGATGCGCGCCAGCAGGGCATGCGGGCCCACCACGTCGCGCAGGATCAGGGCAAAGGATTTCAGAACCTTGTCGCCCGTCGCGTGGCCAAAGCGATCGTTGATCGATTTGAAATGATCGATATCGAAGGCCAGCAGCGCCAGGTCGCCGGGCGCGGCCGCGATGAGCTCCGCGCCTTCGCTGAAAAACCAGCGGCGGTTGCCCAGTTCGGTGAGATGATCGGTCGTGGCCAGGCGCACCAGACCGGCATCGGCCTCTTCACGCACCAGTGCCAGCATCACCATCGGCAGCACGACTGAATACAGTACACCGGTATAGAGCGTCACCGTGCTCGACAGTTCGATGGCACCCTGGCCAAAGCGCGCCACTACACCCGGCAGTACGAGTGCCCGCGCGGCATAAACCACACCGTGGAACCCGGTCACAGCGATCAACACATTGCGCGAGCGCAGCGTGCGCAACGGTGGGCTGCGCCATGCCTCCCAGGTAGTGGCAAGACACACGATCGCGATCGGCACCGCCGCGGCATAGAGCCAGGTCCACACCGCCCACTGCGCCCCGCCCCAGGCCCATAGCGCGGCCATACCGCCCAGCAGCAGCGCCGACTTGCCCCGGTGCCGCCGCCCATCGAGCGCCGCCACCGCATCAAGCACGACCATATAGCCGCACAGCATGACGAGGTTGCTCAACACCGCGCCAGTAATTCCGGGAATGTGCGAGCGCGTCGTCGCGATCACGCAGCCGGTAGCCAGCACGGCATAGCCGGCCGCGCAGGTTCCCAGGAACCGCCGGCGCGCAGGCTGCGCGTTGCGTTCCCACAGGGTCATCCCGGCGCTGGCGACCAGCGTGACGACGATGAACAGATAGATCGTGAAAAGCGTGTTCGTCATCGTCGGATGTCGGCGTCCTGGTCGGCTCTGCCAGATACTGCACGGGATATGAAAAATTTATCGTTAACCTTGGAGCGGCCCAGAAAATTTAGTGGCGCGCCTTTTTGAGTGGCTCGCCGGCATGCCGGCATCAATCTTGACATAGGTTCATCGGGGGAACTCCTGCCACGCCCGGCGCTTTTGCTAGGCGGAGGTACACCATGCCCGCACGCGCCTATTGGCAAGGACAGATCCGGCTCGCGCTCGTCTCCATTCCGGTGGAGGTTTATCCTGCCACGCGCTCTGGCGCGGCGATCAGCTTTCACCAGATCCATGAGCCTTCGGGCAAGCGCATCCGCTATGAAAAGGTGGCGCCCGGGGTGGGGCCGGTAGACCGCGATGAAATCATTCGCGGCTATGAGGTATCCAAGGACGAATATGTCCTGCTCGACGACGAGGAGATCGCGGCGGCGCAGGTGGAAAGCCGCAAGACGCTAGAACTGGTACAGTTCGTCGAGCCATCCGAGATCGACGTGCTCTATTACGAAAAACCCTATTTCGTGGTGCCAGCCGACGACCTTGCCGAAGAAGCCTATGGCGTGCTGCGCGATGCCCTGCGGCAAACTAGGCGCGTAGGGCTTGGCCAGCTGTCGGTGCGCGGACGCGAGCAACTGGTGTCGCTCAAACCTTGCGGGCGCGGGCTGGTGCTGGAGGTGCTCCGCTATGCCGACGAGGTTCACCGTGCGCAGGGCTATTTCAAGGACATCCCCGAGACGGAACCGTCAGAGGATCTGATCGACCTTGCCACAACGCTGATCGAAAAGAAGACCGCACCGTTCAAGCCTACCGAATTCCACGATCGCTATGTCGATGCGCTGCACCGGCTGATCGAGAAGAAGCGCAAGGCGGGCACGGGCAAGCGCATTCTCGAAGATGCCGAAGACGATTCCGGTGGCAAGGGCGGCAATGTGATCGACCTGATGGCCGCCCTGAAGAAATCGGTGGGGGAGGACAAGCCCGCGCGAAAACCCGCGAAAAACCCGGCCCGCAAGCCTGCCGCCCGCCGCAAGAAGGCATAGTCTCGTGGCCCGCGCCGATCCCCTTGCGCCCTATAATGCCAAGCGCGATTTCACCCGCACGGCCGAGCCAAAGGGCGTGGAAGAGCCCAGCGAGCACGGCCACCTCTTCGTCGTGCAAAAGCATGATGCCACCCGCCTCCATTGGGATTTCCGGCTGGAAGTCGATGGCGTGCTGAAAAGCTGGGCGGTGACGCGTGGCCCCAGCCTCAACCCCGATGACAAGCGCCTGGCCGTGCGCACCGAAGACCATCCCATGTCCTATGCGCGGTTCGAAGGCAGCATACCGAAGGGCGAGTATGGCGGCGGCACGGTGATGTTGTGGGACCAGGGGCGCTGGGAACCAGTCGAAGGCAAGAGCGCCAAGGACCTGGAAAAGGGCCACCTGCATTTCCGCTTGTTTGGTGAGCGCATGAACGGCGAGTGGCTGCTCGTGCGGATGAAGCCGCGCGGCAAGGAAAAGCGGGAGAACTGGCTGCTGCGCAAAGTGGCGGATGATCATGCCGGCAGCAGCGAACACCTGGTGGAGCGCGGGCTGACCAGTGTTCTGACTGGCCGCTCCATGGCCCAGATCGCTGCCGACAAGCAGGGCAGCCAGGCCTTGGCCGGCAAGCAAGGCAAGCGCTTTGCCGAGGCGATGGAGCATGCGGCCCGCCACAATGCCACGGCGGCGGCAAAGCCCAAACGCCGCGCGAAACGCCAAACTGCCGCCCGCCTGCCCGCGTTCGAGCCGGTGCAGCTTGCCACGCTGGTCGATGCCGTGCCCACCGGCAACGACTGGATGCACGAAATCAAGTTCGACGGATACCGCCTGGTCGCCGCGGTCAAGGGTGCCGAGGTAAAGCTGCTGACCCGCACCGGGCTGGACTGGACCGAACGGTTTCAGCCGCTGGCCGACGCCCTGGCCGCGCTCGACCTTCCGCCCGCGCTGATCGATGGCGAAGCCGTGGCACTCGACGCGCAGGGCAATCCCAGCTTCTCAACGCTGCAGGCCGCTCTCAAGTCGGGCCATAGCGCAAAGCTGGCCTATTTCGCCTTCGATCTGCTGCGTCTGGCGGGCGATGATCTCAAGCCGCTGCCCAATATCGAGCGCAAGGAACGCCTCGAAGCGCTGATGGCACAGGCGCAGCCACCGCTCCATGTTGCCCAGCATGTCATCGGCGCCGGCGAAAAACTGTTCGGTGCGATGTGCCAGGCCGGGCAGGAAGGCATCATCGCCAAGCGGGTGGATGCGCCTTATCGCGGAGACCGCACCCGCCAGTGGGTCAAGGTAAAATGCACGCTGCGACAGGAGTTTGTCGTGCTGGGCTGGACGAAAAGCCCGGCGCGGGCGCGGCCGTTCGGCGCCCTGCTGCTGGGCCAGATGGAAAACGGCGCGCTGGCCTACAAGGGCAAGGTTGGCACGGGCTTCGATACCAAGACGCTGCAGGCACTGGCCGAAGTTATGGCGCCGCTGGCGCAGGGCAAGGCCGGGGCGCTGGTCCCTCCGGCCGAGGCACGTGGCGCGCAGTGGATCAAGCCCAAGCTGGTGGCCGAAATCGCGTTTGCCCAGTTCACCGCCGACGGCCGCGTGCGCCATGCCAGCTTTGTCGGGCTGCGGCAGGATAAAAAGGCCAAGAATGTGACGCCCGAACGCCCTGCCCCCCTTTCCGCGCCAACTGCCCCTGTAAAAATCTCGCATCCCGATCGGGTCCTGTTCCCCGAAAGCGGGCAGACCAAAGGCGATCTGGCGCACTATTACGAGGCCATCGCGCCGCTGATGCTGCCTTTTGCCGCCAACCGCCCGCTCAGCCTGGTGCGCTGTCCGCAAGGGCGGGCCAAGGCGTGCTTTTTCCAGAAGCATGACAGCGGCTCGTTCGGCGACGATGTCCACCATGTGCCCATCACCGAAAAGGACGGTGGAACAGAGGATTACCTCTACGTCACCGATAGCGCCGGACTTCTTTCCTGCGTGCAGATGGGCTCGATCGAATTTCACGGCTGGGGTGCCCGCACGCAGGCGGTGGAACAGCCCGACCGGATGATCTTCGATCTCGATCCCGACGAGGGCCTCGACTTCGCGCAAGTGCGCCGCGCTGCCCACGATATCGCGGGTCATCTGTCCGACATCGGCCTGGTCAGCTTTGCCATGCTGTCGGGCGGCAAGGGCGTGCACGTGGTGGTACCGCTTACGCCCGGCCACGATTGGGAGACGCACAAGGACTTTGCCCGCCGCTTTGCCGAGGCCTTGGCGCTGGCCGCGCCGGAACGTTTCACCGCCACTATGAGCAAGGCCAAGCGCAAGGGCCGGATCTTCATCGACTGGCTGCGCAACCAGCGCGGCAGCACGGCAGTATTGCCTTACTCTGCTCGCGCCCGCGAAGGGGCACCGGTTGCTGTGCCGATTACCTGGGACGAGCTGGATGGCATGGACAATGCCCATCCCTTCTCGATCGCCGATGCCGAGAGGCTGATCGACCGCGCCGCGCAGCCCGCCTTGCGCGGCTGGGGCTTTGCGGGGCAAGCGCTACCCGAACTCTGAGCGCCGCAGGTGTCGGCCGGGCTGTAGGGTTCGGGCGCGAACGGTTAAGCGGCCTTGGCCAGCCGGCGCAGTGTCTGCGGGGGCTGGCCATATTGCCGTATGAACGCCTCCCGCATGCGCCGAATGTCGACGAACCCACATTCGCGCGCGACCTGGTCCATCGGGTGGCGGGTTTCCTCGATCATCAACCGGGCTGCTTCCAGCCTGATCTGCTCGACCGCCTTGGCCGGTGTCTGCCCGGTTTCGGCGCGGAAGGCGCGGGCAAACTGGCGGGGCGACAGGGCGGCAATATCGGCCAGTTCCTCTACGGTCAGCGGATTGGCCAGGTGCGCCCGCGCAAAGATCACGGCCTTCTGGATACGGTCGCTGCTCGGCGCCAGTTCCAGCAATTCGGAATGCTGCGACTGGCCGCCGGCACGGCGGTGGTGCATCACCAGGCGGCGGGCGATCGCGCCAGCCACGTCCCGTCCCAGGTCCTTTTCGATCAGGGCAATAGCCAGGTCGAGGCCGGCGGTAAGCCCGGCCGAGGTCCACACCGACCCTTCATTGATGAAGATGCGGTCGTCCTCGACCCGCACGTTGGGAAAGTCTTCGCGCATCTGGCGGGCATAGGCCCAGTGGGTGGTGGCGCGGCGACCGTCGAGCAGGCCGATCTGCCCGAGCAGGAATGCCCCCGTGCACAGGCCAGCCACGCGGCGCGCCTCGCGCGCCATGGTGCGCAGGGTTTCCAGCGTTGCCTCGTCCTGGCGCGGCGGTGGCACGAGCCCCGCCAGCAGCAACAGGGTATCAACCGGCCCGACCTGCGCCAACGGCACCGTAGGAACGGCAAATCCGCTGGACGACAAGACCTCCCCGCCCGCGACCGAGGCGATCGACAAGGTATAGTACGGTTCCTCCTGCACGACATTGGCCAATTCAAAGGCGGCCTGCACCCCCAGCGCAAGGAACTGGAAGCCTGGGGTCAACACCATGGAAACGTGCGGCATGTGGCCTCCACAAGCTATGTCTGAAAAACGTAGTTTCTACGTCATATCAGACATAGGCCGTCTGGTCCATAAGGTCCTTGTCACGAGCGATGACGCTCGCACCGACAAGCACAAGGACCACGACCATGACCGCCACCACCAAGGGAACCGCTCTCATCACCGGCGCATCGACCGGTATCGGCGCGATCTATGCCGACCGTCTCGCTGCGCGGGGATATGACCTCATCCTCGTCGCCCGCAACCGCGACAAGCTGCAGCAACTGGCCGCGCAGATCTCGGACAAGACCGGCCGCTCGGTCGAAGTGCTCGCCGCCGACCTGGGCGACAGCGCCGACCTCGCCCGCGTCGAAAAGGTTCTGCGTGAAGATGCCAGCGTCACGGCGCTGGTCAACAACGCCGGGATCGGCACGCACACCGCGCTGCTGGAAAGCGACGTCGACAAGATGACCGCCATGGTCCAGCTCAACGTTACTGCGCTGATGCGGCTGACTTATGCGGCGGTGCCAGGGTTCGTGGCACGCGGCGGCGGCACCGTGATCAACATCGCCTCGATCGTCGCGGTGGCCCCGGAACTGCTCAATGGGGTCTATGGCGGCACCAAGGCGTTCGTGCAGGCTTTCACCACGTCGCTGAACCATGAACTGGCTGACAAGGGCATCCGCGCCCAGTCCGTGCTGCCCGGCGCCACCCGCACCGATTTCTGGGCCCTCGGCGGGTTGCCGGTAGAGCATCTGCCCACCGAGATCGTGATGGACGCGCAAGACATGGTCGACGCCGCGCTCGCCGGGCTCGACCAGGGCGAAACCAGCACCATCCCTGCGCTGCGCGACGTGGCGCTGTGGCACGCCTTCGAGGCCGCCCGCGCCGCCCTCGGCCCCCAGCTCTCTGCCACCCATTCCGCGCCGCGCTTCCACGCCGCGGCCTGATCGCTCTTCCCCCTCCCCTCCCGGAAACGGAACTACCCTCATGAAACTCACCGGCAACACCATCTTCATCACTGGCGGCACCAGCGGCATTGGCCGTGGCCTGGCCGAAGCGCTCCACAAGCTGGGCAACAAGGTCATCATCTCGGGGCGGCGCACCGCGTTGCTGGAAGAGGTGACGGCAGCCAATCCCGGCATGGCGTCGGTACAGCTCGACGTCACCAAGCTCGATAGCATCCAGCGCGCAGCGCGGGACGTGATCGCGCGCTACCCCGATCTCAATGTCGTGTTCAACAACGCGGGCTTCATGCCGTTCGACGACGTCTCCGGCCCGGTTGACGACGAGCTCGCGCAGGAATTGATCACCACCAACCTGCTGGGACCGATCCGCGTGACTTCGGCCCTGATCGAACACCTCAAGACCAAGCCCGAAGCGACCGTGCTCTACACCAGCAGCGTGCTGGCCTATGTGCCGATCGCCAGCAACGCGATCTATTCCGCAACCAAGGCGGCCCTGCATTCCTACGCGCTGTCGCAGCGGTTCCAGCTGCGCGACACATCGGTGCGCGTGCAGGAAATCGCCCCGCCGTGGGTCGATACCGACCTCATCTACAAGAGCGGCGATCCCCGCGCGATGCCGCTGCCCGATTTCATCGAGCAGACCCTGGTGGCGCTGGCAACCGACGCGCCCGAGGTGATCGTCGAAGGCATCCGCGCCATGCGCGACAACCCCGGAGCCGGCGAGCATGCCCTGTTCGACGCCTTCAACCAGAGCCTTGTCGAAAACCCCATTCCCACCGGCGCATGAGCGCCAGCGGACAAACTCACAGGCAAAAGGATATCGTCATGTCTCGCATCACCATTCCCGAAATTGCCGCCGCCCCGGAAGGTTCGCAGGCCGCGCTGGGCGCCATCAACGCCAAGCTGGGTCGAGTGCCCAACTTCTTCCGCGTGCTCTCGAACAGCCCGGCGGCGATCACCGCCCACGCGGCGCTCAACCAGGGCCTGGGCAAGGCGCTCGATCTCAAGACCCGTGAACGCATCGCCCTTGCCGTGGCGGCTGTGAACGGCTGCGAATATTGCGATGCCGCCCACACCTTCACCGGCCACAATTTCGCCAAGCTGAGCAGGGACGAAATCGACCTGGCGCGGCAGGGAACCTCGGCCGATCCGCATGCTGCAGCGGCCGTGCACTTTGCCCGCAAGGTGGCCGAGGCACGGGGCAAGGTTTCGGCAGAAGACATCGCGGCCCTCCGCTCCGCCGGGTTCGGCGACGGCCAGATCGTGGAGATCGTTGCCGTGGTGGCCGAAAACTTCTTTACCAACCTGATCAACAACGTGGCGGCCACCACGGTCGACTTCCCCGCAATCTAACGCCACCGCCCCCTCAACGGGTCAAAATCGCGGCGCTGTGCAGTCACCGTCTGCACAGCGCCGCGATGCGTTTGGCCCTATCCGTTTGGGATCGCATCCAGATCGAGGTGCCCCGTGGCCCGCAGCAGGGCCGCCTGGGCGATGATCGTGTCGCTGCGGTTGCGTGCCAGCGCGAGCTGGGCGGAACGCAGGCTTTCGTCCGCCACCAGAATGTCGAGCGTCGAGCGCAGGTCAAAGCCGTATTCGGCCCTGACCCCGCCCAGCGCAAGATTGGCCGCGTCCACACCCGCCTGGTTGGCCGCCATCTGCGCCCGTGCACCAGCCAGGGCGGCCCAGGCGGCATCGGTGGAGCGGGTCGCCTCGCGGCCGGCGGCGGCGGCATCGAACACCGTGGCGCGTTGCGTGGCCTGCGCCTGGCGCACTTGCGAGGCAACAAGACCGCCGGTGAGGATCGGAATATGCAAGCTTAGCCCGAGATTGGCGGCACGCAGGGAACTGCCCGCCCCAACGCCACCAAGGCGCACGTCATAGCCATAGCCACCACCCACAGACACTGTAGGCGCGCTGCCGGCGCGGGCTTCCTGTATGCGCGCACCGGCCGCATCGGCGGCGCGCAAGCTCTGTTGATACAGCGGGTTGGCCGTCAGGGCATCGGCGCGCGCCTGTTCCAGCGTGGCTGGCATCGGGCCCAGCGCGGGCGGCGGCGCCAAGGGTCCGGGATCCTGCCCTACCACCGCGCGATAGTTTGCCGTGGCGCTATCGAGCGTTGCCTGCGCGGCGGCCAGGGTCGCCCCCGCGCTGGCACGCTGCGCCTCAAGCTGGGCGACATCGGTGCGGGTGGCCTTGCCCAGGCGATAGCGCGCCTGCGCTTCGGCCACCTGGTGATCGAGCAGGGCGATATCCGCCTTGCCGATATCCACGGCCTGCTGGTCATACAGCAGTTCGGCATAGACGCCGATCACCTGCGTGAGCAGCGCCGCCTCGGCGTCGCGCAGTCCTTCCTGCCCGGCCGCCACATCCCCTTCGGCCGCGCGCAGCCGCGAGGAAACCCGGCCGCCGGTCCAGATCGGCAGGCTGGCGGAAACGGTGCCGCCTGCGCCGCGATCATAATCGAAGCGGTCATAGCCGACCGCCCCATCGGCGGCGGCCGTGATCCGCCCCGCCGCGCGTGCCTGTTCGGGCGTTTCGGCCAGCCCATCCTGCCGCGCGCGGGCCGCCGCCAATGTTGGGTTGCCGAGATAGGCCGCCTCCACCGCGTCGCGCAGGGTTTCCGCCTGGACGGGCGCCGATGCCAGCGCGGTGGAAAGCGCTACGGCAACCATAAGCCGCTTACTCATGGTGCAACGCCCAGGCCGGGGTCGCCCGCGCGGCGCGCAGAGACTGGGCGATAACCGTAAGCACGGCAATGGCCAGCGCCAGGAGCGTTGCGGCAACGAAGTACAGCGGCGAGAGCGCAATGCGATCGCTGAAACCGGCCAGCCATTGCCGCATTGCCACCCATGCCAGGGGCCAGGCTATCACGTTGGCGATCAGCACCGGACGCAGGAACTGGCCGACCAGCAGTTTGACCACGTCGCGCGAGGAGGCGCCCAGCGCCTTGCGGATGCCGATCTCTTTCACACGCCGCGAGGTATTGAACGAAGCAAGCCCCCACAGGCCAATGCAGCCGATCAGGACAGCGAGCACCGAGCCGATGGTGAAGAGATTGGCCGCATGGTCATCATCCTCGAACAGCTTGGCGAGTTCTTGATTGGCAGGCGCAGCGTCAAACGGCACTTCCGGAGCAATCTTGCGCCATGTGTCGCGCACCGCGTCCATCGCGGCATCCATCCGGCCGGCATAGCGGGCGGTGAGCACCGGGGCACCCACGTCATGGCTCCAATAGGTGTAATACGTGGCTTCCATCGGCACGTGCGGTGAAAAGAACCGCATGTCGTCCACCACGCCGATGATTGTGCGCGGGTGCCCTTTGCCCAGCGTCTTGCCGACCGCCTCCTGTGCAGAGCGGAAGCCGAGCACGCCAACAGCCGTCCGATTGATCACGATTGCGCGGTTGTCCTTGCTCTTGGTGCCATAGGAATCGTCGGCCCCGTGCTGATTGTCGAACACGCGGCCGGCGATCACCCGCGCGCCGTAAGTGGCAAAGAAGCCGCGCCCGACGACAATTTCGCGCAGCGAAGGTCCATAACCAGGCCGCCCCGGAATCTCGATGTTGTTGTCATTGTTGTTGCCAAAGCCACCGGCGGCGCTGTCGGCAATCCCGACCGCGCGGATGATCGGCAAGCTGGCAATCGCTTCGCGCATGGTGCCTTGCTGCCCCTCGCTCAACCCCGCCATGCTCTTGACCACGATCAGCCCATCGCGGGCAAAGCCAAGATCGGCCTGACGCAGATGGCGGGTCTGCGCCACCAGCACCAGGGTGCCGGTGATGAATGCGGTGGCCAGCGCGAACTGGAACACGACAAGCATTTCACGCAGCCTGGCGCCGGTGCGGCCGCCACCGGGCGAACGCGCCGATGCCAGCACAGCAGCGGCGGGAAAGCGGGAAAGCAGCACGGCGGGATAGAGCCCCGCGCCAATTCCGACGACGATGGACAGCACCAGCAGCGCCGGCACGACGGTGGCATAGGGGATCGACAATGCCAGGCCCGCTGCGGCATTGACCAGCGGCAGGCCCAGTTCGGCCAGCGCCAGCGCGACCAGCGCAGCGAGCGCCGTAGTGAGAATGGCCTCCCCGGTAAACTGCCGCACCAGCATGCTGCGGCTGGCGCCAAGCACCTTGCGCATGGCCACTTCGCGGGCGCGCAGGCCGGCGCGCGCCGTGGCCAGGTTCACGTAGTTGACAATCGCGATCAGCATGGTGAGCGCGCCGACTACGCCCAGCGTAATGATCGTCTGGCGCATGCTGGCCATATCGCGCCCTGCCGGGGTCAGGTGCAGATCGGTGAGCGGCAGCAGCGTAAGCTGCATCATCTTGTCTGCGTCGGCGCCCAGGTCGGTCGCGCCATGGCGGACTACGAACGCCGGCATCCGGGCGGCAAAGGCCTTGGCCGCAGCTGGGTTGGGAAAGCGTAGGTAGGTGTTCACCGAGGTGCTGCTCCAGTGATACCACCAGTCTTCATTACCCTTGGGTGCCCCATTGGGGATGCGCGTGAGCATCGTGAACTTGAGGTCGGTATTGCGGGGCAACGGGGCAAATATGCCGGCGACGCGATAGGGTGCGGTTCCGGCGCCGATGTTGAGTGTCAGGGTCTGGCCGATGGCATCAGTGCTGCCAAAGTATTTGCGCGCCATATTGGCGTCGATCAGCACGTTGGACGGGTCGGCGAGCGCGCGTGCACCGTCGCCTTGTACCATCGGCAGGTCCATCACCTCGAAGAACTGGGCATCGACCCAGGCAAGATCCTCGGCTGTGCCGATTCCGCCGCGCAGCACCGTAGCGCCCACGCCGTTGATGCGCGTGCCTGTAAGCCCAGGAAAATCGGCCTTCATCTCCTCCAGCAGGCCGCCCATCGTATTGGGATAGGCACCGTTGACCGGGCTATCGGGCATATTCACCACCGTTTGCACGATGTAGACTTGGTCGTGGTGCGGCAGCCATGTCTCATAGCTGGTTTCGAACCGGACATAGAGGCCCAGCACCAGAAACACGGCGATGCCGACGGCCAGACCGCCGATATTGAGCGCGGCATAGAGCCGGTGACGCGTGAGCGAACGATAGAGGGTAAGGAAGGCAAAGCGGTTCATCGGCTTGCCTCCTCAGATCGCGCGGGCGAGCGAGGCGACGATGCGCCCGTCGAGCATGTCGATCCGCCGCCGCGCGATGTCGGCATGGCTGGGCGAATGCGTGACCATGATGATCGTCGCGCCATCGGCATTGAGGCTGGTGAGAATATCCATCACCTGCTGCCCGTTTTCGCTGTCGAGATTGCCGGTCGGCTCGTCGGCCAGGATCAGCTTGGGTTTGCCGACGATGGCGCGGGCAATGGCGGCGCGCTGCTGCTGCCCGCCGGACAGCTGATGCGGATAGTGCCGCGCACGATGGGATATGCCCACCCGGTCCATCGCGGCCGCGACGCGGCCCTTGCGATCGCCACCGGCGTCCTTGCGATAGATCAGGCCCAGTTCAACGTTCTCGGCGATGGTCAGCTCATCGATCAGATTGAAGCTCTGGAACACAAAGCCCAACGTCATCGCCCGAAAGCGGGCCAGCTCTGCTTCATTAAGCGCGACCAGATCGCGATCGCCGAACAGATAGCGCCCGGCCGTGGGGCGATCGACCGTGCCCAGCGTATTGAGCAACGTGGATTTTCCGCAACCAGACGGCCCCATGATGGCGACGAATTCACCCGCTGCCACGTCCAGGTCGATGTCGGCGAGCGCGGTCGTTTCCACCTCGTCGGAAACATAGCGGCGCTGGATATTCTCTAGGCGGATCATGCTGGGCCCTTTGGTCAGCGAAGGTTGATGATGTCGCCCGTGATGGACGATGTGTTAGACGTCACGATGCGGTCTCCCGCGTCCAGCCCGGCCAGGATTTCCACCTGCGCGGGGTTGCGCCGGCCGACTTTGATCGCGCGACGCCGGGCGTGGCGGCCATCTGCATCGACCACGAAGGCCGACGTGCCGCCGCCGCTGTCGAGCCAGCCGCCCACCGGGGCCACCAGCGCCTTGCTGGTTGCCCCCAGGGTGGCGCGGATATCCATGGTCTGGCCGCGGTTGAGGCCCTGTGGCACGGGGCCGACAAAGCCCAGTTCGATGTGGAAACGGCCATTGGCGACGGCGGGCAGGACTTTGCTGACGACCAGACCGATGCCGGCGTCGCCCTTGGCCTGCTGACCCACGGCAACGCGGCCGAGATAGTATTCGTCCACGTCGGCCACCAGTTTCCAGGCGCCTTCGCTATCCACCTGCGCCACGTGGTCGCCCGCCTTGAGCGTCTGCCCGGGCTGGATCACCAAGTTGCCCAAGCGGCCAGTGACCGGCGCACGCACCACCAGCGCATCCAGTCCGGCGCGCACCGCGGCAAGGTTGCCACTCAAGCGCTCACGCGTGTCGGCGAGGCGTGAGGCCTGGAGCCCGGCGGTCTGGTCTTCACGGTCCTGACCCGCACGCAACTGGCCCAGGCGCTTGCGCTGGTAATCGGCCTCTTCCTGGTAGCTTTTCACACCCTCGTCAGACACGAAGCCCTGATCGTGCAACTGCTGCCGGATCGCCAGGTCGCGCCGCGCCTTGAGCAGGTCATAATTGGCCGATGCGGTCTGCGCGGCCCGGTCGAGGCGGCTGCGCTCCAGCGACAGTTCGTCGCCGGTCAGGGTGCCCAGCTGGCTGGCGATTTCCGCCTCGCGGGTCAGCACGTCGAGCTTGAGCGTAGGATTGACCAGCGTGGCCAGCGGTTGGCCGGCCGTGACCCAGGCGCCGTCCTGCACCAGCAGTTTCTCCACCTGGCCGCCCGACAGCGTATCGACGAGTGTGGTGACCTTGGGGGCGACCGAGGCGCGGATCGGCAAATAGTCCTCGAACGGCGCGCGGACGACGGTGCCGGTCTCGATCGTGGCTGCTGCGATATCGGTCGATCCGGCCGCAGGCAGCAGTTGCCAGGTCAGTCCTGCCGCCAGCACGATCGCCACGCCGCCTGCCACCCAGCGCCAGCGACGGCTGGCGCGAGGCCGCGTGACGCGGCGGTCCATCCCGGCACCAGGGGAAGGTGGCGATTCGAAAGATGCTCCATTACTCATGCGGACAGTATCGCAAAGCTTGGCGAACATTCCTAAAGCACTGATAATACAACGAACATCAGACCCTGCTGGACAAGCCTCGTTGCGATATCGCACACACTGTCCGGAAATGGACAGTCCAACGCCCCCGTCAAGCCCGCCCCGCGTCCTGCTGATCGACGATGATCGCGACGTGCATCAGGCCGTCGCCGTCCTCTTCGGCCGCGCCGGGATCGAGCTGGTCAGCGCGATGCAGCCCGAAGAGGCTTACTCGGCGTTGGAGCTGGCGCCAGCCGACGCGATCCTGCTCGATCTCAATTTCACACGTGGCCGCACCCACGGCGAGGAAGGCTTCGCCGCGCTGGCCCGGCTCTTGGGCGATGATGCGGATGCGGCCGTGGTCGTGATCACCGGGCACAGCGGCATCCGCATCGCCGTGGCCGCGATGCAGGCCGGTGCGATCGATTTCGTCATGAAGCCATGGCGCAACGAGGAACTGCTCGAGCGCGTGCGCGCGGCGCTGGCCCATCGCCAAAGGCGGCGGGAAATCGCGGCGCTGCGCCAGCACGATGGCACTCCGGCCGATCCACCGCGCCTGCTCGGCGCCAGCGCAGCAATCGAGCGTGTGCGCGACCTCGTCCGGCGGGTCGGGCCGACAACCGCCAATGTGCTGATCCTGGGCCCGGCCGGCTCAGGACGCACCCTGGCGAGCAGGGCGATCCATCACGCTTCCCCGCGCGCGGCGGGCGAACTGGTGATGCTGGACGCGCGCGCCGCGGCCGATCCGCGCGACGATGTCGCAGCGGCCGATATCGAGCGCGCGTCCGGCGGCACGCTGTTGCTGCGCCACGTCGATCGGTTGGCCGAGGTCGCGCAGGGGCGCCTGCTCGCCCGCCTGCCGGCCGATATTCGCATTGTCGCCACGGCAGACACGGCCGAGCCGCTGATCCCGGCGTTGCGGGCACGGGTGGGCACGGTGGAAATCGCCATGCCGCCTCTGACCCAGCGCGGCGCTGATGCCCTGTTGCTCGCGCGCCATTTCGCCCGCGCGGCCGAACGCCGGCACGGCAAACCGGTGCTGGGCTTCATGCCCGAGGCGGAGACGGCTCTTGCCGTCACCTCCTGGAGCGACGACGTGCGCGGCCTGGCCCAGGCGGTGGAGCGGGCCGTGGTGCTCGGCGATGGCGGGCTGATCAGCGAGGCTGACCTGGGTCTCGGCCCTTCTCCGGCCGAAGCGCCGTCGCCAGCAGCGGTCGCGTCCACGCTCAACCTGGAAGAGAGCGAGCGCGTGCTGGTTGCGGCGGCGCTCAAGCGGCACGGCTTCAATGTCAGCCACGCGGCCGAAGAATTGGGGCTGAGCCGGGCTGCGCTCTATCGCCGGATGGCCAAGCATGGCCTCTAGCAGCGTAAGGACGGCGCTGCCAGGACAGCTGCTGCTGTTCGGCTGCGGCGCGGCTACGGTCGCCGCCTGGACCGGCGGGTTCTATGCCTGCTTCGTGCTGGTGCTGTTGCTCGGCTTCTGGTTGGCCAGCCTCGCGCTTGCCCGCGCGATGCCGCTGCACCTGCCCGCCGAACGACAGGTGGCGGCGCCCGATGGCGAAACCGATCGCGCGGTGCTGCGTGCCGTGTTGGACCAGGCGCCCACCCCCCTGTTGAGCGTGGAGCGCAGCGGCCGCGTTCGCGCCCTCAATCGGGCAGCGCGCATGCTGTTCGACATCGAGGACGTGCTGATCGATGTGCCCGAGGCCTTGCGGGAAAGTGCGCCGCGCCTGCGCTACGCCGGCCGGGCCTATCGCATCGATCGGATCGAAGCCCATGGCGCTGGCGCCGCACGCACCATCCTCGCCCTGATCGACATCGAGAGGGAAGAACGCCTGGCCGAAGCGCGAACCACGCGCGAACTGCTCGACGTGTTGAGCCACGAGGTGATGAACGCGCTGACCCCGATCGCCTCGCTCGCTGACAGCGCGCTGGCGACGCTCGATGACACGCCGCCACCGGTCGCGCATTTGCGCGACATGCTCGGCACGCTGTCTCGCCGTGCCGATGGCCTGCTCCATTTCACCCAGGCCTATCGCCAGCTGGCCCGGCTTCCCGAGCCGGTCCTGGCGCCGACGACGCTGGCGGTGCTGTTCGACGATCTGCGCCGCATGTTCGCCGCGCGTTGGGGCGGCCGCGTCACTTTCGTGGCGGATGGGCCGCCAGACGGCATGGTCATCATTGACCGCGACCAGATCAGCCAGGCCTTGTGGGCCTTGCTCCAGAATGGCGCCGAGGCCGCGGTGGCCGCAACCAACGCCCCGCAGGTTCGCCTTTCCGCCAAGCTGGACGACCGCCTGTCGATATGGGTTGCCGACAACGGCCCCGGCGTGCCCGATGAGGGCCGCGCGCGCATCTTCCGCCCGTTCTACACTACCAAGAAGGAAGGCAGCGGCATCGGCCTGAGCCTGGCACGACAGATCGCCCGTGCCCATGGCGGCGATCTGTCTCTGCTACCCGGCAAGGACACCGCGTTCGAACTGGCGCTGCCCCGCCATGGTCGGAACGCGGATGGCATGCATGCCGCCAAGCCGGCAGCCGATCCCATCCCCGGCAAATGACGTGGGAAAGCCGGTTGCGGTGCCCCGGCACCCGATATATCCCAGCCAGGTGAACGTCTTGGCCCGGTGAAGACAGGAAAAGTGCATGCGTGTTCTTGTGATCGGGTTGGGCGACATCGCCCGCAAGGCGTATCTTCCGGTCATGGCCACGCGGCCCGATCTCGAAATCCATCTGGCGACGCGGGATCGATCTGTGCTCGATGAAGTAGGTCGCACGTTTCGCATCCAGCATCGGCACAACAGCGTCATCGATGCGCTGTCTGCCACCACGTTCGACGCGGCCTTTGTCCACGCGGCCACGTCTGCACACGCCGAACTGGTGAAATTGCTCCTCGAACGTGAAATCGCCACGTTCGTGGACAAGCCGCTCGCCGACAATCTTGCCGAGGTTGAAGCGCTCACCACGCTGGCACAGACCCGCGCCACGCCGCTGCAGTTGGGCTTCAACCGGCGGTTCGCGCCAGACTACGCCACCCTGCGCGGCACGAACGCCAGCCTTATCGTCATGGAAAAGCACCGCAATGCGCAGCCGGACCAACCGCGCCGCGTGATCTTCGACGATTTCATTCATGTCGTGGATACGCTGTTGTCGATGGTGCCTGGGCCAGTACTTCGCCACACGATCGAAACCAACGTCATCGATGGCTTGCTGCACGCGGTTACCCTGACGCTGGCTGGCGACGGGTTCAACGCCATCGGCATGATGCATCGTGACAGCGGCCTGGATGAAGAACGCCTCGACGTCATCGGCGGCGGCGCCCGCCACACTGTCCTCAACCTGGCTGACCGTGTCGACACGCGTGGAAGACAGAGCCTGCAACGCCGCGGCGACTGGGTTCCGGTTGGCCGGCAACGCGGTTTTGAAGCGATGTGCGACGATTTCCTGCTCGCCGCCCGCGAGCGTCGACCGGTCGATACGGCCGCGATCCTGGCGACGCACCGCCTGTGCGAGACGATCGTGCGCCACGCGGAACAATAGTGCGGAAATGCCGGATCAGCCGGCGATGCGCGGCCGGCCTTCTTCTCTCGGCGCAAACCACTGCGCGGCAAACGTCACGAAGACGTTGGCATTCAACGGATAGCTGAACAGATAGCCCTGCATGAGATCGCAACCGATTTTCTGCAACTTGAATGCTTGTGACGCCGTCTCCACCCCCTCGACGATGCAGCACAGCCCCAGCGAATGGCAAAGATTGACGACCGCATCGACGATCGACACGCTGTAGCTGTTGTCGAAATTGAGGGCGAAGCTGCGGTCGATCTTCACCTTGTCGAGCGGCAGGCGATGAAGATTGCTGAGGCTCGAATAGCCCGTGCCGAAATCGTCCAGCGCAACCTGCATGCCAATGGCGCGGAAGCGGTGAAGCGCATGGATCGCCGCGTCAAGGTTGCGCATCACCGCCGTCTCGGTCACCTCGATACACAGGCGGCGTGGGTCGGCAGACGAATTGCTGACCATGTCAAGGATCGCATCCACCGTCTCGGCGCAGTGCAGATCGCAGGCGGATACGTTGACCGAGAGCGTCTTGCCCGGCGGCAGCATGTCCAGCAGTTCCAACGCGCGGCGCATGGCATTGCGCGTAATCACATGGATCACTGTGCTGCGTTCGGCAATTTCGACAAAGCGCTGGGGCTCGACCACGCCCAAGCGCGCACTCGTCCAGCGCGCCAGGAGTTCTCCGCCCACCACTGCGCCCGATTGCATGGAAACGATCGGCTGCACATCAAAATGCAGTTCGTTTTCGAATTCGCTTGCGTGCAGTTCCGCCTCGATGACGTGATCGTCCAGCAGCCGGCGTTCCAGTTCGAGATTGAAAGGAACCGCTTGTCCGGGCCTTTCCCGCTTGGCGTGGTAAAGTGCGTGGTCCGCACGCTTGGCCAGGTCCACCGGGGTGAGTTCGCTGTCGACAAACGGGGCCAGCCCGATCGACACCCCTAGGCTCACCTGCCTGTCGCCAATGCGCATCCGCGCTGCCACAGCGGCACAGATCGTCTCCGCCAGCCGCAGGGTGGCCGCGCCATCAAGCTGCACAATCATCGCAAATTCGTCGCCGCCCAGGCGATAGAGCGTGGCGACAGGGCCTGCGGTGTCGCGCAGCAAGCGGGCAACCTCGATCAGCACGCCGTCTCCCACCAGGTGGCCGAACGTGTCGTTGATCGGCTTGAAGCGATCGAGATCGATCAAACCCACGGTCATGGCATCGAGGTTGGCCGGGATCGCCGCATGCTCGAGATCGGCATAGAAACGCCGCCGGTTGTAGAGCCCGGTGAGTTCATCGCTGTCTGCCAGCAGGCGCGCCTCCCGCTCCTGTCGGCCGGCCTCGATGGCGCTGTGGGACTGGATCGCCAGCTCTCGGTTCAGGCTTTGAACGCGACGCGCGATGAGGGCGGCAACCGCCAGAAACAGGATAATGGAAAAGCCGATTATCGGCAACAACTCGCGAACGGCCAAAGAGCCCGGAGCAAGGCGTTGCCAAGCAATCGTGCCGAGCGGCGCCCCCGACCAATCGCGCACCAAGGTGGAAGCTTCGTCCCCTGCGGATCGGCGGCTCTGCGCCCATCGCAGATGCTGCAAGCCAAAGCCTTTGCCCCATTCTGCAAGCAGCTTGTTGTCGAGAAGGCGGATGTCCACGAAAATACGATAGGTCGACGTGTCGAGCGTCGCCGGGCCGCTTTCCCGAACGATCGGCGAAAACGCGATCAACGCCGGCGTGTCGCCCGCCTTGCCCAGCAGGACCATGGCATCGCCGCGCTGCCTTACGGCGGCCTCATTCGCCGGTACCCGGGCCAGCAAGGCCTTGAGAGTCCGCGGCCCGATCAGGTCAGCAAGCGGGGGCGCCCGTCCGGATGGGAGATGCGCAAACAACGTCCGTCCGTTTGCATCGATCACATAGCCCAGGCCGATCGGCGTTCCCCATTGCGACACGATCCACGGATCGTCCATGGTGCCATAGGCGTGGGCGAAAGCATCGTTCCAATGGGCATTGATGTAGGTTTCGTTGCTGATGCGCGACCGTTCGCGATCGATCGCCCCGGAAATCGAAATGGCCGCCAGCCGGTCGGCATGGGCATCGGCGTTCCACACCAGGAAAGTGACGATAAGCACCGAGGTCAGCACCGAAAGGCTTATCAGCACAGTCAGCAACGCCGCGTGAGACGTGCTGCCGGCGCGCGACATGCGTAGCGCAACGCGGCAGACCTTCCCGAGCGCGGCGAAAAATTTTGCCATCGGTAGAGACTGCTTGAAACACGTTAAACAGGGGTAAATTATTTCGGCAAAACGTGCACTTGCAGATGTAGCCAGACTGTCGCCAACTCATCCTTTACTTTGTCGCGCGCGCGGTTGTTCCGCGTTGCCTGATAGCAGGAAGACAAGCGGTGCGGCTTCCAAGCGTCATCACGTGGAATGCCAAGACGCTCGACACGTTCATCACTGCGCCGCAAAGTGCGGTCAAGGGCACCAAAATGTCCTTCTTTGGCGAGAAGGACCCGACCAAGCGCGCGGTGATCATCGCCTATCTGCAAGGCTTGAAATAGCGTGCCGGCAGCGCAGGGTGGCCTGATGGCGCTTTGCCTGGGCGGCGTGAGCGCAATCATCATCGACCACGGTCTGCCCCGGCGCATATGAATGGTAATGGCGGCGTGACGCGACTTGATCGCCCGCGCCGCCCCACCAAGCTGGATTGAACGGGGCCGCGCTCTAAGCCAATCCGAATTGCTGCTGCAATTCTGCCAGCAATTCCTTGTGGAAGGCGATCATCCGGTCATCGGGCTGCCATGCCGCAAAAAAGTCGAACTCCGGATCGATGACAAGGCATACGCGTAAATGCCGTGCTGCCCGGCGCGATCGCTACGCCGATGCTGCGCGGCGCGCTGGAGGCGAGCGGCTACACCGAAGCAGAGTTTGCGCCCGCACTCAGCCTGTTCAACCGCTTTGGTCGCCCCGAGGAAGTCGCCGAAGCCAGCGCATGGCTCAGTTCGGATGCCGCCAGCTATGTCACCGGCCACAGTCTTGCGGCCGAAGCGGGCTACCTCTCGCGCTAGCGCAGGCGTGATGATCAAGTCGGAGATTGGGTCCCCGCGCCGGTGCGGCCCGATGCGCCATTGCGCCGACCGACACTGAAGCAAACTGCTATGCAGCCACAGAAAACTGTCAAAGCGGCTGGGTAGATTTCCGGGCGTCGCCATTGCCAAACCCGGGGCCGTTCGCGGCAGGTTCAAGCCGGTAACCGGATCTTTTTTTGCACCATCGCGTGAAGCCAAAGCATGGGTTGCGCGTTCGGGCACAAGACAGCAGCCAAGAGCAGGAACAGCGTATGACCACCGTTGCCGACGTGATCGTGAAAACACTCGAAGCGGCAGGGGTCGAGCGCTGCTATGGCATTCCTGGCGACACGCTCAACCATATCACCGATGCCATCCGGACAAGCGGGATCCGCTGGGTTCACGTCAGACACGAGGAAGCCGGCGGCTTTGCTGCCGGGGCCGATGCGATGCTGACCGGCAAACTTGCCGCCTGCGCCGGATCGTGCGGCCCGGGCAGCCTGCATTTCATCAACGGCCTGTTCGAATCCCACCGCAACCGCGCCCCGGTAGTGCTGATCGCCAGCCAGATCGTGCGGGATGAGCTGGGCTTCGACTTTCCGCAGGAGGTCGATTTCAAGGCGGTCTACGCCTCGTGCAGCGTGTTCTGCGAGGAAATCCGCACACCGGGACAGGCCCGGCGAATGACGGCGATGGCCGCGCAAGCGGCACTGGCCAAGCGCGGCGTCGCGGTGCTGATCGTGCCCGCCGATGTATCGAGCGCCAAGGCCGCCGACGAACCGGACTTTGCCGTGCATCGCGCCGCCCCGGTCATTCGCCCTGCGGACGCGGAACTGGATCGTCTGGCAGCGGCGCTCAACAGCGGCCGGCGGATCGCGATCTACGGCGGTTCGGGGTGTGAGCAGGCGCACGATGCGGTCGTGGCGCTGGCCGAGCGGCTGCGCGCGCCGGTGGTGCGGACATCGCGCGCCAAGGACTTTCTGGAGTACGACAATCCCTTCGATGTCGGCATGACCGGCATCTTCGGCAGTGAGGCAGGCTATCACGCGCTGGTCTCCTGCGACGTGCTGCTGCTCCTGGGCTGCGACTTTGCCTGGCGGCAGTTCTATCCCGAGAAAGCCACGATCCTGCAGGTCGACCTCGACGGCACGCACCTCGGCCGCCGGCATCCGGTCGACGTGGGGGTGGTCGGCGATATCGCGCCAACTCTTGACGCCCTGCTGCCGCGGATCACGCCGTGCGACGACAATGCCTTTCTCGACGAATGCCTCGATCATCACCGCAAGGCACAGGCAGCACAGGCAAAGCACGCCACGGTCGGCAAGGGCGGCGCGATCCATCCGCAATATCTGACGCAGACCATTTCGCGCCATGCCGCGCCAGACGCGGTGTTCACCGCCGACGGTGGCTCGCCCATGGTCTGGTCGCTGCGCCACATTGCCGCAACAGGCCAGAACCGCACAGTGGTCAGCCTGACCCATGGCACGATGGCCAACGCCATGCCGCAGGCGCTGGGCGCCAAGGCTGCCTTCCCCGACCGGCAGGTCATTGCCCTGTCGGGCGATGGCGGCCTGGCCATGATGTTGGGAGACCTGCTGACCGCCGTGCAGGAAAAGCTGCCGATCAAGGTCGTGGTCTTCAACAACGGCGCGCTCGACTTTGTGGAGATCGAGCAGAAGGTCGAAGGGCTGCTCGATGCCTATACCGAGCTGGTCAATCCCGACTTCGCGCGTGTTGCCGAAGCGATCGGCTTCAGCGGGCGGCGGGTCGAACGCGCAGAAGACCTCGAGGCTGCCGTCCAAGCCTGGTTGCAGGAGCCCGGACCAGCGCTGCTCGACGTTGTCACCGACCGCTACGAACTGGTCATGCCGCCGGCGGTCAAGCCGGGGCAAGTCGCGGGGATGGCGCTCTATTCCGCCAAGGCCGTGCTGGGCGGGCGCGGACGCGACGTGGTCGGGATCATCCGGAACCTGATCGCGTGAGCGGGCGCCCTACCCTCACCCAGGCGCTGTGGCGCGATCATGCGCTGTCGCGCAACGTGCTGCTGTTCGGGGCGCTGGCCGGTACCATCGGGACGATTGCGGTAGGCTGGGACCATCCGCGCGCGTGGTGGCTGCTGTTGCTGTTCTTGCCCTTGTTGCTGATCACGGTGATCGACCTCGCGCAGACCCACCATTCGCTGCGCCGCAACTACCCAGGCTCTGCCCGCCTGCGCTGGTTCTTCGAATGGCTGCGCCCGTTCCTGCGCTCCTACATCGTCGAAAGCGATCTGGATGGGCGGCCCTTCAGCCATGACGAGCGCGCCCTGGTCTATGCCAGAGCCAAGGGCGATGTATCGACCCATCCGTTCGGCACCGAACTCGACGTCTATTCCGAGGAATACGAGTGGCTGGCCCACTCGATCGCGCCGACCCGCAATGCCGAACGCTATACGCGCGTGACCGTCGGCACGGACCAGTGCAGCAGGCCCTACCAGGCGGCGCGGCTCAACATTTCCGCCATGAGTTTCGGCGCGCTCAGCGCCAATGCGATCGAAGCGCTCAATCTGGGCGCCAGGATCGGTGGCTTCTATCATGACACCGGTGAAGGCGGCCTGTCTCCCTACCATCTCAAGCATGGCGGCGACGTCGTGTGGGAGATCGGTTCGGGCTATTTCGGCTGCCGCGACGCCAAGGGCGATTTCCATCCCGAGCATTTTCGCGAGCGCGCCGGCCATGATGCGGTCGTGATGACCGAGATCAAGCTCAGCCAAGGCGCCAAGCCCGGGCACGGCGGCTTACTGCCCGGAGCCAAGGTCACAGCGGAAATCGCGAAAATCCGCGATGTTCCCGAAGGCGAGGATTGTCTTTCGCCGGCCTATCACACGGCCTTTTCGACCCCGCGTGGCCTGCTTGAATTCGCCGCCCGGATGCGGGACCTGTCGGGTGGCAAGCCAGTCGGCATCAAGCTGTGTGTCGGCTATCCGCACGAGTTGTTCGCGGTGGTCAAGGCCATGGTCGAGACGGAGATACTGCTCGATTTCATCGTCATCGACGGGGCCGAAGGGGGCACCGGCGCGGCCCCGACCGAACTGTCCGATCGCGTGGGCATGCCCCTGCGCGAAGGGCTGATGCTGGCCCGCAATGCCCTGGTCGGCACCAACCTGAAGGGCCGCGTCAAGCTGGCCGCATCGGGCAAGGTCAACTCCGGCGCGGCCATCGCGATGAACGCGGCGCTGGGCGCAGACTGGTGCAACGCGGCCCGACCGTTCATGTTCTCGCTCGGCTGCGTCCAATCGCTGCGCTGCCACACCGATACGTGCCCGACGGGCATCGCGACCCAGTCACTGGCCCGCCAACGCGGGCTCGTCGTGCCGGAAAAGGCCAAACGCGTCGCCCGGTTCCAAAAAGCCACGCTCGACGCCTTGCACGATATCGTGGTGGCAGCCGGCCTGAACACGCCGGACGAATTTACCCCCGACAGCCTGCGCCAGAGGATCAACGCCTCGGAAATGCGCTCGTTCGACGAACTCTACCCGTTCGTGGCACCGGGTGAGTTGCTCGACGGCGCGCGGGATCCGCACCTTGCGGCATGGTGGCGCCAGGCCGACCCCGAAAGCTTTGCCAGACGCGCATGACGCCGTACCGACAGCACGTCGATCTTATACACTGCAGTGAGAGGATCGGGGCTGGGACACGCTCTGGGCCGAGAACGCCCCGGCCATCATCTGCATCGCGGCTACTGTCCTCCACTCACCCCGGATAGCCAATGGAAAACAACAGGTCAGACCTCGCACGTTCAGGAATACTGGACTAACGAGAGCGAGGCGCACGACCACGAGGCGAGAGGATTGCAGATGAACCCGATGAGCGAGACCATTCTGGCCGCGGCACAAGAGGTTACCGCGCCCACGGTCTTTGCGCCCATCGCCCCCACGCCCGCGCTGCGTGAGGAAGAGCCTTACGCGCGCGACGAATTGCTCCACGAGATTTTTGAGGCGAGCTATCTGCGCCACACGGCGCGCTGCGCTGTGCGTAAACTGGGCAACGACCCGGAGAGCAGCCGGAAGACCGAGCTGACCTATGCCGAGCTGCGCCGCCGCGCTCTGCGCTTTGCCCGGCAGTTGCGCGCAATGGGCATCAAGCGCGGCGATCGGGTGGTCATCTGCCTGCCGCGCAGCCTCGATCAATACATGGCCATCCTCGGGGTCTTGTGGGCCGGTGGTTGCTACGTGCCGGTTGACTGGACCTATCCGCAGGACCGTATCGACTACATCGTGGAAGACAGCCAGGCGGTGCTGGTCGTCACCGAAAGCGAGCGCGCCGGGGCCATGACGGTCGCCACACTGGTGGTCGACGAGGCGCTGGGCGATCTGGCCGCGCTCGACGCCGTCGGCATCGAACGCGCAGAAACCGGCGCTACCCCGCACGACCTGGCCTATATCATCTATACGTCGGGCACGACCGGCCGGCCCAAGGGCGTGATGATCACCCATGCCAATGCCTGCCATCTGGTGCGCAGCGAAAGCGCCATTCTGGCCCTTTCGCCCGAGGACAAGGTATTCGGCGGCTTCAGTCTTGCCTTCGACATGTCGGTCGAAACCATGTGGAGCGCCTTTTTCGTCGGCGCCGAACTGTTGGTGGCCGATGAAGCACTGGCCAAGGCCGGGCCGGATATCGCGATCGTGCTGGCGCGCGAAGGCGTCACGGTGTGGCACGTCGTGCCCTCGCTGCTTACTCTGGTTGAAACACCCATTCCGGCCCTGCGCCTGCTTAACCTGGGCGGAGAAGCGTGCCCGCCCGATCTGGTCGAGCGGTGGTCGCGTCCGGGCCTGCGCATGCTCAATACCTATGGCCCCACCGAAACCACGGTGACCGCGACATGGACCGAGGTACAGCCGGGCCGCCGCGTCACCATCGGCCGGCCCCTGCCGGGCTATACCGCGTGGATCGTCGACGAGAACCTGTGGCCAGTTGCCGCTGGCGCCGAGGGTGAACTGGTCATCGGGGGGCCCGGCGTGGGACCAGGCTATGTCGGCCGCCCCGATCTAACCGCCGAAAAGTTCGTCCACACCCCCTTTGACGGGCCCGATGGCAAGAAAGCCCTGATCTATCGTTCGGGCGATCTTGTGCGGCTCGATGCCGTGGGAGACATCGACTTTATCGGGCGCATCGATACCCAGGTGAAAATCCGTGGCTTCCGCGTCGAACTCGGCGAGATCGAGGCGGTCATCGCCGAGGACCGGGCCATCGCGCAGGCGGTTGTCCATCTGTTCAAGGACGAGGATGGCGCGGAATTTCTCGCCGCTTTCCTGGTCGCCCGTGCTGGTGCCGAGATTGATCTCGATGCGGCGCGCACGCGCGTGCGTGAGCGCCTGCCCAATTACATGCGCCCCGCCGCCTATCAGGTGCACGATGCGCTGCCCACCCTGCCCGCCTCGGGCAAGGTCGATCGCAAGGCGCTGGTGCGCCCCGCCGTGTCGCAGGCCGAGGACCGCGACGTCACCGCGCCTGCCACGCCGATGGAAGAACTGCTTCACGCCATCTGGTCGGAAGCCTTCGCGCCGCAGAAAATCTCGGTCACCGATGACCTGTTCGAGGATCTTGGCGGCCATTCGCTCAAGGCGGCCCGGCTGGTGTCGGCACTGCGGAAGGCACCGGGCCTGACGGGGGTGTCCATACAGGATCTCTACGCGGCGCCGACTATCCGCGGGCTGGCCCAAAGGCTGGGCGACACGGCCCCGATATCCAGCCAGGAGGAACAACCCTTTCACCACACGCCAGCGCTGCACCGCTGGCTCTGCTGGGCGGCACAGACCATCGCCTTGCTGCCGATCTATACGGTGGCCGGGCTGCAATGGTTCTTCCCCTATCTGGCCTATACCCATCTCTCGGGCAACATGAGCCGCTTGAGCGCCTTGATGCTCAGTGGTTTCAGCTTCCTGTTGATCCCGCCGCTGGCCATGCTCGCCTCGATTGTGGTCAAATGGCTGGTGATCGGCCGCTATCGCGCGGGGGATTATCCGCTGTGGGGCGCCTATTATTTCCGCTGGTGGTTCGTGCGGCGGTTTTCCGAAGTGATTGCAACGCCTTATCTGGCCGGCACACCCATGCTGCGGTTCTATTATCGCATGCTGGGCGCAAAAGTCGGCCGGCGGGTCTTCATTGGCCGAGGCCCGATCGATGTCGCCGACCTGGTCACGTTGGGCGACGATGCCGTGGTCAGCGACCAGGCCATGTTGGCAACCAGCGCGGTCGAGCGGGGCATGCTGCGGCTGGGATCAGCCACTCTGGGCAAAGGGGCAACGGTAGGCTCGATGGCGGTGGTCGGGCGCAATGCCGCGCTGGGCGATGGCGCGGTTCTCGATGACCTCTCCTCGCTGGCCGCCGGCGTCACCATCCCTGCGGGCGAGCGCTGGAACGGCTCTCCGGCCACTTGCGTGGCAACGGGGGTTGAACACCATATCGACAATGGCGCCAGCCCGATGCGTCGGGTGCTGAGCGGCCTTGCCTTGGCGCTGGCCGCCTTCATCCTGCCCATCGTCGCCATTCTGCCCATCGCGCCCGGCCTCATCGCCATGATCGAGATTGACTGGAACACGCAAGGGTACACCTATCTGCTGCTCGCACCCTTGTTGGCCATCACCTATGTGGTGCTGATGTGCGTTCTGACGATTGCGGCCAAATGGCTGCTGCTCGGCAAAGTGAAGCCGGGGCGCTATTCGATCTACAGCTGGTTCTATGTGCGCTTCTGGTTCGTCCAGCAGATCAACGGGCTCGCACTCCAACTCCTCCACCCGATTTATGCGACGCTCTATGTGGCGCCCTGGTATCGCGGGCTGGGCGTGAAGGTGGGTGCCCGCGCCGAAATCTCCACCGCAGCCGCCATCGTGCCCGATCTGGTCGATATCGGCCCGGAAAGCTTCATTGCCGATGCGGTGCTGTTCGGCGCGGCCCGCGTGGCGCCGGGGGTGATCGAAATGGCCCATACCCGGATTGGCAGACGCTCGTTCATCGGCAATTCGGCGGTGCTGCCCAATGGGACCACGATTGGCGACAATGTGCTGATTGGCGTGCTATCGGCCCCGCCCCGCGATGGCGCTGCCGCCAGCCCTGATGGGACCTGGTTCGGCTCCCCGCCGATCTCGCTGCCGGTGCGCCAGACGGTGGGCATGTTCGACGAGGGTGCCCGCTTCAAGCCCGGCCCCAGGCTGATCGCCACGCGCCTCTCGATCGAAGCGGTGCGCGTCATCCTCTCGCTCACGCTCTTCCTCACCTTCTTCGACATCCTGCTGTCCCTGGTTGGCGACCTCGACGATCTGGCTCATGGCGGGCAGTTGATCCTGATGGCGTTCCCCATCCTCTATGTCGGATTTGCGCTGGCCTGCGGTCTGTCGGTGGTGCTGCTCAAATGGCTGGTGATGGGCCGCTACAAGCCCACCACCCAGCCGTTGTGGAGCACCTTTGTCTGGCGCACCGAACTGGTGACGGCGACCTATGAAAACCTGGCCGTCAGCAATCTGCTGGAACCTCTGCGTGGCACGCCATGGCTTCCGGCTTATCTGCGTCTGATGGGCTGCCGCATCGGCAAGCGCTGTTACATGGACACTACCGATGTGACCGAATACGATCTGGTCGACATTGGCGATGATGTGGCGCTCAACGATTTTGCTGGCCTGCAAACCCATCTTTTCGAGGACCGGGTGATGAAGGTCAGCGGCGTGACGGTGGGCGACCGGGCGACGATCGGCTCCTATGCCATCGTGCTGTATGACGCGGAGATTGGCGCTGATGCGCAGCTGGGCGATCTGTCCGTGGTAATGAAGGGCGAAAGCCTGCCGGCCGGCACCTCCTGGGAAGGCTCACCGGCGCGGTTGGCGCAGGGGTAGTGCACGCCCCGGTCTGGCACACCGGAGCCCTGCCGCGCCGGTTCGCCGTTGGCGACGCACCTTTCGCCTGGGTGGTGCGGCTCGACAATCCAGTCGTGGAGACCATGGCGCGGCAGGCGCCCTTGCGCTCCAGTGATCTGGCAGACTTGGCGTGCCGCCCACAGGCCGGCATGCGCAGCCTGCGGCGACAATTGACCAAGGTGCTGATTGCGCTGGCCAGCGGAGCGCATCCTGACAGCATTTCGATAGAGAGGCTTCCTGCAGGCGCCTTGCGGGTCACTGCGCCCGAAGGCTGGCATGTCAGCGTCGCAGGCCACTGGCCTCATGCCGCCATAGCCATCGCCCGCTGTCCCCTGGGGGTGGACATCGAACCGATCGGGGCACTCCCGCCGCCACCTGATGCACTGACCATCGGCGAAAGGCATCAACTGCGCCAGGGCACAGCGCAAGATGCCTTGCGCCGATGGACGGCCAAGGAAGCCCACGCCAAAGCCTGGGGCGTCGCGGCGCAAATTGATCCCGCCCATATCCACACCTGCGTCAACGGCAATCAGCTAACCGCCATGTCGGGGGAGGGCCGGACCTTGTGTGATCTGGCAAACCTTGGAGGCCTGCTGGCCGCCCTGGCCCGGCCGGTTTGGTGTGGCAGATCAAACACATAAGACCCGCAGCATGGCCAGTAGTGCCCAGACGTGCGCAATTGCGGAGGTCAAGTCTCGACACCACTCGAGTCCACGAGAGCAGGCAGCATTTCGCCAGCAGTTGCGGCGTATTTCAGGGTAGGCCGGCGTATTGCCGGAGGGGGCACATGGCGGAGAGGGTGGAATCGGAAAAAATCTCTAAGTCGTTGATTAATAACAAAAGAAAAATTTTTCTTTGCTTTTGCCCACAGATCACCCGCCTGATCGCCTATAATTCATCAAACACAACGACTTACATCTTTTTCTGAGCCACCCGTTTTCACTTCGCCAGTCCAAGTGTGCTCGCCGTTTCTGTGGCAGGCTTTTGGCCATGACCGCTGCACGCTTACGATTTCAGCGCTCTAGAGCCAACGACGAGCGCCTCCCAGCGCTAGCGAGGCTGACCAAAAGCAACCGGCCTTGCTGGAGCGGTACCGGCGAATCAAATGGTCAATGTGCCGGTCCCCAGTACAGCCGGTATCCGGCGGCATTCTACCATGATGATGCCAGTGCGTTGACACATCGCGGCAGACGCCAGTTGGGCAAGGCCGATGTCTGCCCGACCAGGAAGCCTGCTAACTTTCACCTTGCAGATTGTATGACCGGGCGCGCTGCAAACTGCGTTCGCGCAGATCGCTCCTCTATTGACATGGCCTTAGCCCCGCACGCTCTTGTATCCCCGCCAACCAACCAATGTTGTAGAAGGCAACAGACGGTCGCGAAGCGTCACTTTGCGATATTTCTGCGATGCATAGTGCGGGCAAAGACAGGATTCACTCGCTTGGATCAGCTTAGCTGATCCCCGCATAGTTGTTCATATCTGAGCAATTGGCGGAAATCGACGAGCCAGTTGCCCACAGAAGGGCAGCGTCAACGAAAGCACGCATAATCGGGAGAACTCCCGCCACTACGCCTATCCGTCGTATGGTGACGATATCCAATCTTCTCGCGCGTGCCGAACGCGCAGGATAATGACCTCGCCCTGATCTCCGATATCATAGATGACCAGATGAGCCTTGTAGGGATGGGCGCGAACAGGCGGCAAGATGTCCTCGCGCAAGCGCGCCGCATGGGGGTAGTTCGCAAGAAACGCGAAAACGACGCCCAACCCTTCGTGATAGGCATCGGCCTGCAGCAGACCAAACTGCTCGAGCCCGTCCAGAAAGATGGCTGCCAGATCGTCGGCTGCAGCGCGCGTTAAACGAAAGCGCGCCACAGTCAGCCTTGCAACCCGGCCTGGCTGATCGCACGTGCCCGGATGTCTGCCATCGTTTCATTGCTAAGACCGCTTGCGCGCGCTTCATCAACGATGCGCTGCATCGCAGCCAATTTGTCGGCGCGCTCCTGATCACGACGAATCAGGTCCCGGACATAATCGCTGGCATTGCTATACCGACCGGTGTCAGCCTGCGCCTCCACCCATTGCTTCATCGGGTCGGGCAGCGAGATGTTCATCGTTGCCATGAGAACCTCCATCTGGACAAATTAGCAAAGATTGGCAAACTTTGTCAATCAGGGCCGAGCCCAGGCGATCCGAACCACTGGCCACTGCGAGGCCGGCGGCTGCCGAACCCGGCTTTAACGGGGTAGCGGACCAGTTCTATCGCTGTCGTGAGGATAGCCAGTCGATCCTTGCCTCTCCACGATGGTCGCTACGGCTTTCGCCATTACCAAGCAGGCAGGAGCGGATACCAATCGACAGGCGTATTCCACCAATTCGGTGCGCGTCACCCCCCCGTTTGTTGCTGATTTTGTCTTTTACGGCACCGTGATACGCTGCGCTTGCGCAATCATAGGGAGAACCGGCAATGCCACGCCGAACTGCTCGCCCGCCGTGATAGGTTTCAGCAGACACAGCAAACGTTTCCTGCAACTGGGCAACACGGCAGTGTGGAACTTTGCCGACAATGCCTCTTTTCAGGCGATCACGATTGGAGCTTGGGCAACCGATCCGTGCCATCGCACGGTCATACCATGCCGTTGTATCTCATCGAGGAATTGGCGCACGATTTCACCCAAGCGTTTGATCTGTCCAACCTGCACAGGGCTCTGCAGCGGGCCAGCAGGTGCATGGGCTTCGACCATTTCGCGCTCAATTTCGACCTTCATCGCCATGGCGCATCGCCCGATGGCGTGCTGCTGCACGACTATCCCGACGCCTGGGCGCAAGTTTATGTTGCGTTCGACCTGGCCGGCCGAGATCCTGTCAGGCGCGCCTGCGACAAAAGCCTGACCGGTTTTGCCTGGCGAGACCTGCCCCGTCTCATCCCCATGACCAAAGGCGATCGCCAGATGCTCGCCATTGGCCGTGAGGTCGGCCTTGCCGATGGCTATACCATTGGCCGGCATCTTCCCGGCGAATCCAGCGGCTCGTGCAGTTTTGTCATGCGCGCTGAACGAAGCCTGCCACAGGGCATGCTGATGGTTGCCGAGCTGATAGGCGCTATCGCCCTCGCCGCGGCACGCCGCCTGACCGTCGGACCAACCACGCCGCCGCAGGTACAGTTCACCGATCGCCAGCGCGAGTGCGTGCTGTGGGCAGCGCGCGGCAAGACAGCCTACGAAACCAGCATCATTCTCGGGATCAGCGAGGAGACAGTCATCCAGCATCTCAAGATGGCGCGCGAACGCAGCGCCCTGCATTCGCGCCATGAGCTGACGACCTTCGCCCTGCTCTGTGGCTTCATCGGCTACCAGGACATTTTCCCGTGGTGGTGGCGTGCGGGTCGACGATCGGGCTGACTGAAGAACCGGCCGCAGCATCCCCATTCCTTGGTATGGTCGGCCGCGCTGCGACGTGATGGGATCTGGTCATGCCACAACGGGGATGACCACCATGCTACCCAACCCGATGCTGTCGCCGGCCCGCCCACAGCCAAGCCCACCGGCGCCTGTCGATGTCGAGACCAGAGCCCTGCGCGCGATGTTTGCCGCCCGCAAACGCGTCTTCGTCGATCTGCTGGGCTGGGACCTGCCGGTTCTCGCCGGTCGATTCGAAGTCGATCAGTTCGACAATCCATGCGCCGAATACCTGGTTCTGGCCGACACGGACGGAACCCATTGCGGCTCGGCGCGGCTGCTGCGCAGCGATGGTCCGCACCTGCTCGGCGACCTCTATGCCCACCTGTGCCCCGCGGGCGTCCCCCGCGAGCGGGACGTGCGCGAGATTACGCGCTTTTGCCTCGACCCCGCGCTGGGCGCCGTCGCACGACGCAAGACCCGCAACCAGCTGGTTACGGCGCTCGCCGAACACGCGCTGGCCCATGGCATTGCCGCCTACACCGGTATCGCCACCCATGCCTGGTTCGAGCAGATTGCCCGGTTCGGTTGGGTCTGCCGCAAGCTCGGGCCCGCCGGCAACCTGCGCGCCAGCGATCTCGTGGCGCTGCAGATCACGATTGACGACCAGACGCTGCCCGGCCTGATCGCTGGCGGCGTCTATGATCGGGCTACCCGTGTCCTGCACCGCGCGGGAGACCTGGCATGACCGGCACGCGGCTGGTGGCCGATCTCGCCGCGCTGGATCGCGACGGTTTCGTGATCGTCCCCGATGCCCTGCCGCGCGCCTGGATCCGAACACTGGATCGCGAACTGGCCGATGCTTTCGCGGCAACGCCTTATGCCAGAGGCGACTTCTACGGCCACAGGACCAAGCGCTTCGGGCGACTGCTGACCCGCGCCGATCGGGTGCAGGACCTGGTGCTCTGTCCGCATATCCTGGCGCTGGCCGAAGCCGTGCTGGGCACAGCCTGCGAACGCATCCAGCTCAATGTTGCCCAGGCCATCGCGATCCATCCTGGCGAGCGCGCGCAATTTCCCCATGCCGACCAGGACATGTGGGGCGGCGTCAAAGGCACCCACGAATTCCTGCTCAATGTCATGTGGCCGCTCACCACCTTCACCGCAAACAATGGTGCGACGCGGCTCTATCCCGGCACCCATCGCCGTCCGCTACAAGCGCTCGATGATCTGCCCGCCCCGGTGGTCGCGGCCTGCCAACCCGGAGCGGCGATCTGCTTCCTCGGGTCCACCGTCCATGGTGGCGGCGCCAACATCACGACAAGACCGCGCCGGGGTATCGTTATCGGTTACAGCCTGGGCTGGCTCAAGCCTTATGAAAACCCGTTCCTCGCTTATCCGCCGGCCGTAGCGCGGCAGTTTCCACGTCCACTGACCGAACTCCTCGGCTACGTTCAGCACCGCCCCAACCTCGGCAATTTCGAAGGGCAATGCCCGTCGCTGCTGCTCGAGGACACTGTTCCGGCAGCGCTCAGCGCCGTCGATGCGCTGCGCCCCGATCAGGCGAGCATGCTGGCGGCATTTGCAAGGCATGACGCTTGAGCCCGGCCCATGTCTTCGAGCCGACCTATCGCGCCTTGCGCGAGCGCTTGCTGACGGCCACCTGGCCACCAGGCACGCGACTGGAGAGCGCCCGCCTGGCCGCGCAATTGATGGTCAGCGCCACGCCGGTGCGCGACAGCCTCAACCGCCTCCTTGGCGAAGGGCTGGTCGTGCTGCATCCCGGCCTGGGGTTTCTCGTGCCGCGCCTGCTCGAGCAGGATGTGCGCGATCTTCTTACCTGCCAACACCACATAATCCTGCACGCGCTTGAAGACGCAACACCTAGCGGACTGGACCACAGTGTTGCGGCTGCGGACAACATGGCCGACACGCAACTGACAACGCGTCGGCGCGCGCTGATCACCGATCTTGCGCAGGCCTGCCGCAACCGGGCCTGGGGCGATCTTGCGCAGCAGATCGACGATCGCCTTGCCCCGGTGCTTCATCACGAAGCGGAGGTGCTGGAGGATGTCGCAGCCGAACTGGACAGCCTGGAGGAGACCTGGTCGCGGGCCCGAGACGGTGGCGCGCCATTGGCGACGCTGATTCCGCTGCTCGGCCGCTTTGTGCAGCGACGCATTGCTGCAGCAAGCGCTCTGCTCGTCCGCCTTGCCGGCTAAGCGCTTGTCAGTCCTGGCACGCTGCGCCATGATGGCGCTGGTTGCCGATCGCTGGCGCGGCAACCTGGGAATGGCTCCCGCCAGACATCATGCACGCCTGACCAAGCGGTCCGGCGGCTGCCGCACCACCGGGAACGGCTTCCCTGCGGTGCCTTGGCAGCACAGTCCTGAACCAAGCGACGTGCCTTCCGGCGCGTCGTTGGGTGTGCCGGCACGGAAACGGCCGTGTCTTCATCCTCGGGGCGCCCCGCTCCGACCGAAACCCTGCTTGGCCGCGCCTATCGCGCGGAACGGCCCGGATTGCTGCGTTTCCTGCGCCGCAAGGTCGATCCGGATCTGGCAACCGACCTGCTCCACGATGTCTTCGTGCGCGCGCTGGGTAGCGCGGACGCGGATCGCCTGGCCAACCCCGCAGCATTCCTGCGCAAGGTTGCGGGCAATCTGCTGATCGACCGGGCCCGCCGCGCAGCGCGCCACCCTGCCCCGCTGGCTCTGGCAGAAACCGAGGAACCCGCCGTTGCACCAGAGCAGGGACTGGCGCTCGAAGCTGCCGAACTCCTCGCCTTGTACGAGGCCGCCGTACAAGCCCTTTCACCACGCACCCGCGAAGTTTTCCTGATGCACCGGGTCGATGGCCAGACTTATCGCGAAATCCATGAAGCGCTTGGCATTTCCGTGGCAACGGTCGAATATCACATGATGAAAGCCCTTGCTGCAATTGCCCGGGCCGTGGAACCGGCGCGATGACCACTGTGCCGCCAACCGGCCCAGAGATCGACCTGATCGAGGAAGAGGCGATCGCCTGGTTCGTGGTGCGCCAGGATGCCGAAGGATTCACCCGGCAGGAAGAATTCGAAGGCTGGATTGCGCGCAGCGCCGCCCATGCCGCAAGCTACGCGCGCATCGAGCGCCTGTATCGCGATGCCGCCATCCTGCAGGTTTCGGACCGCTATGGTGCCGACCGCCACGAACCGACGATCGCTGCGGCACAATCCCGGCACCGGCACGGGCTGCTCATAGCCGGGCTAGTGGCTGTCGCCGTTGCAGGCCTCGGTTTGCTCCTGCATGCATGGTCCGGGAGCGAGCCGCCATCCTCGCCAGCACAAGTGCTCGCCAGCGACAACGGCGCGATCCGCAGCATCCATCTGGCTGACGGCTCGACCATTACCCTCGATGCGGCCAGCCGCGTGGATGTCCACCTGAGCGGAAGCCAGCGGCGCTTCGCGCTGGTCAACGGTCGTGCGCGTCTCGATCTGGTCAAGGACGGCCGCCCGTTCATCGTTACTGCGGCGCAGGAAGAAATTGCCGGGGATACAGCGCTGCTCGATGTCGAGACCAGCGGCGAAGCAGGCCAGGCCGTGCTGTGGCGTGGCGCAGCCCAGGCCAGGCCACTGTGGCATGACGCGGCACTGCGGTCCGATGCTGCCCCCCTGCGAGCGTCAACCGCACGCGCCCTTGGCCCCCACGCCGGACACCAGGTATCCCCACGTGATGCGGTCGGCAGCCGCGACTGGCCGAGCGGATGGGCCGAATATCGTGCGCTGCCGCTCGGTACCCTCGCCGAAGTCGTCAACAGCTATGGCCACACCCCGTTGCTGATCGACGATCCCGCTGTCGCCAGCGCGCTTGTCTCCGGCCGCTTCCGCCTGACCGATCCGGATGCCGTGGCACAGCGCCTGGCCGACGTGTTCAATCTCGTGATCACGCGACGCGCAGACGGCATTCATCTCGCTACACGATAATAATTTTGCTCGCCCCCTAAGGTACCACCCGTCGCCGGCGTCGAACCCTGCATCGCACACGCATCAAGCGTGGCCAACGATGAGGGAATGCAACGATGTCGAGACGCCTTGGCCCCCAGTCCTTCCTGCTGGCAAGCGCAGCGCTGCTGCTGATCCAGCCTACCGTGGCTCTCGCAGCCCCGGCGCCGCGCTACAGTTTCGATCTGCCAGCGCAGGATCTGGGCGAGGCGCTGCGCGCGGCCGCCGCGCGCGCCGGCTGGCAGATCTATGCGCCCGCGCAAGCGGTGAATGGCCGTACGGCGCCGCCGCTGCATGGCACGATGTCGCTGCCCGAAGCGGTCGCTACCCTGCTCGCCGGCAGCGGTCTGGTGGCGCACTTTTCCGGCCAGACCGTGACGATCCGGGCCGCGGGCATAGCCGATGCGGCAACCCAGGCCACGAGCGATGCGCCGATCGTGGTGACCGGCACCCGCATTCGTGGTGCGGCGGTGGCCGCACCGGTGATCCAGGTCTCGCGCGCCGATATCGTCGCTGCAGGCCAGACCGATCTGGGCCAGGCGCTACGCGCGCTGCCGCAGAACTTCGGCGGCGGCCAGAACCCGGGCGTGGGTGCCGGCGCCGGCGGCACCAATGAGAATGTCAACATGGCAAGCAGCGTCAACTTGCGTGGCCTCGGTGCCGATGCCACGCTGACCCTGCTCAACGGCCATCGCCTGCCCTATGATTCCGCTTACGGTGGCGTCGACATATCCGCGATCCCGGTGGCCGCGGTCGAGCGGATCGATGTCGTCGCCGACGGTTCCTCGGCCCTCTACGGCTCGGATGCCGTGGCCGGCGTGGTCAATGTCGTGCTGCGCCCCGACTATGTCGGACTCGCCACGTCGACCCAGATCGGCACGAGCACCCAGGGTGGCGATTTCCAGCAGCAGGCCGATCTGGTCACAGGTACGCGGTGGGCCTCTGGCGGCATCATGCTCGCCTATGATTTTGCTCACAATTCGGCGATTGTGGCCCGTCAGCGCGACTTTGCCGGGACCTTGTCAGCAGACAACACGCTCTACGGTGAACAACGGCGCCACGCCGTCACCGCCACGTTGCACCAGGATCTTGCGCCAGGGCTGACGCTGCGCCTCGACGGGTCTTATAGCACGCGCGCCTCGCAGACCGCCGGCGGCACCGATGCCTCGCGCATCCTCTTCCGCCCGCGCGTAACGATGCTGTCGCTCGCCCCCGAGTTGACCGCCGCACTGGGCCGCGACTGGACCGCGCATATCCTCGGCACCTGGGGCCAGGACCATACCCGGCTCAGCTCGGACTTCGATATCACCAGCAGCAATCCCTCGATCAACAGCGGGTGCGTCTGCAACCGCGCCTGGTCGGCCGAAACCAACGTCGAGGGTCCGCTGTTCCGGACCCCCGGCGGCACCGCGCGTCTGGCGCTCGGCGGCGGCGTGCGGCGCAATGGCTTTGCCTATTCGGTCGTGAGCAATGGTGTGACAACGCAGGATTACAATGTCGCCCGCTCGAGCCGCTATGCCTTCGGCGAACTGAACCTGCCAATCATTGCTCCGGGCAACGCCGTCCCCGGCGTCACGCGCCTCAACCTTTCGGCGGCACTGCGGTACGAGGATTATCCTGGCATGGCGCGCATGACGACACCGCGCCTGGGCCTGATCTATGCGCCGGCTCGCGCCATCACCATCAAGGCCTCATGGGGGCGCTCGTTCAAGGCGCCAAACCTCTACCAGCAATACATGGGCTACCAGACCTATCTGCTGCCCGGCAGCTGGTATGGTTTGCCGAGCGGTAACCTGCTGCTGGTCAGCGGCGGCAATACCCGCCTCACCCCCGAGCGGGCACGGACCTGGCAGGCTGGAGTCACGGTCGAGCCGGCCGCCGTGCCCGGCCTGCGCGTCGAAGCCAGCTATTTCGATGTCCAGTACCGCGACCGGGTCGCCGAACCTTTTCCCGGCAGCATTGCCAATGCGTTGAGCAATCCCGGCAACGCCGGGCTGGTCACCTTTTCGCCCTCCGCACCAGCATTGACCACGCTGGTCGCTGGTTCGCGCCCGGCCCTGGTCAACTACACCGGTGCGGCGTTCGATCCTGCGGGCGTCGCGGTGCTGGTCGACGACCGCTACGTCAATATCGCGCGCCAGGCCATCCGCGGGATCGACTTGCGCGCGACCTGGAAAAAGCCGCTGGGCGATCGGCGCACATTGGCCTTCGACCTCGCCGGGGCCTGGCTCGACAGCGACCAGATCCTGTCGGCCGGCCAGCCGCAGACCCGCCTCGCCGGCGTGATTTTCCAACCGGCCAATCTGCGGGCACGCGGCGGTGTCAGCTATGAAGATTCGCGGTTCAGCGGCGCCGTCCATGTCAATTACATCGGCGCCCTGCGCGACCAGCGCTTTGCCACGCCGGCGCGCTTGTCGCCGCAGGCCACGGCCGATCTGGCGTTGCGCTATACGGTTCTGCCCGCCCGCCGGTCGGGCGAGGATCCCGGCCTGGTCGTGTCGCTGACGGTCAACAACCTGTTCTATGCGCAACCGCCAGCGATCGGTCAGACCGGACCGACCGACACCCCATTCGATTCGACCAATTACTCAGCCATCGGCCGCTTCATCGCCCTCGGCTTGGCGAGGCGCTGGTAATGGCGCTCGCGCTTGCCCTCCTCTTGGCCGAAGCCACCATTGCCTGGCCCGTTAGTCCAGCGCCGGTAGCCGATCGCTGCGATCCACCGGCTCCCCCGGCCTCGGCTCCACCAGCATCGCGTCTGGTCACGGCCCAGGATCTGGCCCGGCTGATCGATATCGGACGATCCGATCCCTATGATGCGCCGCCGCCGTTCGGCCTGTCACCGGATGGCAAGACCATCGCAGTGATCTTGCGCCAAGCCGATCCGGCCCACAACGCCTACTGCCAACGCCTGGTCCTGGTCCCCGCCGTGCCCTCGGGTGGACCGCCGGGAGCACCCAAAGAGATCGACCGCGGTGGCGCGTTCATTCGGGCGACTTACCCGTTGCGCACGTTTCCGGCGCTGCGGGCCGGCTATGGCCAGGTCATCACGCCGCACTGGTCGCCCGATGGCCGGACGATTGCCTATATCAAGCAAACTGCCGGGCCACCCCAGGCCTGGCTGGCGCCCCGCGACGGTGGCCCGGCGCGGGCCCTGACCGCGCTGCCCGACGCGGTCGAGAACCTCGCCTGGAACGCCGAGGGCAGCGCTGTGATCATTGCGACCCGCCCCGCCCTGCGTCAGCAGAGCGACGCAATCGCCGCGACAGCGGGCGAAGGCTATCTCTACGATGATCGCTTTGCGCCCGAACTGGCCGACCATCCCATTCCCTCGGCACCAATGCCCCTGGTCTACAGCCGCGTCGACATCACCAGCGGCACGATCCAGCCGGCAACATCGGCCGATCGGGCAATCCTGGTGCCGCCACCAGCACCTGGCCAACCCCCGCAGGCCAGCGGGGCGACGCGCAGCGCCGATGGTCGCTGGGCCTGGATCGAGCCGGTCCATCCCGCATGGGTGGTCAGCGCGCGCCAGGTGGTGATCGAAACGCCGGCACGACGGGGGCCGCCGCGCCGATGGCTGTGTCCAGAGGCGCTGTGCGACGGCACCATGCATCTCTGGTGGTCGCGCGACGGCGCCACGCTCTACCTCCTGCAGCGCACCGGCTGGGGCCGCAGCCAGACCCGACTGCTGCGCTGGCGCCGCGGCGCGCCGCGCCCGGAAGCCGTGCTCACCACCGACGACGTGCTGGTCGGGTGCGTCCCCAGACCCGATGCGCTGTACTGCGCCCGGGAAAGCAGCGCGCATCCACGCGTGCTGGTGCGTATCGACTGGCGCAGCGGGACATCGCGCAGCGTGTTCGATCCCAATCCGCAATGGGCCCAGTTCCGGCTCGGCACAATCCAGCGGCTCAAGGTCCGCAACGCCTACGGCGTCGAAAGCCATGCCGATCTCATCTTGCCGCCCGACCATCGCCCCGGCGAGCGCCATCCCCTGGTCGTCGTGCAATATCTCAGCGAAGGCTTCCTGCGCGGTGGGACCGGCGACGAAAATCCGATCCAGCCGCTGGCCGCACGCGGGTTCGCGGTGCTCAGCTTTGCGCGTCCCGGCGCGGTGCCGAGCGTGCGCGACGCGCCCGATGAAACCGAACTGATGCGCCGCGAGCACGTCGACTGGCTCGATCGCCGCAGCGTCCAGTCCGCGCTGGAAGAAGCGCTCCGCCAGGCCGTTGCGACCGGCACGGTCGATCCCGCGCGCATGGGCATTACCGGGATGAGCGAAGGCACGTCGATGACGCAGTGGGCGCTGCTCAATAGCAAGCTGTTCAAGGCCGCCGAACTGGGCGTGTGCTGCGAAGGCCCGACCATCTACCCGCTGGTCGCTGGGCCGGTGTTCGAGCGGCTCGGGCGCCAACTGGGCACGGCCTGGTTCGAGCCCCAATCGGAACAGGTGTGGAAGCCGATGGACCTTGCCGCCAACGCCGCGCGGATCACGGCGCCGATCCTGATCCAGTCGGACGACAGCGAATATACCAATGCGCTCGATGTCGTCGCGCAGTTCCGCCTGCACGGCAAACCGATCGAAATGTGGGTCATGCCCGGCGAACCGCATTTCAAGTGGCAACCGGCGCATCGCCTGGCGATGTACGAACGCACGATGGACTGGTTCAGCTTCTGGTTGCAGCGCCAGCGCGATTGCGACCCGAACAAGGGCACACAGTACCAACGCTGGCTGGCCATGCCTGGCGCGCCCAGCAAAGACGAGGTCACCTGCCTCCCATCACGACCATGAGCGCGCCCAGGCCTCGGCTTCGACCAGATCGAGCAAGCGATAGATCCGGTCGTCGTCCGCCTGGGGATCGAGCGCCAGTGCCGCATCAATGGCAGCAAGGTCGAGCAGCCCCTGCCCGGCCAGCAGGCCATCGCGCAGCATCGCCCGCAACCGGACGCGGTCCCGCGCGAAGACCGCCCGCATGACCGTGTCCGGTCCGGCCTTGGCGACCCGCCCGGTGATTGCGGCCGGCAGCTCAGCGGCGAACGCCGCACGCGCCGGCGCGCGGTTGATGCCGCCCTGACACCAGACCCAGGCCGGAATGCCCAGGCAGGTCTCGACCAGCGGCTGGCTGAACAAGGGCGAAAAGCGCAAGGGATCGTCCAGGCCATGGACGTGATGCTGGGCCGCCTCGATCAAGCGCAAGTGCGCCCGCGCCCCTGTCGCCGTCATCGGCACCTGCGCCTCCCAGTCCGTCAGCGGCAGCGAGGCGGCAGTCTCGCCCGGGCCAGCCAGAAGAGCAAGGTTCGGTGGGCGTCTCGCAGAATGCTGGCGCCGCCACCATTGCCGCAGAATGGCGCGCACCAGGGTCGGGGCGTCGGCGCCGGTCAGCCGGCACAGGTCGACAAAGACCTCTGCCAACTGGCGCGACGGCCCCAGCGCGCGCCACGCATCAAGAAACGGCGCTGCCGAGTGGAGGAAGCAGAACACATTGTCGCCACCATTGCCGTCGAACACGCGCGCCGCGCCGACTGCGGCACAGGCTTCCCCGAGTTGCCGCCGCAACTCGCCGACGAACATCTTGCCCACGGGGCGCGCACTGCGCGCAAAACTTGCCGCACCCGGATCGATCGCGGCGATTTCGTATTGGGCCGCACGCCACGAGACGTCCAGTCGCCCCGCAAGAGGGGCGACATAAGCGGTTTCGTCGCCGCTGGGATCGCGGGTGGAAACAGTGGCGCAGGCGAACGGCCGCCCTTCGACGGCCAGGGCCGCGCAGACCAGCGAGGAATCGACGCCGCCGGACGCCGCGACGACAACCTGCCCGAAATGTCCCGACCAGGCGCGTATGACCATGCGCGCACAGTCCCGCACACGCTGCGCTGCGACCGCCAGCGTGATGTCGCCCGATGCCGGCACGTGGAGCGCCGGTTGCCAGATTGCCACCTGATGCGCGCCTCGCTCGAGGGGGTAGAGCACGCCGGGCGACAGTTCGTCGACACCAGCCAAGCATGTCGCGCGCTGCCGGCGCTCGGGATCCTGCAGGAACTGCCGCACGTGAGGCCAGGAGACACGCATCGCCATGCCCGCCTCCGCGAACAATGCCGGTGCCGTCGCCAGCAGACAGCGACCAGCGTCGATACGCTGATAGAGCGGCACCAGGCCGGAAGGATCGCGCAGGATCGCCACCGTCCCACTTCGCGGATCGACCAGGACAGCGAACCAGGCGCCCCAGGTGTGGCGCACCAGCCAGTGCGCCACGGCCGATCGGTCGGCCAGGGCCGGAGCGCCGGCCAGGGGATCCACCAAGACATGGCCGTCCCGATCGAAACTGCACCCCACCAGCCAGCCCCAGGCTCCCAGGGAACGGACGGACCAGCCCTCCCCCAGCCATAGGCCGCTGCGTGCCGCGCGCAGGTCGCGCAACTGGCGCAGCGGGACAAGCCCCTCGCCAAGCCCGCCGTGCAGCGGCAGGGCCAGTGCTGCCGCGAGGGGCTTCACAGCGCCAGGATCGGGGTGAAGCATGCCACGGCCTCGGGCGTGTCGTTGAGCACCATGCGTCCGACCTGGACCCAACAATGGGCGGCAAAAGGGCCCTGCCGGACACCCAGCACGGCATGGGCGCGCCAGCCGCGCCGGGCGAGCAGGTCGACCAGCGCAAGGGAACGCGGCAGGCAGCGATCGGCCGCCGTCCGCAAAAAGCAGGCAAACTGAAATCCGCGGACCAGCCGCCCGGCGGCATCATCGATGCCGATCGGGCGTGACACGGCCTTGACCGTCAAGGCCGCGAGTTCCTCGCAGAGCGGAGCAAGACCGCGGCGCGCCAGGGCCCGCTCGTAGCTCCGTTGTTGGCGCAGCGCCCGGGCGGTCTCTGCCAACGGCAACCCGCCATGGTTCAAGGCGTCACAGGCCTGGTCGGGCAAGGCCCAGCGACAGGGTTCCAACGCCAGCGGCTTATCAGCGACGCCCGCCAGATCGCCAAGGCCCGCGGCCTGCAACGCGATGCGATCGACCATTCCTGACGCGACAAGCGCACGGAATGCCTTGGCCTGGTGATCGGGGAGGCGAAAATAGCGACCGCTGACGAGATCGAGAAATATGGGGTCGTCGCCGACAAGGCAGAAGTGCAGGCCCGGCCGCAAGGGCGATGGTGCCATTGCACGATACTCCAAGCGTGAGGGCGCGAGCCGGTCAGGATCCGGCCCGCGCCCAAAGTGGGACGATCAGTCTTCGACGATGCCGAGCATGAAATTCTGCTGGCCGATGCTGGCATCCTGCCGACCCACCGCTTGGCCGCGGGTCACGGTGGCGACATCGCCGAGGTCGATCACAGCGGTGTCGGTCTGGTCACGGTCTTTCATGGTTCAGTCCTTTCCGGTTGGTGCGACTCCTTGCGTCGCCCGGACAGGATGCGGGGCTCGCTACCGCATAACCATTTTATAATGCAGTTATTTTTCGCTCCCATGGCCCATTCACGCTGATCGGCAGCGGAACAGGAGCGGGTACAGCGAAAGGCAAGGCCCCCGCCGCTGTCAGGCGCGTCGGGGACCGTGTCACTTCAGCGCGGGCACTTGATGAATTTGCCCTTGGCGTCTTTGCATGGCTTCTTGGGCGCCGGTTTGGCCGCCGGACACTTGATGAAACGGCCTTTGGCATCCTTGCAGGGTGCCGCGTGGACGACCATCGGCGTTGCGGCCATGGTGATGGCTGCGGTCAAAGCGATTGCAAGCTTGCGCATGAAGACACTCCTCGTTGGCGCCCCCCGTGCGATTGATACCGCCATTTTGGCAGGATCGCGAGCCGGCAAATGTCAACAAGCGTCAAGCGGGCCGACAGTCAGGTCTTGTGGACGCCGATTGTGGCAAGACGGACACTTCCGTGCTGGCCGGCCACGATCGACTGCGGCATTCCTGGCAGATGTTTCATCTGCTTGCCGACGCAGCCCTTGCCGCCACTACGCCTTGCCCGCATCCGAAAGTGCATGACGGCGACACGATCCGTTGCGGCGCAGAACGCGTGCGGCTCGCCAACATTGACGCGCCCGAACTGCCAGGATCGGAAAGGTGCAGCCGCGCCTCACGCCGGCGGCTGGCCGGTAGCCGCAATCCGGCCTGGTGCGACAGCGCGTTGGCCGAGCGATCCCGCGCAGCACTCGCAGCTCTCGTCGCCCGAGGTTCGACCCGCCTCGCACCGATCGGTCGCGATCGCTACGGTCGCCTGCTGGCACGGGTCATGATCGATGGACATGACGCCGGGGCGTACTTGATCGCGCGCCGCCTGGCACGTCCCTGGCGCTAGATCCTGAACCGTTGCGTGCCCCGGCCAAAATGGTGGCCCCAACCTGGTACTGCGCTACCTGACCGAACAGCCGCACGCAGCCCACCTGCGCGAAGATGCCCCCGTTGCCGCAGTCACGGGCCCAAGCCGTTCGTCCCCCTCTGGCCTGGCGCCTGGGGCACCGCGCGCTCTGGCCATCGTTGCCCGGCGCCAAGCGCCGGCCCGGTTGCCGGCCATCGGCTCAGGCCAGATGAAACACCCGTTCCAGGTTCACCACGCGGGGTGACAGATCGGCATTGACGTCCATCAGCGGTGCCATGGCCGCCCACCACCGCTGCATCACCGGCAGATCGGGCAGCGCGGCCATGCCATGATCGGGCGCACGCACCAGCGTGGCAAAGAGGCTGTCGGTTTCGGGATCGTGGAAGATGCTGTAGTCGCTGATCCCCGTTGCGCGTAGTGCGGCAACCAGATCGGGCCAGATCGCATCGTGGCGCTGGCGATATTCGGCCAGCATCCCGGGCTTGAGTTGCATGCGAAAAGCGACGCGTTCCATGGCGTTATCGTCCTTGCGTGGCCGGTGCGGACCCGCGCCCCCACAGCCGGGCATAGTCACAACCGCTCAGATCTTCGACAATGGCGCGCGCAGCGGGCGAACTCGGCGTGGCCGCGCCCGTGCGCAAGTGCTCGATTTCGGCCATCAGCACTTGGTGCGTGCGCACGTCGAGGCGGAAGCGCCGCGAGATCAGGGCGCCGGCGGCCAGCAGCAGGATCGTGCCCAACCCCAGGATCAGCGCCAGGACCAGCATCGCGGTGCCATGCTGGCTCGATGCGGTGGCGCGGAAGCCGCCCGCCTCCAGAGCGAGGCCCGCCCCGGCCACGGCCACGGCCTGTGTCGCCTTGCGCACGAACGTCATCACCCCGGCAAAGCTGCCGTCGCGCCTGCGGCCGGTCATGATTTCGTCCACGTCGGCCATGTAGTTGTAGCTCGCCCAGGGGATATAGTTGAGCATGCCCCGGCCCAGGCCCGCGGCGCCCACCCCGATCCATACCCAGGCAGAGCCCATGGCGATCCCGGCACGCCATCCGCCGAGCAGGACGATCACGCCCAGGGCAAAAGCCGCCGCCGCCAGGCGATAGGCCCGCGCCGGCCCCATCGCCAGCACCAGGCGGATCGCCAGCGCAACGGCAAAGAGCTGCACCACATACATGCTGCCCAGCAGGCCGGACGCGCCCGCCGTGCTGCCGCCCAGGGCGAAGATCACGAAGAAGGTGAACGTGGCGTTAAAGATGTCCTGGCTGACATAGCCGCCCAGATACATGCCCAGGTGCAGCCGAAACGCGCGCACCCGCAGCGTGTCGCGCAAGTCTGTCAGGGCGCGCACCACGCCCGGGCGCGGCGCCGCAACGGGGGCCGCGTGCACCGCGCCATCCGCGTCTACCGGGGTTGGCCGCCTTGTCACCTAGGCCGAGCCCGAGATAGAGCGCGAGCTCAAATTGCCCGATGCCAAGCAGCGTAACGGAAATGCCAGCGACGGATTACGCTCAATAACGCCCTGTCGATCACGCCTGGATCCTCCGACGAATCGACCAGCGGAAAGGTCAAAACACGGGTTACTTTTCAGTCGAAATTTATGACCCTCCCGAGTCAGCTCTCAGCGGAAATCAACAGCCTGAGGGCTTCGCGCTACCAGACGTACCGCTCAATATCGTGACGATTGCCGAGCAAAGCGGTGCAGCCAGCTTCGCGCTGACGCTGCGCTAGAGGCTCATCGACGCCCACGTCCTTGCCGCCGACCGATTGCAAGACGGCGATGAGACAGCACAGCAGCGCTTGAAAATCCAACCCTGCACCGACGCCAATATAATCTTGCAGGCGACTACGCCATGGCCTGCTCCGTCACACCAAGGCCAGGCAAGTGGTTCACCCATCACACCACAAAGACATGAATTAAAATACTATTTCTGAAATTGCAAATGTCCAAAAAGATACTTACTGACCTATCAGTCAGTATCTTGACTCAGCGTCGCATCATAAGCGATAAGCCCTTCAAGCGCCGCGACCATGATCCCGCGACCAATGGCCAAAAGCGCAAGGACGGGAAGAGTGAGTGATGGTTGGGCCAGTTTCATCGACAGCGGCTGGATTGCACAGCGGCAACGGTCCTAGGCTTTTGACCGACTTGCTCGACAAGGCGGCACGCAACCATGCCGCGCGTCCCGCCATCGACTTTTTCGGCCGCGTGTGGCGCTATGGCGAGCTTGCCGACATGGTCGCACGCACCGCTCGCGGGTTGCAGGATCGCGGCTTGCGCCCGGGGGAGCGCTTCGGCATCTGCCTGCCCAACTGCCCCTATTTCGTGGTCCTCTATTTCGCGGCGCTGCGTGCCGGTGCCACTGTGGTCAACATAAATCCGCTCTATACCGAGAGCGAAATCGAGCACATCGTTCGCGACGCCGGGATCGGGATGGTCGCCGTGCCCGACCTGGCCGCCGTCCATGGCAAGGTGGAGGCATTGGCGCGCCGTGCAGCGGTGACAACCATCGTCGTGTGCGAAATGGCCAGCATGATGCCAAGGCTGATGGGCCTGGGCTTTACGCTGCTCAAGCGCAAGGATCACGCCCGGATCACCCACGCAGCCCTTCATGTCGGGATGCGCCAACTGCTGGCCACAAGGGAAAAGCCCACCCCTGTCGATCAGACGGCGAACGATCTGGCGGTCATCCAATATACCGGCGGCACCACTGGCGTGCCCAAGGGTGCGATGCTGACCCATGCCAACTTGACCGCCAACAGCGCGCAGATGCGGGCGCACACCAAGGGCCTGCTGCCGGATCGCTGCACGATCCTGGGTGTCCTGCCGATGTTCCACGTCTTTGCGCTCACGACCGTGTTGAACCATTCGGTCGATATTGCGGCGGAAATGGTTCTGCTCCCGCGTCCGGAAATGCCACGGATGCTCAAGGCCATTCGCCGCAAGCCGCCAACCTTGATGTTCGTGGTGCCGACGATGTGCGTGGCCATCAACGACCTGCCCGATGCGGACGTGCCCGACCTGTCCGGTCTTCGCGCCTGCATTTCCGGCGGGGCACCGTTGCCACTCGACGTGCGCGAAGTTTTCGAGGCCCGCACCGGCGGCAAGGTTGTGGAAGGGTACGGACTGTCGGAAACGTCCCCGATCATTGCCTGCAACCCCCTTGTCGGCCGCGTGAAAGACAACAGTTGCGGCCTCGCCTTTCCCGGCACGGTGCTGGAAATCCGCGACCCGGACAATCCGGCCCGCCGGCTCCCTCAAGGCGAGCGTGGCGAAGTCTGGGCGCGTGGCCCCCAAGTGATGAAGGGCTATTGGCAGCGCGGGGCCGAAACACGCGATGTGCTGGTGGACGGTGCCTTGCGCACCGGTGACATCGGCTATCTCGATTCTGACGGTTATCTATTCCTGGTCGACCGGATCAAGGACCTGATCCTGTGCAGTGGTTTCAACGTCTACCCGCGCGCGATCGAGGATGCCGCCTATCAGCATCCCGCCATCAGGGAGGCGGTCGCCATCGGGATACCCGATCGATATCGCGGGCAAGCTCCCAAACTGTTCGTGGCGCTGCACGAGGGACAGACGCTCAGCGAGCAAGACTTGTGCGCCTTCCTGGGCGAGCGGTTGAGCAAGATTGAAATGCCCAAGCACATCGAATTCAGGGCGGCTCTTCCCAAGACCTTGATCGGCAAGCTGTCGAAAAAGGACCTGGTGGCGGAAGAGGCGCGCAAGCGCGGCGTCAAGGCGGCGGCAGCCTGACGCCCTTGCCCCTAAGCGTCCCGATCGGGGCAGCCATCGATCACCAGATTACCGAATAGACCGGCACTTTGACGCGCACGAACCAGACCCGGCATGGATGGAGAGAGATAACGAGAATGGCACAGGCACAGGCACACCCCCACGATCACGACGTGCTCGATGTGATCATCATCGGCTCTGGAATTTCAGGGATTGGTTGCGCCGCGCACTTGCGGCGCGACAGGCCCGAAAAGACCTGGTGCATTCTCGAAATGCGCGATGACCTTGGCGGAACCTGGGACTTGTTCCGCTACCCGGGTATTCGCTCGGACTCCGATCTCTATACGTTCAGCTATGACTTCAAGCCGTGGAACAGCGACAACGCCATTGCCGGCGCGGCAGAAATCAAGCGCTACATTGCGGAAACCGCAGACGAGTACGACATTCGCCGCCAGATCCGGTTCAGGCGCAAGGTCACTGCCTGCGCGTGGGATAGCACCGAAGGGCTATGGACCGTCACGACCACGCGCGGCGATGACGGCATGGTGGAGACCTGGCGCGGTCGCTGGATCTTTTCGGCGACCGGCTACTATGACTACGACAAGGGTTACCGGCCGGCTTTTCCTGAAGAAGAGAAATTCGCGGGCCCGATCATCCATCCGCAGCATTGGCCCGAAGATCTCGACTATACTGGCAAGCGCATTGCTGTGATCGGTTCGGGTGCCACCGCAGTGACCCTGCTGCCAGCCCTTGCGGAAAAAGCCGCGCATGTCGTCCAGGTTCAGCGCACACCAAGCTATGTGATGCCTATGCCCCAGCGCGACGGCCTGCTCACGCTGGCGCGACTGCTGCCGTCCCGCGATCTGACGCACCGGCTGATGCGCAAGAAAAACATCGTGCAGCGCCACGTGTTCTGGCTGCTGTGCCAGCGCTACCCCAAGATGATGCGCGCGCTCATCCGCAAGATCAACCGGGCCAACCTGCCGCAGGACTTCCCGATCGATATCCATTTCAACCCGCCCTACGGCCCGTGGCAACAGCGCCTGTGTGCCGTGCCCGAGGGAGACCTCTACAAAAGCCTGTCGAGCGGCAAGACCTCGATCGTCACTGGCCACATCGACAAGTTCGTGGCCGACGGCATCGCCATGAAATCGGGCGAAGTGGTTGCGGCCGACATCATCGTCACGGCTACGGGGCTCAACCTCAAAATGGCTGGGGGCGTTGCCTACACGGTCGATGGAAAACCGGTGGTGTGGTCCGATCACGCGATATTCCGGGGCATGTTGCTGGACGGCATTCCCAATTTTGCCCTGTGCATCGGCTACACCACCTCGTCTTGGACGCTCAAGGTTGGCCTGTTGTGCAAGTATTTCTGCCAGTTGCTCGGCGAGATGGATCGCCGCGGCAAGGCCATCTGCATTCCGCAACGGCCGGCCGGCGGCATGACGCTAAAGCCGCTGCTGGATTTCGGCGCCGGCTATGTCCAGCGCTCGATCGGCAGCCTGCCCAAGCAGGGCGACGGCTACCCCTGGATGATGACGTTCAGCTATGGCGGTGACGTCAAGATGATGAAGCGGTCATCGGTTATCCTGCCCGAGATGAAGCTTTACGATGCTCCTGCCGCGCCGGCGCACCGGCCCGCCCCGGCCTGACCGGCTTTCGGCCGGGCTTGAGTTTCGAGGCCAGGACCTGGCCTCGCGTTGCGCGAGGCAGGGTCCTGGCACCTCGTGATCACTCCGATCTAGCGGTCCCCGACACCGGCAGCGGCGATCGCGGCCTTGATGTCTGCATCGCGAAAACCGACCCGCTCCACCAACCGGCGGAACACGCCCGGGGCGCGGGCAACCAACATGTTCTTGCGCGGCACCACGATCATGTCGTCGCGTCGCTCGACGCCGCGGATAATCCCCTGTACCACTTCGTCGAGCGACACCATCTTCCACAGCCCGCCACGATTGCCGCCCCAGATCTTGACGCCGGCGGGATCGGCGAGAACGCCGTCCATCATCGGCGTTGCAAAGAATGTCGGATGGATCGTGCCCACCCCAACACCGAGATGCCGCACCTCTAGGCGGATGCTGTCGCACATGGCCCATACACCGGCCTTGCTGGCGGTATAGTGCGCCTGCAGGGGCGAATGGACGAATGCGGCCATCGAAGAGACCGCCAGCATGTAGCCCTTGTGCTGCCGCACGTGCGGCAAGGCCGCCCGGAAGGTTCGCCAGGCGCCATTGAGGTTGATGTCGATCACCCGGTCGAACGCCTCGGGGGAGATCTTTTCCATCGGTGATGCCGTGGCAACCCCGGCATTGGCGATGGCCACGTCGATCCGGCCGAAATGGTGTGCGGCTGCGTCGATCGCGGATTCGACGGTGGGCCAGGACCGCACGTCAACGTGCCCGCCCCAGACATCGCTGCCACCACCCAGATCGCGGACCTGCGCGTAAACCGCGGCTCGATCGATATCGAGCAATGCGAGCCTGGCGCCCTTGTCGCGCAGGGCCATGGCCACCGCGCGGCCCAGCCCACCAGTCGATCCGGTCAGGACAACAACCCGTCCGGCAAGTGCATATGTCATGTCGCCAAACTCCAACGCGGCTGAAGATCACTGTTGCAGGAAGGATGCCGTTTCGTCGTGCAGACGCCTTGCCTCACGGGTGGGCAGCACAGACCAGGCATGCGTCATCCGATCACCGATGATCAGCCGCAGGGGGCAATGCAGCCGCTGCGCCTTGGCCTGCAGCGCCAATGAATCGGGGTGGAGCAGGTCCGCCGTTCCACTGAACACCAGGATCGGCGGCAGCCCGGTTATGTCACCTAGAACCGGGCTGATCCGGGGATCATCGAGCGGCGTGCGCCCGGCCCAGTTTCGGGCACTCCACACCAGGACCGGGCGGGCCAGCATCGGATCAGCCGCGTCATAGGCGTCCTGGTCCCGATTGTGCTCCCGCAAGTCCAGCCAGGGCGAATAGAGCACCAGCTTGCCTGGCAAAGGCGCCTGCTGATCGCGCAGCATCTGCGCCAGGGCAAGCGTGAAACCGCCGCCGGCGGAGTCGCCGCACAGCACGATGCTTTCAGCACCATGTTCGGCCAGCAAGGCGGCATAGAGCTCTTGCATCATCGCGAAGCCGGGCTGCCAGTCGTGCTCCGGTGCCAGCGGATAGTGCGGTACAACGACCCGTGCAGCGTTGCGAGACGCCAGCCCTTCGACCAGGTTCCACTGGTAGGACAGCATGTTGGAAACATAGGCCCCACCATGGATATAGACGATCGTGCGCTGGGCAGCCCCACACTTAGGCTCGACGAACAGGGCATTGGCGCCGGCATAGACACGCGTGGTGATGCGATAGTTGCTTGTGATCCGCCTGGGCGGGCGGGCCTCGCCGGCCTTGCGGGTCTTCTGCAAATGGCGTGCATGGACATCGATGTCGCGCAACATCCGCTTGCTGCCCATCAGCGGCAGGATGACAGTACGGATGAGCCGCGAAAACAGGCTTTCGCCGTGCCAGATATCGACGCCCGTCAAGGCCTTGTCACTTGTCATCACATGAAGTTCCTGGTTCGATCCTGCGCGGTATCCGACTCTTGGCGAAATCGCCGCCCGGCCTGTCTCAGCCATTCCGCCACACGGTCAGGATGGGTAATCGGGATCATGTGCCCCCCTTCGACGAGGGTGAAATCGGCCCTGGGCAGACTGTCCGCAGTCACCGCGCCGTGCAGACGCGGATCGAGCACGGCATCGTCCCGGCCGAACAGAATGGATACCGGGGTCTTCACGCTGGGGTAGTGCGCAGCAATACCGGCCATCTCGGCCTGTACGGCGAGAACCTCGCTGGACGCAGTGCGAAACACTTTGGCCCGGTCCTTGAGCAGCGCCCCGCCCCGCGTTCCATAATCGGCAGGGGCGGCATCAGGCGCGAACACGGCCTGCAGGATAGCCTGGCGCTGCCACTGACCGACGGGAACCGCGAGAACTTGCGCGATAACCGCGCGCCGAACAGCAGACGGGATTACCAGTGCCTCGAACATGGCCGGCGCTTCGTCCAGCGGCTGGGTCAAGGGGCAGATCAGGGCTAGCGCGCCGACAGCCTCGGGATAATCGATCGCCAGCTTGAGCGATAGGGCACCGCCCAGCGAATGCCCTGCTACCAAAGGCCGCCACAGACCAAGGACGCGCAGGAAATCGCGCAATACCTTTGCTTGGCCAGCAATGCTGCGCTCGCCCTTGCGCAACCAGGTGGAATAGCCAGAGCCGGGCCGATCGACCACGATTACCCGATGATCAAGCGCCAGCCGATCGGCCAGCGCATAGGTAAACTCGCGAAGCTGCCCTGTAAGCCCGTGAACCAGGACGACCGGCGGGCCCGAGCCCATGGCCACGTAGTGCAGGCGGGCATCGGCAACATGGATGAATTTGCCGATGGCGGGCACCCGGCGCTCTGCCAGCCTTCCCACGATCAGCGAATAGGCTGCCAGGCCAGCTACTCCCGCAACCAGAGCCCCACACGCCTCTGCCAGAAGCATCCCCATTTTCACAGCAGCCCCAACCCGCGCAAGAACCGAAAATTGGCAACTGGCATCAGCCGCTCGACGATAGACACGATCTTGGCATCAGTACCGACCAGGACGCGCGCCCGCCGCGCCATGATACCGCGCACGATGATCTCTCCCGCCTTGGCCGGCGGCATCCTGAGAGCGACGGCAAAGTGCTCGCGCTCACGGCGTTCTTCGTCCGGGTCGGTATTTGGTGGCACACGGGCGTTGTCGGCGATGGCAGTCTTGATGCCGCCGGGATGCACGACCGTCACACCGACCGGTGAACCCGCGATCCGCAACTCGTTGCGCAGGACCTCGGAAAACCCGCGGACCGCGAACTTTGATGCGGCATAGGCCGATTGGCCAGCAGGCGCGATCAGACCGTACACACTGGAAAGATTGACGATCTGTGCCACGACGCGCGTTTGCAGCATGGGCAGGAAGGCGCGCGTCATACGCACGACGCCATGAAAGTTGATGGCCATCAGCCAATCGAAATCCGCCTCGTCGATGGCTTGGAACGTTCCCCCCATGGCAACGCCCGCGTTGTTGACCAGAATATCGGCTGCGCCATGGGCTGCTGCAATCTGGCCAGGCAAGGCCGCCACGGCGTGCGTGTCGGATACGTCGAGATCATGGCACGTCACGCGGATGCCGGTGCCGAGCATGGCGACCGTCTCGCGCAGGCCTGCCGCGTTGACGTCTGCCAGCGCGAGATGGCAGCCCCGTGCGGCCAGGGAACACGCGATGGCACGCCCGATCCCGCTCGCCGCGCCAGTGACGATGGCGGTTTTGCCGCTGACGCTCATTGTTCGACTCATGCCTGCCTCGCAGCTGTCAGGATGGTTGGAACTGATTGACGGGCCTGCTCTGCCAGCGACCAGCAGAACGCGCTTCGGCCTGCTGCAACGTGATGGATCGTGTCCTCGCCGATGTGGACCTCGCCCGTGGCACCGGGCGGAACCACGATATCGAGTTCGACCCGGTCGCCGATGACGGTCCAGGCGCTTCGCGCTTCCCCATAGGGGGTATCGATACGCGCGCGCGCGTAAGTAAGGTCACCGCCGATTACCGGCGCAAAGCGTATATGGCGAAAACCCGGTTCGATCGGCGCAATGCCGGCAACCCCGCCGAACAGCCATGCCACCACGGCGCCGAAGGCATAATGGTTGTGGCTGTAGCGAGCGTCGCCTTTCTTGTTGTAACCCTCCCAGCTTTCCCAGGTGGTGGTAGCCCCTCGTGCCACCTGGTCGAGCCAGGACGGGCTGGTATCCTGCAGCAGCAGGCGATAGGCGATGTCTTCCCGCCCGAAGCGAGCGAGCACGGGCAGCAGCAATGGCGTGCTGAGAAATCCGGTGCCCAAGTGATGATCGGCCGCAGCGATCAACGCCACCAGCCGTGCCAACGCGGCAGGTCGCTGCTCATGCGGCAGCAGATCGAAGGCCAGGGCACGCACATAGTCATCCTGGCGATCATGGCCGATCTTTGCGCCGCCTTTGCGCACGAATGCGCGTTGCCAGGCCTGTTTCGCCTTGTCGGCGAGGTCGCGATAGCCGCCGGCGTCGGCGGCATGCCCCAAGGTTTGCGCCGTTTCGGCCAGCAATCGTGCGGAATTGGCCAGGTAGGCGGTCGCCACGCTCGCAGGCGCGCGCAACGCATGCTTGAGATAAGTCAGCGGCATGCTCTCGCCGGGGCGCAGCCATTCGCCCCAATGGAAGCCGCTATCGACGATATAGCGCTCGAGCCCGCCCAGGCGCCGCGGCCATAGCCGCCCCCTGCCGGGCGAACGTCGCGCCAGCGCGGCAAGATGATCGACCCAGCGTTTCATGCTGCCATATTGGCGCTCGAGGATGACGCGATCCCCGAAATGCTGGTGGAGCACTGCCGGCACCATGACAGCCACATCGCCCCAACCAGCCGAATCGGCCGTCTGGCGCATGGTGAACGGAGCAGGACCGGAATGCCGTGTCGTATCGCCGGGTAGATAGGGCGGAATGGCGCCGCTCTCATGCTGCTCGAGGGCAAGATTGCGCAGATAGCGCCGCAGATAGGGCTGCACATCCGCGAGGTAACAGGCAGTCTGCGCGAAGACCTGGATGTCCCCCGTCCACCCGGAGCGCTCGCGCGTGGGGCAATCGGTCGGGGTATCGACAAAATTGGAAATCATGCTCCAGCGCACGTTGTCGACCAGCCGATTGAGGCGGGCATCGGAACATTCGAACGTGCCCGCGTAATCGAGCTGCGACGACAGGACGATACCCGCAAAGTCCGACACGTCGGGGGCGGTCACCAGCCCGTCAATCTCGACATAGCGGAAACCATGGATGGTAAACCACGGCTGCCACCATTCCGCCACTCCGGCGCTGATCACCGTATCCTGCTGCGGCGGATGGCGCGACATGTCTCCGAACAGGTACTGGGTATCAAGCTCGCCATCGCGGCCGACGACTTCGCTGAACGTCAAGGTAAGGCACGTGCCTGCCGGTTGACTGACACGCATGCTGGCCACGCCGGCGAAGTTCTGGCCGAAATCGACCAGCCACTTGCCACTCGGCGCGCGCCAGACTTTGGTGGCGGCAAGCCGGCGAAAGGCATCAACGCGGGCAACGTCCTCGGCAACCAGGCAGGTGGTGGGGGCAGTGGCCGGGATAACCGGGCGAAAGCGCGCGGGGTGGGTTTGATCGCAGCGCCAGTCGCTATCGCCGATACGCAAATCGGCGTGTTCTCCGCGCTTGGGGTCTGACTGCAGAATGCGCCCTTCCCCACCGCGCCATTGTGGATTGGTACCATAGGTTTCGACGCGACCATCAGCAAATTCCACGAACAGCTGCACGAAACCGGCCAGCCTGTCACCGAACACGGCGCGCTTGTCGGCAATGCCGCTATGGCCGCGAAACCGGCCGTCGGCGATCGCCATGGCCAGGACATTGGTCCCGGGCCGCACATCATTGGTCACATCATAGATCTGGTATTCCAGCATGTGATCGAAATGGGTCCAGCGCGGCACTTGGGCGTTGCCGGTCTTGTCGCACCCGTTCACGAAGAAGCGATACCAGCCGAGTGCCGTGGCGCAGACCGTGGCGCGCACGATATGATCCGGCAGATCGACGACGCCCCGCAGATAGAGCGCCGCGCGGTCGTTCACCTGGCCCGAAACCCAGTCGGCCACCCACATTTCTGGCTCGAGAACAGCGGTTCGAAACGTCGCGACTTCGCTCCACTGGCCTGCGTCAGGCCCGGTCCATAGGCGAACCTGCCACCCATAAAGCCTGAGCGAGCGCAGGGGTGGACCATCATAGCGCACATCAATCATCTCGGACGATGCAACGGGGTCACCCGACCAGATGACCGCGCCCTCGCCCGCCTGCCCATCGAGCAATCGCAATTGGTATGCCGCCTGGACACCACCTGGCGCGAGACGCCACGAGAAGGCAGGCGTAGCGGTGCCGATGTGGCATGGCCCCTTGCGACGCTCGACACGCAGATCCGTGGCAACAGCGGGAAAGCTCACAGACATCGGGGTCTTTCCTGAATAGCACCCTGCCAAGGCAGGGTCGGTTCGTGATGCCAGCCCCCGCCCCGGGCCGCCCCGGCAATGCTCATCGGCAGCAATACCCAAGGCGGGCGTTCCGGCCGTCACCGACAGCCGGCCCCATTGCGCATGATCAACGCCAAGGGGCTGGCGAACCGTTGCGGTCCGGCCGCACGCGCAATGCCTTCGCCCGTGATCATGATTGATCCGGAACGTCAGAAGCTGGCATCGAGCGAAAGGCCCACGACACGCCGTGATTCCGCGCCGGCAAACTGGGAATAGGACACCGGATCGAGCTGTTGTGCGGCCGTCGGCGTGACGAACCGCGCGCCAGAGCGGATCGTGTCGAACAGGTTACGCACGAAGACCGACACGCCGAGACGGTTGTCCGCCGATTTCACCCCGAGGCGACCGCCAACATTGACCCAGCTGTCTACCGCCAGAACACTGTCGCCCGCGGCATTCGAGAACAGGCGCGGATTGCGCACCACGTCCGCCTGGAAGAAGCCATTAAGCCGTGCGGTAAGCGGCGCAGTGTATTCCAGGCTGCTCGTCAGCTTCAACGAGCCGCCAGGGCGGAACGTGCTGACGTCCACCACTTGTCCCAAGGCATTGGGCGCAAGGTAGCCGGCACCATAGCGCCGCACCAGGAACGTGGCGCCGATGTTCACGGTCAGACCCTGGACGGGACGACCGAATAGGTTGGCCGAGGCGCCCCACGTCCGGTATGTCGGCACGTTGCCGAACACCAGGAGGTTCGCGGGCGTCGAGGTATCGACGAAGGAAGCCTGGAAGTCCTTGATGCGCGTGTAGAAACCCGTCGCATTGAAAGCGATGCGCCCGTTCATGAGCGAGGACTTGAAGCCGCCTTCAAATGCGGTCGGAATTTCCGGACGCACGATCAACTGGCTACCACTAACGCCGGCGGCCTGATCGTTGACGGCCGGGCCCTTGTAGCCGCGGGTCACCGTGGCAAACACCATGACCTGCTTGGCGACTTCATATTGGACGCCGACCCGGTATCCGACATAGGTATCCGATACGCGCGCATTGATCCCCGGCAATGGCGTGAGCTGGGCAACGGCGCCGGGTGCCAGCGTGGTCGCACCGGTCTGCGCCTTGACGCTTTCGTGGCCCACGCGCAGTCCAAGCAGGACGCGCAGCCGCGGCGAGATGTGAACCGTGGCCTGGCCGAAAGCGGCATAGCCTTCGGTCTGCACCGCCGTGTCGCGGGTCTGTCCGAAGGGGAGCGCACACAAAGAAGCAAGGGGCAGCGGGCACGCGCCGATCAATGGCAAGTCGGCCAGGATATTGCCAACCTGGGTGAGGGAATTGGTCAGCCGCTGGCTCGAATAGTAAAGGCCGGCAACCCCCTCGACGCGCCCGCCGTTCGGTGTCGAAAGACGCAACTCCTGGCTGAGATTGCGCTGTGACCCCGATTGCGGCTGGATGTAGCGATCGGCCGTCGTGCTGTCGATGTCGACCAGTTCATTGATTGTCCGACGCCGAATGGCACTGACCGATGTCAACGTATAGCCGCCGAGCGCCAGATCGATCTGCCCGGAAAAGCCGAAGACCGTGTGATTGCTGCGATTGGGGCCGGCGCACCCGTCGGTGTTGCTGGGACCAACCGTGACACCGCAGGCGTTCAGCCGCGCGGTCAGCAGGCTTGTCGGCGAGGACTGGAACACCGCCCACTGCACGCCGCCGTCGTAATGGTTGTGGGTATAGTCTCCCGACAGGTTGATCGTCAGTTTGTCCGACGCTTCCCACAGGAACCGGCCGCGAACCGCCTCGCTCTTGCGCTTTTGCCAGCTATCGTCGGCACGATTGTACTGAACCTTGGGATCCTGCGTCAAACCGCCGGCAATCCGCAGGGCGGCATTGTCACTGACCGGCAGATTGACCGCGAGGCGCCCGATGTAGTTGTCGCGCGTGCCGATGTCGGCGTGGGCGATGACTGCGGTACGGCTCGGGTCGGGCGCCGCAGTGACGATGTTGATGACACCGGCCGACGAATTGCGCCCGAACAGCGTGCTTTGTGGTCCTTCCAGCACTTCGATGCGCGCGATGTCGAAGAGCAGCGGCGGATCGATCGAGGTGTTCGCCAAAGCGACGTTGTCGACCACGACACCCACACTGCCCTCGGAGCTCTGGGCAAGCGAAATGCCGCCGACGCCGCGAATGCTCAATGCCCCGTAACCGGTCGGACCGGCAACCTCGAGCGCCGGCGCGGAGCGAGTCAAATTCTCGACCGTGTTGACGTTCTGGCGAGCCAGTTGGGCGCCGTCGACAACCGTGACGGCGATGGGAACTTGCTGCAGGCGCTCGGCCCGACGGTTGGCCGTGACGATAATCTCGCCAGCATTGGCCGCGGGCTGGATTGCCGGCGCACCGCCGTCATCCTGCCGGGGAACCGATGCCGCCATCGCTGACTGAGCGTAGGATGGACTAGCCAGCGCAAGGGCGCTGCAACCCGCAAAAATCCAGACGTGCCTCATATGTTCATCCTTCTCCCGCCGGTTCTATGTCCGCGCTTTCTGATCCAAATAGGCCATCCATTTTACTGACTGTCAAGACAGTAAGTTTTTTGTGGCGCAGATTTGCGGGAGTGCCTAGGCTATGCCTCGCTATCGGCGGACAGGCGCCGGTCCAGCCCGGCGCGAGAGGGTGCATCATGGAAGCAGCGAAGATGCCGTCGCCAAGCGAGGGCAAAAGCCATATAGGCCGAGGCATGGAACAGCGGCCGACAACCTTGACCAAACCACGCCGGAGCCAGGAAGAGAGGACCATCGACTCGCGCCGGCGGATCATTGATGCAACGATCCGGTGCCTGTACCAGGCCGGCTACAGCGGAACGTCCACCGCGATGATCGCGAAGGAGGCCGGCGTCAGCCGGGGGAACATCTTCTATCACTTCGCCACATATGCCGACCTGATGATTGCCGTGCGCGACGCAGTCTATCTCGAAGAACGCCAGTTAATTGAAGACATCAAGCAGCGCGTCGGCACACGCGCCTATCTCGAGGAAGCCCCTCGCTATGTTCTTGCAGGCATGCGTCGCGAGCCTGCCATCGCGGTGGACGAGATCATGCTTGCCGCGCGTTCCGATCCGGAATTGAGCGCAAAGTTGCGCGAAAAGGAAAAGACGATCGATGAGCGCGCGGTGGCGGATTTCGCGGTTCTTTACGAAGAGCTCGGGATCAAGCCGCCATACAACCTGCCAATCCTGGTGCGGGTATCGATTGCGGCGTTCCGCGGCCTGGCCATTTCGGAACTGGTCCAGGGCCCCGATGCCCAGATCGAGGAATGCATTGATTATCTCATACATCTTCTCAAGATCGGAGAGCAGATCGAACCATACATATTGGAAAAGGAAAACGGGCCCAAAACTACGTCGACAAAATGTTGATAGCATGAAATCCGCGACGCGTTCAGCAAATAATCCAGCCGTGTTATTGCTCGGCTGACGCATCAAGCGCCGATCATCGTATTGTCCCCCGTCCTATCCGACAGCCAATTCCGCCGATATCAGATCGCCGCGGATCGCTTTCCTTGCTTCTTCGGCTTTGAATTTCTCGCTTTGGCGCCCCCCTGTTCATTGCTTTGCATTTCTCAGGACAGGCTGAGCTTAAGACCCCTGCCCACAAAACCGGCACCACATCACCTTATGTTCGACGTCGCAGCCGTCCCTGTTGGTGGCGCCTCCGCGCGATGCCGGCGATGCTCGGCGTGCCTGGGCCGGGATGCGGACTCGAACCAAGAACTCGCCTTTTCAAAAAGCAACGTGTCTGGTGGCATGGGTCAGCGTCCACGGCATTGGCCGCGTCGCTCAACCACATGAAAACGACTACGCCATGCTGGGCAACGGCACTCCTGCCGGCCAAGTGGAACCCCAACCGACAGTGCGGCAAGAGAAGCCGGGCGGTGGAAGAGCGTGCTTGGGACGCCTTGTCGGCACCTTTAGCATCACGCCTGGACATGCGCGCCGACCACCCGGCCGGGCATGGACTATACCGCCAGCCGGCGCGCCCCGGCGATACCCCTATCCAGCGGTTTTGCCGTGCGAATCGAACGGCTTGTCTTGTCACCACGCAGACATCGGTTGGGCTTGTCCTGTCTATACCAAGCACAGGGAAGCCCCCTCCCCGCCTGGGGAATAGCACCCATCGGTGGCCACGCCGATGCTGGCGCCTCAAAGACGAGGAGCGCCACGATGGTCGTGCCCGAACCAGCCCGAGACTTTGCCGGCTATGCCCAGGAATTCCTGCGCCGGAACGAAGCCTATCGCGCGGCCTGGCGCGGCATGCAGCGCCACACTCTCGCGCGCAGAAAGGAGCAGGCCCGGGCATGGGGCCTGGCGTTTTCCGGTCGATCCCGAGGCCGCCGTACCGACCACGCCTGCCCTCTGGCTGCCGGCATGGCATCCTGCCACGCTGGTCCTGGTCGCGGCACCGGCCGGCTTACCCGGCCTGTCGCGCGCGGCGCTCGGCGCCAGCCTTGACGCCGCCTTGCCAGCGCCGGCCGGTTCGGTCCAGCATGTGGCCGTGCGCACCGACAATGCCTGGTTGCGCCTGCTTCTGCCGGAAAGCGACGAGGCGCCGCAGCTCGCCTGCCTTGCCACGCCTGATCACCATTGGCGGCTGCGCCGTTGCGCACTGGAACGCCTGCAGGCCCTGCTCACCGCCACCCGCCCTGCCCCGCGCGCGGCAATCGACCAGCCCAGCGCCTACCAGCGCTATCGCCTCGACCTGTTGCTGCGCCTGCTCGACGCGCGGCGGGCAAATCCTGTTGCCAGCACGCGCGATCTCGCCGCCACCGTGGTCTTCCCCGGCCGACGCTTCGCGCGGGCGATTGCCTGGACGACGAGCCCCGAGCGCCGTCAGGTCCATCGCCTGCTGCGCGCCGCCGAAGCCCTGGTCGCGGGCGGCTATCGGCAATTGTTGCACGCCACCTCCAGCAAGGCCTGATGGCATACCAGCACCGCCGGCCGGGCCAACAAACGCAATCCAGGCAAAGTCCAAAGGCCCGCCTTGACCATCACGCGTGCCGCTTGCCCGCGAGCGGGCGTCAAGCGCGCACCGCCAGTGCCGAGACAATGCCAAGCCCAACCGCGTATGCGCGAGCTGGACACTAGCGCTCAGGCGCAAGGCGCCTCACGGCCTGTCCCCGCTGGCCTCGAACACGAGATCACGCGTCACCAGCACGCGCACCGGATAGCCTGGGCGGATCGTCAAGGTGGGCGGCACGTCGAGCGCCCGTGCTACGATCTGCGTGCCGGCGCGGTTGACGCTGTCCTGTCCGCCCTGGCGCAGAGCGCGGACCAGCGCATCGTCGCTATCGCTGCCCCATTCTGCCCCGACTGCGAGGAGCGTCGAGACCGCAGCCGCGCGCATGATGCCACCCCAGTGAAAATCCGTTCGATCCTCAAGCCCGGCCTGCCCGGCCGGATCCGTGCCAGGCAACCGGGCAAGGTCAAGGGATCGGCCATCGGGCAGAATCAGCCGCGTCCAGACCAGCAAGGCGCGGCGCTGTCCGGCCGCAATAGCGGCGTCGTATTCGCCGATCAGACGCGCGCCTTGCGGAACGAGCAGTTGCGTGCCGGATAGGCTGTCATAAACGTTCTCAGTCACTTGCGCGGTGATCTGGCCCGGCAGGTCGGAGCGTAGCCCAGTGATCAGCGCAGCCGGAATGACACTGCCGGCCTGCAGCACCGCCTGGCCACCCGGCGGCATGAGGCGCGCAGCCGAGATGGTCGCCGCCGAGCCCGGGCGATCCAGGAAGGCCTGGCGCGCGTCCGTCACCGATGGCGGCGGGGAACCCGTCTGGCCGGCGGGGAGCATCGCGCCGGCAGCTGGTTGTTGCTCGCTCGCTCCGCCCGTCTCTGCCGAGCTGTCACCGCGATTGACCGCTTCGCTGGCAAACAGGCGGCTCTGGCGCGCAGCATCGCGCTCGGCCTGGCGGCGCTGCCGTGCTGCGGCAACGCCCTCACCGCTCGGTCCGGCCGGCGTCGCTGCCGGCCTACTTCCCTGCTTTTCCGCCATGGGCTGCTCATGGGGCCTGGTCGAACCGCTGCGCTGGTCCGGCTGGCCACCAGTTTGCGCCTGATCACCGGGCAGGACGGAAGCAAGCCGGGGAACCTCGGTGTAATCGCGCGGTGCCTTGGCCAACACGTTGCCAGGCTGGGCTGACGCGACCGGTGGCGTGTCCGCCTCTGACGATGCACGCCCGCCTTGCAGCCCGAAGGCAAAAGCCAGAGCAACAAGAGCGGCCCCGGTCGCCGTTAGGGCCAGGACTGCCTTGCGCGACAGGCGCTCGACGACAGGCCAAGCGGGACGCAGGCGGACCATGGCTGCGGCCGCCGCTCGTACGCCACCGCGCCGATCATGGGGCGCGGCGCCGTCGGACGCCTGCTGGTTCTGTGCAGCGGGGCTTTCACCATCGGGCTCCTCATCGGGTTCGCCGTCGCGCGCCGTGGCGCTACGATCTGCAACAGCGCCTTGCGATCGCTCCCGAGCGGTCATGACTGTGCCTTCCTGGCGAGGGCAGTGATCGTCACGCGCTGCGCCGATTTGCGGTCCCCCAGCCGCAGTTCGGCGCGATCGAACAGGCGATCGACCACCAGAAAACGACCGGCCACGCGGTAATTGACCAGTTCGACCTGGCCCCCAGCCCCGGTGACAAACAGCGGCGGCATGTCGCCCGCGGCAATATCTGCGGGGAAGGCGATGTAGACCCGGTGGCCATCGTCGAAGACCCGATCAGGCCGCCAGCGCGGCTTATCCCCGCCGATCCTGTAGCGGAAATCGAGTGCCCCCGGATCGATACCCGCTGCGAGGGGCGTGGACTGCTGCGCGGCCTGGGCACGGGCGCGCAGGGCGACGAGCTCGTCCTCGGGATAAGTCCACGACACCGCAGCGAGCCAGGTCGAGGGTGTTGCGCGCAACTCGAGATAATAGGTGCGCCGATCGGTATTGATGACCAGATTGGTGGCGATGTCGTTGCGGGTTGGCTTGACCAGAATGTGCACCCGTTGGGCCACCCCGGCGCCACTGGTGGTATCGCCGATCAGCCAGCGCACCGTGTCGCCGGCCGCGACCGGCCCACTGCCCACCAGGTGCTCGCCATCCTGCAGGGCAATATCGGTGACATGGCCTGGGCTGGCATAAACCTGGTACAGCGCACCGGTGGCAAATGCATAGCGCTGGATGGCGTTGGCAAAACCCTGCGGGTCGGGCTCGACGCGCGCCGCGCCGGTGGCCTCGGCCACGCGCAGGGATGCTGCCGACGGCGCTGCAACGCCATGATGGGCTGCGGCGGCACGCGCTGCCTGGCTCGTGGCGCCAAGCGGCGCGATGGCCAGTAGCGCCACCAGAGGCGTGATCAGAGTGCGGCCCAGCCGCCCGGAAAGGACAGACCAGGCAAAGTCAGGCAGATAGGTCATGGCGTAAGCTCCCTGGACCAGTTGATAGCGGTGATGAACAGCCCGAGCGGGTTCTTGCGCAGCGCATCGGCTGAACGCGGCGCCTGGAGCGTGATGGTCAGGATCGCGCTCCATTGCTCGGTATCAGCCAGGCCGCCATCGCGATAATGGCGCTCACGCCAGGCGACGCGAAAGCTGTCGGGGGACGCGCGCACCACGCTGCTTACGTCGACGGCGACCTGCTCCTTGCCGATCCGCGCGAAGGGATCGTTGCCGCGCGCATCGGCGCCAAGCGCCTGGCCGCCGCTTTCGCTCACGAAATCGTAGGCCCGCAGCCAGTTCTGCCGAACGACCACCGGGTCGGCCGGGAGGCTGCGCACATCCTCGATGAAACGGGCAAGCTGGTAGGCAATCTGGGGATCGGTCGGCCGGTACCCGGCCTGGGCGGGCGCCACCGCGCGGACTTCGCCGATCCGGTCCACTTCGACCACCCATGGCACGATCGTGCCGCGGGCACCCTGCCAGACAAGACCCGCAGCAAGCAGACCGGACAGGCCAAGCGCGGCGAGACAGGCGCAACGCCAGTTGCGCGCCTGCACGCGGGCCGAGCCGATCCGTTCGTCCCAGACCTGCGCGGCGCGCTGGTAGGGCGTGACCGACTCGGGGGTCGTGGCATAGCGGATCGAGGAACGCCGAAACATGGATCAATCCTCCTTCTGCGAAGTGTCGATGCTGGTGCCGGCGCCCTGGCTGTCGCCGCTGCGCAGCGTATGGGCGGTCATCATCGCGGCCTGCCCCAGCGCCTGGCGTCGGCGCAGCGCGCGCGCCCAGGCCGGTGGGCGGCCCGCCTCCGCCGATGCGCCTGCACTCTGGGCGACGGCAGGTTCACTCCCCCCGCCCTCGCCTGATCCGACGCCGGCCTTGCGCAGTGGTGCCGTGGCCGCGCGCGCGACCGTGCCGCCAATCTGGCCAAGCCCATGCGCGACGCCCGACAGGCCAGCATGCCCGGAAGCGCCTTCCCGGTAGGCGGCACCAGCCGCGCTGGCGCCGCGCAGCGTACCCATGGCCGCGGCAGCCGCAGCACTGCCGGCAAGGCCCACCGCCGCAGCACCGCCCGCAGCGACGCCGCCAGCGCCCAGCACGGTAGCTGCCGCAGCGCCGGCGCCAAGCTGCGGCCCACCCGATATGAGCGCACTGGCGATGCCTGGTCCGAAGATCGCCAGCGCCAGCAGTGTCAGACTGGCCAGCACCAGCGTCATGGCATCGTCGAGCGTTGGCGTGCCCGAGATGGCAGCGGTAAACTCACCGAAGATCGTCGAGCCGATCCCGACGATGACGGCCAGGACCAGGACCTTGATCCCGGAAGCCACGACGTTGCCGAGCACGCGTTCCGCCAGGAATGCGGTCTTGCCGAACAGCCCGAACGGCACGAGCACGAAGCCGGCCAGCGTGGTCAGCTTGAACTCGACAAGCGTGACGAAGAGCTGGATGGCGAGGACAAAGAACGCGAGCACCACCAGGACCCAGCAACCGAGCAGGACGACGATCTGCACAAAGTTCTCGAAGAAGCTGACATAGCCCATGAGGTCGGAAATCGCCTGGAGCAGCGGGCGGCCGGCATCGAGCCCGACCTGGGCGATGCGGCCGGGCTGGAGCAGTTGCGCGGTGGTCGTGGCCGTGCCGCTGGCCTTGAGGCCCAGTCCGGCAAAGCTGGCGAAGACCACGCTGGCAAGATGATTCCAATTGCCGATGAGCCAGGCAAACATGCCGACGAACAATGTCTTGCGCACCAGACGGGCAAGAATGTCTTCGTGCTCGCCCCAGGCCCAGAACAACGCAGCGAGCGTGATGTCGATCGCGACCAGCGTGCTGGCAATGAATGCTACATCGCCATGGAGCAGGCCAAAGCCGCTGTCGATGTAGCGCGAGAAGACCGCGAGAAAACGGTCGATGATGCCGGTGCCGTTCATGTCACCAGGCCTCCTTGTCCGGCGACGGCGCGGCAGCCGGCGCTGCCCCGGCGGATTGGCGCGTGGGCAGACCAAAAAAGCGGCGACGGCTTGCTTCCCACAACGCCGCGCAGGATGCCATGGCCGGGTCGTTCGGCGTGATCGTGATGCAACGCCGCTCGGAGGGAGCGCCGAACGGCGGCGCTACGACAACGGGTCGCGGATCGGGCAAAGCGCCCGGTTCGTCGCTGCGCGGTGACGGCAAGAGCGCCGCAATCAGCGCCATCAAAGCCGCGAGGCCAAGCAAGCCGAGCAGCAGGATGCGATGGACACGGGGGTGCGCCATGGCCGTTACTCGTGAAACAGCGTGACCGGCTCAGCGACATAGCCGCGGCCGGGAGCCAGGAAGCGACGCAACTGCTCGCGCGCCTGGGCCTTGGCCGCAGCTGCCGCCGCCGCGTCGAGAGTCTGGGCGCGCCCCTGGGCGACCAAGGTCGCGGCAAGGTCGGCAAGCTGCTGCGACTGGACCGCCAGGATCTGGTTGCCCGCTTCGATAGCCTGGAGCGCGCCCGTCGCATCGTGGCTCGCCTGCATGAGACTGGTCAGCGACTGACGCGTGGTATCGAGATGACCGACCGTCAAAGCCTGGGTCTTGAGCGCATCCTCGAATGCCGCAACACTGTCTTGCCAGCGGCTTTGCGCACCAGTGACCAGCGCTTGGTCGGACGCCGACAGGTCGATCGCGCGATAGCGGGCGGAAAAGCCCGACTGAACCGTATCGACATTGTAGCTCAGTCGCTGCGCCTGGCGCAGCAGTTGCCGGGTCTGGTCGAGCTGCTGCTGGATCGGCGCGACCAGCGAGAGCGGCAGGCTGGCGAGATTGCGCGCGTCGTTGAGCAGCGACTGGGTCTGGTTCTCGATCTGGCGCAACTGGTTGTTGACCTGCTGCAAGGCACGCGCGGCCGTGAGCACGTTCTGCGCGTAGTTGGACGGGTCATAGACGATGCCGCTGAACTGGGCCTGGGCTGGCCCAGGCAAGGCGCCCAGCAGGCTGGCTCCCAGCCATGCGGTGACAGCGCGCGGCGCGCGCCCCAGATGAACACTCATCGCAGCAGGTTCTCCGCAGCAGGTGGCAGAATTTCAGGGAGCAGTTCTGCGGCCCAGTCGAGGCCGCGGGCGCGCAGCCAGGCGAGCGCAAAAGGCGTGCCTGCCCCGGCCTCGGCCAATGCGGTGATCGCCTGCTGATCGCGCGGCCCGCCGGCTGCGGCAAAGGCCAGGGCAATCTCGCCCAGCCCGAGTTCGAACAGGCGGTTGCCGCTCCGCGACTGGCAGTAGTAGTCGCGCTTGGGCGTAGCTTCGCTGAGGATCGCGATCTGGCGATCGTTGAGGCCGAAACGGCGGTAGAGCCCGAGGATCTGGGGCTCGCGGGCCCGGGCATTGGGCAGGAACAGCCGCGTCGGGCAGCTTTCGATAATGGCCGCCGCGATGGTCGATCCGGCAATATCGGCAAGGCTCTGCGTGGCAAAGACCACGCAGGCATTCTTCTTGCGCAAGGTCTTGAGCCAGGCGCGCAGCTGGGCAGCAAAGGCCGGACTGTCGAGCGCCAGCCAGCCTTCATCAATGATAATCAGCGTCGGCGCACCGTCGAGCCGGCGATCGATGCAGTGGAACAGATAGGCCAGGACCACCGGTGCTGCCGGCGAACCGGCGAGCCCCTCGGTCTCGAAAGACTGGAACGCCGCTTCGCCAAGGTCTTCGTGCTCGCCATCGAGCAGGGAGCCGAACGCCCCGCCCAGGCACCAGGGCGCGAGCGCCTGCTTGAGGTCCTGGCGCTGGAGCAGAATGGTCAGCCCGGTAAGCGTGCGTTCGACCGGCGGGGCCGAGGCCAGCGAGACCAGCGCGCTCCAGACATGGGCCTTGATGGCAGGATCGACGACAATGCCTTCGCCGCCGAGGATGGCCAGCAGCCAATCGAGCGCCCAGGCGCGCTCGGCTGCATCGTCGATCCGCGCCAGCGGCTGCAGCGCGAGGCCGGGACGCTCGGCAGGCCCCGTGTCTGCGGTGCTGGCCAGGCCATGGCCCACGATGGTCTGGCCCAAGTCCTGCCAGGTGCCGCCGCACGCCAGGGTGGTCGCACGGATCGCTCCGCCAAAATCGAACGCAAAGATCCGCGCCTCGGGATAACGGCGAAACTGCATGGCCATGAACGCCAGCAGCACCGACTTGCCCGCACCGGTCGGGCCGATCACCAGGCAATGGCCGACATCGCCGACATGGAGCGCGAAGCGAAATGGCGTCGTGCCCTCGGTCCGGGCATGGAACAGTGGCGGAGCGTGCCAGTGCGGATCTTCGTCGGACCCGGCCCAGACCGCCGACAACGGGATCATGTGGGCGAGATTGAGCGTCGAGACCGGCGGCTGGCGGACATTGGCATAGACTTGGCCGGGCAACGTGCCGAGCCACGCCTCAAGCGCGTTCATCGTCTCGCTGATCACCGTGAAATCGCGGCCCTGCAGCACTTTCTCGACCTGCCGCAGCTTCTCGGTGGCCAGGGCCGGATCCTCGTCCCACACCGTGACCGTCGCTGTGACATAGGCGGCGCCGGCATGATCGGCTCCGAGTTCCTGTAGCGCCAGGTCGGCATCGAGCGCCTTGTTGGCAGCATCGTTATCGACCAGGACAGCCGCTTCGTTGGTCATGACTTCCTTGATGATCGCGCCCAGCGACTTGCGCTTGGCAAACCACTGCCGGCGAATGCGGCTCAGCAGGCGTACGGCATCGGTCTTGTCGAGCATGATCGCGCGGGTCACCCAGCGATAGGCAAAGGCCAGGCGATTGAGCTCGTCGAGAATGCCGGGAAAGGTCGCCGACGGAAATCCGATCACGCTCAATGAACGCAAGTGCGCGGCGCCCAGTCGCGGCGCGAGGCCACCGACCAGCGGCTCGTCGGCGAGCAGCGCGTCGAGATAGACCGGGATTTCCGGGACGCGGACGCCGTGGCGGCGGGTCGAGACGCAGGCATGGAGGTAGCGCAGCGTTGCCGCATCATCGAGCCAGGCGACGTCGGGCAGGAAGCCCTCGACCAGGCGCAGCAGGCGCTCGGTGCGATCGGCAAAACCCTGCAGCCAGTCACCGGCATTGCTGCTTTGCCCTGCGCGGCCTTCGAACAGCCAGCTCTCGGCCCGCGCGGCGTCCTCGGCCGGCGGCAGCCAGCTGAGCGTCAGGTAATAGCGGCTTTCAAAATGGGCGCCATGCTCGGCAAACTGGGCCGCTCGCTCGCGCTCGACCAGCGCCGAGGCGGGATCGGGAAAGGCATCGTCGGGATAGCCACGCGCCGGATCGCGGGCCGCCTCGACAAAGATCGCCCAGCCCGACCCGAGGCGGCGCAGCGCGGCATTGAGCCGCGCCGTGACGGCGACAAGTTCGGCCGGGGTGGCAGAATCAAGATCGGGACCGCGGAAGCGCGCCGTGCGCTGGAAACTGCCGTCCTTGTTGAGCACGATACCCGGCGCGACCAGCGCAGCCCAGGGCAGGAAGTCGGCAAGGCGGCTCGCACCAGAGCGATATTCGCGCAGCGACATCATGACACCCTCACACCGCAAAATAAGCCGGGAAGCGCAGATGGCGCCGCGCGACGTCCACGAATTGGGGATCGCGGCGTCCGGCCCAGACGCCAAGCCCGTGGCCTACGGCAAGCAGGGCCAGTCCGACCAGCCACAACCGCAAGCCCAGCCCGACCGCGCCAGCGAGCGTGGCATTGATGATCGCCAAGCTGCGCGGCGCGCCGGCAAGCAGGATCGGCTCGACCAGGGCGCGGTGCACCGGCACGGCAAACCCGGGAACGATGGCGGGATCGGGGGCATCCTCGCTCACAGCACTGCCCCACCGCCGAACGAGAAGAATGAGAGGAAGAAAGACGAGGCGGCAAAGGCTATCGAGAGACCGAAGACGATCTGGATCAGGCGCCGGAAGCCGCCCGAGGTATCGCCGAACGCCAGCGAAAGCCCGGCAGCGATGATGATGATCACGGCAATGATCTTGGCAACCGGCCCCTGGATCGATTCCAGGATCGACTGCAGCGGCGCCTCCCAAGGCATCGAGGCACCCGAAGCATGAGCCGTGCCCGCCGATGCCACCAGCAGGGCAGGCAGAAGCAGCGGGACAAGGCAGCGACGCGGCACGATGCGACAAGGCGTGGTCATGGCAGAGTTCCTTCAAGTGGGATGGCAGGGGCACGCGTCGCGGCCACCGGGAGCGGAGCAAGCTGGTAATCGCCATCGGGCGTGAGGCCGGTGACGGCGACGAGATCGGCCAGGCGGCGGGCCGGACCGTCGCGGACCAGCACGGCGATGACATCGATGGTTTCGGCAATCAGGCCGCGCGGCACTGTCGCGACGCGTTCCTGGATGAGCTGTTCGAGGCGGCGCAAAGCCCCGAGCGCAGATCCGGCGTGGATCGTGCCGATGCCACCAGGATGACCGGTGCCCCAGGCCTTGACGAGATCGAGCGCCTCGCCGCCGCGCACTTCCCCGATCGGAATGCGATCGGGCCGCAGCCGCAGCGCCGATCGGACGAGATCGGACAGCGTGGCGATACCGTCCCCGGTGCGCAGGGCGACGAGATTGGGCGCGGCGCACTGCAGCTCGCGGGTGTCCTCGATCAGCACGACCCGGTCGGGCAGGCGGGCCACTTCGGCGAGCAGGGCATTGACCAGCGTGGTCTTGCCAGACGACGTCCCACCCGCCACGAGAATGTTGGCACGCGATGCCACCGCGTCGCGCAGCGCCTCGGCCTGGTCGGGGCGACACATGCCGGCGGCGACATAATCGCCCAGCGCAAAGACCGCGCTGGCGGGCTTGCGAATGGCAAAGCTCGGCGCGGCGACCACCGGCGGCAGCAGGCCTTCGAAACGGGCCCCGCTGTCCGGCAGTTCCGCCGAAACCCGCGGCGCCCGGGCATGGACTTCGGCGCCAATATGGTGCGCCACGAGCCGGACGATCCGCTCGGCATCGGCGGCCAGGAGCGTGTCGGCGGTCGCAACCAGTCCTTCGCCGAGCCGGTCGAGCCACAGCCGGCCATCGGGATTGAGCATGATTTCGACGATGGCCGGATCGTCGAGCCAGGCGCCGATGCGCGGCCCCAGTGCCGAGCGCAGCATGCGCGCGCCACGCGCGTGGCCCGGAGCACGCTCGGGAGACACGTCGCACGAAGGAGACAATCGGCTGGACATGACGCGCCTTGCACAATCCGCCCGGCCCGATGCCGGCACGGCAAGGCCTCTCAACAAGACCGCAAATCGACCAAAGACAACAGCTACTTGGCCTCGGCGCAGACTGGCGTGCAATCGGCCAGGACCGCGCATCTTGCTGCCCCACACCGGATTGCCGGGGCCGCAGCGCAGGGGCAGGCGCTGCACCAGCGATGCCTTGGCACGCCATGCGACCCGCAACCAGGCGCGCGGCCTTGCGGGTCATCGCAGCGCTGTTGTCGCGCGCGCGGCGCCGGGCTATCGCCGCGCGATCGCAATCTCCTTGGAGAACAGACGCATGCGCCGATCCCTGATGGTTGTCCTCTCGCTGGCGCTGGCTTCCCCCGCCCATGCCTGGGGGCCTGAAGGCCATCGCATCACCGGCGCGATCGCCGATGCCAACCTGAGTGGCCTGGCGCGCGCGCAAGTCCACCTCCTGCTCGGCTCGGAGGACCTGGCCCAGGCGGCAACCTGGCCCGACGAGATGAAATCCGATCCCGACCCGTTCTGGCAGAAGCAGGCCAGCCCGTGGCACTATGTCACGGTCAAGGGAGACGACTATGTCGCCAGCGACGCCCCGCCCGAAGGCGATGCGATGACGGCCCTCGCCCGGTTTACCGCAACCTTGCGCGACCGGTCAGCGCCGATCGAACAGCGGCGCATGGCCCTGCGCTTCATCGTCCATATCATCGGCGATCTGCACCAGCCGCTGCACGCCGGCGCTGGCACCGATCGTGGCGGCAATACCGTCCAGGTCACCTGGTTCGGCAAGCCGACAAACCTCCACAGCGTGTGGGACTCGGCCTTGATCGAGCAGCAAGGCCTATCCTATTCTGAATATGCCAGCTGGCTCGCGCGCGCGATCACCGCGGCCCAGGTGGTGGCCTGGAACCAGCGCGATCCGCACGTCTGGATCCGCGAGAGCGTGGCCCTGCGCAAGACCATCTACCCCACCGACCCGGCACTGGCGTGGAGCTACGCCTACCAGCACCGCCCCGAGATCGAGGACCGCCTCAAGCGCGCCGGGGTGCGGATCGCGGCCTATCTCAATGCGACGTTCGAAACGGCGCCTTGAGACCGACCCCAACGGCGCGGTGCGCGGTTTGATGCGGCAATGTCGGGGGCTTGCCGCGGCGCCGCCATGCGATCGCTGCGCCACTGCTGGCGAGCGCCGGCGGCCATTGCGCGGCAGCGTTAGCAGCGCCTTGGCAACCATACCGCAGGGCCCAGGATGATGGTGTCACACCGTTTTTGGCAAAAAACCGGTTCCCCCTCTTTCGTGCGATGCTCTACGGCAGGTCATGATGCAGATACTGATCGACGCCGACGCCTGCCCGGTGAAAGAGGAAACCTACAAGGTAGCGTTCCGCTACAAGGTTCCTGTGGTTGTCGTCAGCAACAGCCCGATCCGGGTGCCGCACGACGCGCTCATATCGCGCAAGGTCGTGAGCGACGCATTCGACGCGGCCGACGATTGGATCGTCGAGAACACCCTCGCCGACACGTTGGTAGTCACCGCCGACATTCTGCTGGCCGATCGTTGCCTGAAATTGGGCGCCACGGTCATCGCGCCAACTGGCAAACCCTTCACGAGCGCCTCAATCGGTAGCGCCATCGCCATGCGGGCAATCATGTCCGATCTGCGCGCCGGTGGCGAGCAGTTGGGCGGCCCCGCCCCGTTCAGCAAGGCCGATCGCTCACGCTTTCTCTCCGCGCTTGATGAGGCACTGACCAAGCTGCAGCAACGGAGCAGATGACGCTGAATTGGCCGATTTTGCCACACAGAGAGACGATTGGGGTCAAATCAGGGGAGCACGCCTAGCTTTGATCGGCCAGGCTGCGATCCGCACCAAATGTGCTTGCGGCGCTGGCCCGGCAATGCCGGGCGAAGTCTCAAGCACGCTAATTTCGCTTAAAGTCCGGCAACGGCCCTGCGACGGCGCGTATCGTCACCATAGCCGAAGACTTGCCCAAGTTTGCGAGCGCACCTTGCGCTGACCCACCCGACGCAACCGGGCGCCTGCATCATGATGGTCCAGCGACAAGGAGGGACGGCGCTTCCGGCTAAGCTGGGCGGCGCCGTCCTGTCCGGATCAGATCTGGGCCATGCCCCATCGATGAACAGTTCGATGCCATTGACATAGCTCGACCGGTCGGTGGCAAGAAACAGCACTGCCTTGGCGACTTCTTCGGGCTGGCCCACGCGGCCGAGCGGCACCTGCCCTGCCATGAAATCGAGCAGGCCCTGCTGGGCTGCGGCGTCAGGGCCCGCCAGTTCAACCAGGCCCGCCGTCTCGATCGGCCCCAGGCTGACGATGTTGACGCGGATTTTGCGGTCCTTGAGGTCAAGGATCCAGCTGCGGGCGAAATTGCGCACCTCCGCCTTGGTGACCGAATACACGCTAAAGGCCGCCGTGCCGGTGATCGCGGTGACCGAGCTGGTGAGCACCACCGAGGCGCCATCGCGCAGCAGTGGCAAAGCCTTTTGCACGGTGAACAACACGCCCTTCACATTGGTGCCGAACGTCTGCTGATAGTGTTCCTCGCTGATGGCGCCCAACGGGGCAAAGCCGCAACCGCCCGCATTGGCGAAGATCACATCGATCTGGCTATGGCGCTGCTGAACCGCATCGTAGAGGCGTCGATATCGGCAAGCTTCGACATATCGCCACGCACGGCGGTTACCCAGCCACCGATCACTTTCACCGCCGCATCCAGTGCGTCCTGGCGGCGTCCGGTGATGAACACCGAGGCGCCCGCGCACTGCGCGAACCCAAGTCGAAACTCAGCCGCCGCATCGTAGCGCTGGAAGCGCGGTTGGGCATGCGGTTGATCGAGCGTTCGAGCCGCCGCTTTCGCGTCACCGACGTTGGGCAGGCCTTCTACGAACGCTGTCGCGCGATGATCGGCGAGGCCTAGCAAGCCGCGGCGCTGGTCGCCGAGGCACACGCCGAGCCACATGGGCTGGCGCGCTTCAGTTGCCCGACGGGTCTGGTCGAAATCCTCTGAAGCATCTTGCCAGGATTTTTGGCACGCTATCCGCGTGTGCGCCTGCAACTGATCGCCACCGATCACCCTGTCGACCTGATCGCCGAGCGCATCGATCTAGCCTTGCGCGTGCGGGTGGCGCTGACCAGCGACGCGGCGCTGACGATGCGCTCATTGGGCACGTCCGATGATATCGGCGAAATCGAATGGCATCTGGAGCGGGCGGATGGCGTCACCCATCGCCTGCGCCACCAACCGCGCATGACATGCAGTGATTTCACCGCAGTGCGCGCGGCGGCCATCCAGGATAGGGGCGTGGCGATGCTGCCCGATCACGTCTGTAGCGAGGCACTGCGGCAGGGATTGCTGGTACATCTCCTGCCTGAATGGCGGGCGCAGATGGGCATCGTCCACCTGGTTTTCACTACCAGACGCGGCCTGCCGTCTGCGGTGCGCGCGCTGATCGACCATCTGGCGGCAACGTTTCCGAAGTGACGAACTTCGGTAGATGCTGCAAATTCCGCAATGTTTTTTTGCACCATCGCCTGAAGCCTAAGCACCGGTCACGCATTCAGGCACAGGATAGCAGCCAACAGCAGGAACAGCGTATGACCACCGATAATAGTACCGCCCACAGCCTGAAGCGAGTAGGTTTTTACCTGCAATACCCTGCTCATTTGATGCAGGAGGATGGTTGTTATGGCGCCGTAGTCCAGCGATTGACCAGTTGGACTGCGCCGAAGGTGCATGCTTGCCCCTCCGGCGCACCGGAATTCTTTCCTGGAAATAGGCGCAAAGATTGCCGCGACCCATTCCAATGATTTGACCCTCAGGGAAGCCCACGCGGTCAGCTTGATCGCAGCAGCCCAATTGCAGTGATGACGATGACGCCATCTACAGCAAAACCCGCGAAGTCTGTCGCGCCGCGCATGAACTGCGTCGCATGTATTCCCGCTGAGGCCAGCAGCAGCACACCGGTGGCAATGCGTCCCGCACTGGCCAGGTCGGCTGCGGAGCTCGCCGTTAGCGCAGACGCGATGATCGCTGAGAGAAGCGTGACCGTTGCCCAGACCGCTACCAAGGTCCCGTCCGGCATCCGGCCGTGGAGCAGCAGCGCAAGCAGCACCGTCGTGACTATTGCGACCGGTTGTCCCCAACTGATCGCCGCCCACAGCCGCTCCCATCCTGGTGCCGCTCGCCCTTTGTCGCGCCGCCGCGCCAGCCAAATGGTGATCCCCGATGCAGTGACGACGCAGAGCGCCAGACCCAACAACCCATAGGCGATGCGAACGGCCATCCCACCGAACCAGCCAAAATGCAGCGGGCCCAGCGCGCCAAGTATCCGTTCACCAACGGTCAGGCCCGCGGGATGCTTTTCGGCAACTAACCTGCCGGTGGCATCAAAAGTGATATTGTCCTGCTGCGCGATCAACCGGCGCCGCGATGCCGACAGTTCCAGCCGCATATCGCGGCGGCTCCAGTGGCTGACCTCGATCTGGCGCAGTTGCGCACCGGGCGCACGGTCGCGCGCTACGGCAATCAGCGTCGCTACATCGGGCATGGGTGCTGGCCGGGCGTCTTCCTTCGCCTGCGGCGGTGCCAGCAACGCATATATCTGCTGACTGTCGCCACGAAACAACAGGAGCGCAAGAATGCCGACGATCACGGTGCTCAGTCCCAAGAGTGCGCCGGTGAGTGAGACGATGATATGAAAAGGCAGCGGCCAGACACCGAGACGGTTATGCAAATCCGCCTGCTCCAGCCGCAGCGACCCGCCAAGCCGCAAGTGAAAGGCGTCCCTGAAGATACGGGGATGGGCAAGAATACCGGAAATCAGCGACGAAAGGAGCGCAACTCCCGTCAGGCCGACCAGAAAGCGCCCCAAGGTCTGCGGCAGGTGCAACCGCGTGTGCAAATCGACCAGAAAGTCAGTCCAGGGCGATTTCGCGCGCATGGCGAGATGGCCATTGGCATCGGCGTACCAAGCCTCGTCATCCGCGTCATTGCCCGACGAGAGCAGAAGACGCGGGAAGTCGCCGCTTGGCAGCAGAACGTAGAAATTCTTGTCGGTCCCTACCCTGCTTCCCATCTCGACGACAGCGCGTCCGATCGCCGCATCGCTGGCGACCGGGAAGGTCGGGGCGGCCGGTTGCTCCCACCGCTGAAAGTCGCGCATGAAGACGCTTAGCGTGCCACTCAGGCATACAATATAGATCGCGGCGGCAAAGGCGATACCCAGCACAGAATGGCCGTTGAGCACGGCGCGGACGATCTCTGTCCGCCAAAGGCCGCCACGTGGGCGTTCGGCAGGACGGCTCATGCGATGCCTCCCAGAAAGGCGAGGCCGAAACCGAGGATGGTTGTGCCTCCCAGCACGGCCGTTGCGCGGACGATCCGCTGGTCAGCGAGGGTCCAGGTCATGGCCACTCCCCAAAGTGCCGGGACGAGCAAGGCCGCGATCAGCAGGCGGGTCTGGATCGCACCGGGCGCCCAGGCGGCATAGCAGAAAGCAAGCCCCATGGCCGCGAGCATCCCGAGGGGCCCGGCCAGAAGGGCCTTGAGCCAGCCACGCCATGCGCGCGACGTGCCGTCCAGCGGCGCAGGGGCAAGCCGTGCTCGCCGGGACTCGCGCGCCGCGCGTCTGGTTGCGCCGTGCACCACAACCAGCAGACTGCCCACAGGCAACAGCGTCAGGGCGTAGGCGAGGCCGAGCATCGGCCCGATCCAGACCGCCGATGCGAGCAGAGCACCGACCAATATGCCCCAGCCGGCAAGCCTGAAATCAGGGCGCTCTCGCTCCCGGTCTGCCCAAGCGCATCGCAGCAACCAGCTACCGGCGATACCCGCACCCACGATCAGCGCCGACGCCAGGAACTGGGTCACGAGATCGGACTCCCGCCAGCATGCGGCTCTTGCACACGGCTGCCGCCGCCCGGCTCATTTGGGTTCCTAAACAAAAACATTGCCGCCCCGTCTCGATCTTTCTGTACGCCTCGACTAATGCAATTGACTCTCAAGAGCAACGTTAATAGTTGATCCGCAATCAACGCGGGGGAATATCCATGTTCAATATCCAGACGCGCGTCAGCGCGCTTGCAATGCTTTTGGCCACCGCCGGCATGGCGCATGCCGCGGCGCCAGAGTTGGTCCCGGCTGACACGCGCCCCGCCCCTTCGAGCGACCAGCAGGGCACGGCCGACATCATCGTCACAGGGCAGAAATCGAACCGGACGCTGCAGGACACACCGGCGAGCGTCGCGGTGACGACCAATCAGGCGATTACCAGCCAGAATTTGCTGAGCGTCTATGACGTCCTCGAGCGCACCCCCAACCTGTCGAGCAGCGGCAATCGCACCACCTTTTCGATCCGCGGCATTGACGCGTCCAACGTATCGGGCAGCGGCGACGGCGCACTGGCAAGCGTATATCTGGATGGCGCCGTTCTCCCGCAGGTCGCGCTCAGTGTCGGGCCACTCGATCTCTATGATATCGCGCAGGTCGAGGTGTTCCGTGGGCCGCAATCGACCGTGCAGGGGCGTAACGCGTTAGCCGGAGCCGTCATCATTCGGACGACCGATCCGACCTATCAATGGAGCGGCAAGGCGCGGCTGCTCATGACCGACAAGGACGGCCAACGCCGTGCGGGCGCGGCGATCGGCGGTCCGCTTATCGATGGGCAACTCGCGTTCCGGGTTGCTGGCGAGATTGCCCGCGCCGATGGCCTCGTCCAAAACGTCACATTGCGCACCGATGGCGACCGACGCGAATCCGAGACCATCCGCGGCAAGCTGCTGCTCACCCCCGCGGCATTGCCCGGACTGCGCATTGTCGCGACCTATCTGCATGACCGCCACCAACGCGGCACAGATTGGACGCAATTTGACGCACCCTATACGCTCACGCAGCGCGTTGCGACCGAAGACGTTCCCGACATCCTCACCGTCAAGAGCGACATCGCGACACTTGAGGCCGACTATGACCTTGGCGGTGGCTTCAAGCTCACTTCGGTCACCAATTACAGCAATATCCGCAGCCTCAATACCTACGATCAGGATCGCAGCGCCACGCCGGGCCAGGTTGGCATGATCCGTGATCCGAGCAAGACGTTTCAGCAGGAACTGCGCCTGAACGTCCAGAAAAGCTGGGTACAGGGCCTTATCGGTGCCTATTACCTGCGGGACGACAATCGCGATTATCTCTTCCGCGCCACGCAAAATCTGGGATTACGCCGCCTTGGCATCGACCGGACATTGCTGGGGATGGGGATGCCGCAGGCGACGGTCGACACGGTCATCAATCTGTATGGCGGCACGGTGCCGATCGCCAACACACTGACCCAACCACGCCTCACCAAGAACCATGCCGCCTTTGCCGACCTGATGTTCCCGCTCACCAACAAGCTGCGCCTGATCGCCGGGCTGCGCTACGATCACGAAAGCCAGAATCGCGGTTCTGTCCAGACCGTTGCTATCACCCGCGCATTGCCAGATCCGAGCGCCTTGCCCCCCGCACTCGCGCCCACCGTCACCCAGTTGAACGCCCTGTTGCAGGCGACCGCCGCCAACGCCACCAGCATTCTTCCTCAGCGCACAGTCACTTACCAGGCCTGGCTCCCCAAAGCGGGCTTCACCTATGACCTGACCCGCGACGTGTCGCTTAGCCTGACGGCACAGCGCGGTTATCGCGCCGGCGGTTCCGGCCTCAACCAGCAGCGCGGGCAGTATTATGAATACAATCCGGAATATACCTGGAACTATGAGTTCGCCGCGCGCTCGCAATGGTTCGACCGCAAGCTGACGGTCAACGCCAACGTCTATTATATCGACTGGAAGGACCAGCAGGTCTCTGTGCAACTGACGCCGGGGTCGGTGTTCGACACACAGGTGGTCAACGCCGGCAAGTCACGTCTCTATGGTGCCGAACTCGAAATCAGCGGGCGGCCGACGCCGGAACTCAATCTCTTCCTGGGGGCGGGTTACAGCAATACCCGCTTCGAGGATGCCGCATCCTCGACCGGGACACTCTTCCAGTTCGTGCCTGGCAATCAGTTCAGCAGGGCGCCCCACTGGACGGTATCAGGCAGCGCAACCTGGCAGCATCCCACGGGGCTCTTCGCCAACGTCAACGCGAACTATCGCAGCGGCTATTTCCAAGACATCGTCAACCAGCCCGCGATCCCGCCGGAGCAGGATATCCGCGGCCGCACGCTGGTAAACACCAAGCTGGGCTGGCAGGGCGACCATTTCGGGGCGTTCCTCGTTGTCAGCAATATCTTCAATGTCCAGAAGCCGACCCAGAGCTTCGTCGATCTCGACGGTCACCTCCGCGGTGTCGTGAACGACCCCCGCATCATCGGCCTGTCGTTCGAAGGTCGATTCTGAATGAGATGGCATCGGTTGCAATAGCTGGCACAGTCCATGGCAACCCCGCACGCGAACGCCGGACCGGAGATAAATGCGGCGGCAACATGATCCGAGGCCTTTGGAACGCCCCGGGATCATGTGCCCAGGCTCAGGCGGGTGTCTGCAAGCCGGCCTGATCATCCAGCGCCAGCGCGCGGTTGGCGGCGGGACGGCTGCGGCACCGTTCAATATAGGCATCGAAGACCTGGTCAGCCGGGAACGCCTGGCGGCCAAACGCCATGGCGCTGCTGATCAGGAAGTCGGCCCCTGTGAACGTCTCGCCCATGACATAGGGCCCAGCCTCCAGCGCGGCGCGCAAGCGAGCGATCACCGCGTCATGGTTGCGCTGCTTCTGCGCCGATCTCGCCAGTTCGCCAGCCATTCCGGCAAACAGCGCTGGCTCCAGTTCGGTAGCATACCATGCGATCCAGGTGAGATAGTCGCCCCGGCCGCCGTCGGCCGGCGCAGGAGCGAGCCCTGCCTGCGGAACGGCATCGAGCAGGTACAGCACGATTGCAACCGATTCCGCGAGCAGCCTGCCATCGTGAACGAGCGCCGGCACACGCTTGTCGGGATGGGGATTGGCAGGGTCGCCCTGCCCTTCCCCGGTCATGGGGCGAAAAATGGAAACCGGGCGGATCTCGTAGGCAACCCCAAGCTCCTCCAGCAACCAGATCATGCGGGACGAACGCGATTGGGGCGCGTGGAACAAGGTTATCATGAGGCAGGTCCTTTTCGATCGGTCGAATGGCTGAGCGGGTTTCGCAGAGCAATTTCGCTTGTAGGACCACCCTGCTGACAGCATTCTGTCAGCAGGAGGCGGCAGCATGCGCAGGGCAGACCGATTGTTCCAGATCATCCAGATTCTGCGCCGCTCGTCCCGGCCAGTGACGGCCGCCGAGATCGCGGGCGAATTGGAAGTCTCGCAACGCACCGTCTATCGCGATGTCGCCGATCTGATCGCGCAGCGCGTTCCCGTGCAGGGCGAAGCCGGATTTGGCTACATCCTCGACGATGCATTCGACATGCCGCCACTGATGCTGACACCCGACGAGGTCGAAGCGGCAGTGCTCGGCGCGCAATGGGTCGCAAGCCGGGGCGATCCGGTGCTCGCCAATGCCGCGCGCGACCTCATCGCGAAGATCACCAGCGTCGTTCCCGATCGGCTGCGGCCGCTCATTGCCGATCCCGCGATCGCCGCCCGATCGACCAAGCCGCCGCCGGTGCCCGATCGCATCGACCTGGCGCGCACGCGTGAATGGATACGCGAAGGCCGCAAGATCGCGATCGATTATCTTGACCAGCATGGCGAGCCAACCCGGCGCATCGTCTGGCCGATCATCCTGGGCTTCCTCGACGACACGCGAATGCTCGCCGCATGGTGCGAGCTACGCCAGGATTTCCGCCACTTCCGCGCCGATCGCATTTCCGCCGCCACGTTTCTCGAAGACGGTCATGGCGTTCGACCGGCTACGCTTCGCCAGCGCTGGAAGCGAGACATGACGGAGAGGCACGAGGCCGGGAGCGCGCGATGATCGACTGTTCCATGGCATGGACCGCGCCAGGTTTCATCGGGCGCGGCTTCGAGCAACCTGTATCCGGGACGAAATTCGAACAGCGGCCGCTCCGCTATGGCGCATCTGATCGACGTGGTAGCCGCACCATCGCGCGCGGGACTGCTTGATCGGCATTGTTGGCTCCGCCGCCAGTTCGATTCTGCATTGAGCCAAAGCTCCAGGACCTTTGGCCATACCGCGCTTCCAGACACCCTATCTCGGCGCGCGCCAGCCTTCCACTTTGCCTTCATCGGCATTGACGCGCAGCAGATCTCCCGTCGCGATCAGAGCGAGGGGGTCGTGGTCGAAGTCGGTGAGCGCCGGAACGCGCAGGACCACCGCTCCCAGCGTCGCCTTGGTCGTCGTCACGTTGAACAGCAGCGCGAGAGGAGCGGTGCCGGCTAGCCGCGTCATGTGGAAAATCGAAGACCAGCCAGACGACCCCTTCGCGCCGGGGAACACCAGAATCTTGCCAGCAAAGCTGACGCCGTTGAGTTCATGGCGGCTTTCGATCACCTTGCCGGCCATGGGGTTGACGCCGCCCCAGCCGGAGATTGTGTCGCGGGTAACCAGCGCTTCGCCAACCGTGATCCCGGGAACCACGCAGCGCCCATGGATCACGTAATCGGGCGCACGGGTGGCGCTCATGCGAGGTCTCCGCGCCAGACGCCGGTACAGGCTGCGTCGATGCATTCGGCGGTCGTGCCGAACCAACCTTCGATGCCCATGATCGCCGGGCCCCACGGCGGAATGATCACCGGGGCGATGCAGACGATCGACGGTGGCTTCGGCGCCTGACGACAATCGGCGTGGCGACGAACGACGACCGATGCAGCGGGCAGGTGCATCGGTCGTCGACTGCCACCAAATCTGCTATTCGCAAAATCTGCTATTCGCACGCCGCAATTGCCGCCTTGGAAGCCGCCGGTCATTCAAATGCGGCCACCTAGGATCGAACGGCGCAAGATCCGCCTGGCGCCGCCTGGTGCCGACTGGTTCAGATCTGGGCCATGCCCCCATCGAAGAAAAGTTCGATGCCGTTGACAAAGCTTGCCTGGTCCGAGGCGAGGAACAGCACGGCCTTGGCGATCTCCTCGGGCTGGCCGACGCGGCCGAGCGGAACCTCGGCACCAGCGACGAGATCGGTGAGAGCGAGTGGCAGCTGGAACGCCATGATGGTGCGACGCACCGCCTGCGCCACGAGCCGCGCCTGACCTGCTCCGATTTTGTCGCCGTACGCGCCGCAGCCATCGCGGATCTGGGGGTGGCGCTGCTGCCGGACCACGCTTGCGCGCTCGCGCTTGACGCCGGCCAGTTGGTGCACCTGCTGCCGGATTGGCGCGCGCAACGCGGGAACGTCCACCTCGTCTTCACCACCCGTAGGGGCTGGCCGCCGGCCGTGCGCGCGCTGATCGATCATCTCGCCGGGCAATTTGCGAGGGAGCGATGACGCCGCAAAAGGCGACATTTACAGGCTCATTCGAGATCGTAGGTAGCCGGGCATTCGTTGGCCGGCGACTCAATGCGTGAACTCTCCGGGAAATCCTGGGCGTATCGGGGGCACACTCTTGGCTTGGCGATGCCAACACCGAACATTTGGGCAGACGGGGCTCCAAGACCGGCTTCTTGCCCTAGCTGCCAAGACCGCGCATCACTGTACCCGACCGGCAGCAGGAGACCCGTATGAGCCAAGTTCCAAGTCTGCTCGGATGGGCGCTGGCGATTGCCTTGCCAATTGCTGCATCTGCGCAGCCGGCTTCTACGCACATGGGTCCCAGCCTGACGCCACATGCAAACCATCAGGCACAGATTGAAGCGCGAACGCCTTTCGCTCCGCGTATCGTGACGGGCAGCGATGGCCATCGCCACCTCGCCTATGAACTGCGCGTCACGAGCTTTCAGTCCGATAACAATCCCCTAAAGCTCACCCGACTGGCAATCTTCAGCGGCACCAGCCAGGTGCCAATGGCGTCCATCGAGGGCGCGGCGCTCCAAGAGCTCCTCCATCGAGCGCAAGCAAAAGGGAAGCCCGACGACGGCGTCCCAATTGGATCGGGCCTCACAGTCCCGCTCTTCCTGTGGCTGCCCCTGCCCGCCGGCATCAGACCTGACAGCCTGCGTCACCAGCTTACGCTCCTGACCGCGAAGGGTGAAATCGAACAGGCAGACAATGTATGTGTGACCATCGGCAAAGAAGCACCGCTCAGGATTGCGCCACCGCTGCGTAGCGGGCGGTGGCTGGCGGTAGAAGGACCGGGCAACCCCCATTCCCACCACTGGGGCAGTCCGGTCGCTATCGACGGCAAACTCACCATACCCCAGCGCTTTGCGATCGATTGGTTCGGGTTGGATGAAGGCAACCATTCGTTACGGCGCCATTATGAGACGCTTACTTCCAGTATCGATGAAGATTGGGTCGGCTATGGCAAGGATGTTGTGGCTGTGGCTGACGGGGTCGTTGCCGATACACATGACGGGATCGCTAACGGCAAGCCCCTGCGCCCGTCGGAGACGCCCGAGGATCTGACGGCGCGAACCCTCTATGGCAATTTCGTGGTACTGGCGATCGCGCCCGGCGCCTATGCGCATTACGCCCATCTCCAGCAAGGAAGCGTCACCGTGCGTCCGGGACAACATGTCGCGCGGGGCGAGGTCATCGGACGCGTCGGACAGACCGGCAGCGCGGGAGCGCCCCATCTCCATTTCCACATCAGCGATCGACCCAGCTTCGAAGGGTCCGAGGGGCTGCCCTACCTCATCGACGGCTTCACCCTTTACGGAACGGAAAATATCGAGGAAAGCTTCGATCCGGAGATACCTCACCCGCTTCCATGGAAACCGATCTTACGCAAGGAAGAGCTACCGCTCGATGGCGACATTGTAGGGTTTCCCTGAGGCCAGGCACAAAGCGCCGCAACACCGGTCTTTGACCGCTGCTGGCGGCAGCGCCGGAACCGGTCATAGGTTAATCCGGCAAACATTAGCAACGGATGGCCAGTCGAATGGTCTGGTTCGGCCCTGCGGGCCGGCAGCAGAATCAGGGTTAGAGGACTCTTCGAGATGCGGCAGCTACGCGTTTGATGCTACGCCGCTTGGGAGTTGAGCGCGGAGCGTTTGACCAACGAATTCGCTGTGGAGGCGCGCCCATGAACTTGTAACCCCAGTTTTGGACAACCTGAATGGCAATGCTGCTGCTCCATAACATTCCCAAAAACCCGAACAGGCCCGCAGCCAAACCCGGCAATTCCCCTGCTGCCATTCTGCCAAGTGTGGTCCCAATCCCACAGCAACCGGCAATGAGACTAATTTGCCCTGCTAGCAGTGGCAATACGATCCAGAGCGATACCGGTCCCTTACGATGAGGCTGAGCGGTGTATGTACTCATCCCTGCGATAAGGGCGATTCCAGCAAGCAGGGCAATCGCTGAGCGACCGCCAATTTCCGCGATTGACAGCATCACTCACCAGCCTCCCCGGGGTTGAAATCCCACAATCGCTGATCAACGCAACGTTTGCATTCGCCTGCATTCCAACGTTCAGCCCCCCGGTCGGCGCAATGAAATCGGGCATTCATTCACGCAGGCCACAGCACTGCTGCAAGGCGTGGTCTGGGACGT
>NZ_BCYV01000009.1 GCF_001598375.1 Novosphingobium capsulatum NBRC 12533
CCAGCCAAGCCCTGCGGCCACTGGCCCATTTCATCAAACCGATCCGTGGTGGCGCCTTAGCGAATGCGCAATTTCCGGCGGCCATGATCGATACGGTTGGGGCGTTTCAAAAGCCGGCGCGCTGGTAAATCCGCATTGGCGATCAGGGGGACAAGAGTTGACTGCCTTCAAGACGATTGATTCCGAAGACCTGAGCATCGCCAAGGTGTTTCAGTCCTTCTACAAGGTCCCCGATTACCAGCGCGAATATGTCTGGGGCGAGAAGGATGCCCAGGGCGAGCGCGGCGACGAGGTCGAGCAGTTCCTGCAGGATATTTTTGGCGAATTCGAGCAGGCGACCAAGGACGATGCGCCGGAATATTTCATCGGCACCATCGTGGTTTGCGCCGACAAGGACGGTGTGCTCGATCTGATTGATGGGCAACAGCGCACCACCACCAGTTTCCTGACACTGTGCGCGTTGCGGGATGCTTTGGCCGCTCTTGGCGCTGAAACACCGGCCACGCTGTCAGATCAGATTTTGTCCAGCAGCACCGACTGGCAGGGAGATACCGTCAACCGGATGCGCCTCGATCTGCAATATGAGGACGCGCAGGGCGTGATGGCCGAATACGGTGAAGGCAAGGGCTATGACGCGCGCAAGGACGGCACACGCTCGATCCGGAATCTGGCCAATGCCTATGCCGCCATTCGCGAGTTTCTGAAGGACAAGTTTGGCGATGATGTGCAAGCTGTCCGGCGCTTTCACGGCTATTTCACCAACAAGGTCAAGCTGATCCGCATTCAGACCCCGGATGTCAGCCGGGCGCTCAAGATCTTTGAGACCATCAATGATCGCGGCGTCGGCCTGGACGCGATGGACCTGCTGAAAAATCTGCTGTTCATGAATGCCAAGGCGGACCAATTCCGCAAGCTGAAGGATGAGTGGAAGGCACTGACACAGGCGCTCTATGGCGCGGGTGAAAAGCCGCTTCGCTTCCTGCGCTATTACATCCTCGCCAATTTCAATGTGCGCGACGCCAAAATCCGCGAAGAGGACATCTACAACTGGTTGGTCAAGGCCAACGATCAGACCAACCATATCGGCGATCCGCTGGGCTTTGCTGTCCGGCTCAAAGAAGCGGCGCTGGACTATGCCAATTTTGCTACGCTCAAGAACCAGCAGGGTCATTTGGAAAGCGGGCTGGCCAACACCAGGGCGCTGGGCGGCAGTGCCATCAAGCAACATCATATCCTGCTGTTGGCCGGGCGGCATTTGACGGGCGAACGGTTCACGCGACTTTGCAACGCGATTGAAGAGGTGATGTGCGTCTGGCTGATTGCTGGCGTTTTGACCAAGGATTATGAACGCGCCATCGCCCAAGGCACAAAAGCCCTGCGCGAAGTGAAGACCGATGCCGATCTGGATGCCTTCATCACCAGCTTCGTCGATGGTCAGAAATCGCTTTATCATGAACGGTTTCGCCAAGCCCTGCTTACGCTGAAAAGCTGGAATGTTCGGCAGTTTCGCCTGAAATATCTCCTCGCGAAGTTTACCCAGTATTTCGACATTCAGGCATACGGGGCTGCCGGCAAAGACCAACTGGGGCCTTATCTCGTCTCGAAGGTCGAAGTAGAGCACATCCTCGCGCGGGGGGCGGATGAAGCCGCGCAGGCAGAATTTGGCGACGGCGCGAAGGATATCAATCTGACTGAGAGTCTCGGCAATTTTGTGCTGCTGGAGAAGGCTGTAAACATCGTGGCGAGTAACGCCGCCTATTCTGTGAAAGCCGCGCAATACCCGAATTCGCAGTTCCTCCTGACCCGGTGCCAAACCGAACTGATGCAGGTAGGCGTGAACGATCAGATCACGCGAGCCATGAAAAGGCTCGACCCAAGCCCAACATGGACAGCCGAGACCATCCGCCAGCGCCAAGAGTGGTATGCTGATGTTGCCTTGGATGTTTGGGGCCTGCGACATGTGAAGCCGCACGATATTTTCGACGAAATGTTCGGCTAACGCGAAAGTCCATAGAATATGGCCAAACTGACTGAATCCCATGTCGAGGAAGCCGCGCTCGAATGGCTGGGCGAGATGGGCTGGCAGGTGGTCTATGGCAATGATGTCTCGCCAGACAGCGCGCGGCCAGAGCGGGCTGCCTATGGCGATGTGCTGCTGCTGGGGCGGCTGCGGGAGGCGGTGGCGCGGCTCAATCCCGATGTGCCAGAAGACGCGCGCGAAGATGCCCTGCGTCAGGTGGTGGCCGCACAAACGCCATCGCTGGTCGAAGAAAACCGGCGTTTGCACCGCATGATGGTCGAAGGCGTGCCGGTGGAATATCACGCGGCGGATGGCGTGATCCGCGGCGATCGGGTGCGTTTGATCGATTTCGACGGGCTGGAAACGGACAAAGACAGCAACGACTGGCTGGCCGTAAACCAATTCACCGTGATTGAGGCAGGGCATAATCGCCGCCCCGACATTGTGCTTTTCGTCAACGGCCTGCCGCTGGCCGTGGTGGAGTTAAAGAATCCCGGCGACGAAAACGCCACGATGGATGGCGCTTTCAACCAGTTGCAGACCTACAAGCAGCAGATTACCTCACTGTTTCGCACCAACGCGCTGTTGGTGATCTCTGACGGGCTGGTGGCGCAGACCGGTTCGCTGACGGCCGACGAAGAGCGTTTCATGCCGTGGCGGACGATGGACGGCGCGACCATTGCCGCCAAGGGGCTGCCCGAGCTTGAAGTCCTGCTGAAAGGCGTTTTCGACCGTGAGCGCCTCTTGGTGCTGATGCGCGATTTCACGGTGTTTGGCGATACAGGCAACGGCATCGCCAAGATTGTGGCGGGCTATCACCAGTACTTCGCCGCGCAAAATGCGATTGCGGCCACGCTGCGCGCGCTGCCTTCCGCGCGGGGCACAGGCTCTGAGCGCGACCGGCGGATTGGCGTGATCTGGCACACGCAAGGTTCGGGCAAGAGCCTGCTGATGGCTTTTTACGCGGGGCTTCTTGTGCGCCATCCCGTGCTGGAAAACCCCACGGTGCTGGTCATCACCGACCGTAACGATCTGGACGATCAGCTGTTCGGCACGTTTTCGATGTGCAGTGACCTGATCCGGCAAAAACCGGTTCAGGCCGAAAGCCGCGATCATTTGCAGGCCTTGCTGGATCGGGCTTCGGGCGGGGTGATTTTCACCACGATCCAGAAGTTCGCGCCCGCCGATGGGGATGCCTACCCCGCGATCAGCGACCGGCAGAACATCATCGTTATGGCGGACGAAGCGCATCGGTCGCAATATGGCTTTCGCGCCCGGATTGATCCCAAGACCGGCAAGCGCGCCTATGGCCATGCCAAATATCTGCGTGACGCACTGCCCAATGCCTCGTTCATCGGCTTTACCGGAACGCCGATCGAGACTGACGACGTCAACACGCCCGCTGTGTTCGGGGAATATGTCGATATTTACGATATCTCCCGCGCGGTGGAGGACGGGGCAACGGTTCCGATCTATTACGAAAGCCGTCTCGCCCGGATCGAACTGCCCGGGGACCAAATCCCGCTGATCGATGCCGAGATCGAGGAACTGACCGAAGACGAAGCCGAGCGGGATTCGGAGAAGCTGAAAGCGCGGTGGGCGGCGGTTGAAAGGCTGGTTGGATCAAAGGAGCGGCTGAAGTTGATCGCGGCCGATCTGGTGGAACATCTGGAAAACCGCCTTGCTGCGATGGATGGCAAAGCGATGGCGGTGTGTATGAGCCGCCGCATTTGCGTGGCGCTCTACGACGAAATCATCGCCTTGCGGCCGGACTGGCATTCGGACGATGACGCAGAAGGCGTAATCAAAATCGTTATGACCGGCGCCGCGTCCGATCCGCCGGAATGGCAGCGCCATATCGGCGGCAGAAAGCGGCGCGATGATCTCGCCAAACGGGCGCGCAAAGTGGGCGATCCGCTCAAGTTGGTCATCGTGCGCGACATGTGGCTCACGGGCTTTGACGCGCCCTGCATGCACACGATGTACATCGACAAGCCCATGCGTGGCCACGGGCTGATGCAGGCCATTGCCCGCGTCAATCGCGTGTTCCGCGACAAGGAAGCCGGGTTGATCGTAGATTACATCGGCATTGCCCAAAACCTGAAGGCGGCTTTGGGGATTTACTCTCCATCCGATCAGGAACAGGTCGGCATCGACGAAGCCATGGCTATCCGCGTCATGCTTGAACGCTTCGACATCGTACAGGCTATGTTCCACGGGTTTGACTGCGCGCCCGGCATTCAAGGCACACCTGCCCAGCGCCTCAAATGTCTGGCGGAGGCTATCGAATGGATCTTAGCGCGCCAGCATGAAGTGGCGCTGCACCAAACCTCGGACGATGCCAAAAAGGCGGCGCATCGCCGGTTTCAGGATGCCGTTCTTGCATTGGGCAAGGCCTTCGCTTTGGCCGCCGCCAGCGATGAGGCAAAAGCCATCCGCGATGAGGTTGCCTTTTATCAGACCATCCGGGCGGCCCTGGTGAAAAGCTCCGGCACTGGCAAGACGGAGCAAGAGCGGGAATTTGCCGTCCAGCAGTTGATCGACCGGTCAGTCGTCACCACCGAAATCATCGACATCCTGCAAGCGGCGGGCCTGACATCCCCAGACATCTCGATATTGTCGGACGAGTTTCTGGCCGAGATGAAGAATTCCGAGCGACCCAATCTGGCGCTTGAGGCACTGAAAAAGCTGCTGGCAGACAAGATCCGCTCTCGCTCGAAAACCCACGTAGTCGAGAGCCGAAAATATTCCGAACGGCTGAGCGAAGCTATCGCGCGCTACCACACCAATGCCATTAGCACCGTCGAGGTGCTGCAAACGCTGATCGAACTGGCCCGCGAAATCCGCGAGCAGCAGACGCGGGGCGAGGCCGAAGGTCTGACGCCCGAGGAAGAGGCATTCTACGACGCGCTGGCTGACAACGATAGCGCCGCAGAAATCTTGGGCAATGACAGCTTAAAGGTGATTGCAGCAGAATTGGTATCCAGCCTCAAATCCAATGCCAGCGTCGACTGGGCACATAGAGAATCCGCCCGTGCGAGGATGCGTGTTCTGGTGAAGCGCATTTTGCGTAAATACGGCTATCCCCCAGACCTGCAAGATGCTGCGGTGCAAACAGTGTTACAACAGGCTGAATTGCTTGCCGGGCGCTGGCAATGAGTTCGCCGGCATTCAAGAGCCAACTTTGCGTCTGCGTGCCGGCGTCCCAAAGTCAGCTGCGAGGCCTAGCGCTTTCCTGAATTCGGCGGCACAAAACACGTGCTGAATAGTGCACTGACGATTGCGGGGAGCGATGTTATGCAAGTGCTACGATCATCGTGTTAACCGTAAATGGCCTTCAGACATAGGCTCTTAGACGGGCAAAAGTTGCGTGCTGTGGGGAATTGGCGTATGGTCTTGTTGAAAGTTTAGCTAATTCATAGCGTTATTGGACGAAAGCTGGTCCTGTAAGCGGCACCACGGGTTTCTTCCCATAAAATCTCAAAATATTGATTTGGCTAGATTTTCCGTCGATTTCGTCTTCCGGATGCTCTCGCTTTGCGCCAGAATTTCGCACCGCGGTTTACGCCAGGTGGGGGCATTTCCGGGGAAAACGGGAGCCTGGCAAAAGGCGTTGCCGCCAAATAGGCACGTTTGCTGCTGTGGCTGCCGTCAGGAGAAGTTCTTGAGATCCGGCCACATCTCGGTCAGCGATGGCTTCACGTTTTCGCACAGCGCGATCACCTTGCCGTTTTCATATGCCATGGCATAGCGCGACCAGGTTTGGCCGAGCAGCGTGACCTTGCGGCAATAGGGCTGCATGGCGGCCAGGTCATCCTGCACCGACAGCACGTGGATGGGATGCTGTCCGCGCAGGCCCCAGAGGTAATACTGGTTGTGCCCGCTCAACGCTGGCGGCAGGTCGTGGCCGTAGAGATCGAGCGCGGCCGCTTCGCCATAGTTGTCCACCTTGATGGCCGTGACCGCGCGCTCCGGCGCCGGGATGCGGGCCCAGGCTGCATCGACCTGCCGCGCGAAATCGCGCCAGCCCAACTGGTCTGCCATGCTCTGTGGCAAGGCTGTGCCGGCAAAGCTGCGCTCTTGCTGCTGCGGCGCCAGCCCGGTTGCCCGCACATAGCGTTCCAACGCGGCTGGTGACAGGATCGGCAGGGCGACCGGCGCGGCCAGGGCGGCGACAATGACGGCTGCTACGGCGATCGCCGCCACACCCACTTTGACCGGCATGCTTTTAACCCAGGGTGTCAGCGCCGTCGCGCCGATCACGAACAAGGTGGGGTAGAGCGGCGCCAGATAATAGTCCTTGCCGTGACCAAGGCGCACGATGACGATCACCACGACCGCGCCGATCACCAGGAAACGAAGATCGGCCAGGCGCCTTGCCAGGAACGGCGCCGCCAGGCCCGCCATCCACAGCGGCGCGAACGCCGGGTTCATCACCAGCACCTGGTTGACGAGGAACGGCATGGCATCGACCGCCGCGTTCTTGCCCTTGGCCGCTGCTGCCAATTCCAGGAACGGAAAGCCGTGGGCATATTGCCAGAGGAAAGACGGCACCGCGATGATGGCGGCAATCGCCACGCCGCCCCACAAGGCCGGCCGCCGCAGCAGCACGCGGCCCGGCGTGACGAGCAGGCCGGCGGTTAGGCCGACCATCCAGAACAGCATGGCATACTTGATCTCAAGCGTGAGCCCGACCAGCAGCCCCGCCCCCAGCAACGCGCGATCATCACCGTCGCGACCGGCTTTGACCAGCAGATAGGCAAGCGCCGTCCAGGCCAGCGGCTCGAAAGCCGAGGTGTTGAGCGTGGCAACGATGCCCATCAGCATGGGCGCGAGGGCGCAGGCCAGGCCGGCCATCGCCTGTGCCAGCCTTCCCCCGCCCAGCAGCCGCGCGAAGCGCATCGCCAGCCATACCAGCGCCCCGCCCGCCAGCGCCGTCGGCACACGCAAGCCAAAGGCGCCCCATCCCAGCTTGAACAGGCCAGCGGCGAGCAAGGGCACGCCGGGCGGCTGGTCGACATAGCCGAACGCAGGGTGCTGTCCGCAGACGATGAAGTAGAGCTCGTCGCGGAACAGGTCGTACCGCCCGGCAAACAGCAGGTGGACTGCAGCAACGGCAAGGCCCGCAACCAGCGCCAGGCGCTGGTCCGGACATTTGGCGCTGGAAACAGGCACTGTCATCGATCCATTCCTGCGGGCATCAGTTCGAGGGCTCGCCCACGTCGATGCGGTTTCCATCCGGATCGGCGAACACGAAAGCGCGCTGGCCATAGTCCTTGTCGGCCAGGCGTTTGATGATCCGCACACCTTTGCTTTCGCAGATGGCGTAGAGTGCCGCCACGTCGCTGACGTAGATATGCATGACGTTGGTGGTCGACGGCTTGTGACCGGGCGTGCGGCTCAGGTGAATTTCCGCGCGCCCCTTCTTGAGGACCATGAAGCCGACCGGAGATCCGTTCTCGAATACTTTCTCAAAGCCGAGCACGCCCACGTAAAAGTCGTGCGCGGCGTGAATGTCCCGCACGCTGATTCCGGGTGCGGCGCGTCCGAACGTGATGTCAGCTATTCCAGGTTCCACCATCGTCTTGTCCTTGCCAGGCAGGGGCGGCGGTGCGCGTGCCGATTGCGGAGCGGTGTCCTTGGCGCGGTGTTGAACACCGGCCGATTATCCATGTCAACCAATGGGCTGATCGGCCGGGCAAAGCTGCCAGCGGTCGGGCATGGCTGCCATGGCACGCGAGTCCGCCAGGTGGCCATGGCATCGTCCATCAAGCCGCGACTGTACAATCGTACGGTTTTTCGCTACGCCGCGTGCGGGACCGGAAAAACCGGCAGGCCGGGAGAGAGGATTGGCTATGCGTATCGGCACCGAATCGGGACTTACAGCCGCAGACACTCACGGCATTCTGCTGCGGCCGGAACACGAGGTCTTGCAGTCGAGCGACTCGCTGGAATGGCAGTCGTTCTATGCCTCGCACCAGCGCGAGGCCCCCTATGCCGACACGTTCGGCGGAAATGACCATCATCTCATCATCGTGCATCTCAATGGCCCGGTGCGCATCCGGCGCGAACTGAGCGGCGAACGGCGCGAGGCGCGGATCGGCACCGGTGGGCTGTTTATCCTGCCGGCGCAGCGCGACTTCGGCGTGGCGCTCATGTCACCGCTGGAGACGGTGCACCTCTACGTCCATCGCAAGCTGATCGCGGCGACAGTGCGCGAACTGTGCGACGATGCGCTGGACTCGGTGGAGTTCCTGCCGCGCATGGGAGAGCACGATCCGCTGCTCGAACAACTGGCGCGGCTGGCCTGCACGATGATCAAGGAGCGGCAATCCGATCTGTTTGCCGACAGCGTCGCCCGCCTCATCGCCGCGCAACTGGTTCGCCATCATGCTCTGGCAAAACGGGTGGAACTGCCGCGGATCACCGGGCTCCAGCCGAGCCAGATCGCCCGGGTGCGCGCTCTGGTTGCAGAGAAGATGGAAGCGCCGATCAGCGTGGACGATCTTGCCCGTGCGGCCAATTTGAGCCCGATCCATTTCGCGCGCCAGTTCAAGCGCTCAACCGGGCGGGCGCCCTATCAGTACATCATCGAGCAGCGGGTGGAGCGTGCGCGCGACCTGCTGCGTGGCGATCTGCCGATTGCCGAGATCGCCGTGCGGTGCGGCTTCACGCACCAGGAACACCTTACCCGGATCTTTGGCCGGACGACGGGCGTTACCCCGGCCGCCTATCGCCGTTCGCTTCGCTGAGCGGTGGCCACTGGGCCCCGGGACGCCCATCCCGGGGCCAGCATCGCCATCAATACTTGATCGCGAAACGGAAGCCATAGAGGCGCGGTGCGCCGGGCGAACCGGCGAACAAGTTGGCATTGGCGTTATAGACGATATCGCCCCACGGACGCTGGTTGCCGATGTTGTTGACGAACAGTGTCGCCGACCATTTATCGTCCTCGCCCGAATACGTGGCCGAGGCCTGGCCGGTCCAATAGGCCGCCTGCTGTTCGATATCGAGCAGTTCGAACCCGACATAGCTGGACGACTGGTAGCGGGCGTCACCTTGCAGCACGATCTTCGCGGTGCCGATGGGAATGGTCTGGCGCACGCCGAAGTTCATCGTCCATTCCGGCGAGCGCAACGCGCGCAGGCCCGAACAATCCACCACCGAGGAGGCAGAGCCCGGCGCCGGGGCGGTCACCGCGCAGCGGGTAGGCGGCGGCGCGGGCGTCGAATAGCGAAAATCGGTGTATTTCGCATTGAGATACTGGATGTTGGCAGTGAGCAGCGTGTTGCGCGCAGCCAGGAACTGTGCCTCTCCCTCGGCGCCATAGTTGCGCGAGTTGCCGATGTTTTCGGTAAAGAAAGCCGAAGCACCGTTCGAATCGACGCCAAGATGCGCGATCTGCTGGTTCTTGTAGCGCCAATAGAAGGCTTCGAGATTGAGCTGGAGGCGATTATCGAAAAAGCGGTTCTTTGATCCGATCGTGTAGGCCTGGATCGTTTCGGGGCGGTATTGCTGCCGGGTGGGATCGACGGCGAAGGAGAACCCGCCACCGCGATAGCCGGTTTCGACCGAGGCATAGAGCAGCGAGTGCGGACCCACGTCATATTCCGCACCGGCCCGCCAGGTTGCGCGGCTGTTCTTCTGCTCCATGTTGAGCACCGCGCGGTTGTTGCCCAGGATGCTGGTGGGCGCGGACGGATCAGCATAGATGCTGCTGAATGCCGGAACCGGGCTTGGCAGCGGGCCCACCAGGCCAAGGCTGGAGATCAGCCCGGCCGGGGTCTGCGTATAGGGCAGCACCAGGCCACCCGGGCAGCTGGCCGCAACGCAGACCGCCACCAGCGTCTGCGACGCGCCATCGACGGTCTTGCGATCGCTGGTATAGCGCAGCCCGCCGCTCAGGCGGAACGTGTCGGTAAAGGCCAGCGTCACCCGGCCGAACGCGGCATAGGATGTCGTATCGAGCGCGCCACCCAGATAGTTGGTCAGCGTTTGCTGGGCGAACACGTCGGCGGTTTGCGATTCCTCGCGATAGTAGAACGCGCCGAGCAGGTAGCGGAAGAAGCCCGTATCGGGCGAAGCGAAGCGCGCTTCCACGCTCTTCTGGGTGGTCTTCTCGTCGAACAGGCTGATGAACGAGGTAACCGCGTTAAGCGCGTGCACATCGGCACGGCGATAAGCGGGAATCACGGTCAGCGTGCCGGCAGCGGTAGTCCAGCTCAGCTCGGCATTGACCCCCCAGAACGTGCTGTTCTGCCCTGGATAGGGGGCGAGCGGCTGAAGCGTGCGACCGATCTGGAAGCTGACCTGCTGCGGGAACAGCGCCTGCACCTGCGGATCGTACAACCCGGTGCCGCGATCGGTGGGTGCCGGCGTGATTGCCCCGGTCACAGGATTGCGCACGCCAACCAGGGCCGCGCTGCCACCCACGCCGCCAGCCTTGTAATAATCGGCAGCGATGCGGATCGAGAAATCGCTCGTCGGGCGGAACAGCAATTGGGCACGGGCACCCTTGCCGTCCTCGTCATTGGTACCATCGCTCAAATAGCCATCATGCTTGCTGTAGATGCCGGCAACACGCAGCGCGGCCTTGTCAGACAGCACCAGATTGACATCGCCTTGCAGCACCACCGTGTTGTAGTTGCCGAGCGTGGCGGAGAAATCGCCGGAATTGCCGTCCAGTTTCGGGCGCGCCGGCAAGATGTTGATCGCGCCACCGGTGGCGTTGCGGCCATAGAGCGTGCCCTGCGGGCCCTTGAGCACTTCGACCCGTTCGACATCGTAGAACACGCCGGTGGTAGCGCTCGGCCGGCCGACATAAACGCCGTCATAGTTGAACGCGATCGCCGGATCGCTGAACGAATTGACCGCGAACGTGCCCACGCCGCGCAAGTAGAACAGGTTGGACGAGCCGCTGGAGGCGACCTGCAAGGCGGGCACCAGCGTCGTCAGCTGCGAGGACTGGGTGACATTGAGCCGGGCGAGTGCGTCAGACGATACCACGCTGACCGCGATCGCGGCGCGCTGGAGGTTTTCCGAGCGACGTTGCGCGGTAACCACGATGTCCTTGAGGCCTTGCTCGCTCGCGCCGCTCTGCGCGCTGCTGGCCGCCTCTGCGGGCTCCGCAGCAGGCGCCTGGGGCGCGGCGGCCGATGCGGTCTGCGCGGCAGCGGGCATTGCGCACAGCGCGAGCGCCAACGGTGCAGTCGACAGGAAATAGCGTGGGTTCAAGGCATCCTCCCATTTGCGTTGTTTGCTGTATCCCTTGCGCTGGCTGGTCCGGCGGCAGGGCACATGCGGTTGATGCTGGTCTAGGCAGGCCCTTTGCCGGAATCCTGCATGATGCAGCACGACCGATGCATGAAAACGGCACGCGCAGTTCCCCGGTCGTTTCCGTGCAGGCAAATGCCCGGAACATGCAGGAACTTCCCTGTCGCCGGGGAGAATGCCAAGGATGGCGCAAAGACCGGGCCGCAGCGCATGCTGCAGAGCGCCGGATGGTTAGGAGAGATGCGAGTGAATAACGACCAGGCCGTGGCAACCGATCTTCCCCGCGGTGCATATCTGATCCGCGGCGCCCGCATCCTCACCATGGACCCCGCACTTGGCGACCTTGCCCGCGGCGACGTGCTGGTGCGCGGCGGCGCCATTGTCGCCGTGGCCGAGGAGTTACCAGCCGACGATGCCGAGGTGATCGATGCTGCCGGCATGATCCTGATGCCCGGCTTCATCGAGACGCACTGGCACATGTGGAACAGCATCTGGCGCGGTTTGTCGCATGATGCGCCCGGCTATTTCGCGCTCCACCGCCTTGCCGGGAGCTACACCGCCGAGGATCACTATGCCGCCATCCGCTATGCCGCGACCGAGGCGATCAATGCTGGCGTCACCACTTGCCACAACTGGTCCAATGCGCTGCGCAATACCGAAGACGCGCTGGCGCAGGCGCAGGCCCTGGCAGACAGCGGCATCCGCGCGCGCTTCGGTTATGGCCATCTGCCGCATCCTGGCTCCACCGCCGTCGACGATGGCGAAATTGTCCCCATGCTCGACTGGCTCGGCCAGCATGGCGATGGGCGGATCGATCTGGGCGTCGTCATCCACACCACGCAGCACTTCGTCACCGAAGTGGAAGCGGCGCGGCGCCACGGGCTCAAATCGATCGCCCCGCATGCCGACCTGTCGCAGGTTCTGCACCTTTTGGGGCCAGAGTTCATCTTTACCCATGGGCCCGGCACGCCGGACCAGCTGCTCCAGCTTTTGGCGGCGCGCGGCGTCAAGATTTCCCTCTGCCCTTCTACCGACACAATAATTGGTGCCGGCTTGCCGCCGCTGATCCGCTTCCTCGAAAACGGCGTACCGTTCCACGACATCGGCTTCAGCGTCGATGTAACGGCGCAGACCTGCGTGGATCCGTTTGCCGCGATGCGCACGATCATGGCATCTGCGCGAATCGCCCAGCAGCGCGGCGCCTCGTTCACCGAGATCATTATGCGGCCCGGCAACCCGGCAGATCCCACCAATGGCCTGACCATGCCGCGCCAGATGCTGCAGCTCGCGACGTTGAACGGCGCGCGGGTGCTGGGGCTTGAAGACACGACCGGATCGATCGCGCCCGGCAAGCGCGCCGACCTGATCCTGGTGCGCACCAGCGATCTCAACATGATCGCGGTGGACGATAGCAACGCCACCTTCCAGCTGGTCCAGCACGGCCAGCCGGCGAACGTTGACACCGTCATGGTCGACGGCCGCTTCCTCAAGCGCGCTGGCCAGCTGCTGGGCATCGATGTGGCCGCCGTCGGCAAGGCCGCCGCGCGATCGCACGATGCGATCCGCCGCCGCGCCCAGGTCGGCTGCGACGCGACGCTCTAGGGGGCGTGGGGATCAGTTCCCGCCGGCTCCGCCAGGGCGCGGATGCCGGCGGCGGCAAAACGGACGATCGGATCGAAGCTCGCCACGACATCGCTGCTGGACAGGCGCCCGTGGGTCAGCCGGTCGAGCAGCCGGGTGTCGGCAAACATGCTCACCATGCCGCCCAGCAGCAGGACATAGCCACGTGCGGCCAGATCGGGCGTGAGGCGCGGCTCCACCACCTGGATGCGGGCGATCATTTCTTCGGCCACCCCGCCGAAGATCGCCGCGGCAACCGGGGTCCACCGCGCGTCCTGGGTCATCATCGCGTGCAGGCGGGCATAGGAGCGCCAGCCTTCGTCGCCCTCAGCGATCCGTTCGACATAGGGACGCAGAAAGGCCGCCAGCAGTGCTTCCAGGTCTGGCTTGTCCAGCGCGTCGAGCGCGGCGAGGCGTGCCGTATTGATGATATCGGCGCGCCGTTCCAGTACGGCGGCAAACAGCTGATCCTTGGCGGGGAAGTGGTGGGTCAGCAGGCCGAGCCCGACCGGCCCGCGTTCGGCGATCATCCGCATCGAGACCCCGTCGAAGCCATGCACGGCAAACAGCGCTTCTGCTGCGTCGAGGATGATCTCGCGCTTGGTCTTCTTCTGCGTACGTCCCATCACGCTCGTTTCGTCCCCCGGTGCAGCGCGGCGCTTCGACAGGGCCGCGCGGCGGCGTTAGCGGATCGCGCCGCGATTCTCGACGCAAGCCTCGTGAAAAATTGCCGCGCGAATGCCCTCTACCGCACATTGCGGCGTGGTCAGCACAGTTCGGCCGGCTTGCGGCGCGATCGCGGCTGCAGCGCGGGCCAGGCTGAACTGCGCCAATGCCACCACGCTGCAATCCTCGGGCAGAGTGGCAGCGACCGCTGCAACAATCGCGTCGTGCCGCGCGGCATCGCCGCTTTGCAGCGCGTCGAGCGCACCGGGACAATGCACCGGCAGCACCCGGTCGGGATCGGGAAATTCGGGCAGCATCGAGGGCAGCGTCGGTGCAAAGCTCGCCAGCAGCGCGATGCGCCCTGCCCCCGCCGCCGCGACGGCCCGTGCGATCATCGCCGTATTGGGTTTGTGCACCGGCAGCGGCGCCAGATCGGCGGCAACGGCGTCGATCGCCGGCCCAAAGGCAGAGCAGGTGAACAGAATGCCATCGGCCCCTGCCCCCGCCGCATAGCGGCCCAGCGTGCGGAACCGCGCAACGATCGCGTCGGTAAGCGCGCCAGCCTCGGCCAAGTCGCGCGACAGGCTGTCGTCGAGCAGGTTGGCCAGGCGCGCCTGTGGCCAATGCTCGGCAAAGGCGGCGTTGATCGGCGCGATCGAGGCTTCCAGCGCATGAATCAGTGTAATCGCGGTCATTGCCCCTCCACGAAACGCGCGATCGTTTCGCCAAATGCACCTGGCGCCTCGACATTGGCGAGGTGCGCGGCCGGCAAAGTGGCAAACCGCGCGGTCGGGATATGCGCGGCGAAGTCTTGCATCATCGCGGGCGCCGCCGCCTTGTCCTCGGCACCAGCCAGCACCAGGCATGGCATCGCGAGTTTTGGCAGCAAGGCCATGTGATCGAGCGTGGCGATGATCCGCGCTGCCGCAACAAAGCCGGCGGCGGGCGTCTGGCGGATCATGCCGCGCACCCCGTCAAGCGTCTGCGGCGAGGCAGCAGCGAAATCGGGCGTGAACCAGCGGTCGAGGCTGGTTTCGACCTGCGTCTCGATCCCCTCGCGCTCCACCATCGCGATCCGCTCATGCCACATCGCGGCGACGGGCGGGGGCGTGCGCGCGGCACAGCAGGCCAGCACCAGGCGCTCCACCCGGGCAGCATGGCGCAGCGCCACCTGCATCGCCACCATCGCGCCAAACGACATGCCGACCAGGCTGAACCGATCGATGCCATGGGTTGAGAGCGTCTCGGCAACCGCATCGGCATAGTCGGCAAAGCCAGCGCCTTCGGGCAGCAATGCACTGGCGCCATGGCCCGGCAGGTCCACCCGCACCACGCCAAACCGCTGGGAAAGCTGCTCCACCTGCGGGCGCCACAACGCGGCCGAGGTGGCGATGGCATGGAGGAAGACGAGCGGCGGCGCGCCGGCGGGGCCGTCGATATGGATTGCAAGCGTCATGCCATCATGCTCCAGCGGCCCAGCCCGATCCCGGTATACCAGTCGGTGATGCAGTCATAGTGATAGGTTTCGAACGGCGCGCCTTCGGCAATGCCCTGGGCGACCAGCCAGTTGCGCACTTCTTCCGCGCCATTGCCGGCTGTGTTGACCGTCGCTTCCGCAAAGTCGGCAGCCGCATCCAGCCCGCCAGCTTCCAACTGCTGGAGAAAGCCACGGTCGAACGCCTCGTCGAGCTGGCCCATGCGCGGCGTGCCAACATCGTGGCTCAGCCCGCCGGTGGCGAGCACAGCCACGCGCGCGGCGCCCATATAGCCCCTGATAGCCTGCCCCAGTGCCCGGCCGAACGCCACGCAGCGCCGCATCGCCGGCATCGGCGGCTGGACCGTGTTGACCAGGATCGGCACTACCGGGATGGCCCCCGCAATCCCGGCCAGATCGAGCGGGGTCATCATGCCGTGGTCAAGCGTCAGTTCCATCGACAGCGCCGGGTCAAAGCCCGCCGCCATCACCGACTGGAGCAGATGCGCGGCAAGCGCGGCATCGCCCGGCAATTGCTGCTTCGGGATCTTGAGCCAACCCTCCACCGGGCTGGGGTAGGATCGCGCCACGCCGATGCAGAAAGGCGGCAGGTTATCGAGAAAGAAATTGTGCAGGTGATCATCGGAAACCAGGACCAGCGCGTCGGGCTGCGTCGCCGCGATCTCCTGCCCCACCCGCGTGAACTGGCGAAAAGCGGCCTCGCGCCGCGCGGGCGCGGGCGCATCGGGCATATTGGTCATCACGGGGGTGTGGCTCACGGCATAGACGCCGGTAATCTCAGCCATGGGTCGCATCTCCTACGGCGCGCAGGGCAGCCAGATAGTCGGCTTCGGGAACCCGCAGTTGCAGGCAATAGGCGCGCAGCAGATAGGGGTTGGCGCCCAGCAAATAGAGCCTGCCGATGTCGGTGGCGTCGAGCGCGGCGCGGGCCGCATCAGACAGCGGTTCGTCCGCGATGTAGCGCGCCGGATTGTCGAAGAAGCGGGTTTCCTCCGCGCGGTCATGCTGGACGCGATAGAGGATGCGGTTGATCGCATAGGCCTCTTCGGTGGGCATGTCCTGCACCCAGTTGCGCGCGGTCATGCCGATGCTCCCGCACCTACGGCGCCGACGAGCCAGTCGACGATGGTCGGCAGCGTTTGCGGGGTGATGCCCATGTGGCCGCCGGGGAACATGCGCACTGCCTTGGGGCTGCCGTGGCCGACCAGAAGATCGATATCGGCCACCGGGCACTGGCTGTCGCCACGCCCATTGACCAGCAGCAGCGGTGCCGAAGGGCGATCGAGCAGGCCTTGCTCAAGCAGCGAGAGCTGGGCAAAGCCCTGGATATAGCCCTCCCAGCTATCGACGCCGAGCATGCGCATCCGCGTCTCGACCAGTTCCATCAGATAGCTGTCAGGATGGCGCGAGCGTTCGATCCATTCGCGCTGGAACATGAAGTGCGCGCCGCCACCCCAGTTCACCGCGCCGGCCACGCGGTCAGGGACGACATGGGCGAGCTTGGTCGCCCAATAGCCGCCGAACGAGCGCCCGAGCAGGCCGACCTTGGCGCCATCGAGATCCGGCTGCGCCGCTGCCCAGTCGAACACGGGGAGGAACTGACGCTCGGCATCGGCGGTGCCCTTTACGGGCGATTCGCCGGTGCCTGGCCCATCCATCGCGATGGTGGCGATACCGCGGGCCAGCAGCAGGTCGCACGCCGCGGTCATCTGTTCCTTCCACGCGTCCACCCCGCCCCACATCACCACGACACGGGGGCGAGCAACGCCCTGGGGCCGGCGGTAGTAGAACACGACCTCGCCGCCTTCACCGGCATGGCCGTCAAACGGCACCACCACGCGGGCCAGCGGCGGCGACATCAGCGCGCCGGCGGCCAGATAGGCATCCCGCTCGCGCGCGGCACAGGCAAGCTTGTCGGGATGGTTGGGGCACGGAAAACGGCCGAGGAAAAAGAAACCGTGCGCGCGCAGATACTCCTTGCGCCGCAGCGCCGGATCGCTTTCCGTCTCGGCGCGCTGCCACGCCTTTTCGCCAGCGTCGCGCCAGGCCGCTGCCCAGTTCACCGGATCGAGCCCCTGGAGCGTTGTGAGGACGGCAGCGGTATCGTCGGCGGCCAGGTTGTTCATCGGGTGGATCGCCTTGCCCGTGCGATCGAGCATCCACGCCTTGGCTTCGTCCAGGGTACGCGGCCGCCCGGTGTCGGGGGTGGCGGGCGGCAATTGGGGTTCGGTGTCGAACATCGCTATCTCCTGCTGCTGCTGCTGCGCGCGCAGCGCATGCAAAGGCATCAAATGGGCTGGGCGAGCATGGCGAGTGTCTCGCCGACGATCCGGGTCTGCTCGGCGGGCGGCGCGCCGGCGCGCTCGAGACGACCGATTTCCATCGAGTTGCGCACGACCAGCTGGCAGCGCGCCGTGCGCCGCTCGGCAAAGCGGGCGAGCACTTCGGGCAGGTCGTCACCGCGGGCCAGTTCCTCGCCAAGCACGATGGCATCCTCCACCGCCATGCCAGCACCAGACGCGAGATGGGGCGTAGTGGGATGCGCGGCATCACCGATCAACAGCACGCGCCCGACATGCCAGGGTGGCGGCAGCAGGAACGCCTCGAGCGGCCGCATCACGATCTGCGAGCGGGGGCCAAGGCCCTCGCGCAGCGCCCGCAACGGGCCGCTGTATCCATCCAGAAGATCACGCAAGCCGAGGTACAGTTCCTCGTCTGGCACCACGCTGCGGCGCGGACAGGTTTCGAGCAGAAACATGTACAAGCTGTCGCGCGACACGGGCGACAGCCCCACCTTGACCGGTCCGCCCAGGAAGAAATGGCGGCGGTCGATCTCTGCCGGGCGATCGGCGAACAGACGCCAGATCGTTTGCCCGGTATATTCGGGCTGAGGCGCATCTGGCAGGATCAGGCTGCGGGTGCGCGAAAACACGCCGTCGGCCCCCAGCACCAGATCATAGCTGGCACGGCCGCCATCGCTGAACACGACATCGACCTGGTCATCCCGCTGATGCAGCGCGTCGACGGTCAGCCCCAGCCGTACAGTGGCGCCCGATGCGCGGGTCTTTTCCGAGAGGATGCGGTGCAGCGTCGGCCGCATGATCCCGCCGCTGCCGGGCATCCCGGCCGGATCGGGCACTTCGCCCACCTGCTGCCCCTCGATCGTGCAGACCCGGATGCCGTTGCCGGAAAAGCCGTCGCGCAGCACGTCGTCCAGAATGCCCAGTTGATCAAAGGCGCGCAGCGTCGGGCTGGTGATGGTGATGCCGGCGCCATAGACGCGCCAGGCTGGGTCGATGTCGATCAGGTCCACCGCCACACCCAGGCGCCGCAGCACGAGGGCCGAGGACATACCCCCGATTCCGCCGCCGATGATCAGGGCCGAGCGCACGCTGGTCATGCCCGCACCCGCGCGATGCTTGCCGCGCCCATCCTCACGATCATGTCTCTCTCCGCTCCTTGAAGGTCGTTTCGCCATTTCGATTAGCGACCAACCGTACAAGCGTACAGCCCCCGGAACGGGCGTGCCTGCGCTTTCGGGCGAATCTGTGCAAGCCGTGCCGAAGCACGCTGGAATCGTGCAGGAAGACAGGCCGCCACGCTCCTAGCCTGCCCTCGACCAAGCCACTGTCCCGTCAGGGTTGGAGCGCGAACACGCGCCGTGGCACGCTCAGGAGATTGGAAATGTCCGACGTCATCACCCGCTTCGGTTCGCTGGATGATTACGAGAAGGGCGGCGTCGAGATCATCAACGACGATCCCCGCAACTATGTGTTTTCCAACGTCTTCGAGGTGGCAAAGACCAACGCGCCCTATGCCCGTGTCGCGGTGGGCATCAACTTTGAATATGTCATCGAAGCTGCCCGCGCCGAAGGCACCTCACCCTGGTACACCTGCGCACACGACGAGTTTGTCCTGTGCATGGATGGCGATGTCGAAGTCCACCTCGTCAAGCTCGCCCGTCCGGATGATCATGTCGATCCCGAGCACGAGGGCGCGGTGCAACTGGCCGACGCCATGCCCGAAGGCCGCAAGATGGGCCGCCTCGTGCTCGGGCGCGGCCACCAGGGACTGCTGCCGGTGGGGGCGGCCTATCGCTTCCATGCCGAAAAACCCGCCGTCATCCTGGTGCAGACGATCCTTGGCGACGTGACCGTCCAGAAATGGGCGGAGATCTGCCAGACCACGGCCTGATCGCGCCGCGCCTTTCCCGACCCTTTCAGGAGAAATTCCATGGCCATGTCGCTATCGCTCGACGCCCAGGCTGCGCCCACCACCAGCACCGCCAGCACCGACACCGAAACGCTGGAAATCAGCAACCAGACCGGGTTCCGCGCCTTCCGCGCCGGCGGCTTCCACTTCAAGCGTGACGAGTATTTCGCCCACCTCTCGTGGCCGGGCGGAACCCACATCATCCCGATCGACGTGTTCCTGCGGGCAATGATGCGCGATGTCGCCTGGGGCTTCTTCTATGGCGTGGTGAACTTCGACGCGGTGTTCGGCACCATCAACCACTATGGCGAAGTGACGATGTTCGCCGGGCGCTTCAACGATGCCTACCGCAGCGCCGGCCGCGACTATTCCGAGCGTTTCCAGTCGGCCGCGCTGATGGCGACGTTCAAGGAACTGCTCTCTGACTGGACGGTGGCGGGCTATGACCCGTTTGCCGCGCCGATGGAAACCGGCGTTCCCTGGGGTGTAAAGCAGGGAGCCAACGATGCCGCCATCACCCGCCAGCGCGTGACGGCGCACCGCATGGTCGGCCTGCTCGGCGACACGCCGCTGCGCACCGATACCGCCGGCTTCCCGGTAAACCGCCAGTTCGCCGATGTGCCGCAAGACCAGCCGGTGGTCGAGGCTGAGCCCGGTTTCGAGCACGAGGTGAGCGCCTATAACCTGTTTGGTTACCTGTCCCGCTCTGACGTGACCTGGAACCCCAGTGTCTGCTCGGTGGTGGGCGATAGCCTGTTCTGCCCCACGTCGGAGGAGTTCATCCTGCCGGTCGAACATGGCAACGATCGCTGCGAGTGGTTCCTGCAGCTTTCCGACGAGATCACCTGGGACGTGAAGGACAAGGAAACCGGCAAGCCGCGCGCCCGCGTGCTGGCCCGTGCCGGCGACATCTGCTGCATGCCTGCCGATATCCGCCACCAGGGCTATTCGACCAAGCGCTCGATGCTGCTCGTCTGGGAAAACGGCGCCGCCAAGATCCCGCAGATGATTGCCGAGGGCACCGCCCCCGTCACGCCGGTGCAGTTCTGACCATGGCGCGGATCGATCCCCTTCCCGCTTTCCCGACCAAGCTGCTGATCGACGGAAAATGGTGCGATGGTGCCGATGGCGGCACGATCACCGTGGCCAATCCCTTTGACGGCGAGACCCTCGCCGAAGTCGCCATCGCCACGGCCACCGATGTGGATCGCGCGGTCGAAGCGGCCGCGCGCGCCTTCCCGGCCTGGCGGGCGCTGGCTGCACACGATCGCGGGCGCCTGCTGCTCAAGCTGGCCGACGCGATCGAGGCAGATACTGCCAACCTTGCGCGGCTCGAAGCGCTCGATACCGGCCACCCGATCCGCGATTGCCTGTCGCTCGACGTGCCGCGCACGGTGCTGTGCTTCCGATATTTCGGCGGCATGGCAGACAAGCTGGAAGGTTCTGTCGTGCCGGTCGATGCGGGCTTCCTCAACTATGTCGAGCGCGAACCGATCGGCGTGGTCGGCGCGATCGTGCCGTGGAACTTCCCGTTGATGTTCACCAGTTGGAAGCTGGGCCCCGCGCTCGCGGCGGGCAACACGGTGGTGATCAAGCCATCGGAAATCACGCCGCTGTCCACCTTGCGGATTGGCGAGCTGATGCAGCAGGTCGGCTTTCCGGACGGCGTGATCAACATCGTCACCGGCTACGGCCACGACGCGGGCCAGCGCATTGCCGAACATCCCGGCATCGGCAAGGTCGCGTTCACGGGCTCTACCGCCACCGGTCGGCGGATCGTCGAGGCATCGGCCACCAACCTCAAGAAGGTGCAGCTGGAACTGGGCGGCAAGGGACCGAACATCGTCTTCGCCGATGCCAATCTGCCGGCGGCAGTGGGTGGATCGGCCTTTGCGATCTTCCACAATCAGGGCCAGGCCTGCATCGCCGGATCGCGGCTGATCCTGCACGAAGCCATCGCCGACGCTTTCCTTGAAAAGTTCGTGGCGCTCGCCCGCTCGATCCGGCTGGGCGATCCACTCGATCCGCAGACGGAAATGGGGCCGCTTACCTCGCGGCTGCACCAGGAGCGCGTGCTGTCTTTCGTCGAGGTCGCGCGCGAACAGGGCGGCGACGTGCTGACCGGCGGCCGCGCGCCTGTCGATGCAGCGCTGGCGGCGGGCTGCTTTGTGGAGCCGACCATCGTGCGCGCCCAGCCCGATCACCGGGTGGCGCAGGAGGAGGTGTTCGGTCCTTTCGTCACCGTGCTGACCTTCCGCACCGACGAGGAGGCGCTGGCGATCGCCAACGGCACCGAATATGGCCTCGGCGCCGGTCTGTGGACGCAGGACATCACCCGCGCGCACCGCTTCGCCAAGCAGATCCACGCCGGCATGGTGTGGATCAACAGCTACAAGCGGGTCCATCCGGGCTCACCCTTCGGGGGCGTCGGCCGTTCTGGCTATGGCCGTGAAATGGGTTTCGAGGCGATGCGCGAATACACCGTGGCCAAGTCGGTGTGGGTCAATGTCGACGCGCAAATCCCGCCCTTCTACCGGCGCTGAGCCAAGGATGCGGCACTTCACCTATCAGGGCCTGCCAACACAGGTCACCTTTGGAACCGGCACCGTGGCTTCGCTGCCCACGGTGCTGGCGCACCAAGGTGTGCGTCGCGCCGTGCTGCTGTCCACCCCGCAACAGGCAGAGCAGGCACGCGCGGCAACCCGGTCGCTTGGCAACACGATCGTCGCCACGTTCACCGACGCGACGATGCACACCCCGGTCGAAGTCACGGCCCGCGCCGAAGCGGAATTGGCGGCATGCGGCGCCGATGGCGTGGTCGCGTTCGGCGGCGGCTCCACCATCGGCCTGGGCAAGGCGCTGGCCGTGCGAACCGGCGTGCGCCACATCGCCGTGCCCACCACCTATGCCGGATCGGAGATGACACCGATCCTGGGCGAGACCGCAGGAGGCCGCAAGACCACCCGCCGGGCGCCGGAAATCCTCCCGCATGCCGTGGTCTATGACGTGGACCTGACGCTGGGCCTGCCGCCCGGCATCTCGGGCACCAGCGGCATCAATGCCATCGCCCATGCAGTCGAGGGGCTCTATGCCCGCGATACCAACCCAGTGATGCAGTTGGTCGCGCAGGAAGGCATCCGCGCGCTGGCGTCAGCACTGCCGCGCGTCGTTGCGGACGGGGCCGACGTGGCGGCGCGTAGCCAGGCGCTCTATGGTGCATGGCTGTGCGGCATGGTGCTCGGTTCGGTCGGCATGGCGCTGCACCACAAGCTGTGCCACACGCTCGGCGGCAGTTTCGATCTGCCCCATGCCGAAACCCACGCCATCGTGTTGCCCCACGCGCTCGCCTACAACGCGCCAGCGATCTCCGAAGCGATGGCGATGCTCCGCTCTGCCCTGGGTGACGACGATCCGGCTGCGGCGCTCCATCGGCTGGCTCGGCAAGTTGGCGCACCGTGCGCGCTGCGCGATCTGGGCATGCCCGAATCCGGCATCGACGTGGCAACCGACCAGGCGCTCGAAAACGCCTATTGGAACCCGCGCCCCTTGGAGCACGCAGGGGTCCGCGACCTGATCGCCCGCGCCTGGGCTGGCGATCCACCCGCTGCAAGCGAAAGCGAGGCCGCATGAGCACGCCCGACTTCGCCGCCATCACCACGGCCGCGATCGACCGCATGGCCGAGGCACCAAATGCCCGGTTGCGGCAGATCCTTGCCGTGGTGCTGCGCCACCTGCACGACGCCATCCGGGAAACGTGCCTTACCGAGGCCGAATGGGAAGCGGCAATCGCGTTTCTCACCCGCACCGGGCAGATGTGCACCGCCGAGCGGCAGGAATTCATCCTGCTTTCGGACGTGCTTGGCGTCTCGATGCTGGTCGATGCGCTCAATCATGCTGCTGGCGAGGGCGTGAGCGAGTCCACCGTCTTTGGCCCGTTCTATGCCGGCCGCCAGCCGGTGCTTGCCGCCGGGGCTTCGATCCTCAAGCGCCCGGAAGAAGGCACGCCGCTGCACATGCGCGGGACGGTATCCACGGTACGCGGCGCACCCCTCGCCGGTGCGCTGGTAGAGGTGTGGCAGACCGCACCGAACGGGCAATACGACGTGCAGGACCCGCAGCAGCCTGCCGGACACCTGCGAGCCAGCTTTGAAACTGCCGCAGACGGCAGCTTTGCCTTCGCCACGATCGTGCCGGTCAGCTACCCCATCCCCGACGATGGCCCGGTCGGCGCGCTGCTTGAGGCGCTTGGCCGCCATCCGAACCGACCGGCCCACATCCACTTCATGATCACGGCACCAGGCTATCGTCGCCTCGTCACGCATCTGTTCATCGAGGGTGACCCATATCTGGCAAGCGACGCGGTCTTCGGCGTGAAGCAATCGCTGATCGTGCGGCCCCAGGCACAGGCCGATGGCAGCCTCGGGATCGACTATGCCTTCACCCTGGCCGACGCGCCCGAGAGGCACGATGAATGATCCAGGCCTGTGGCGATACCGCCCCAATGCCCCGGCGCCCGGAACCCTGCTCGGCCCCATCGCGGACATTCCGGTTGGCACCGCCAGGGAATATCGCTTTGGCCGTGGCCGCAGCGCTTTCTCGATGTTCGTGGTCCACATCCCGGATGGCGGCGTGTGCGCCTATCTCAACCTCTGCCCGCACTATTCGCTGCCGCTCAACCACGCGCCAGACGAGTTCCTGCAGAGCGGCGCCATCCTGTGCAGCCAGCATTTTGCGCTGTTCCGCGCCGACACCGGCGCCTGTTTCTCGGGCGCCTGCGAGGGCCGGTCGCTCACCGCCATTCCCGTCGGCGTCTCGGGCCAGGGCCTGCTGACGATTGCCGACTGACACGCATCTGGGCGGCGCACGGTCTGCACCGCTGGAGGAACCATGAAGAACAAGCTCTACGATAGCCCCGCCGACGCGCTGGACGGCCTGTTGTTCGACGGCATGACGATCATGTCCGGCGGCTTTGGCCTGTCGGGCAATCCGGAAAGCCTGATCCCGGAAATCCGCGCACGCGGCGTTCGCGGCCTTACGGTCATCTCGAACAATGCCGGTGCCGACGGGTTTGGCCTGTGGATGCTGCTGGAAAGCCGGCAGGTGAAGAAAATGATCTCGTCCTATGTCGGCGAGAACAAGCTGTTCGAGCAGCAATACCTCTCCGGCGAGCTGGAACTGGAACTCACGCCGCAAGGCACGCTGGCCGAGCGCATCCGCGCGGGCGGCGCGGGCATTCCCGCGTTCTATACCAAGACCGGAGTGGGGACGCTCGTGGCCGAGGGCAAGCCGATCGAAACCTTCGACGGCGTGGAATACGTCCGCGAAACATGGCTGCGTGCCGATCTGGCGATCATCAAGGCATGGAAAGCCGATCCCGAAGGAAACCTGATGTTCCGCAAGACCGCGCGCAACTTCAATCCCAACATGGCGACGGCGGGCAAGGTCACGGTTGTCGAAGTGGAAGAGATCGTCGCGGCCGGCGCGCTCGACCCGGACTGCATTCATACACCTGGCATCTATGTCGACCGGATCGTCCGGTCGACGATCAACGAGAAGCGCATCGAAAAGCTGACCACCCGCGCGCCGGAGATTGTGGCATGAGCTGGACCCGCGACGAAATGGCGGCCCGCGTCGCCCGCGAGTTGCAGGATGGATACTATGTCAATCTTGGCATCGGCATCCCGACGCTGGTGGCAAACCATGTTCCCCCCGGCATCGACGTGACGCTGCAATCGGAAAATGGCCTGCTCGGCATCGGGCCGTTTCCCTATCCCGGCGAAGCCGATCCCGATCTCATCAACGCCGGCAAGCAGACCGTCACCACCCTGCCCACGTCCAGCTTCTTTTCCAGCGCAGACAGCTTTGCGATGATCCGCAGCGGCCGGATCGACATGGCCGTTCTGGGCGCGATGGAAGTCAGCGAAGGCGGCGACATCGCCAACTGGACCATCCCGGGCAAGATGGTGAAGGGCATGGGCGGGGCAATGGACCTCGTCGCGGGCGTGCGCCGCATCGTCGTGGTGATGGAGCACACCAGCAAGAGCGGCGGGCAAAAGATCCTGCCGGCCTGCACGCTGCCGCTGACCGGCCGGGCCTGCGTCGATCTGATCGTCACCGATCTCTGCGTGCTCGCCTGCGCCAAGCCGGGCCTGCGCCTGGTCGAATGCGCGCCTGGCGTGACGGTGGAGGAAATTCGGGCAAAAACCGGCGCCAGTTTCTCGGTCGCGCTGTCTTCTCCGTCCTCAAGCCAGGGTCTCTGATGCGCCACGCCTTTATCTGCGACGCTATCCGCACCCCGATCGGCAGGCTGAACGGTGCGCTCTCCACCATCCGCGCTGACGATCTCGCCGCCATTCCGCTGCGCGCGCTTGGCGAGCGCAACGGCGGGGTGGACTGGGAAGCCATCGACGACGTGCTGCTTGGCTGTGCCAACCAGGCGGGCGAAGACAACCGCAACGTCGCGCGCATGGCGGTGCTGCTGGCAGGCCTGCCCGAAGCGGTGCCCGGGGCTACCATCAACCGGCTGTGTGGCTCTGGCCTCAACGCCGTCGGTATGGCCGCCCAGGCGATCCGCGCCGGCGATGCCGAGTTGATCATTGCAGGGGGCGTCGAAAGCATGACGCGCGCCCCGTTTGTGCTGGGCAAGGCAACCACCCCCTTCGACCGCGGGCAGAAGATCGAGGACACCACCCTGGGTTGGCGCTTCATCAACCCGCTGCTCCGCGCGGCCTATGGCGTGGACACGATGCCGCAGACCGGCGAAAATGTGGCGGACGAGTGGCAGATCACGCGCGAGGAACAGGACGCTTTCGCGCTCGCCAGCCAGGAAAAGGCCGCAGCGGCGATCGTCAGCGGCCGAATGGCGGTGGAAATCGTGCCGGTCGGCATTCCCCAGCCCAAGGGCGAGCCCACGATCTTCGCGCGCGATGAGCACCCCCGCGCCACCAGCCTGGAAGCGCTTGCCAAGCTCCGTCCGGTCGTCCGCCCCGACGGGACGGTAACCGCCGGCAATGCCTCGGGCCTCAACGATGGCGCGGCGGCCATGCTGGTTGCCAGCGAAGCGGCCGCCCGCACCCACGGCCTGACGCCCCGCGCCCGAATACTTGGCATGGCCGCAACGGGCATTGCCCCGCGCGTGATGGGCGCAGGCCCGATCGAGGCGGCCCGCAAATTGTGCCGGATCACCGGGATCGCGCTCGAACAGGTCGACGTGATCGAGTTGAACGAAGCCTTCGCCAGCCAGGCGATCGCCACGCTCAGGTCCCTTGGCATCCGTGCCGACGATCCGCGCGTCAACCGCAATGGCGGCGCGATCGCGCTGGGTCATCCGCTGGGCATGTCTGGCGCGCGGATCGTCATGACCGCCATCGAGGAACTGCACCACAGCGGCGGCCGCTATGCGCTGGCATTCATGTGCGTCGGGGTCGGCCAGGGCATCGCGCTGATGCTCGAAAAGGTCTGACGGCGGCCGGGGCCTCCACCCCATTCGGACAGGTCTTGTAACGCGCAAGAACGGAGGTGCTGCGCAGCGCTGCAAGGGAAGCCCCTTGACCCCCAATCCCAAAACCCCGATTGGACCCCACAACACCCCTTTTGCGGAGTCCATCACAGGTCCATGCGCCGCGGCTGGTCCCTTACCTTGCAACAGCGCATTCGCAGCGATCAGGCCACGCCGCTCTATATGCAGCTGGCCCATGCCCTGATCCACGAGATCGAGCGTGGGCGTCTGCAACCCGGCTCGGCGCTTCCCAGCAGCCGGGAACTGGCGGCGGAACTGGGCTTCAATCGCAAGACGGTGGTGACGGCCTACGAGGAACTGATGGCGCAGGGCTGGCTGGAAGCGGCCGGGCGCAAGGGCACAGCGGTGGCCAAGCGGCTGCCCCGCAGCCGGCCCGAGGCGATCGAGGCAAGCCCGCCCATCGGCCGGCGGCCGATCTATCGCTTCGTCTCCCCACCCGATCGGCCCATTGCCGTGCCGCCTGGCCGGGTGATCAAGCTGGACGAGGGCAGCCCCGATGGCAGCCTGTTCCCACCCGAGGCCCTGGCGCGCGCCTTTCGCACCGCTGCGCTCTATGCCGCGCGGCGGCAGCAGCTGGGCTATCGCGATCCCTGCGGCAGCGACAAGCTGCGCGTGAGCCTCGCTACCATGCTGCGCGAGGAGCGCGGGCTGGTGGTGGACGCGGAAAACGTGTGCGTCACGCGGGGCAGCCAGATGGGCATCGCGCTCGCCGCACGGCTGCTCGCCCGTCCCGGTGCGGTCGCCCTGGCCGAGGCGCTGACCTATGAACCCGCCGTCGCCGCGTTCCAGGCCGCCGGAGTGCCGGTGCTGCCGGTACCGCTCGACGACGAGGGCATCGACGTCGACGCGGTTGAGCATGCCTGTCGCAGCCGGAAGGTCTGCGCGGTGTTCCTCACCCCGCACCACCAGTTCCCCTCCACCGTTTCGCTCGCGCCGGAGCGACGGCTGCGCCTGGTGGAGCTGGCCCGCCAGTTCGGCTTTGCCATCATCGAGGACGATTACGACCACGAATTCCGCTTTGGCTCGCAACCGCTGCTGCCGATGGCCGCCTATGCGCCTGATGTGGTGATCTATGTCGGCTCGTTGTCCAAGCTGCTGCTGCCGGCGCTGCGCGTGGGCTATATCGTGGCGCCAACGCCGGTGATCGCGGCGGCGGCGCATCAGGTTTCGATCGGCGATGGCATGGGCAACAGCCTGACCGAGGATGCCGTGGCCATGCTGTTCGAGGAAGGCGAAGTGCGCCGCCACGCTCGCAAGGCCACGCGCATCTATGGCCAGCGCCGGGATGCGCTGGCCCAGGCAGTGCAGGATGAACTGGGCGATCTGGTCAGCGCCCGCCTGCCCGCTGGCGGCCTGGCAATGTGGCTGGAATTCCAGGATCTTGCCGCGCTTGCCCGGATCGAGGAAGGCGCAGGCGCGGCGGGCATCACCTTTGCCCAATCGGCATCCTATCGCCTGGCCGAGAATGCCCCCCATGGCCTGCGCCTGGGCTTTGCCAGCCATGCCTCGGAACGCACGGTACAGGCGGTGCGCGTGCTGGGTGCACTGGGCCGGGGTTGAGCCCGGCGTATTGGCCCCCGACAAATTGCGGATCTGGCACTTTTGCCGGGCCAGGGAAGCGGCAAGATGGCGGCCATGGACTTTCCTTCTGGCACCCCTGCCGATCTGGCCCGGCTCGTGGCGGACTATCCGCTGGCATGGCTCGTCAACCATGGCGAGGCCGGCTTTTTCGCGACGCCTTTGCCGCTGGTGGCTGAACTCGACGACAGCGGCGAGGTGACGGCGCTGATCGGCCATTGCTCGCGCCGCAATGCGCAGGTCGCCGCCTTGCAGGCCGATCCGCGCGCGCACGTGCTGGTCATGGGGCCGCAGGGCTATGTCTCGCCCGCGCTGGTGAGCAAGCCGCACTGGGCCCCCACCTGGAACTTTGCCGTCGCCGCCTTCGCAGTGACCGTGGCGTTCGACGAGGACGGCACGATGCCTGCCGTGCGCCGACTGACCAGCCATGTCGAAGCGGACCAGCCACGGCCCTGGCAGATAGAAGAGGCTGGCGCGCGCCTGCCCCACCTGATGGCGCGGATCATCGGCTTTCGCGCCACCGTCACCGCCACCGATGCGCGGTTCAAGCTGGGCCAGGAGGAAGACCTGCCCGAACTGCGCGAAATCATCGCCGCCCATCCCGATCCGGTGCTTGCCGGGTGGATGCAGCGGCTCAACGACGACCGCCTGCAGGCCCATGCAGCGGCACACAGGGACGACACCACAGGATAGCCGAACCGGGCGATCCATGACATGCACAGGGGAAGTACCATGAGGACCACACTGCATCTTGCCTGCCTGGCCGGCGTTTCCGCGCTGGCACTCGCTGCCCAGCCGGCCATGGCCGCAGATGAACCGGCGGCCGAAAGCGCCGGCAGCATCGTCGTCACCGCGACCAAGCGCGCCGTGGCGCTCGACCAGACGCCGATCGCCGCCAGCGCCGTCTCGGGCAAGGACCTGGCCGCCGCCAACGCGCAGAGCCTGGGCGATTACATCGCCCGCCTGCCCGGCGTGGTGTTCAACGATTATCAGCCTGGCATTTCCGAAGTGGTGATCCGCGGGATCGCGGCGACGACCTATCACGAACAGGGCCAGACCACGGTCGGCTATTACCTCAACGAAGTGCCGCTGGTTGAACCGGGCTTTCCCATCGCCATCCCCGATGTCGACACTTTCGATCTCAACCGGGTGGAAGTGCTGCGCGGCCCGCAGGGCACGCTGTTCGGTTCTTCCACCTTGGGCGGCCTCGTCAACTATGTGGTGAACCTGGCCGATCCGACCAAGATCGATGCCGCCGCATCGGGCCTGGTCGGCACCACCAAGAACAGCCACGGCGAAGCGAACTATGCCGCCAAGGCCATGATCAACGTGCCGCTGGTGACCGACAAGCTGGCGGTGCGCCTGGTCGCGCTGCAGCGCTTTGACGCGGGCTATCTCGACAATCCCGCCACAGGCGTGAACGGCAGCAACGATTTCCGCACGCGCGGCCTGCGCGGTTCGGTGGTGTTTACGCCCACGGCCGCGACCAAGATCAGCTATCTGTCATCGTGGCAGGATACCTACCTGGAAGACCAGACCTACCTCGATCTCGATCACCCCTACATCCGCAACACCGCACGGGCCGAGCCGCAGCGCACGCGCTTCTGGATGAACTCGCTGCGCCTGGACCAGGACCTGGGCGGCGCTGAGTTGACCGCGATCGGCTCGGTTATCGAGAAGCACAATTTCACCCAGTTTTCCTATCCCTATTACTACGTCACCGGCGTGACCACGGGATCGGGTGCGGCCTATTCGGCCGGCAATGCCAATGCCAATATCAAGACGGCGGAAGTGCGCCTTGCCTCCAAGGGCAATACCCCGCTGCGCTACCTGATCGGCGCGAGCTATATGGAAGCGCGCAAGCATAGCTACGACCAGATCTTCCAGAATGGGGCGGCGGCCTACATCGACGCCAATCCCGCGCTGTTCGGCGGCTATGCCGGCAGCGTGCTGACCCCCGGCGACCGCCTCTATGGCTACCTGTCTGACACCTATAACCAGGACGTGGGCGTCTTTGGCGAACTGACCTATGCCCCGCGCCACGATATCGAGATCACCGTGGGCGGCCGCTATTTCTGGAACCGCTACAACGCCACCGTCGTCAACCAGGCGGGCGCGCTGGGCGGCTACCCGGGTGGCTACAACCCCACGGACGCCAAGGGCTACGTCTCCAACAAGGAAGACGGCTTCACCCCCAAGGTGACGATCACGGCGCGGCCAACCAAGGATTTCCTGGCCTATGCCACCTATTCGGAAGGTTATCGCGTAGGCGGGATCAACCCCAACGCCGGCCTGCTGCCCACCATCCCGGTCAAGTACAACAGCGACCGCGTGAAGAACTATGAAATGGGCGTAAAATTCCACGCGCTCGACAACCGCCTCTATGTCGAGGCCACGGTGTTCAATATCGACTGGAAAGGCATTCAGGCACGCCTGTTTGGCCCGGCACCGTCATACTATTCCTATGTCTCCAACGCCGGCAGCGCCAATATCAGCGGCGTGGAACTGTCCGCCACGGCGCAACTGGCGCGCTTTGCCAGCTTCAGCACCAGCGCCACGGTCCAGGATGCGCGCCTCACCGCGTTCCTGCCCGATACCTTTGCCGTGGGCGGCGGCTATGCCTCGGGCTCGGTCCTGCCCGGATCGTCGCGCTGGTCGGTGGCCAACAACCTTAAGTTCGAGTTTGCCGATGCGCCGCTCAAGCCTTCGTTCGAAGTGGCGCATCGCTACCTCTCCTCGGCCCCGGTCGCGTTTGGCAACACGGCCACGCGCGGCAATTTCAACATCTTCGATCTGCGCGCCAGCGTGACCGTGGGCGAAAAGCTGCGGGTGATGGTGTTTGCCAACAACGTGTTCGACAAGTTCGGCATTCTCAACGCGCCCTTCACGTCGCAGGCGGTGCCCGCCGGCTCGATCGTTCGCCCACGCACGCTGGGCCTGCGGGTCGACTGGTCGCTCTGATGCGCCAGGCCGCGCCGGTTCTTTCCCTGGTACTGGCGCTGGCCGCCGGGGCCGCTCATGCTGAGCCGCCCCGGCATCTGGCCTATCAGGCCCACGAAGCGACCTGGGCGCAGCCAGCGCTCTCGCCCGACGGCGCCTGGCTGTGGTTCGATATCCTGGGTGATATCTATCGCATGCCGGCCGGCGGCGGCACGGCGCAAGCGGTGCTCACCGGCACGCCGTTCGAACGCAATCCGGTGCCCTCTCCCGATGGGCAATGGATTGCGTTCATTTCCGATCGCTCGGGCGTGACCAACCTGTGGGTCGCGCGCAGCGATGGTAGCGGCGCACGCCAATTGACGCACGAAACGTCGCTCGTGCTCATGACCTCTCCGGCATGGGCGTCCGATGGCCGCAGCGTCTATGTCAGCCGCGCGGTCCATGCCGTCCTCGCATTCGAGCTGTGGCGCGTGCCGCTCGACGGCGGCGCGGCGCACGTGCTGGTCAAGGCGCAACCCAGCGGCAACGAAGGCTGGGACGAGCGCGTTAACGCCCTGGGCGCGGCGCCTTCGCCCGATGGCAAGGCGGTGTGGTATGCCACCAAGCGCGGCCACACCTGGACCGAGAAGGACCCGCCCACCTGGTCCATCGTGCGGCAGGATCTGGCTACAAGCGCGGTGGAAACCGTGGTGCCGGGCGGCATGCGGCCAGTGCTTTCGCCCGATGGCCAGTTGCTGGCCTATGCTGCGCGGCGCGATGGCACCACGCCTGCCACCAGCGAGACCGGCCTGCGCCTGCGCAACCTGGCCACGGGCGAAGACCGCTGGATTGCCTGGCCGATCGACCACGATGGGCAGGAAGGCGGCTATTACTACGACCTCACCCCCGGTTATCGCTTTACCCCCGATGGCCGCGCGCTGATCCTGGCCAAGAACGGCGGTTTTGTGCGGATCGACCTGGCCAGCGGCGCGCAAACCCCGATCCCGTTCACGGCACCGGTCGACCTGACGCTCGCCCCGCCAAGCCGCGTGCGGCAGCGCGTCGAAGACGGCCCCACGGTGCGCAGCCATCTGGCCGAAGGCGCGGCGCTGTCTCCTGATGGCAAGGCGATTGCCTTTACCGCGCTGGGCACGCTCTATCTCGCCGACCGCGCCGGTGGCGCCCCGCGCGCATTGTTTGCCGGCAATGCGTTCCAGCCCGCCTGGTCGCCCGATGGGCAGACCCTGGCTTTCGTGCGCTGGAGCGCGGAAACGGGCGGCGGCGTGTGGACCATTCCCGCCCAAGGTGGCACGCCCCACGCGCTGGGACCGCAAGGCGCCTATTGGTCCGAACCGCGCTGGAGCCGCGATGGCAGCGGCGTGGTGGCCCTGCGCGCCGCGCAGTTCGACCGGTTGCACGCGCCCAACGAACTCGATCCCGCCTGGCCGGCAGACGTGGTCGCGTTGGGCCGGGATGGCAGCACGCCGCGCGTGATCGCGCACGGCGCCGGCCTCAAGCAGCTGCAGCAGACCGACGATAGCAGTTGGTGGGTCAACAGCGGCGACGCCCTCGCCCGCGTGGAAGCAGATGGCACCCTGCGCCCCCGCGCCCGCATCGTCGCCCGCGCGGCCGGGCAATATGTCAAGGAACCGCGCCCGGTCGACGAACTGCGCCTGTCGCCTGATGGTCGCTGGCTCGCCGCGCGCACCGCGTTCGAATTGCACGTGCTGCCCCTGCCCGCCACGGACCAGCCGGTGAACCTGGCCGATGCCAGCGCGGCGCAGCGCCAGATCACCCGCATCGGCGCCGATACCATGCGCTGGGATGGCGACGGCCTGTCGTGGACCACCGGGCCGTTCTGGCGCCATGCCGCGCCTGCGGCACTCACCGCCGCCGATCCCGAAAGCACCGCCACCCCGCGCGATCTCTCGGTGCAGGTACCCCGCGCGCTGCCCGCTGTGCCGCAGGTGCTGCGCGGCGCCACGGTTTTGACCATGGACCACAGTGCCGTCATCGCCGATGCCGATGTGGTGATCATGGGCGACCGTATTGCCGCGATCGGCCCGCGCGGCGCCGTGCCGGTTCCCGCGGGGGCGCAAGTGCGCGATCTGGCGGGCAAGTTCATCATCCCGGGCCTGATCGACGCGCATGCCCACTTCTTCCCCATTCCGCGCAACATCCACGATGGCACGCACTGGGAATTTCCCGCGCTGCTCGCCTATGGCGTCACCTCGGTGCTGGAAGTGCAGCCATTCACGCCCGATATCTTTGCCTATGCCGATCGCATGGACGCCGGGCTGTCGACCGGGCCGCGCCTGTTCAGCACCGGGCCGGGCGTGTTCGTCAACAGCGCGATTACCTCGCAGGGCGTCGCGCAGGATGTGCTCACCCGCTATCGCGATGCCTATCGCACGCGCAACATCAAGAGCTACATGATCGGCGACCGCGCCGCCCGGCAGGATATGGCCAATGCCGCGCGCAAACTGGGCATGATGCCCACGACCGAGGGCGCGGCCGACTATGTGCTGGAGCTGACCCACGCGATCGACGGCTTTTCCGGCAACGAGCACAACCTGCCCATCACCCCGATCCATGACGACGTGGTGCGCCTGTTCGTGGCCAGCCAGATCGCCTACACCCCCACGATCACCGTGCTTTACGGCGGCGCGCCTCTGCTCTTCGACGAAATCGAAAACCACGCCCCGCAAGACGATGCGCGGCTCACGCGCTTTACCCCGCCGTTCGCGCTGGCGGCCCGGCTGCGCGATCGGCACTGGACCGCCGCACCCTGGCAGACCTGGCAGCGCTTTGCCCGGGATGCCGTGCGCCTGCGTCGCGCCGGCGGCCTGGTGGGCGTGGGCAGCCATGGGGAAATGCAGGGCATCGGCGTGCATTGGGAAATGGGCGCCTTCGTGACCGGCGGCGCGACCCCGTTGGAAGCGCTGGAAATGGCGACGATCGACAACGCCCGGATCATCGGCCGCCCGGATGACCTGGGCAGCATCACGCCCGGCAAGCTGGCCGATCTCGTCGTGCTCGATGCCGATCCACGCACCGACATTGCCAATGCCCGCGCCATCGCGCTCATCATGCGCGGTGGCATCGCGTTCGATGGCCGCACCCTGGCCCGCGATTGCCAGGCGGCGGTTGCGCCGTGGTGGCAGGATACCGCGCCATGAAGCCCGCGACACTGCGCGCCTGGAGCAAAGTGCACACCTGGTCCAGCCTCACCTGCACGCTGTTCCTGCTGATCCTGACGCTGACTGGCCTGCCGCTCATCTTTCATGACGAGATCGACGGCCTGTCAAAATCGACCCGGCCCGAACGCTGGAGCGCGGCCGACCTGCTGCCGGTTGATCGCGCCATGGCGGCCGCGCTGGCGCGCCATCCCGGCAGCGTGCCGATCTACCTGAGTTTCGATGAAGATCGCCCGGTCATCAACCTCACCACCGGCCCGACCGGCGATGCGCCCGAAGCGGCGATGCAGTTCAACCCGATCGACTTGCGCACTGCCGCGCCACCCCAGGGCGATGCCCCCGGCCATGGCGTGATGGATACGGTGCTCGATCTGCACAAGGATCTGCTGCTGGGCAAAGTGGGCGAATATTTCCTGGGCGCGATGGGCCTGTGCTTTGCCCTGGCGCTGGTTTCGGGCGTGGTGCTCTATGCGCCCTTCGCGCGCAAGCCGGGCTTTGCCACGGTACGCCGGGGCAAGTCCAACCGCCTGGGCTGGCTCGACTGGCACAATGTGATCGGCGGCGTCACGCTCGCCTGGGCCATGGTCGTGGGCCTGACCGGCACGATCAATACGCTGGCCGATCCGATCACCGCCTGGTGGCGCGGCGATGCCCTGGCCCGCCTGGCGCATGACAGCACGGGGCCGATCGTGCCCTATCGCCCCGGCATTGCCGCGCTGGCGCTGCGCCATGCGCAGGCCGCCGTGCCGGGGATGACGGTGCAGTTCGTGGCCTTTCCCGGCGCTGCTTTCAGCAGCCATGATCACATCGCGGTCTATCTCAAGGGCGCCACCCCGCTCACCGCCAAGCTGCTCACCCCGGTGATGGTCGATGCGCGCACCGGCCAGGTCGATGGTGTGGCGCCGATGCCGTGGTACATGAAAGGCCTGCTGCTGGCGCAACCGCTGCACTTTGGCGATTATGGGGGGCTGGCCATGAAAATTCTCTGGGCGCTGCTCGACGTGGTGAGCATCGTGGTGCTGGGCAGCGGGCTCTACCTGTGGCTGGGCAAGCCTCGGCCGGCCCGCAAGGCGCGCGCGGCATGAAGCAGGCACATCCCCTGGTGCCGGTGGCAATCATCGCGGTCGTTTCTCTGGCCGGCATGATCGCCGGGTTGGCGGGCGACGGCTGGGAAGACGTCGCCGCCGCGCTTGGCCTCACCGCCAGCGTGGCGCCCATCGCCTGGGCGCTGCGCCGCGGCCGGTCGCTCAGGCGGTAAAGCGCTCTACCCCGCCCACCACGGTGCGGATCACCTTGGCCTGCTCGATGGTTTCGGGATCGATGCGGAACAGGTCACGGTCGAACACCGCGAAATCGGCCTGCATACCGGGCATGATCACGCCGCGCAGGTGCTCCACCTTGCCGGCATAGGCCGCCTCGCGGGTATAGCCGCGCAGCGCCTGGGCCATGGTGATCCGCTGCTCGGGATACCAGCCCTTGGGATTCTTGCCATCGATCGTCTCGCGCATCACTGCGGCATAGATGCCGGTCAGCGGATCGAGCGGCGCCACCGGCCAGTCAGACCCGAAGCAGACATGCGCGCCGCTGCGCACCATCGAGCCCACGGCAAAGCTGGTGCGCAACCGCTCCGGCCCGATCCGCCGCACGGCCCAGCGGCCATCGTCGATGGCGTGATAGGGCTGCATCGAGGCGATCACCCCCTGGCGGGCAAAGCGCCCGATCGCTTCTTCGCGCAAGTGCTGGGCGTGTTCGATGCGAAAGCGCCGGTCGCGCGCGCCATTGGCCTTGGTCACCGCCGCCATGGTATCGAGCACGATGTCGTTGGCTTCATCGCCGATGGCATGGGCGGTCACCTGCAGGCCGGCCTTGTCCGCGCCCGTCATCCACGCCGCCAGATCCTTGGGATCGGTCACGACAATGCCATGCGCGCCGGACTCGTCCTGATAGGGCAGATACATCAGCGCGGTGCGCGACCCGAGCGAGCCGTCGAACACCACCTTGCACGCGCCCCAGCGCACCCAGTCGTCGCCGCGGCCTTCCTCGGCCACGATCCGGGCCATGCGCTCCCAGTCTTTTAGCGGGGTGAACTGATAGAACCGCATGCCGGTTTCGCCCTGCGACCGCAGCCGGTGGGTGATTTCATAGGTCGACCAATCGAGATCGGGCACGTGCACTTCGGTCACGCCCTTGCTCAGCCCCAGGGCGATCCCGGCACGCACCGCCGTGTCGAGCCTCGCCGGGCTGGGCTGGGCAATGGCGCGCAGCACCAGATCCTTGGCCGCGTCCTTGACGATCCCGGTCGGCTCCCCTTGCGCATCGCGCACGATCACCCCGCCCGGCACGTCGGGCGTGTTGCGGTCGATCCCCGCGAGCTTGAGCGCCAGCGAATTGCACAGGATCATGTGCAGGTCATAGCGGATTACCGCCACCGGCGTATCGGGGGTAACGGCATCGATCCACTGCCGGGTGGGCAGGGTGCCGCCCCAGCGATCCTGGTCCCAGTTGCCCCCTTCCAGCCATTCACCCTTGGGCAGCGCCCGCGCCGCCTTGGCGATCTGCGCCACGAATTCATCGGGGCTGGCCGCATTGCGCAGCGACGGCTGGGTTAGCGCCAGCGACCCGATGGTGAAATGGGTGTGGCAATCAACCAGCCCGGGCGTGACGAAGGCGCCCTGCAGATCGACCACGCGGGTGCGCGGACCAGACCGCGCCCGCACCGCCTCGCGCCCGATCGCCACGACATGGCCCCCGGCCACGCCGATGGCATCGCTGCGCACGTCCGGCCCTACCCCGGTCCAGACCGCGGCGTTGACATAGGCCACCTCCACCGTCCCCTGCGCGGCCGCCAGCGCCCGCACTGGCAGGGCAGAGGCCGCCACGGCGTTGAGCGAACCCGACACGAAAGCGCGACGCGTAACCATGACCTTGCTACCCCATTTGCATTCTTACCGACTGGCACTTTGCGCCGGCATGGACAAGGCGCGGCGTCCAGCTTGCAGATCACGCGGGGACCAGAGCTGTGGGTGGTGGGCGCTTGGGGGTGAAGGTGGAGCGTCGAGGCTTTGACCGCTTTAGCAGTATAGAATGCGGCGGGGGTCTGGGTTTGGGACAGAACCGACGTTCGCGAGCCGCGCCGGGAATGGCAGGTCTCCATCCAACACCTGCCATTTCTGAAGCACTGATGATCGTTCCCGAAATGTGAAGGGTTTCGGGCGCTTGCGGAATAGCAGGTTCAGAACCCGCTACCCAAGATAGCTTAGATTAATCAACCTATATGGAATGTAGACCTTCTATTGCAAACCACGATCAGCGCCTTGGTCAATTTGAATATGTATCGCCGCTTCATACGTGGGCATTTTATTTATCCTTTAGCCCCGCTATTTCGCCGTCCCCTGGATGATGCAAATGGCTTTTCTTTCCAACCTTGCCCCGTCGTGAAGTTCAGAAGGCGTTCGAATGCTCTCGAGAGAAGATCATCATCATGAGTACGCCTTATCGCACTAATCCTTTTTATGTATCTCTCTGCGATTTCTTGCGCAGGTGCAAATTGCTTATGAATAACAAGAGCGCCAACGTGACCATGAGCGAGGGTCACGATCGCGTAATGATCGCTTGGCCCTCCCATCAACTCGTCTTGGGCAACAAGAGTTGTTACTGCCTTCAGTATAAGATCTCGCGTGTGAGCGTCGTATGATTTCCGACGAGCGGCTACCTTAAGTTGACATTCTGCAAGTGCATGCTGAGCGTATTCACTCTCAGGAAATGCCTGAATAGACTTGGCAAACATGTCCATAGCATCATCGTAATCGCCGATCTCAGACAGATATTGCCCATATTGTAGCCAGTAGTGACCATCTAACTGGAAGGGTAATTCGAATTTTTCGTATACCCTCAGTCCTGCACGCATTGAACCATGCGATATAGAAATGTCTTTTAGGAAGTTGTGACTCAGTAAATATCTAAACAATACAGCATCGAGTCGGGATACATTCTTTGCAATTGGATGATCATATTTTGTAAAAGTCTCTAGTAGTGCTGATACTGCATTCATTACTTCATCAATGTCAGCCACTGCCTCAAAGATGTGCCTAACGTAAAGTTCATGACGAGCAGACAAACGTCCGTTGGCTTGATTAACAACAATGCCGTCAAGGGCACTGAGTGCGTCTTCAAAAGGCAGGTTTGCACCACTCTGCTCATAAGCCTCTCTGGCGGCACCCGGATCAATACCTGCGCGCGAGAGGGATCCCATTCCACATATCAGAAGGAGTTTTTGCTCATCAAGGGAGCCGAGCCCTTCAAATTCTTTAGTAATTACATCCGTGAAAGCTGCCGCGTAGGTACTTTCCTTCAAGGCAATCAGCAACTGCGACTTAGATTGAGCAAGCTTATTACGCCTCTCGGCAGCCGTCATACGCAAAAGCGCCGGTGAAGGCACATATTTAATCAGGCGATCTATCAAAGGTTGATAATCGGCGGGCGAAAACCGTTCAAATTTGAAAGTCTTGCTGTCTCCAGCAAGCTGCCGCTTGAGGCGGCTGTTCCACTCGCCCGTGCGTGCGCTGCTAAAGATCGTCATTCTGCCTTGTGGAACCGATAGAAGATCCTCGTGAAATGAATCGCCAAACACAAAGGCGTCGGCGATATAGACCACAATATGTTCGCTAACTACGATATCGGACAAGAGTTGTAGTGCTGATCTCAGGGACGGGACCTCGGCTCTAATTTCATAGAAGGGGATATCCCCGTTGTCCTGTGAATAGCGCAAAAGCGCCTGCATTAGGGCAGTAGACTTTCCGCTACCCGCTTGCCCCACTACCATGGCAATTCGGTCCTGATCAAAAATGGCGCGGGTCACAAATTTCATCAGATCATCTGTGTGCTTGAGCCAGACAGGCACGTCAGATACAGCTATCCTCCAACTTGGAGGCGCGCCTTCAAGAAAATTACGAGCAGCTGCATCTCGAACTTTCGCCTCAAATTTCGCAGCATCAGCAAAAGTCTCAGAATGCTTGTGTTGATAAATATATGTAGCAAGCACGGCTGTCCGATTGTTTAGATTCTGTGCATTCACAGCCTGTGCTGCAAAAGCACTTAGTCCTGTTGAAACGTCTACAGGACTGAAAGACACGCCCAGCTCTTTTCTCAGAAGCTCGTCAAAGTCTTTTAGTGTGCCTCGAAGGTAAACAATTTGGCGCGATGCCAAATCCAAGCGATCGATTGGACTGAGGTCATCGGGACAGACAAGGAATGCTTGCCCAAGGGGGGCGCCCGCCACCGGACGAGCGCGATCTAACTCAAGGGACAGGATTGGTTCCTCAAGCCGGCTGCCAATAAATATTGGTACGCCAGATACATAATCCTGAGCAAGCTGACGGTACCAGTGATGCTCACCGTCTATTAGGGCCTTATTATATTCACTTTCAGTGAAAATGAATCCATGCTCAGGTTTGTCAACGTCGCCGTGGAGCTGAATTATAGGAAGTGTTTCAATGCCATGGTCATTATGAGACTTATCGATCATTCCGTTGTAAGGTTTTCGTCTCTGGACTGAATAGGGAATGGCTGCAACCGCATCATCAATATTCCACGTGTAAAGCCGTTTCCAACTAAACTTAAGTAATGACTTAAGTTCATCGGAAGGTGTAACGTTTTTATATTGCTCAGCTAATATTTCGTGAAAGCGCTGTTTGCTCACGATGCCAGGGACGCATGCAGCGAGAACTTTTTTCAGAGTTTCGCGACCGTAGGGAACGCCAGCTTCTCTGGCGATGATTTCAGCAAGACCGTCTCCTAGCGCCACATCTTTATTAAAGCGGTTGCGTGAGGTTTTTGATGCACCTGCTCCCAGCACAAGGAACGCTCGTCCCTTACGAATTGCGGTGAAAAGATAATTTTTCGCTTGCTCATCAATTTCCACAACAGCTGCCCCTGCTCGCGTAACGTACGTCTAATCCTAGCCGAGGATGAGGGCAGAGAAAACCATTGCCTTTCGCCCAGTAGCTTGCGCAAGTTTCGGATCTACCACTTCACGATGGATAGTTCGCTTCTCATTCGGCCCCGTATGGCAGGATTTGATGCTTTCAAACGTCGGAGTTACGTCGGATAAGGGCGTAAGGCCGTCCGGTTGCTGAATTGCAAAGAAATGACGGGTTCCGGCGTGAGTGGGCATTTCCGCCTCGGCCGGGGAACGGCTTGAGTTGGTCGAAAGAGGCCTCCGATCACGGCCCGATCAACCCTCAACAATCGAGCCACTCGCATAGGCCGCAACGACGCGCCACCCCAAGGTCTCGTACAACGCCCGGCCGTCGTCCGTCGCGACCAGCAGTTCCAGGCTATCGGCATTACGCCGTGCGCCATGCAAGGTCTGCATGAGGACATGGCCCAGGCCTTTGCGGCGGTGCGCGGGCTCGGTCACGATGCGGTCGTAGACGAAGATGTGATCCGTTTCGGCGCCACAGCCGCTGGCGGCCAGTTCGCCGGTTTCACCAAGGATGCGGACGGCCACCACCGGGCCGGATTGCTCGGTGGTGACGCTGTAGCCGTGCGCCAGCGTTCGGCGCGGCATTGCGCCGTGGGCGCGCATCACGTGGCTGGCTGGGTGCACCGTCCAGTGCGGCGGCAGGGCGGCGCGCAGGGCCTCTGTCGTGGCGCACACCTTGATGAACTGACGGGGCTGGTGGATCGCGCGGGCGAGGTCTTTCAGGCCATCGCACAGGTGCGGAAAGACCCAGCGCACGGTTTCCATGTCTGATCCGGTATCGACGCGAAGGCCGCCGTGCTCGGGCACCGGCATGGGCAATCCACGCGCCAGCGAGCGCGCGGTGAGCCAGGCGTGCAGCAGATGCGGATCAAGGCCCTGGAGGTTCATCGCGGCGCGGCCCGGCGCGGTTACAGCAGCATCGCCTGGCGCTGCGCGATGCGGTCCTTGAGGCGGGCGATGGTGGCGGCGATGGCGGGCGCCTGCTCCAGGATCAGCACCGGATCGTCGCCCGGCACGGCCTGGGCCAGGGCATGGGCATCGGCCACCAGGTCCACGTCCACTTCCGACAGGCGGCGCAGCGTATCAGCCTCGTTGCGATAGCGCGCGGTCATGAAGTCGTTGCCGGGCACCGGCATATGCGCCACCTGCGCGTCGAGCGCGCTGATCGTCTGGGCCAAGGCCTCCAGCCGCTTGGCGTTGGCGACCAGGTCTGCGGGCGGGAACGGCTGGGCGCGCGAAGGCGGCGGGATCATCTCGCGGCGATAGCGCCCTTCGGCTTCGCTCAGCGTCTTGCGCGCCTGTTGCAACAGCTCGCTCACCATGCGGCGCACGCGCTGGTCATCGGCGCGCAGATCGTTTTCCACGCGATAGAACGTATAGCCATAGCCGCGGAAAAGATTGAGCGCGACCTGGCCGGCGCGCGCCGCCAGCCCGTCGTCCTTGGCCCCGCTCATGTCGGCGCGCCCACTTCCGGGCCGAGCGGGTAGAAGCCGGTGGGCTGGCCACCGATCGCAAAGGGCATGCCCACCGCCGCATTGGGCGCGGAGACCAGGCCCTTTTCCGCCATCTTGAGCGCCAGGTAATAGCGCACAGATTCGATCGGGGTAAGGCCGATCGCCTGGAGCGAGATCAGCTCGCGCATGCGCTCGTCGCGCGGCATGATCAAGACCTTGAGGTCGTTGAGCATGATGCCGTAGACCTTGAGGAAATCAGCAAGGTGAACTTTCACCGCCTCGCGCACGTCGTTGATGTGCTCGTTGATGTTTTCCAGCTTGGTGACCTGCACGATCTGGTTGATCGCCTGCTCGATCGCCGGGCCAGCGTAATCGGCCACTTCGTTGGTATCGATCACCGTGCCGGAAAACGGCATGTGGGTGATCAGGTCGAGCGCTTCCTGCTTGCTGTCGATGTGGATGTAGTAATCGACGACATACGACACTTCGGCCATTTCCGCCGAGGTGGCGATGCCGCTGTTGCGCACCAGCAGCTTGGAGCGGTTGATATAGATGACTTCATAGACCCACGGCGAGGAGCCGCCGAAAAAGCCCTTGGCGATCGAGCCGATCAGCGGCTTGTCAGGCGTTTCGATGGCATATTGCCCGGTTTCGTAGACATCGAGCACCGCCCCGCGCGACTTGAGCACGCAGAAGTGGTTGCTTTCCACCGTCAAGAGCGAGCCCGAGACGATGCTTTCATCAGCGATCTTGTAAGCGACGGTACGGGTTCCGAGCGCATCGGACCCATCGTTGCGCACCGTGGTGATCACTTGTCTGGTAATGGCCATCGCATGTCTCCTGAACGGAAGCGGGAAAGGGGCGCGGGCCCTAGCGCGGGGAACACAGCCCCGGGCCGCGCACGGTGCGGTAGAAGCGGTCGAGCGTGGCAGAACGCCGGGGCGCGCTGGGCAGCACGGCCGGGGCATCGTCTTCATCCTGCGCCCTGGCATCAGGATCGGTCAGGCCCGGCATTGCGGGCGCGGCCGCCTCGACCGCCGGCACGGGCCGGCGCGGTGGCGCAAGCGGCACGGCCTGGCGGGCCTGTCGCGACGCCTGCCGGCGCAGCAAAACCAGCAGGACAACGAAAGCCAGAATGAACAGATGACTCACGCGGCGCCTCTCCGGTCTGGCCCTGCTAGATCGCAAGCTAGACCTTTCGCTGGCAATTTCTTCTGACAAATGAGATTATTACCAATATTTCATGCGTGTCCGCGCAGGTTCACAAGAGCGGTTCCAACCCGCCCAAAAGCCCGCTTTGCGCGCTCTGCAATTGATTGTAGGATGCGCCTGCCCAGGGAGGGGAACGAGACCATGGACGATCGCAAGATCCGCAAGGTACTGATTGTTGGCGGCGGATCAGCCGGATGGATGACGGCTGCGATGCTCTCGCAGGCCCTGGCGCGCGATTGCGCCATCACCCTGGTGGAAAGCGAGGAAATCGGCACGATCGGTGTGGGCGAAGCGACCATTCCGCCGATCCGCGTGTTCAACCAGACCCTGGGCATCGACGAGCGCGAGTTCCTGGCGCGGACCAAGGGCAGCTTTAAGCTGGGGATCGAATTCGTCGGTTGGGGCGCGGAAAATTCGCGCTATTTCCATCCCTTCGGCCCCTATGGCCGCAACTTCGACATGGTGCCGATGCACCAATACTGGCTACAGGCGCGTCGCCAGGGGGAAACCGCCCCGCTCGACGAGCATGCCATGGCCTGGCACCTGGCGCGGGCCGGGCGCTTTGCCCACCCCTCGCCCGATCCGCGTAGCGTGATGAGCACGTTCGACTATGCCTATCACTTCGATGCCGGGCTCTATGCCCGCTTCCTGCGCACGATTGCCGAACAGCGCGGCGTCACACGGGTGGAAGGCCGCATTGCCGACGTAGCGCTGCATGGCGAGACCGGCTGTGTCGAGGCAGTCACGATGGCCGACGGGCGCCGGATCGAGGCAGAACTGTTCATCGATTGCTCGGGCTTTCGCGGGTTGCTGATCGAGGGGGCGCTCAAGACCGGATACGAAGACTGGTCGCACTGGCTGCCGTGTGACCGCGCCGTAGCAATGCCTTGCGCGCATCCGGCCGCCGATCCCAACCCCACGCCCTATACCCGATCGACCGCGCGCGCGGCGGGGTGGCAGTGGCGCATCCCGCTGCAACACCGCATCGGCAACGGCTATGTCTTTTGCAGCGCGTTCCTGGACGAAGACCGCGCGGCCGAGGATCTCGCCAGCAGCCTGGATGGAACGGCGCTGGGCGATCCGCGCGCGGTGCGCTTCCAGGCGGGGCGACGCAAGCTGCACTGGAACCGCAACGTGATTGCCGTGGGCCTGGCCTCGGGCTTTCTCGAACCGCTCGAATCCACCTCGATCCACCTGATCCAGGCCAATGTCTCCAAGATCCTGGCCCTGTTTCCCGATCGCGATTTCGATCCCGCCACGCGCGATGAATTCAACCGCGTCGCCCATGGCGAGATGGAGCGCATCCGCGACTTCATCATCCTGCACTACAAGCTGACGCAGCGGCAGGATGCCGAGTTGTGGCGCCATGTCGCGGCGATGGACATCCCCGACAGCCTGGCCCTGAAAATTGCGCATTTCCGCCGCCATGGTCGCCTGATCGCGCGTGAGCTGGACCTGTTTGCCCCGCCATCATGGCTGGCCGTGCACATCGGCCAGAACAACCTGCCGGAAGGGCACGACCCGCTGATCGACTATCGCGGCGTCGACGGGCGCGAATGGCTGGGCCGGCTGCGCGGCGCCATGGCCGCGGAGGCGGCGCAGCAACCCATGCATGGCGCCGTGCTGGCCGGGCTTGCCCCGCAGCCGGCATGAGCGAAAGCGCGGGCGAATGGCTCGACCGCGCCCGCATCCTGCGCGCGCGGCAAGACATGGTCGGCGCGCAAGGCGCCATCGCGCGCGCCCATGCCCTGGCGCCCGACGATCCCGCCGTCGCCTTTCTCCACGCGCAATCGCGCTATGAACTGGGCCATCCCGCCGCGCACCTGTTCGCCACGGTCTGCCGCCGCTGGCCCGACCATCTCGACGCACAGCGCAACTACGCCCTGGCGCTGGCCAGCGAAGGCCAGGCGGCAAAAGCATTGGCCACGCTGGAGGCGGCCTTGGCGCGCCACCCCGCCTGGGCCGACGGGCACCGCGTGCTGGGCTCGCTGCGCTGGGTGAACGGCGACCGCCACACCTTCGATGCCAGTTTTTCCCGCGCTGCGCGCGCCCATCCGGCGCAGCCCACCCTGTGGCTGGGGTGGTTTGCCGCCGTGGCCCAGGTGCGCGACTGGCCCCGCGCCGCCGCCATCCTGGACGAAGCGGAACGACACCTGGGCACGCTGCCTGCCCTGATCCAGGCGCGGGTGTTCCTGGCCGGGGAAAGCGGCGATGCGGAAGAGATGGCCCGGCTGATCAACCAGGGTACGCTGCCCGGCAGCCCGGTGATCACCATCGCCCGCATCCGCCAGGCACTGCGTGACGGCGCGCCCGACATGGCACTGGCCCTCGCCCTGCCCTTGGCGCAGCAGGCGCCAGGATCGCCGCTGGCCGGGCAGGTCTGGCCCTATGTTTCCACCTGCTGGCGCCTGCTGGACGATCCGCGGACCCAATGGCTCGATGGCGATCCCGCATTTGTGCGCAGCGTGGCAGTGGGGCTGAGTACGGGGGAACTGGCACAACTGGCCGATCTGCTGCGCGGGTTGCACCGGGCGCAATTGCCCTATCCCGAACAATCGGTGCGCGGCGGCACGCAGACCGACCGCAGCGTGCTGCTGCGCCACGAACCCGTGCTGGTGCGCACGCGCGAGGCATTGCTGGCGGCAACGCGCGATTACATTGCCGCCCTGCCCCCGCCCGATCCTGCCCACCCGCTGCTCTCACGCCCGCGCGATGCGGTGCGGATCAGCGGCAGCTGGTCGGTCCGGCTGCACGGGCACGGCTTCAACGTCACCCATTCGCATCCTTTGGGGTGGATCAGCAGCGCCTTTTATGTCGCCCTGCCCGAGCCGGCTGAAAGCACTGCGCCCGATGCCGGGCACTTTCACTATGGCGCCCCGCCGCAGGAACTGGGCCTTGACCTTGTCCCCTATGGCACGATCGCCCCGGTGGTGGGGCAACTGGTGCTGTTTGCCTCCACGCTGTGGCATGGCACGGTGCCGTTCGATGCGGGGGAGCGGCTGAACATTGCCTTCGACGTCGTGCCTGCACCCTGATCCTCCCCCACCGGGGGAGGGGGACCAGCCGCAGGCTGGTGGAGGGGACTGGCGGCTGCAAACGGCGTTTCAGGCCGAAGATCCCCTCCACCACGCTTCGCGCGGTCCCCCTCCCCGTGCCGGGGAGGATCTTCAGCGGCCGCGAAACGTCCACTGCCCTACGGGCTGCCAGGTGGCGCCGCCTTGGGGCAGGCGCTCAATGGCGTGGAGGTCGAGGCCGGCAAAAGCAAAGGCCTGGCCCTCGAACCGGCCCGCCAGCGCCGCCTGGAGCGCGCGGGCTTCGCTGCGGACAACCTTGTTCTGGACAGTTACATGAAAGCGCGGCCGGCCTTGGTCTGCCAGGCCGAGCAACCCCTGGAGCGCTTCGGCCAAATCAGCATGCACCGCTGCCAGCGCAGGGCTGTGCACAGCAACGGCCATGCCAGTGCCCAGGTCTGCCAGCCCGGCGAGCTGCGCAGCCGGCGGCGGGGTTTGCGCGCAAACGCGGGCAGCCAAGCGCTGCACCTCGCCCTGGGCGGAGGGCGGCAGCGCGTGAAACAGCGTGACATGGGCAGGCACATGATTGCGTTCGGGCGGATAGTTCGCGCGCCGCAACCCTTCCATCTGGCCAAAGAGCGCGGCGGGTAGCCGGGCTGTCAGGACCAGGGGCCCGCTCACCCGGCGCGACCCGCCGCGCGGGAGAAATCGGAACAGCCGGAGCGATGCGCGCGCGCATCAGGCGGCAAATCCGTAAAACTCCGTATCGGACCAATAATGCGAGAGACGCGCAAATGCCAGCCTAGAGATCGCCGCGTGCGCGGCGGATGGCAAACCATTTGGCAACATTGGCATTATGTTCGGCCAGAGTATCGGCAAAGACATGGCCACCGGTCCCATCGGCTACCATATACAATGCATCGGTATGCGCCGGATGCAGCACTGCCTCGATCGAGGCGCGGCCGGGATTGGTGATCGGTCCCTTGGGCAGGCCGGTCATCGAATAGGTATTGTAATCGTTTACAGCCTGAATTTCCGACTGGCGGATGCGACGGCCGAGCGGCTTGCCGCGGGTGATCGGATAGATGATCGTGGGATCGGCCTGCAGCAGCATGCCTTTGCGCAGGCGATTGGAATAGAGCCCGGCCACCATGCGGCGTTCGGCTGGCTTGCCGGTTTCCTTTTCCACGATCGAGGCCAGGATCAGCGCCTCTTGCGGGGTCTTGGCCACGGTATCGGCGCTGCGCTGTGCCCACAGTTCGGCCAGGGTCTTGGTCATGGCCGCCTGCATGCGCGCCAGCACTGCCTTGCGCGGTTCGCCACGGCGGAATTCATAGCTGTCGGGCAGCACGGTGCCCTCTTCGGGAACGTCGACGGTGCCGGTGAGCAGCGGCTGCGCCATCAGCCGTTCCTGCACCATGATCGCGGGCATGCCCTCGGGTACGGTGACCAGGCGGCGCATCGCGCCTTCGGCCCCTTGCAGGATCTTGAGGATGGTAGAGCCACTGGCGTGGGCCGGCAGGCTGAATTCGCCGGCCTTGATCGGCGCGGTGGTGCCCAGCAGGCGCGCGCGGGCGCGGAACGTGCTGGCCGAAGCCACCGCCCCTTCTGCCTCCAGCTTGCTGGCGATGGAGCCGATGCTGGCGCCATCGGGAACGACGAACGCCGTATCCTTGGCCAGCGGGCCTGGGCCATACCAGCCCCACAGGAAGTGGGTGCCCCATGCTGCCGCCAGGAGCAGCGCCCCCAGGATGACCAGCCGGACTTTACCGATGCGGGCAATCATGGGAGCGCGTTTCCTTGGTTTACGGCGGCCTTTCGGCTTGCCACGCGGGTTGGCCTTGCGGCTCAAACCGCCTTCATGATCAGGCTGGCGTTGGTGCCGCCAAACCCGAACGAGTTGTTGAGCACGGCGCGCACCTGGCGCTTCTTGGCCACGTGCGGCACCAGGTCCACGCCCTCGGTGCCCTCATCCGGGTTGTCGAGGTTGAGCGTGGGCGGCACGATCTGGTCGCGGATGGCGAGGATGCAGAAGATCGCTTCGACCGCGCCGGCGCCACCGAGCAGGTGGCCGATCGCCGACTTGGTGCTGCTCATCGAGGCGCCCGACAGATCATCGCCCAGCACGCGCTTGACCGCGCCCAGTTCGATGGTGTCAGCCATGGTCGAGGTGCCGTGGGCGTTGACATAGTCAATGTCGCCAGGCTCCAGGCCGGCCTTGCGCAGCGCCATGCGCATCGCGAGTTCGGCGCCCTTGCCTTCCGGGTGCGGCGCCGTCACGTGATAGGCATCGCCCGACAGGCCATAGCCGACCACTTCGGCATAGATCTTGGCGCCACGCGCCTTGGCGTGTTCGTATTCTTCCAGCACGACGACGCCGGCGCCCTCGCCCATGACGAAACCATCGCGGTCCTTGTCATAGGGGCGGCTGGCCTGTTCCGGCCGGTCGTTGTAGCTGCAGTTGAGTGCGCGGGCCTGGGCAAAGCCGGCCACGCCCAGCGGGTTGATCGTGCTTTCCGCGCCGCCCGCCAGCATCACGTCAGCGTCGCCATCCTTGATCATCCGCGCGGCATCGCCAATCGAATGGGCGCCGGTGGAGCAGGCGGTGACAACCGCATGGTTGGGGCCCATCAGGCCATACTTGATCGAAACCTGGCCCGAGATCAGATTGATCAGGCGACCATGCACGAAGTGCGGAGAGACGCGGCCGGGGCCCTTTTCGTGCAGGACGATCGATTCGCTCTCGATGCCCGGCAAACCGCCGATGCCCGAGCCGATCGAGCAGCCGGTGCGCGTCTTGAGATCATCGTCCATGTCCACCAGGCCGGCATCTTCCAGCGCCTGGCCGGCAGCATCGATGCCATAGACGATGAACGGATCGACCTGGCGCTGAATCTTGTGATCGACTCGGCGTGACGCATCAAAGCCATAGGGATGGTCGGCCGGCTTCACTTCGCAAGCGATCTGGCACTTCTGGTTGCTGGCATCGAACCGCGTGATCGGCCCGGCGCCAGACTTGCCGGCGAGCAGATTCGCCCAAACGGTTTCCACGTCCGCGCCCAGCGGGGTGACAAGGCCGAGGCCGGTTACGACGACACGACGCATTCTTTTCTCCGCAAAATCACAAACGAACAGGCCCAGCCCCGCAGATATGGGGACTGAGCCTGCCGAATTCCTCCCCTGCCCGGCCCGCACTTGCTGGCCGGAACGGTTGGGGAAGCGGGGCGATCAGCCCTTGTTTTCGTCGATGTACTTGATCGCGTCAGACACGGTCGAGATCTTCTCGGCCGCATCGTCGGGGATTTCCACACCGAATTCTTCTTCAAAGGCCATGACCAGCTCGACGATGTCGAGCGAGTCAGCGCCGAGATCGTCGATGAAGCTGGCGTCTTCGGTGACCTTGTCGGCCTCGACGCCGAGGTGCTCGACAACGATCTTCTTAACGCGGTCGGCGGTATCGCTCATTATATGCCCCTTCGCAGGAAACAGGTTGGTGGTCGCGGGTCAGGCATCGCCCTAATAGGCTGTTGAACCGCTGGCAAGAGGCGCCCGCATCCTGGCCTGTCAGCCGTGGGACACAAGCGCCGGTCGGAATGCGGTGCCGCTCAGCCCTTGGGCTGTTCGACAACGCGAATGTTGAGCTCGCGCAACTGCTTGTGCTCGGCTGGCGAGGGCGCCCCCATCAGCAGGTCTTCGGCCCGCTGGTTCATCGGGAACAGCGTGATCTCGCGCAGGTTCTGCGCCCCGCACAGCAGCATGACAATGCGGTCGACACCAGCGGCCATGCCGCCGTGGGGCGGCGCGCCATACTGGAACGCACGATAGAGGCCGCCAAAGCGCTCTTCCACGTCAGCCTTGGTCAGGCCCACGATTTCGAACGCCTTGACCATGGTTTCGGGCGACTGGTTGCGGATCGAGCCCGAGGCGATTTCATAGCCGTTGCAGACCAGATCGTACTGGAACGCCTTGATCGTCAGCGGGTCCTGGTTGGTCAGCGCGTCCATCCCGCCCTGCGGCATGGAGAACGGGTTGTGGCTGAATTCCACCTTCTTGTTGTCTTCATCCCATTCATAGAACGGGAAATCGACGATCCAGCACAGCTTGTAGGTGCCTTCTTCGACCAGGCCAAGCTGCGCGGCCACGCGGTTGCGAGCCAGGCCCGCCAGCTTGGCGGCCTGATCGGCCTTGCCAGCGGCAAAGAACAGCCCGTCGTTTTCGCCCAGGCCCAGCTCGGCATAGAGCGCGGCCATGCCTTCGGCGCCGTGATTCTTGGCAATCGGCCCGCCAAACTCGCCGCCCTTGCGGGTGACATAGCCCAGGCCAGCATGGCCTTCGGCGCGGGCCCAGTCGTTCATTTCGTCAAAGAACTTGCGGCTCTTGTCTGCGGTGTTCGGCGCCGGAATGGCGCGGACGACGCCGCCGGTGCCGACGATCTTTTCAAACAGGCCAAAGCCGGACTGGGTGAAGTGGTGCGAAACGTCGGTGATCAGCAGCGGGTTGCGCAGGTCCGGCTTGTCAGACCCGTACTTGAGGATCGCCTCGTCATAGGGAATGCGCGGGAACTGGCCAATCGGCGTCACCGGCTTGCCTTCGGCAAAGGCCTCGAACACGCCGCCGATCACCGGCTCCATCGTTTCCCAGACTTCTTCCTGGGTCACAAAGCTCATTTCCAGGTCGAGCTGGTAGAATTCGCCCGGCAGGCGATCGGCGCGCGGATCTTCGTCGCGGAAGCACGGCGCGATCTGGAAATAGCGGTCGAACCCGGCCACCATCAGCAGCTGCTTGTACTGCTGCGGCGCCTGCGGCAACGCATAGAACTTGCCGGCGTGGATGCGGCTCGGCACCAGGAAGTCGCGCGCGCCTTCCGGGCTCGATGCCGTCAGGATCGGCGTGGAATATTCGGTGAAGCCCGCGCCTTCCATGCGGCGGCGCATGTCGGAGATGATTCGCGTGCGCGTCACGATGTTGGCGTGCAGGGTTTCGCGGCGCAGATCGAGGAAGCGATAGCGCAGGCGGATATCCTCGGGATATTCCTGCTCGCCGGCCACCGGCATGGGCAGCTCTTCTGCCGCCGAAAGCACCGTCGCCACCTTGGCGAACACTTCGATCGCGCCCGTCGCCAGGTTGGCGTTGACGGTCGCTTCGTTGCGGGCCTTGACCACGCCTTCGATCGTCACAACGCTTTCCACGCGCACGGATTCGAGCAGCGGCAGCGCCGGGCTGTCGCTATCTGCCACGATCTGGGTGATCCCGTAGTGATCGCGCAAATCGACGAACAGCACGCCGCCATGGTCGCGCTTGCGATGCACCCAGCCCGAAAGGCGAACATTTTCGCCGACATGCTCGCGCGAGAGGGCGCCGCAGGTGTGGGAACGGTAAGGATGCATCGAAACTCTTTCCAATCGGTCTGCAATAAGGCAGGTGAGACAGGCTTAAATGTCAGGCGCGGCCAAGAGGCGATGGCCACGCTTTTGTCAAGCCGCCGCTCCCGGACGGGGGCACCACCGGCCCCATGCCGCCACGGGTGTTTGGCACCCAGGTGCGGTTCGGGCCATACAGAAAAGAACGATGAAGATACATCCGCTGATTACCACGACCGCCGCGCTTGCCGATCTGTGCGAGCGGCTGGCCAAGTCAGACTTCGTCACGGTCGACACCGAATTCATGCGCGAGAACACCTATTGGCCGGAATTGTGCCTGGTGCAGATCGCCAATGAAGAGGAAGCTGCGGCGATCGATCCGCTGGCGCCGGGGATCGACCTGTCGCCCATGCTCGATCTGCTGGTGGACAACGAAGACGTGCTCAAGGTCTTCCACGCCGGCGGGCAGGATGTTGAAATCATTTACAATCTCTCGGGCCGCACGCCGCACCCGATCTTTGACACGCAGATCGCCATGATGGCCCTCTCGCAAAGCGAGCAGATCGGCTATTCGAACCTGGTGGAAGCGTGGCTGGGCCTGTCGATCGACAAGGGCGCCCGCTTTACCGACTGGTCGCGCCGCCCGCTGACCGAACGCCAGATCGAATATGCGATCGGCGACGTGACCCACCTTTCCAAGATTTTTCCGCGCATGCTCAAGCGCCTGATCAAGACGGGGCGCGGCGAGTGGCTGGATATCGAGATGGAAAAGCTGGCCGACCCGGAAAACTATCGCAACGACCCGGGCAAGGTGTGGGAAAAGATTCGCCCGCCCAGCCGCAATCCCGCCGTGCTTGGCCGGTTGCGCGCGATTGCCGCCTGGCGCGAGGCCGAGGCAATGGACAAGAATATCCCGCGCGGGCGCATCATGCGCGATGAAACCCTGGCCGACATTGCCAGCCACCCGCCGCGCGAACAGCACGACCTGGCCAAAGTGCGCGGCCTGTCCACCGGATGGAAGGATAACGATATCGGACGCCGCCTGATGCAGACGCTGGCCGATGCCAAGCCGTTGACCGAGGCGGAAATGCCCCCGCGCGCGCCGCGCGGTGCCCCGCTGGGCAAGGAAGGCGCGCTGGTGGCCGACCTGCTCAAGCTGCTGCTCAAGATCCGCAGCCGCGAAATCGACGTGGCTTCGCGCCTTTTGGCGCGCAGCGATGATCTGGAGGCACTGGCCGCCGGGCAGCGCAAGGGCTTGGCCCTGCTGGAAACCTGGCGCTACGAACAGTTCGGCCGCGATGCGCTGGAACTGGTGGAAGGGCGCCTGGCCTTTGCCGTGGTCAACGGCAAGCTCAAGATGGCGCACATCGACCAGATCGGCAACAACGGCCCGGCCAAGGCAACGCCAGCCGAACCCGAAGCTGACGAGCCGACCGGGGAATGAGCACCTACCTGCCCACGCTCAAGCAGCTGCAATACCTCGTCGCGCTGCATGAACATGGCCACTTCGGCAAAGCCGCCGATTCGTGCTTCGTCTCGCAGTCAACGCTGTCGGCTGGGCTGCGCGAACTCGAATCGCTCCTGGGCGTAACGCTGGTGGAGCGCACGCGCCGTGTCGTGCGGTTCACCCCGCTGGGCAACCAGGTGGTGGCCAAGGCGCACCGCCTGCTGCGCGAAGCGGAGGAACTGTCCGAACTGGTGCAATCGCATGGCGTGCCGCTGGCCGGCGAGCTGCGCATGAGCGTGATCCCCACGATCGCGCCGTTCCTGCTGCCGCGCATCTTGCCGCGCCTGCGCCAGGAACGCCCGCAATTGAAGCTGTTCCTGCGCGAGGAGCCCAGCGCCGCCGCGATCGAATCGCTGCACCATGGCCGCGCCGATTGCGTGCTGCTGGCCCTGCCCTTTGCCACCGGCGAGGTGGACGTGGCGCCGCTGTTCAAGGACCGGCTCTATGTGGCGTTCCCGCAGGACGATCCGCGCAACCCGCCCGAATCGGTGCCACCCGCGCTGATCGATGAAACCCGCCTGCTGCTGCTGGAAGACGGGCACTGCTTGAAAGAGCATGCCCTGGCCGCCTGCAACCGGCCGGAGCTGCGCGCCAGCGCCACGATGATCGGCACCAGCCTGCACACTCTGGTGCAGATGGTGGACAATGGCCTGGGGTTGACCATGCTGCCCGAAATGGCGGTGGACGCCGGCATCCTCAACGACACCCATATCGTTGCCCGCCCGCTGCAATCCGATCACGCCTATCGCGAAATCGCCCTGGTGTGGCGCAAGAATTCGCCCCGCGCCGACGAGTTTCGCCTGCTGGCAGAGGAATTGCGCACACCATGAAGGTGCAGCGCCACAACGCGCTGGAAGATCTCTATGGGGTTGCGACCGGGTGCCTTCTGCTGGCGCTGGGCCTGTACCTGCTGCACCAGGCGCGGTTGATCACCGGGGGCATGGCCGGCCTTGCCCTGCTGCTGTCCTATATTGCGCCATATTCGCCCGGCACGCTGTTTGCCGCGCTCAACCTGCCAATCTTCCTGATCTTCTGGCGCAGCCAGGGCACGCGCTACACGCTGCGCAGCCTGGTCGCGACGCTGGCCATTACCGGCCTGGTCACGCTGGTGGCCAAAGGCCTGGTGCTGACGTCAGCCAGCCCGGCCGCCGCCGCTGTGATCGGCGGCACGGTGATGGGTATGGGCCTTTTGGCAGTGACGCGCCACGGCACCGCCGTGGGCGGATCGAGCGTGATCGCCCGCTGGCTCAGCCGCAAAAAGGGCTGGAGCTTTGGCCGCCTGCTGATGATCACCGACGCCACGATCATCGCCACCTCGGCCCTAGTGCTCGGCCCCGAACGCGCGATCTGGTCGCTGGCCAGCGCGGTCTGCGCCAACCTGATGATCATGACTTGGCACCGGCCCGATCGCTATCTGGCGGAGAGTTTGTGAGGGCGCTGACAGATCTAGCGCATTGGCGGTGGTGGATTCTGGATAACTCGCGAAAGTCTGCATCGCTGCATGCAGGCTACCGCGCTTGGAAGCACCCGTAGCTTAAAGCCTTCTCGTAAGACTCACGGCCAAATCCGGGAAAGCCTGCTTCAAGGCGCTTAACGCAATCCTCGTGCGTGAAGCGTCCTGCAAGATAGGCTTTCCCCAGATCATAAGTCGAATTCAGCAGTTTCGTAGCCGTGGAAAGAGCGGCAGCCGCTTCGGATTCATCGAATATGTCTGCTAGAAGCGCTTGGTCTATATGCGGATATGTGGACATAACAGTATTATGATAGACGAGGATGAAAGCAGCATCGAGCAACGCCGCATTGCGTATTCTGGCTATCGCGCCGTCGCGCTCTCGCAATGCGTAATCCGATTCGCTCATAGCCCGGCTTCAGTACGTTCGAGGATTTTGGACCAGTCTCTGATTGGGCGTGAAATCTAACGCGTTACTCAATCCATATGCTTCAAGCCCACCCGCAGGTAATCCCAGCCGGTGATCACGGTCAGCCCGGCCGCGCCCCACAGCGTGGCGAGGCCCACCGTATGCGGCACGTTGATGACGATGCCTTGGAGCGTAAGCGTCCACCACGGCGTGGCGCAGCCCAGGATCAGCGCGCCGAGCGAAATCATCTGAAACGTGGTCTTCCACTTGGCGAGCTTGGACACCGGCACCGAAACCTGGATGCCGCCCAGAAACTCGCGCAGGCCCGACACCGCGATCTCGCGCAGCAGAATCACCAGGCCGGCGATCACGTGCATGTCCCCGACATAGGGGCCGGTCAGCACGCCTTGTGCGGTCAGCACCAGGATCACGGCGGCCACCATGATCTTGTCGGCAATCGGATCGAGGAACACGCCCAGCTTGGACACCGTGCCCTGCGCCCGCGCCAGATAGCCGTCGAAATAATCGGTCACGCCCATCAGGCAGTACATGGCAAAACCCAGGGCATAGCCAGTGGGCCAGCCCGGCCACCACAGCAGGGCAACCAGCAAGGGCACGGCAACGATGCGCGAAAGGGTGAGGATGTTGGGCAGCGTGAGCATGTCTTTTCCGCAATAAGGCGGCCGGGGCCAACATGGAAACGGTTTGTGCACGAAGGGCCTGCCATCGTGTTCGGGCGGTGCCTTTGCCCCCGCCCACCTTGCCGTGTGCCCTGGGGCCACCCATGTAAGACGGGCTGCGGGTTAAATCTTGTGGCGCCCACCGCTTGCCCCTTGCCCACCCGGCGTGGCGCGCTAAGGCAGGCGGAACAGAGACCAGGGATGCCCGGCACCGCTTAGAATGACAACTACAACGCATCTCCTTCGCGCCCGTCGCTTCCTGCCATTGTTCGTCACCCAGTTGCTGGGCGCGTTCAACGACAATCTGTTCAAGAATGCCATGGTGCTGTTCGTGGTGTTCAACGTGTACAATTCGGAAAAAGCCGAAGCGCATTTTTCCGGCATGGCGACGGCCCTGTTCATCATTCCCTTCGTGGCGCTGTCTGCCCTGTCGGGCCAATTGGCCGACATGCGCGACAAGGCACGCATCATCCGCATCGTCAAAACCTGCGAGATCGGGATCATGACCGTCGGCGCCACCGGCCTGCTGCTGGCGTGGAAGGGCTTCCATGTCGAAGGGCTGGCCATCCCGCTGATGCTGCTGGCGCTGTTCGCCATGGGCGTGCATTCCACCTTCTTCGGCCCGATCAAATACGCCATCCTGCCCCAGCATCTTCATGCCGATGAAGTGCTGGCCGGCACTGGCCTGGTCGAAGCGGGCACCTACATGGCGATCCTGGCCGGCACGATCGTGGCCGGCTATATCTCTGCGCCGGCAGCGGCAGTGACAGTGGTCGTCACCGCGCTGATCGGCTTTTTCGCCGGCCGCAGCGTGCCCCCCGCCCCGCCCGAACAGCCGAACGAGCCGCTCGCCCTGCCGCTGCTGCGTCCGTTCCTGGCGCGCCCGTGCAATGTGGTGCGCGCGCTGGGCCTCGTGCCGGTGGTAGTGGCCGATCAGGTGGTCTCGCTCTATCGCCTGGTCCATTCCACCACACGCCATCCGCGGGTGTTCCTGGCTATTGCGGCGATCAGCTTCTTCTGGGCCGTGGGCGCGATCCTGTTCGTGCAGTTCCCGCCGCTGGCCAAGAACGTGCTGGGTTGCAGCAAGGAAGTGGCCAGCCTGTTCCTGGTGATCTTCTCGGTCGGCATCGCGATCGGCTCGGTCTCGATCAACCGCCTGCTAAAGGGCACGGTTTCGGCGCGCTATGCGCCGATCTGCGTGGTCGGAACGGCGCTGTTCGTCGTTGGCTTCCACTTCGTCTGCGCGGCCTGGCCGGTGCCAGCACAGCGCGGCCTGCTCAACCTGACGGCCTTCATCACCGCGCCGCTGGCCGTGCCGCTGATCGGTACGCTCTTGGGCATTGCCATCACCGGGGGCATGTTCATCGTGCCGCTCTATGCCTTTCTCACCACCGTGGTGGAAAAGTGCGAGGCAGCGCGCACGATCGCGGCCAACAACATCGTCAATTCCGGCGCGATGCTGGCCGGCTCGCTCTTGGCCATGGGCCTGACGGCGGCCGGCATGCGCATTGTCGACCAGTTGCTGCTGACCGGCATTCTCTGCCTGTTTTCAGCTTGGCTCGGCTGGCTGCTCTATCGCGCCGAAGTGGCCCACCTGGGTGCGCAGGAAACCCACACGTTTGACGAGATGGCGGGTTAATAGCTCCCGCTGCTCGCCCCGGCGATCAGCTCATGAAGGCCATGATCGCCATGAAGCAGGCGCAGTAGGCCATCAGGAATTCCTTCACGTCCTGCACGGTGATGCGCTTCCAGTTCATCGGCTGGGAGCGCAGCGCGGCGCGTGCCATGGCCGCCTGCACTTCCGGCTCGAACACCGGCATCGGCAGCAGCACGCGGCGCGGCAGGGTGGCGCGGAACGGGTGGCCGGGTGCCTGGGCGCCAGGGCCATCGGGGTGGGGCGTGGATTCGAGCATGGCTATCCGCTTTAACGCGAATTTAACCATGATGGCACCGGCGCAGTCGCCGCCAATTCGGCGGCGTTCCGTCATGGGACAGGCCGCACAATCACCCGCCCAAAACAAAGCGGGCCGCCCTGGGAAAAGGGCGGCCCGCCAGACCATTACAGGTCAGACCATTCAGGGACTGTCAGCAGCGTCGATCAGATATCGTCGCCCAGCGCGCCCTTGACCTTGCCGGCGGCCTGCTGGGTCTTGCCCTTGGCCTGCTGCGCCAGGCCTTCGGCCTGAAGCTTGCCGTTGTCGGTCATCTTGCCGGCGGCTTCCTTGATGTTGCCAACCGCTTCGTTGGTCAGACCCTTGGCGCGATCCTTGAGCTCACCCATGGCGTATCTCCTTGAAAAGGTGGGGTGGATGCGGCCGTGAGAGGGGGAAGCCGGCCGCATCCTTCGAAAGCAACTACGCCTTGGGCGCGGCTTTGGTTCCAACCTGTGAGACGAACGGTTGAGCGACCGGCCCAAAGGGCAGCATGGCCAACAATGAGCGGCGGGCGGCCGTGGTCAGACCGTGCCGCCGGCCATCGCCAGGATATGATCCCATTCGGCGGGGCGCACTGCCGAGACCGACAAACGCGACAGGCGCAGCAATTCCATGTCAGCCAGATCGGGCGTGGCCTTGATCGTCTTGAGGCTGACCGGGCGCACCAGCTTGGCCACGGGCTTGACCTTCACCGCTGCCCACTTGCCGTCGGGATCGGTAGGGTCGGTCAGGCCCGGCACGCTGATCGTTGCAATGCCAACTATTTCCTTGCCGATGTTGGAGTGATAGAAGAACGTAAGGTCGCCTTCCTTCATCGTCCGCAGGTTACGCGCCGCCAAATGGTTGCGCACGCCATCCCAGGTGCCCTCGCCTTCGCTGACCAGGTCGTCCCAGCTATATACGTCGGGTTCGGACTTCATCAGCCAAAGCTGGGTATCGGCACTGATCTGAATCATGGAAACCTTGCGGACTATGGGGATAGAGGCGCGCCCATACCGCATTTTCCCCCGGGGAGCCAAATGAACCTCGATACTCTACCCGTCCTGTCCCTGGCTGCCGATCCGGCAGAACTTTCCCACGATATCGGTGCCAGTTTCCAGCAATTCGGCTTTGCCATGGTCAAGGACCACGGCCTTGACGCCGATCTGGTGGCGCGCGCCTGGGCGCAGACCCAGGCCTTCTTTGCCCTGCCCGATGCGCAAAAGCGCGCCTATGCGGTTCCCGGCATCGGCGGCGCGCGCGGCTATACGCCGTTCCGCACCGAGATCGCCAAGGGCGCCAAGGTCAGCGACCTGAAGGAATTCTGGCATGTTGGCCGCGATCTGCCCGTTGGCCATCCCCTGGCCGGGGCGATGCCGCCCAATGTCTGGCCGGCCGAGATCGCGGGTTTCCACGAAACCTTCACCACGCTTTACGCCGCTTTCGACCAAGTCGGCGCGCGCATTCTCTCGCGCATCGCGGTGTGGCTGGGGCTGGACGAGCACTGGTTCGATCCGGCCATTGCCGATGGCAATTCGGTGCTGCGCCTGCTGCATTATCCGCCGGTGCCCGGCGCCCCGGACGGCGCGATCCGCGCCGGCGCGCACGAGGATATCAATCTCATCACCCTGCTGCTCGGCGCCGAGGAAGCGGGCCTGGAACTGCTGGCGCGCGATGGCCGCTGGATCGAGGTTTCGCCCCCGCCCGGCGCGCTGGTGGTCAACATCGGCGACATGCTGCAGCGCCTGACCAACCACGTCCTACCATCAACCACCCACCGCGTGCGCAATCCCGATGGCGCGCGGGCCGGCTACAGCCGTTATTCGATGCCGTTCTTCCTGCACCTGCGCAGCGACTTCCCGTTCCACACCCTGCCGCAGTGCATCACGGCGGAAAATCCCGACCGCTATCCCGTCTCCATCACGGCTGACGATTACCTGCAGGAACGCCTGCGCGAAATCGGCCTGAAAATGTAAACGCGGGCGGAACCGGCAGGCCATGGGCGGATTGCAGGCACGGGACCTGTTGCACCGCACAAAAAGGAGCGCCCATGCGCCTGCCGCTCATTCCGCCGTCACAGCTGACCGACGAACAGAAGCCGCTTTACGAGGCGATGCGTGAAGGCATTGCCAGCAACTTCAACGCCTTCAAGGTGATCGACGAATCCGGCGCCCTGATGGGGCCGTGGAACCCGTGGCTGCATTCGCCGCAAATCGGCAAGGCGATCTGGGATCTGACCCTGGCGCTGACGGCCAAGGCCACCGTGCCCGATCGCGTGCGCCAGATCGTGATCCTGACCGTGGGCGCGCGCTATGACGCCGCCTATGAAATCTATGCCCACGTCGCCGTGGCGGAAAAGGAAGGGATGAGCGCGCAGCGCCTGGCCACCCTCACCGCCGATCTCAAGCCGGCCGACCTGGCCGAGGACGAAAGCGTGGCTTTCGACCTTGCCTATGCCCTCTCGCGCGGGGGTGTGCTGCCCGAGCCGGTCTATGCCCTGGCCAAGCAGACGTTCGGCCAGGCCGGCGTCGAGGAACTGATCTTCCTGGTCGGCCTCTATGCCCTGGTGTCGGTCACACTCAATGGCTTCAACGTGCCGGTGCCCGAACGCGAATGACCTGCGCCCCGAAACGCAAAAAGCCCCGCGGCTTGCGGGGCTTTTTGGAAGGGAACTGGTGGAGCCGAGGGGGATCGAACCCCTGACCTCTACAATGCCATTGTAGCGCTCTCCCAGCTGAGCTACGGCCCCACACGTTCCAGGCATATATCGTCCACAAGGAACGAAGCACCCTGGAAAACCAGGGTTTTTCGCAGACTGGTGGAGCCGAGGGGGATCGAACCCCTGACCTCTACAATGCCATTGTAGCGCTCTCCCAGCTGAGCTACGGCCCCGAAAGTCTGCCAGAATGCCCTGGGAGGCACCCTGCCCTGCGGTCACACCAGAAGGTGATCATCGCCGGGAGCCGCGCCTCTAAGGGAGAGGGTGGCGGCTGGCAAGAGGCTTTTTTGCGCCTCTCGCCAATTTTACCGGCCTGCCGGAAAATGTCCTGTGGACATCCCCCGGCCCGGCCGGAAACCCTTAGTTATCGTCGTCCTCGCCCTCGTGGGCGCCCACGCCGAGATCATCGTCGCCACCCAGGTCGACGTCGTTGTCGGGCGAATCGCCGTCCTCGTCGATGTCCAGATCCTCTTCGGCGAGATCGACGTCGGCGTCGGCCTCGACCTTCTCCTTCTGGATCTCTTCATAGGGGATCGGCTGCTTGGACTTGAGCACCGGCTCAGGATGCCAGGAATACTTGCATTCCACGCACGTGACCGGGTCGGCATTGCCGAGGTCGTAAAAGCGGGTGCCGCACTTCGGACAGCTATGCTTGGCGCCCCATTCAGGCTTGACCATGAATAATCCTCGAAAAGCTCGCCCGCTGCCGTTGCGGCGCGGACCGGAACCAAAAAAACGTCTTGGGGGCGCGTTACCCGGAAATCAAGCGTGCGCACGACAGACTGCGGCGCGCGCCTTGCCATAGTGGCCGCGCGCTGTCAAAAGCCGCGCGTTTTTGCCGCCCTTTTGCCATTCTGGAAAGACCGAGCCCGTGAGCAGCCATTCCGATCCCGCCCTGATGCGCCCCCGCCGCTTTTCTGCCCAGGGGCCTCTCAAGGGCCGGATTCGCGTGCCGGGTGACAAGTCGATCAGCCACCGCTCGATCATGCTGGGCGCGCTCGCCGTGGGCGAAACCCGCGTCACCGGGCTGCTCGAAGGCGAAGACGTGCTTTCGACGGCCGCGGCCATGCGCGCCATGGGCGCCACGATCGAACGCCAGGCCAACGGCGATTGGCTGGTCGCGGGCGTTGGCGTGGGCGGGCTGCTGCAACCGGCCGGCGCGCTCGACATGGGCAATTCGGGCACCTCCACCCGCCTGCTGATGGGGCTGGTCGCCAGCCACCCGATCACCGCCTGCTTCGTGGGCGATGGCAGCCTGTCCAAGCGACCGATGGGCCGGGTGATCGATCCGCTCAGCCAGGTCGGCGCGCGCTTCACCGCCTATCCCGGCGGGCGCCTGCCACTGATCGTGGAAGGCGCGGCCACGCCGGTGCCGCTGACCTATCGCCTGCCGGTCGCCTCGGCCCAGGTGAAAAGCGCGGTGCTGCTCGCCGGGCTCAACACCCCGGGCATTACCACGGTGATCGAACCGGTGCCCACGCGCGACCATTCCGAGCGCATGCTCAAGGGCTTTGGCGCTGATCTCTCGGTCGAGATCGATAGCGATGGCACGCGCGTGATCCGCCTGGTGGGTGAGGCCGAGCTCAAGCCGCAGACGATCACCGTGCCGGGCGATCCCTCGTCGGCCGCGTTCTTTGTCGTGGCCGCGCTGATCGTGCCGGGATCTGATCTGGTGATCGAGAATGTCGGCCTCAATCCCACCCGCGCCGCGCTGTTCGACGTGCTGCGCCTGATGGGCGGCAGCATCGAGGAAATCGATCGCCGCGACGTGGGCGGAGAGCCGGTGGCCGATCTGCGCGTGCGCGCCTCTGCCCTCACCGGCATCGATGTCGATCCCGCCGTGGTGCCCAGCATGGTCGATGAATTCCCCGTGCTGTTCGTCGCCGCCGCCCATGCCCAGGGCCGCACGATCACGCGCGGGCTGGAAGAGCTGCGCGTCAAGGAATCCGATCGCATCACGGTCATGCGCGTGGCGCTGGAACTGGCCGGCGCGCGGGTCACCGAAACCGAAGACGGCATGATCATCGATGGCACCGGCGGCACCCCGCTGCCCGGCACGCCGGCTGACGCCAGCGTGGCCACGCACCTCGATCACCGCATTGCCATGTCGATGGCGGTGGCCGGCCTGGCGAGCGCCAATGGCGTGGGCATCGACGATACCCGCCCGATCGCCACGAGCTTCCCGGTGTTCGAACAGTTGATCGCCACGGCCACCGCCGCATGACGCTATCGCCGCTTTTCGCCAACATCTGCGGCTTCATCGGCATGGCCTGCATCATCCTGGCCTATGGCTATACCACCCGCGAGGGCGCGCATGGCCGGCGGCCCAATCCGTTCGTGCAGCACGGCACCAATCTGGCCGGTGCCGCGCTGCTGACCGTGTCGCTGATGGTCAACCTCAACCCCGCCTCGCTGGTGCTGGAAGGGTTCTGGTCGGCTATCGCGCTGTGGGGCCTGGGCAAGGCACTGCACGACAGAAGGAACAAGGCGCGATGATCATCGCCATCGATGGCCCCACTGCATCGGGCAAGGGCACGATCGCCCGCGCGCTGGCCGCCCATTTCGGGCTGCCGCATCTCGATACCGGGCTGCTCTATCGCGCGGTCGGCCGCCAGGTGGCGCTGCAGGGCGGCAACCCCGATGATCCGGCTGACGCGCTGGCCGCCACGGCCTTTCCCGAAAGCCTGCTGGCCGATCCCGATCTGCGCTCGGAAGCGACCGGAGGCCTGGCCAGCCGCGTCTCGATCCACCCGGCGGTGCGCGCTGCCTTGCTGGAGCGGCAGCAGGCCTTTGCCAACCAGCCGGGCGGCGCGGTGCTCGATGGGCGGGACATCGCCACGGTGATTGCCCCGCACGCCGATGCCAAGCTTTACGTGACCGCCAGCGTGGCCTCGCGCGCGCTGCGCCGCTGGGCGGAAATGACCGGCCAGGGCCGCACCGTCTCCCGCGAAGAGATCGAGGCAGACCTGGCCGCGCGCGACGCCCGCGATGCCGGCCGTGCCACGGCGCCGCTGCGCCAGGCACCGGGGGCAGCCTTGCTCGATACCTCGGCCCTGGGGCGCGAAGCCGCCGTGGCGGCCGCCATTGCGCTGGTGGAAAAGCAGCTCGCCGCGCGCTGATCCTTGCGCGGTTCGCAAGGTAATCTGCGCGGGCCGCTGAAACCTGCCCGGCATCCGCCGTTCTTCCCGGTCAAAGGCATTTGGCCAGTGGAGAACACCATGTTTCGCAAGCAGGAATTGGATGCAACCGGCCCGCGCGAAGGCGGCCCCGGCATGCCGCCCACGCCCGGCGCGAACAGCGCAGAGGCGCGCCGCTTCCCCCGCATCGGCGTGGAACTGCCCGTGCGCGTCAAGCATGGGCTGGTGCGGGCTACCGTCATGCTCAAGGATCTGACGCCCTATGGCGCGCGGATCGAGGGACTCGAAAAGCAGCGCATCGGTGAGCCGATCATGCTGATGCTACCTGGCCTCAAGCCCAAGCTGGCGTTCATCGCCTGGTCCGAGCCGATGACCTCGGGCCTGGAGTTCGATCATCCGCTGCATGAAGACGTGTTCGCCACGCTGATCAGCGATTTTGCCGTGGGCCATCACCGCCGCATGGCGCTGGGCCGCCCGGCCAAGCCCAGCATCCGCGACGCCGCCTGACCCTTGGCGCGCAAAGCCCCGATGCCTGCCCTAATTGCCCCGCAAGACCGGCAATTGGCCGCAGCGCGCGGCTTGGCCATGGACGCGGGCGCGCGGCGGGGTTACGGGGCTGGCCATGCGCCCTGCCCCGCCGCCCGCTGACCTGAACGCGCCGTCTTGATGCAGCAACGCCTCCATCATCTCGATGCAGCGCGCGCGGTCCTGCTCCTGCTGGGCATTCCCTTTCACGTCGGCACCACCGCCACGATGATCCTGTCGCCGGGCTTTCCCGCCTGGATGGCCAATCCGGTGCTGGGGGTGGGCCTGTCGTTCATCCATTCCTTCCGCATGTCAGCCTTCTTCATCCTGGCCGGCTATTTCTCCGGCATGGCCAGCGCCCGGCGCGGGCGGCGGTCATGGCTGGGCGATCGGATGATGCGCGTGGCGCTGCCGCTGGTGGCCAGCATCGCCAGCCTGGCGGTGATCCAGTATCACCTCAAAGTCATGCTCTCGGCCGCCTGGGCGCCGGGGCTCTATGGCTGGCCACTGGCGTTCGAACACCTGTGGTTCCTGATCGTGCTGCTGGCCTTCATCTTTACCTATGCGCTCCGCCCACGCCGTGCCTTCGTGCCCGATGGCGTGTGGCGGCCGCTGCTGGGGCTGGATCGCGGCACCTGGCCGATCCCGCTGCTGGCGCTGGCCGCCTGGGGCGCGGGGCTTGCCTGGGGCGCACAGGTGCTGGGCCTGCAAGACAACGAGGCGGTGTTCGAGCAGGAACTGCTGCTGCGCTATGGCCAATATCTCCCCGCGTTCGCGATCGGCGCGCTGGGCTGGCGGCTCAAGCTGGGCAACCGGCTGTTCGCATTCGAGGGGCGTTGGCCCTGGTTCGCGGCGCCGCCATTGATGCTGGGGCATTTCCTGCTCGACCCGCTGGTGCGCCCGCATCTGGGCTGGGAAGGCGATCCCGCACCGGCGCTGCGCATCGTGGATGGCGCCCTGGCCTGCGCGCTGACCTATGCCATGTCACTGATCGTGTTCCGCCTTTTGGCGCACCTGTTCGATCGGCCCAGCCGCACCGTCTCGTTCCTGGTGGACGGCGCCATGGCGATCTATCTGTTCCACATGATCGTGGCGATGCTGGTGATCCTGGGGCTGGCAAAGCTGGGCGCGGCGGACTGGCCCTTTCCCACCATGCAGTGGGCCGCGCTTTCGGTGCTGGTGCTGGGCCTGTCGATCCTGGTATTCCTGGTGGTGCGGCGCATTCCGCTGCTCGCGGTGGTCTTCGGCGGGCAGCGCCTGGCCCCACGCACGCGCGGCGATGCCTCCGCCAAAACCGGCTGAATGGCTTGCATTCCGGCCCAGAAGGGCTAAGGGCCACCTCTCTTGCGCGCGAATCGCCGCGGGAGAAGGAAGAAAGCCGGAGGGGCCCCGCAATCCCGCGGACAAGCCAGCGATCGGTTAGACTAGATAAAGGACGCGAAGCATGCCGCTTTACGAGCATGTGTTTCTGGCGCGCCAGGATCTGAGCCAGGCTCAGGTCGATGCGCTTGCCGCTACCGCCACCGAAATCGTGGAATCGAACCAGGGCAAGGTCACCAAGACCGAAACCTGGGGCCTGCGCTCGCTGGCCTACAAGATCCAGAAGAACCGCAAGGCGCACTTCGTGATGCTCAACATCGAGGCCCCCGCGGGCGTCGTGGCCGAGCTGGAACGCCAGACCGCGATCAACGAAGACGTCATCCGCTACATGACCGTGCGCGTGGAAGAACACGAAGCCGGCCCGTCGGTGATGATGCGCAAGAACGACCGCGAACGCAGCCGTCGTCGCGAACGCGAAGGGGAATAAGCCATGGCTCGTCCGTTTTTCCGCCGTCGCAAGAGCTGCCCCTTCTCGGGCAAGAACGCTCCGAAGATCGACTACAAGGATGTGCGCCTGCTTCAGGGTTTCATGTCCGAACGTGGCAAGATCGTCCCGTCGCGCATCACCGCCGTTTCGGCGAAGAAGCAGCGTGAGCTGAGCCAGGCGATCAAGCGCGCCCGGCACATCGGCCTCCTGCCCTACATCGTGAAGTAAGGAGCGCCAGCCATGCAGATCATCCTGCTCGAGCGCATCGAAAAGCTCGGCCACATCGGCGATGAAGTTTCCGTCAAGGACGGTTACGCCCGCAATTTCCTTCTTCCCAACAAGAAGGCCCTGCGCGCCAACGAAGCCAACCGCAAGGTCTTCGAAGCCAACCGCGCCCGCATCGAAGCTGAAAACGCGGCGCGCCGCGAAGAAGCCAAGGGCGAAGCCGGCTCGGTCGAAGGCAAGGAAGTGGTGCTCATCCGCGCCTCGTCCAACTCTGGCCAGCTCTATGGTTCGGTTTCGGTGCGCGACATCGTCGACGCCCTGATCGCCGATGGCGCCAAGGTTTCCAAGTCGATGATCGTGCTCGAACGCCCGATCAAGACCATCGGCCTGTTCGACGTGCGCGTTTCGCTGCACCCCGAAGTGTCGGTCAACGTCAAGGTGAACGTCGCCCGTTCGCCTGACGAAGCCGAGCTGCAGTCGAAGGGTGTCGACGTGATCGACGCCATGTTCGAAGGCGACACCGGCGGTTTCACCGAAGAATACGATCCCAATGCCGAACCGGGCGAAATCCCGACCGACCTGCTCGACGAGGGCGAAGCGCAAGCCTGATCCCGTCGTTGCCGGCATTGGCAGCAAACAAAAAAGGCGCTCCCTCACCGGGGCGCCTTTTTTGCTGGGCAGCATGCGGTGTTGCCGCTGCCCTTGCGCTGTCATCGTGCTGCGCTACATCGAAGGCATGAACGCAAGCGACATTTTCACCGCCACCTCTCCTGCTGCCATCATTGCCGAACTCGCCGCCCGCCATGAAGCGGCCTGCGCCCGGCTGCGCGGCGATATCACCCGCTATATCGCCGATGGCACCCTGCCCGATCCGGCCGTGCGCCAGAACGGCGCCTATTGCTATCCCGAACTGCGCCTGCACTTTGCCGGGGTCAGCCATGGCACCGCCGCCGGCCGCGCCTTTGGCCGCCTGACACGGCCGGGCAGCTATGCCACCACCATCACCCGCCCCGCGCTGTTTGCCGATTACCTGGAAGAACAGCTGGGCCTGCTGATGGTGGACTATGAGGTGACGCTGGAAGTGGCGACCTCGGCCCAGGAAATCCCCTTTCCCTATGTGGTCGATGGCAGCCTGGGTTTTGGCTCGGTCTCGCCCAACGACCTCGCCAAGCATTTCCCCACCACGGACCTCGCCCATATCGGCGACGAGATCGCCGATGCGCTCGATGCCAGCCTCGATGGCGGGGCGGGCGCGGCGCCGCTGGCGCTGTTCGACGGCCTGCGCACCGATTTCAGCCTGGCCCGCCTGGCGCATTACACCGGCACCAACCCGGCCGATTTCCAGCGCTATATCCTGTTTACCAACTATCATCGCTATGTTGACGAGTTCGTCGATTGGGCTGGCCGCCAGCTGGGCCAGGATGAATTCGTCGCACTGACCGGTGCGGGTGGCCTGGCGCTCGATGCGGCCACGCCCCACGCCCGCGAGCGCCTGTCTGATACCGCCTGGCGCCGCCACCAGATGCCGGCCTATCACCTGATCCGCCCGGATCGCTCGGGCATCACCCTGGTCAACATCGGCGTCGGCCCGTCCAACGCCAAGACGATCTGCGACCACCTGGCCGTGCTGCGCCCCGAAGCCTGGCTGATGATCGGCCACTGCGGCGGCCTGCGCCCCACACAGAAGATCGGCGACTATGTGCTGGCCCATGCCTATCTGCGCGATGATCACGTGCTGGATGACGTGTTGCCGCCCGAAATCCCAGTGCCGGCCATCGCCGAAGTGCAGGTGGCGCTGGCCCAGGCCGCCGAAGTGGTCAGCGGCAGCGGCGGGGCAGACCTCAAGACGCGCATGCGCACCGGCACGATCGTGACCACCGACGATCGCAACTGGGAACTGCGCTATGCCCATTCCGCCCGCCGCCTCAGCCTGAGCCGCGCTGTCGGGATCGACATGGAAAGCGCCACGATCGCCGCGCAAGGCTATCGCTTCCGCGTGCCCTATGGCACGCTGCTGTGCGTGTCGGACAAGCCGCTGCACGGCGAGATCAAGCTGCCCGGCCAGGCCAACCGCTTTTACGAAGAAGCGATTGCCGCCCACCTGGAAATCGGCACCACCGCCTGCGCCCTGCTCCGCGCCGAGGGCGACCGCCTGCACAGCCGCAAGCTGCGCGCGTTCAACGAGCCGCCGTTCCGGTGATGGCCTGCGGGTTGGGCGCACCTCCCAACTTCCCAGCCATCGTCACCCCGGACTTGATCCGGGGTCCCGCTTCTTTGGCTAAACCAAAGCAAGCGGAATAAAGCTGGCCCCCGGATCAAGCCCGGGGTGCCGTAGGAGAGTGTGCGCAGGGGCGAGCCGCCCGTCGATTTCAGCGCGCTGCGCTGGCCAGCTGCGGGTGGCCGGATGCGGGGAACACCTCGCTGCCGATCGAATCGAGCGCCATGCGATAGGATTTGACCACCATGGCAAACACCGAGGTATCAATCCCGCTGCCAGTGATCACGTCCCATGACACGGTGACAGACTTGTCTGCCGCCACCGAGACCGCGCCAAAGCGGTTGGCGTTGACGAAAGCCACGGCCTTTTCCGCGTCAAACGGGCGTTCCGGGTGGAAGCTGCTGGAAAACTGCAGCGACTGGCAGGCGCCGTGCGTCACCTCGTTGCAGTCATAGAACACCACTTGCGAACGCCAGCCGCCGATATCGACCGTCACTAGGGGATCGCCCGAGGAATCCTGCCCCAGCGTGGCGGCATATCCCTGCGCCTTGAGCGCGGTGACCACGCTGGCGGGCGTCATGGCCGAAACGGTTTCCGCCTGCGCGCTGGGCGCGGTGGCGAGCAGGATGCCGCCAACAACAGCGCAAGCAATGGCGGGAAGTTTGATTTCCATCCCCAGCATCCTCAACATGTGTGTTCTGTTTTGTTGAGCAAAGCGTCTCATACCTACAGGGGCGTGGCAAGCGCGTAAATTCACCCTGTGAAATCCATGGCTTGCGCTGCACCGCACGCAAAAAGAGGCCGGATTCACCCGGGAATCCGGCCTCTCGCCTGGCTTTATGCGCCGTGTTGCGACGCGGGATTTACCAGCCGCAGTCCGCGCCCGCGTTCTGCTTCCTCAGCCACGCGGTGAGTGGCGCGAAATAGCGCAGCATGGCCCCGCCGCTCATCTCGCGCGTGCCGGTGAACACCTGCAGCGCATCGGGCCAGGGCTTGGACGCGCCCATCTTGAGCATGGCATCGAGCTTGGCCCCGACCTTGGGATTGCCATAGAAGCTGCAACGGTGCAGCGGGCCCTTCCAGCCGGCTTCCTTGCACGCCGCTTCATAGAACTGGAACTGCAGGATGCGCGCCAGGAAATAGCGGGTGTAGGGCACGCCCGCCGGCACGTGGTACTTCGCCCCCGGATCAAAGGCATCGGCCCCGCGCGGCCCCGGTGGCACCACGCCCTGGTAGGACAGGCGCATCTCGTTCCACGCCTTTTCATAATCGGCCGGCGCGATCTGGCCCGAGAACACGCCCCAGCGCCAGCGATCGATCAACAGGCCGAACGGCAGGAACGCCACCTTGTCCATCGCCTGGCGCAGCAGCAGGCCGATATCCTTGTCAGGGCCGGGCACCTTGGACGGATCGAGCAGCCCGAGCTTTACCAGGTAATCGGGCGTGATCGACAGCGCCATGGTATCGCCGATCGCCTCGTGAAAGCCATCGTTGGCCCCTTCCATGTACCAGCGCGAAGGCTGCTGGTTGTAGGCGCGCTGATAGAAATTGTGGCCGAGTTCGTGATGGATGGTCACGAAATCCGAGGCATCGACCTTGATGCACATCTTGATGCGCAGGTCATCGACATTGTCGAGATCCCAGGCCGAGGCATGGCACACCACATCGCGGTCACGCGGCTTGGTGAACTGCGAGCGCTGCCAGAACGTGGCAGGCAGCGGCTGGAAACCCAGCGAGGTGTAGAAGCCCTCCCCGGTCTTGACCATCTTGAGCGGGTCATAGCCCTTGTCCTTGAGCAGGCCGGTCAGGTCATAGCCGATGTCGCCTGCACCCTGCGGGGCGACCACATCGTAAATGCCGCCCCACTCCTGCGCCCACATATTGCCCAGCAGATCGGCGCGGATCGGGCCTTTCTTGGGCTGCACCGCGTCGCCATACTTGGCATTGAGCTTGCCGCGCACATAGCAGTGCAACTGCTGGTAGAGCGGGCGCACTTCGCCCCAGACCTTTTCGGTCATCGCGGCGAACTGGTCCGGCGTCATGTCATAATTGGCGCGCCACAGCGCGCCGGTATCAGGATAGCCCAGCTCGCGCGCGCCGGCGTTGGCGATCTCGACCATCTTGGCATAGTCAGCCTTCATCGGCGTGCCGACGCTGTCGTGCCACGACAGCCACATTTCCTTGAGTTCATCCGGGTTGCGATCGGTGGCCATCGCCTCTTCGATATCGCTGCCGTTGATCGGCTGACCGCGCAGGGTGCCGTGGCCCTTGCCGTAAAGGCCTTGGATGCGCGCCTGCAACGCGGCGAATTGCTCGGCCGCGCCGGGGGTGGACGGCGCCGGGCTGGTGATCTGGGTACGGATCATCGTCAGCTTGCGCGGGGTTTCGGGCGACAGGCCCGGCACCTTGGCAAATTCGGCGGCCTGCTTGGCCTGCGCCACCTGCAGCTTGCTCATCGTCGCGCCGGCATCGGCGGTGATCTGGGCAGTATCGTCGGTGATATAGGTCTCATAGACCCATTCGGCGCGGCCCGAGGTGACCGTCTGATCGGCATAGGCCTTGTCAGCCTGGGCCAGCCAGGCATCGACCGTGGCCGGGGTTGCAGCAGACGGCGCAGCTGTGGTGGGTGCAGCGGCCAGTGCCGCAGGCGCGGCCAGCGTGGCCGCCACCAGCGCGAGGGTGGAAACAAGGGACTTCATCTTGGGGGCACTCCCTGAACCGGTCCGCCACGCGCGCGGCGTGGCCATTGCCGGTGGGGTGCCGCCCAAACGGGCCCAGGTCAAGCCGAGGCAGTCAAAAATGAAACCAGTTCCGCGCCCAGTTCGGGCCGGGTGACACAGCCCATGTGCGTGCCGGGAATGGTGGCGCGGCGCGCATTGGGCAGCGCCGCGGCGAGATGGTCGGCCGAACCGTTGTCGTTGTCCTGATCGCCGCACAAGACCAGCGTGGGCATGGTGATCGCGGCCAGCGCCTGGGGATCGGTATCCTCCATCGCGCCCAGCAACTGGCGCACGGCGGCGCGATCGATTCCGCTGCTCTTGAGGAACTGCTGCGAAAGATAGGCCGGATCGCCATGGCGGATCGTGCCGAAGCGATCGATCACGTCGCGAAAGAAGGCCAGGCGCTGGTTCCAGCCGGCTAGTCCTTCCAGCCCCATCCCGGCCAGCACCAGCCGGCGCGGTGTCAGCCGTTGCAACGGCGGCGCGGCGATCACGCTGCGTGCCGCAGTGCGGGCGCCAAGCGAAAATCCGACCAGATCGAAATCATCCAGGCCCAGGTGGGTCACCAGCGCCTGGGCATCGCGGGCCAGGACATCAGACGGATAGGCTTCTGCCGCGTGCGGCGCCGCGCTTTGCCCATGGGCGCGCAGATCGGGCATCAGGCAGCGAAAACCGGCGGCAGCCAGTTGCGCCGCCGTGCCGAACTTGATCCAGTTGATCTCGGCCGAAGAAAACAGCCCGTGCAGCAGGATGACCGGGCGCCCGGCGCCCATTTCATGCAGCGCTAGGCGAGCGCCATCGAAACCGTCAAAAAACGTGGTGGTCTTTTCCATCAGGTCAGCAACTTGATCCCGGATACGAACAGAACGGCGGCCAGCGCCGGGCGCAGGATACGATCGGGCGCGCGGGTGGACAACAGGCTGCCGATGATCACCCCGGGGATAGAGCCAAGCAGCAGCGCCACGAGCAGCGCCAGGTTAACATCGCCAATGATCCAATGGCCGAAACCGGCCACCATGGTCAGCGGCACGGCATGGGCGATATCGGTGCCGACAATGCGGGAGATACGCAGGGTAGGATAGAGCATGAGCAGCGCAGTGACGCCGATCGCCCCTGCCCCCACCGACGAGATCGACACCAGCACGCCCAGAACAGCACCCAGCAGCACTGTCGCCCAGACCGGCTTGGCCTCGTCAGCCGTGCCCAGGCCCACCTGCGTTGCGTCGACATGGCGGACCATCGCCACGATCCGCTTTTGAAACAGCGTGGCGATCGAGGTGAGGATCAGCATTACCCCGAGAACCAGCAGGATGGTGTGGCTGGTGTGCCCGCCCACCTTGCCCGCCCACGATAGCACGACCAGCGCGGCAATCGCTGCGGGCACGCTGCCTGCCGCCAGGCGCGCCATGATTGGCCAATCGATCGTGTTGCGCTTGCCATGCACGGTAGAGCCGACCACCTTGGTCAGCGAGGCAAACAGCAGATCGGTGCCCACCGCCGTGCCGGGGTTGATCCCGAAGATCAGCACCAGGATCGGGGTCATCAACGACCCGCCGCCCACACCTGTCAGGCCCACGAGAATGCCAACCAGCAGGCCGGCAACCGCGTGAAGGGCATCGAAGTGTGCGAACATTGTCCCTCCGGCGACGTGCAAAGACCAACCTGGCCCTTGACGGCGGCCATACTGGCGTGGGGTGCGCTTCGGCAATGCCTATAGCGCCAATCTCTAGTTTCGGGGTTGGCATTCTTTCTTTTGCGCAGGTCCAGCGCAACCCCGCATCACTCGCTTTGCCGCACAGCAGGCACGCCTCTGCGCCAAACCGCATCGCGTTGACGATGAACCGAAAGGCCGGCGGAACGCAAACCGGCTGCTTGCGGTTCCCCCTGCCAACACGGCCGCACACGGCCATCCCATAGTGGAGATCGTTCGATGACCAAGACCAAGCTCGTCGCGCCGCTGCTGGCGGCCACTGCCATGATCGCCGGTTTCTCGGCCCCCGCCCATGCCACCGGCAAGGCCGAACGCGCCCGCCAGGCGATTGCCGCCGCGCAGGCCAAGATCGATACCGCCGAACAGCTCGGCACTGCCGAATTCCGCCCGGGTGAAACCGCGCAGGCCAAGGCAGCGCTGGCCCACGCCCAGGAAAATCTGTCGGCCGGCCACAAGCCGGAAGCGATCGATGATGCCATCCACGCCTCGGCCCTTGCCGATACCGCAATTGGCATGATGCAGAAGCACAAGGCCGACATGGCCGCGCGCCAGTCGGCCGCAGCCGTTGCCAACGCCCAGGCCCAGGCTGACGCCGCGCAGCAGCAGGCCGATGCCGCCAACGCCCGTGCCGATGTGGCCACCGCGGCCGCGCAGTCTTCGGCAGCTGACGCCGCCGCTGCCCGCCAGGCCGCTGCCGTGGCGCTGACCACGCCGCAGCCCGCCCCGGCCACGGTGGAAACCACCGTCACCACGCAGGGCGCAGCCCGCGCGCCGGTGAAGAAGGTCACGGTGCGCAAGGTGGCCCGCCGCACCACGCATACCCCGGTGCGCACGGCTTCCGCCGCCAGCACGGTGACCACCACCACCCGCGTCACGCAGTAATCTGCGTAGCCACAAACAAAAAGGCCCCGGTATCCAGCGCGGATACCGAGGCCTTTTCTATACCCACAAGGTGTACCAGCTCACCCCTTCTTGAGGTGGCGACGGCCCAGCAGTTCGGCAATCTGCACGGCATTGAGCGCCGCGCCCTTGCGCAGGTTGTCAGACACGCACCACAGCGACAGGCCGTTGTCGACAGTGGAGTCTTCGCGCACGCGCGAGACATAGGTGGCATAATCACCCACGCATTCCACCGGCGTGACATAGCCGCCGTCCTCGCGCTTATCGACCAGCATCACGCCCGGCGCCTCGCGCAGCAGGTCCTGGGCTTCGACGGCCGAGATTTCGTCCTCGAACTCCAGGTTGATCGCTTCGGAGTGACCGATGAACACCGGCACACGCACGCAGGTTGCCGTGACCTTGACCTTGGGATCGAGGATCTTCTTGGTTTCGGCCACCATCTTCCACTCTTCCTTGGTCGAACCATCATCCAGGAAGCTGTCGATGTGCGGGATCACGTTGAAAGCGATCTGCTTGGTGAACTTCTTGGGTTCGACCTGGTCGCCCACGAAGATCGCGCGGCTCTGCTCGAACAGTTCGTCCATGCCTTCCTTGCCGGCGCCCGACACCGACTGGTAGGTGGCCACGACCACGCGCTTGATCTTGGCCTTGTCGTGCAGCGGCTTGAGCGCCACGACCATCTGCGCGGTGGAGCAGTTGGGGTTGGCGATGATGTTGCGCGCCTTGTACCCGTCGATCGCGTCGGGGTTCACTTCGGGCACGATCAGCGGCACGTCCGGGTCCATGCGATAGAGCGACGAGTTGTCGATCACCACGCAGCCCTGCGATGCGGCCTTGGGCGCATAGATCTTGGTCGGCGCAGAGCCTGCGGCAAACAGCGCGATATCCCAGCCGGTGAAGTCGAAATGCTCGACATTCTGCACCTTGAGCTTCTTGCCGGTTTCACCGAAATCGATCTCGCTGCCCTGCGAGCGCGAAGAGGCCAGCACCGCGATCTCGTCGATCGGAAATTCGCGCTCGGCCAGGATGTTGAGCATCTCACGGCCAACATTGCCCGTCGCACCCACCACTACAACCCGATAACCCATGATACCTGTCACTCCCTTGCGGGCGCCTTGCGCGCGCCCGTTCCTTAGCGGCTGGTTCCAACCAGCCAAGCGAAAGGGGCTTTTGCCCCCCAAACGTCTTATTTGCCGCTGCCCGCGCCGTTGCGGTCGAGAAAGCGGAACATAGTCTCGTAGAGATGCTGGCTCACCTTGGGCCCGCTGATGCGGTGGGTGTAGCCGGGATAGAGCATCATCTCGAACGGAATGGCCTCGCCCTGCATCTTGGCGATCAGCGCGGTGCTGTTCTCGAACACCACGTTGTCGTCGGCCATGCCGTGGACCAGCAGCAACGGATCGCGGATCTGCCCGGTTTGCTCCAGCGCGCCGGCGGCCTTGTAAACCTCGGGCACCTGCTTGGGATTGCCGAGATAACGCTCGGTATAGGCGGTATCGTAAAGCTCCCACTTGGTGACCGGCGCCACGGCGATGCCCGCAGCCCAGACGCCAGGATGCGCTTCGAGCATCTTGACCGTCATGTAGCCGCCATAGGACCAGCCAAACGTGCTGACGCGCGCGGGATCGACATAGGGCTGGGTCTTGAGCCACTGCGCACCCGCCAGTTGGTCTTCCACCTCGACCGTGCCCATCGCGTGCCAGATCTTGCTGCCGAAATCGACGCCACGGTTTTCCGAGCCGCGGTTGTCCAGCGCGAAATAGATATAGCCCTTGGCCACAATCGCCTGGGCCAGCGCGCCCTGCCAGCCCTTGTGCACCACGTTCGCGGTGGGGCCGCCATAGTGATAGGTGAACACCGGATAGCGCTTGCCCGGCACCATCGGCGGGGTGATCATCATGTAGTGCAGCGGCGTGCCGTCTGCCGCCGCGATCGTGCCGAACGTGGCGGGACGATGCGCCGCCAGATAGGGGGCATAGGCGTGGGCCGCGTCCACTTTGTTTTCCTCGATCCACGCCAGCCGCTTGCCATGGGCATCGGCCAGATAGGATTGCGGCGGCTGCGCATCGGCGCTGCGCGTGACGATCAGGGCCTGGCCCTTGCCGTCCATGCTCGCCTTGTTGTCAAAGGCCAGGTCGGTCAGCCGCGCGATCTTGTCGGGCGCGGTGAGCGACAGGGCATAGACCTGCCCGGCCAGCACATCGTCGCGCGTGCCAGCGAAATAGACGCGGCCGGTCTTCTGGTCCACGCCAACCAGGTCGGTGACGACCCAGTCACCCTTGGTCAGCTGCTGCCAGCGGCCATCCTTGAAGCGGCGATAGAGATGGCCAAAGCCATCGCGTTCCGACCACCAGATCAGGCTGCCATCATCGAGGAAGCGATAGTTGCTCGACAGGTTGATCCAGCTCTTCTCGTGCGCCTGCTCGGTGAACAACACTTGCGAAGCACCGGTCGCCGGGTCCACCGCCAGCATATCGAGCCGGGTCTGCGCGCGGTCCAGCCGCTGGACATAGAGCGTCTTGCCATCGCTCGCCCAATCGACGCGCCCCAGATAGATGTCCTTGTCCGCCCCCAGGTCGACCTGAACGCGATGGCCGCCATCGGGATCCATCAGCCACAGCGAGACATCGGCATTGGCGCCGCCCGCCGCGGGATAGCGCTGGTCATAAGTGCGCGTGCCATCGGCGCCGATCGCCGCACGCGTCACCACGCCCACGGCCGCCTCGTCAAAGCGTTCCACGGCCAGGCGCTTTTCATCGGGCGCCCACCAGAACCCGCTCATGCGGTTGAGTTCTTCCTGGGCAACGAACTCCGCCTCGCCCCAGTGGACGGTTTCGGCGCTTTCCTCGGGCGTGATCGCGCGCGGCGGCGCCTTGCCATCAGCCGGTGCGATCCACAGCCGGCGATCGCGCACGAAGGCCAGGGTATCGCCCTGCGGCCCCAGGCGCGGGTTCAACTCGCCCCCGGTGGTGCCGGCGATCTTGCGCTCCTTGCCATCAAGGCCAGCGAGCAGCAGTTCGCCATCGAGCGGCACCAGCACGGTCTTGCTGTCACTCGCCCAGTCATAGCTGACGATACCCTTGAGATCGCCGATGCGCTGGCGCTCGCGCTGCATCTTTTCCGCTTCGCTCAACACCCGGCCCGACGACAGCTTGAGCGAATCGACCAGCATCGACCACTTGCCGGTCTTGCGATCAAAGCCCCACAGGTCGAACCGCTCGCGATCGTCGGCGCGGTTCTTGAGCAGGGTGAGATAGCGCCCATCGGGCGACAGCTGCACGCCGCGCGGGGTGGGTCCGTTGAGCGAGGGGCTGGCGAACACCCGTTCGAGCGTTAGCACGGGGGCGGCGCTGGGCGCGGTCACCGGGGCTGTTCCAGCAGGGGCTGCATGGGCAAGAACAGGGGCGCAGACCAGCGCCGTGGCAAGCAGGTGAAGGCGGAATTGCATGGCAAGGGGATGTTCCCGATAAGCAAAAAAGGCGCCCTGGCGGATATGCCAGGACGCCTTTTTCACGGTCATTTCCGTGTCGCGGCGGCGGCTTCTCAGCCTTCCTGGCCGGGGCGCGTGTCACGGCGCTCGGCAATACGGGCGCTTTTGCCGGTACGGCCGCGAAGGTAGTACAGCTTCGCACGACGCACCACGCCCCGACGGACGACGGTAATCGAATCGATGTTGGGCGAGTAGAGCGGGAACACGCGTTCCACGCCTTCGCCGAACGAGATCTTGCGAACGGTGAAGTTGGAGCCCATGCCGCGATTCGAACGCGCGATCACGACGCCTTCATAGGCCTGAACGCGGGTGCGCTCGCCTTCAACGACGCGCACGCCGACGCGCACGGTGTCACCAGCGCGGAATTCGGGGATGGTCTTCGACGCCTTGAATTCGGCGATCGCTTCAGCTTCAATCTGCTGAATCAGGTTCATTTTTCAAACGTCCTGCACTTTTTTGCCGCGCGCCAGAGGCAGACTGGACCCGAACGCCGACGTGGCGCTCCCAAAGATCCGGCCTGCGTAACCGTGTGTCATCCTCGGACTGGCGTTGCCGCCATTCCGCGATCTTCGCATGATCCCCCGATCGCAGCACTTGCGGGATCGTGCGCCCTTCCCATTCCTGGGGGCGGGTATAGTGGGGATATTCGAGCAGCCCGTTTTCGAACGACTCTTCATGCCCACTAGAAGCCGCGCCCATTACGCCGGGAAGCAGGCGAATGCAAGCATCGAGCAGCATCAGCGCGGCACATTCGCCGCCCGACAGGATGATGTCTCCCACCGAGACTTCCTCCACCTGGCGGCCCTCGAATATGCGCTCGTCAAAACCCTCGAACCGGCCGCAGACGACAATGACGCCGGGCCCAGCCGCCAGCTCGCGCACGCGGGCCTGGGTCAACGGTTTGCCGCGCGGCGTCATCGCGATGACAGGAATGTCCTCCCCGGCCCGGGGAGGGGGACCAGCCGCAGGCTGGTGGAGGGGATTGGCGTCCTCAAGCGGCGTTTCAGGCTTAGAGTCCCCTCCACCACCGGCTGCGCCGGCGGTCCCCCTCCCCGTATCGGGGAGGATCTTCTGCAGCATCACCCCCCGCGCATGGTCGATCGCCTTGGCCAGCACGTCCACGCGCAGCACCATCCCTGCCCCGCCGCCCGCAGGCGTATCATCAACGGTGCGGTGCTTGTCGGCGGCAAAGTCGCGGATCTGCACGGGGTCGAGCGTCCACTTCCCCTCCCCCAGCGCGCGCCCGGCCAGGCTCACGCCCAGCGGCCCGGGAAACATCTCGGGGTAAAGCGTGAGAACGGCAGCGTGGAAGGTCATCTACAAAAAAGTCCTGCTCGATCCTCCCCGACACGGGGAGGGGGACCAGCCGCAGGCTGGTGGAGGGGCCTTGGCGTGCGGGAGCGGCCTTGGCAACCGTGCTTCAATCCGCCCAGTTCTCGATCTTCAACCCCGGCACATCGGCAAAGTCGCGCTCATTGCGCGTCACCAGTATCAGTCCGCGTTCCAGCGCCTGTACGCCGATCAACCGATCGAAACTTTTGCGCCGAACGCCGATGGCGCGCACCACATCGCCATAACGACGGGCACAGGCACGGTCGAAATCGAGCGTTTCCAGGCTAGCCACGAAAATATCGATCTTCTTTGCGTCCCGCCCAGGATCGGCAGACGTGCGTATACCGGCCATCAGTTCGGCGACCGATATCGTGGAAACGAACAGCTTGCCGAAATTCTCGCCCATGCGCGCGGCAAGTGACTCGCTGCGCCCGGCGAGAAAATCGATGCATGCATTGGTATCGAGCAGGTACATCAGGCCGCTGCCGGATGGTGCGGCGTGTCGGGCCAGTCATAGTCGCCCTGGTCGGTGTCGCCGCGCCCCTGCGCCATGAAGGCTTCAGACACGCTGCCAAACAGCCGCAGAAAGGCCTCGCGCGATTGCGCTTTCCGCCAGGCGGTCATGCTGCCATCGGCATGGGGAACCACGATCAGTTCCTCGCCCGCCTCGATGCCAAGCCCTTTCGGCAGGCGCAGGGCCACCGAATTGCCGGACTTGAAACTTCGGACAGTGAATTGCTCGGTCACGGCAACCTCCGTATATCCGGGAGGTATATACTATTCCGCGTAGAGAGCGTCAATCAACAGGCGGTCCGCGTTCCATTCGGGCACCGCTTCGGCGCGCATCGGCACCATGAAGCGCTTGCCATCGGGCCGCTCGATATCGAGCACGTCACCCGCGCCATAATTGTCCACGCCCACGCAGGTGCCCAGCACGGCGCCGTCGGTGGAATGAGCCGGCAGGCCGATCAGATCGGCATGGTAATATTCGCCGTCGGCGAGCGGCGGCAGGGCCGAACGCGGGACGGTCAGTGCCGTGCTGCGCAGGCCTTCTGCCGCATTGCGCGTGGTGACTTCGGCAAAGCGGGCGATTGCCCCGCCCTTGCCGTCGTCGCGCAGCTTTTCAAGGGTCAGCGTGCCGCCGTTGAACGCCTTGTAGGCTTTCAACGCCGCCACGCCTTCACCAAACAGCTTGAGGCGCACCTCGCCGGCCACGCCATGCGCGCCGGCGATGGCCGCAAGCGTGACCGGACGATCATGCGTCATGCCGCTTGCCTAAGCTCAGGCTTCGGTGGCTTCGGCAGCCGGTTCGGCGCTGGCAGCAGCGGCCGCTTCAGCAGCAGCAGCGGCCTTTTCAGCGCGATCTTCAGCGCGTTCCTTGGCCTTCTTGCCGGGTTCGCCAGCCTGCGGGTTGTTGGTGGGGGCGCGTTCCTTGATGCCGGCCTTGTCGAGCAGACGGGCAACGCGGTCGGTCGGCTGGGCGCCAACGCCGAGCCAGTAGCGCACGCGGTCTTCGACCAGGCGCACGCGGTCTTCGGCGTCCTTGGCGAGCAGCGGGTTGTAGGTGCCCACCTGCTCCAGATACTTGCCATCGCGCGGGGCGCGGCTGTTCGAAGCAACGATCTTGTAATAGGGGCGCTTCTTGGAACCGCCACGCGACAGACGCAGAGAAACAGACATTCGACTACCTTTCAAACAAACTGAAAAATCAGGATAAAATCATTTCTTCTTGAGCAGGTCAGCCAGGTTTGACGGCAAGCCGCCACTGCCCATGCCGGGCAGGCCGGGAAGGCCGCCACCGCCGCCCATACCGCCAAGGCCGCCGCCCATGCCGCCGCCGAGCCCACCGGGGCCGGCCTGCTGATCAAGGCCCGGCATCGCGGCGCCAAGGCCACCCTTGCCGAACAGCGCGCCCAGGCCCTTGAGGCCGCCCATCTTCTTGATCTGCTTCATGGCCTTGGCCATTTCCATGTGCATCTTCAGAAGCTTGTTGACGTCCTGCACCGTGGTGCCGGACCCCTTGGCGACGCGGATCTTGCGCTTGGCGTTCAAGAGTTCGGGCTTGGTGCGCTCCTTGGCCGTCATCGAACCGATGATCGCATCCATGTGCAGCAGCACCTTGTCGTCCATGCCCGACTGCGCCATCGCCGCCTTGGCCTTCTTCATGCCCGGCATCAGGCCCGCGAGCGCGCCCAGGCCGCCCATGCGCTGCATCTGCTGCAACTGCATGCGCAGATCGTTCATGTCGAACTGGCCCTTGGCCATGCGCGCGGCGAGCTTTTCAGCTTCGTCCTGCTTGATCGTCGCCGCCGCCTTTTCGACGATCGAGACGATATCGCCCATGCCCAGGATGCGGCCGGCAACACGTTCGGGCTGGAACGGTTCGATCGCGTCGAGCTTTTCGCCGGTGGCGGCAAACTTGATCGGCTTGCCGGTAACCGCGCGCATCGACAGCGCCGCACCGCCGCGGGCATCGCCATCCATGCGGGTCAGCACCACGCCGGTCAGGTCAACCTCGCCAGCGAACGCCTGCGCCACGTTGACCGCGTCCTGGCCGGTCAGCGAGTCGACGACGAGCAGCGTTTCCTTGGGCACAGAGATGGCGGCCACGGCCTTCATCTCGTCCATCAGCGCCTGGTCGACGTGGAGACGGCCGGCGGTATCGAGCAGCAGCACGTCCACGGCCTGAAGCTTGGCGGAATGCAGTGCGCGCGTGGCGATTTCCACCGGCGACTGGCCCGGCACGATGGGCAGCGTGGCAACGCCGGCCTGCTCGCCCAGCACGCGCAGTTGTTCCTGGGCGGCGGGGCGATTGACGTCGAGCGACGCCATCATCACCTTCTTGCCGCGCTTTTCCTTGAGCAGCTTGCCGATCTTGGCCGTGCTGGTGGTCTTGCCCGAACCCTGCAGGCCGACCATCATGATCACCACCGGCGGGGCGGCGGCCAGATCGAGATCGGCTGCCTCGCTGCCGAGCATTTCGACCAGGGCATCGTTGACGATCTTGACGACCTGCTGGCCCGGCGTGACCGACTTCAGGACCGACTGGCCAACGGCTTCTTCGGTAACGCGATCGATGAAGCGGCGCACCACCGGCAAGGCCACGTCGGCCTCCAGCAGGGCGATGCGCACTTCGCGCATGGCGGCGCGAACATCGTCCTCGGAAAGCGCGCCGCGCCCGCGCAGGCGGTCGAATACACCGCCAAGCCGGTCGGAAAGACTGTCGAACACGCGCTGCTCCATCGCCAAACGGGCGCCGCCAGCCAGATAACGCGAAAAACGCCGGTGGGCGAAACCTCGCCGACCAGCGTGCGCCATCCAACAGGGGGCGTACAAATCGAATCTGCACAAGCGCCGGCGAATCCCGGCTCTGGCAGAGCGGTGCCCTTACCCGCGCCCCTGCCCGATTGCAACCCTGCGCCGCGCCCACCTGCGGCAAAATGCCGGCCAAGCGGGGGCTTTGGGCCCCTTAACCAATCTTTCAACAGCCTGCACGTAGTTTCCCGCAGGTGGGTAACAGGGCATGCATGCAAGCTGCCCCCCGGGGGAAACGAGCAGGTAACGGTATGGCAAGTGCGGCAATGGAAAGCGGCCAACCCGCATCAGCGGCACCAACCGGCATCGCCCGTGCCGAGCGCGATGTCGTCGCCCTGGGCATCATCACCGCAGCGATCATCCTGTTCGTGGGGTCCGGTTCGGCAGTGCTCACCCGCGCCTTGCGCCATGTGCTGTTCGGCGGGGCGAGTGTCGATTCGGTGCTGGCCAATGCGCTCTTGCTCAATATTGCGCTGATCATCTTTGGCTGGCGCCGGTATGTGGAACTGACCGGCGAAGTGCGCGAGCGGCGCCGGGCCGAGGAAACAGCGCGTACCCTGGCCTTTACCGATCCGCTGACCGGCTGCCTTAATCGCCGCAGCCTGGATGGCGCGATCGAAGCCCTGGTGGCCGAGGCCCGCGCCCATGGCGACGCCGTGGCGCTGTTCATGCTCGACCTCGACAAGTTCAAGCGCGCCAACGATCTGCATGGCCACCAGACCGGCGACGCGGTGCTGGTGGCAACGGCCGATCGCCTGCGCGCCACGCTGCCGCCGGGCGCGATCATCGCCCGCATCGGAGGCGACGAATTCACCTGCGCCATGCGGTTTGACCCGGCGCGCGCGGCGATGGTCGAGCAACTGGCCGAAAAGCTCAATGCCACGCTGGGCGAGCCGGTGCGCCTGCCTGATTGCGAGGTGGATATTTCCGGGTCGATCGGCCTGGCGCGCAGCGATGGCGCCACCATGCCACCCCAGGCTGACGACGCGACGATCGCTGCCCGCCTGCAACACCACGCCGATCTCGCCATGTACCAGGCCAAGAGCGGCGGCCGCAATCGCTTCTGCTGGTTCGACCCGACGATGGAAAAGGAACTGCGGTTCCGCGCCGAGCTGGAAACCGGCATCCGCGAAGGCATCGCGCGCGGCGAATTCGTGCCCTATTACGAAAAGCAGATCGACATCGACACCGGCCGGCTTTCCGGTTTCGAGATGCTGGCCCGCTGGCAATCGCCGCGCCATGGCCTGATCGCGCCCGACGTGTTCATTCCCGTGGCCGAGGAAATCGGCGTGATTGCCGAACTTTCGGAGTCGCTGATCCGCCAGGCGCTGGTCGATGCCCGCGAATGGGATCCCTCGCTCACGCTGTCGGTCAATGTCTCGCCTTTGCAGCTGCGTGACCCCTGGTTTGCGCAGCGCCTGCTCAAGCTGTTGGTCGAGGCCAATTTCCCCCCGCACCGGCTGGACGTGGAAATCACCGAAACCTGCCTGCACGAAAACCTGCCGCTGGTCCGCTCGCTGGTCGCCAGCCTCAAGAACCAGGGCATCCGCTTGAGCCTTGATGATTTCGGCACTGGCTACAGCTCGATCGCGCAGCTGCGCTCGCTGCCGTTTGACCGCATCAAGATCGACCGCAGCTTTGTCTCCACGCTCGACAGCTGCAAGGACAGCGCCACGATCGTGGCCGCGATCACCTCGCTCGGCCAGGGGCTGGATCTGCCGCTGACCGCCGAAGGGATCGAAACCGAGGGCGTGCTCGAAGAGCTGCGCAAGCTGGGCTCGTTCAAGGGCCAGGGCTTCCTCTATGGCCATCCGCAGGATGCCCAGACGGTGCGCGCCGCACTGGCCGCCGACGATCTGCTGATCGGCAACGCCACCCCGGCCGACGCAGCCGCGCAAGAGCCGGCAACGCCAGGCCAGAACCGCGCCGCGCTCGGCTGAACCCGGTGTGACAAGCAGCGCAGCCATTGCGCCGCCACCCTTTGCCGCCTAGATCGCGCCCATGCGTATTCCGTTCATCAAGATGCATGGCCTGGGCAACGATTTCGTCGTGATCGACGCGCGCGAAACCGCGCTGCCGGTCTCGCCCGCGCGCGCCGCGGCGCTGGCCGATCGCCACACCGGCATCGGCTGCGACCAGTTCATCGTGCTGGAACCGTCGGACCAGGCCGATGTGAAGATGCGCATCTTCAATCCCGATGGCAGCGAAGTGGGCGCCTGCGGCAACGCCAGCCGCGCCGTGGGCCTGCTGCTGGGCGGCGAACGAGCGGGCAGCACCCGGATCGAAACCGGCGGCGGCCTGATCGAGGCGCAGGCAAGCGAGGCCGGCATCGCGGTGGACATGGGCGCCCCCCGGTTCGACTGGAATGCCATTCCATTGGCCTATGCCATGGATACCATGGCCATGCCGCTGGCCTGGGAAGACCTGGAAAACCCCGTGGCCGTCAACGTGGGCAACCCCCACGCCGTGTTCTTCGTGCCCGATGCCGCCGCAGTGGACCTGGCCCGGCTCGGCCCGCTCATCGAGCATGACCCAGTCTTTCCCGAACGCGTCAACGTCAACGTGGCCAGCCTGGTCGGCCCCGATCACCTCTCGCTGCGGGTGTGGGAGCGTGGCGCCGGGCTGACCCGCGCCTGCGGCACCGGCGCCTGCGCCACGGCAGTGGCGGCGATGCGCCGCAAGCTGGTGGGACGGAGCGTGACGGTCGATCTGCCCGGCGGCGCGTTGCGGATCGATTGGCCCGAAGGCGGCCATATCGTCATGACCGGCCCTGCCACCACCAGCTTCGAAGGCGCATTCGACGACGCGCTCTACCCGCTCTGAGGCCGGCCTTGGCCCAAGCAGCCTCTGCGCCTGACGTGGCAACCGATCCTGTGCTGGCCGATCCTGCGCTGCCCGATCCGGCTGGCGTGGTGACGCTGGGCTGCCGCATGAACCTGTCGGAAAGCGAGACGATCCGCCATCTGCTGGCCGCCGCGCCCACGCCCACGGTGGTGGTCAATTCCTGCGCCGTCACGGCAGAGGCGGTGCGCCAGTCGCGCCGCGCCGTGCGCCGCCTGCGCCGCGATCATCCCGGGGCACGCCTGCTTGTCACCGGCTGCGCCGCCACGATCGATCCCGCCGGCTTTGCCGCCATGGCAGAGGTGGATGGCGTGGTGCCCAACGCAGCCAAGCTCGATCCCGCCCGCTGGCAGGTGCCTGCCCCGGCCGTGCCCGTCGCCGCATCCGAGCGGCATACCCGCGCGTTCGTGGCGGTGCAGAACGGCTGCGACCACGCCTGCACGTTCTGCATCATTCCGGCCGGGCGTGGGGCCAGCCGATCGGTGCCCGTGGTGCAGGTGCTCCACACCCTGGCCGGCCATCTGGCCCACGGCGTGGCAGAGGTGGTGCTGACCGGCGTTGACCTGACAAGCTGGGGCGCAGGCTTGCCAGAACCGGCGCGCCTGGGCGATCTGGTGGCGGCGATCCTGCGCGCGTTCCCCGCCCTGCCCCGGCTGCGGCTATCTTCGGTCGACGGGGTGGAAATCGATCCGCTGCTGCTCGACCTCTTGTGCCACGAAGCGCGGGTGATGCCGCACGTGCATCTCTCGCTGCAATCGGGCGCAGACCTGGTGCTCAAGCGGATGAAGCGCCGCCACAGCAGGGCCCAGGCGCTGGCCCTGGTAGAAACCCTGCGGCATCATCGCCCCGACATGGCGATCGGCGCCGACCTGATCGCCGGCTTTCCCACCGAAGACGCCGCCATGCATGCCGAGAACCTGAGCATCGTGGCGCAGGCCGGCATCGTCCACGGCCATGTCTTTCCCTATTCCCCCCGCCCCGGCACGCCAGCCGCGCGCATGCCGCAGGTGCCGCCGCCGGTGGTGCGCGAACGCGCCGCGCAACTGCGTGCCGCCGTGGCGCAAACCCGTGCGGCCTGGCTGCAAGGCCTGGTCGGCCGCCCTGCACAAGTGCTTGCCGAACGCGACGGCACCGGCCATGGCCCGGATTTCGCGCCCTATCGCCTGCCTGCCGGCACTGCGCCGGGCAGCCTGGTGACGCTGACACCTGAAAGAATCGAAGAAGGAATGCTGGCATGAGTAGCGACAGCTGGTCGGATCGCCTGGTAGGCGGGCTGCGCAAGACCTCGGAGCGGCTGGCCGGCAACCTGGCGGGCTTTGGCGGCGCCACGCGCCTGAGCGAGGCCCAGCTCGACGAGATCGAGGACGCGCTGATCATGTCCGACCTGGGCCCGCGCGCAGCGGCGCGCATCCGCGCCAAACTGGCCGGAGCCCGGTTCGAGCAGGGGCTCGATGATGCCACCCTGCGCGGCGCCGTGGCCGATGAAATCGCCGCGATCCTGCGCGGCGTGGCCAAGCCGCTCGATATCGTGGCCTTTCCACGCCCGCAGGTGATCCTGGTGATCGGCGTCAATGGTTCGGGCAAGACCACGACGATCGCCAAGCTGGCGCACCTGTTCCAGGAACTGGACTATTCGGTGATGCTGGCGGCGGGCGATACGTTCCGTGCCGCCGCGATCGGCCAGCTCAAGGTCTGGGCCGATCGGCTGGGCGTGCCGATCATCACCGGGCCCGAAGGCGGCGATCCCGCCTCGATCGTGTTCGACGCGGTCAAGGCCGCTACGGATGTGGGCACCGACGTGCTGATCGTCGACACCGCCGGCCGCCTGCAGAACAAGCGCGAGCTGATGGACGAACTGGCCAAGGTGCGCCGCGTGCTCGGCCGCCTCAACCCTGAGGCGCCGCACGATGTGGTGCTGGTGCTCGATGCCACCAACGGCCAGAACGCGCTGTCGCAGATCGAGATTTTCAAGGATGTGGCCGGCGTTTCCGGCCTGATCATGACCAAGCTGGATGGCACGGCGCGCGGCGGCGTGCTGGTGGCGGCCGCCGAACAGTATGGCCTGCCGATCCACGCCATCGGCGTTGGCGAAACCATCGACGACCTTCGGCCGTTCGATCCCGATCTGGTGGCCAAGGTGATTGCAGGGGTGTTTCAATGAGCGCGGACCAGGCCCAGCCCAAATCGCAGCCCAAATCATCCTGGGTGAACCTGGCGGTCGATTATGGGCCGCTGCTGGTGTTCTTCCTGGCCTATCGCCATTTCAGCCCGGACAAGAGCAGCGATGCTGGCGTGGGGGCCGTGGTGGCGATCACCAAGAGCACCGTGGTGTTCATGATCGCCACGGTAGCCGCGCTGATCGCGTCGAAATGGCGCCTGGGCAAGGTTTCGCCGATGCTGTGGCTGTCCACCACGCTGATCCTGGGCTTTGGCACGCTGACCGTGTTCCTCGGCGATCCGTTCTGGATCCAGATCAAGCCCACGGTGATCTACCTGCTGTTTGCCGCTGGCCTGTTCATCGGCCTGGCGCGCGGCAAGGCGGTGCTGCGCATGCTGCTGCAAAGCGCGTTCGACGGGCTGGATGAAACCGGCTGGCGCAAGCTGTCGCGCAACTGGGCGTGGTTCTTCCTGTTCCTGGCCGTGCTCAACGAAGTGCTGCGCCATACCCTGACCTTTGATGGCTGGCTGACGGCCAAGCTGTGGGGCGTGAGCGCACTCTCGTTCCTGTTCACCTTTGCCCAGATCCCGATGTTGCTGCGCCATGGCCTGGGCAGCGAACAGGGCGTGGAAGAGGCCGAGACCAACACGCCACACGATTGATCGCACCGCGTGGGGGAACGCCAAGCCGCGTTCGGCGTTGGCCATGGCAAACCACCACGAACGGGAGTGACCGTCACATGCGCCGTATTTTCCTTGCCCTTCCCGCCCTGATGCTGGCCGGCGCCAGCCTTGCCGCCTGCTCGGAAAAGACCCAGGACAAGACGGCCGCCGCTGCCGACTCGGCCGCCAACGATGCGCAGAACGCCGCAAAGGATGCCGGCCGCGCCGCTGACAAGGCTGCCGATAGCGTGGGTGCCGCCGCCGACAAGGCGCTCGACAATGCCAGCCGGGCCGCTGACAAGGCCGCCGACGACGCTGGCCGCAAGATCGACAAGGCGGCCGACAAGGCCGGCACCGCCGCCGACAAGTTTGGCAATCGCGTGAAGCAGGGCGCCGACGAAGCGTCCGACACGCTCAAGCACTGATCTTGAACGCAGGCTCCGTGCCCCCGGCTCAGCCGGCCAGCAAGCCTTCCAGGCAAGCGGTCAACTGAGCGGGGGCATAGGGTTTGTGCATGATCTGTACATCGGCGAACTCTGCCTCCACCGCGCCATAACCGGTGGCGATGACGAAGGGGATGCCCCGCTCGCGCAAGGCGCGCGCCACTGGTGCCCCGGGTTGCCCATTGAGGTTCCAGTCCAGCACCGCTGCATCGAGGGATTCTGTCGCAGCCGCCGCGATGCCCTCTGCCTGCGTCCCCACCGGACCGATCACCAGCGCACCCTCGTCCTCCAGCACATCGGCCAGCATGGCAGCGACGATGAACTCGTCCTCCACCACCAATATACGGCGACCAGACAGCGATGGGGCGCGGTCAGTCATGCAGGGTCCTTCGTCGCGTCTGACCAGATCGGGGCAATGGCAGGCGCTTCAAAATGCTGGGCCGGCAACACCAGGCGCACAACAACGCCATCAGGCGCGTGATCGATCTGCGCCTCTCCCGAAAGCTGCCGGGTGATGGCATCGCGGATCAGGCGTGAACCAAAGCCACTGCGCGCGGGCGGCGCCACCGGCGGTCCGCCCTGCTCCCGCCATTCCAGCGCCACCGCGCCATCATCGCCCACCTCCCAGGCAATTGTCACCGTGCCTTCGGCGTTGGACAGCGCGCCATACTTGATAGCGTTGGTGGCCAGCTCGTGCAGCACCATGACCAGCGACACCGTGGCCGCCGCGCCCACCGTCACATCAGGCCCGCCAAGGCTCAAGCGTTGGGCGCCACCATCGCCCTGCACACTGCCTGCGCAGATCGTCAGCCCCTGCCGCACCACATCGGCCAGCGGCGCGCCAGCCCACTGACCACGGCTGAGGATGGTATGCGCTGCCGCCAGGGCATGCAGGCGGGCGGTAAAATTCTCCACGGCCGCCGCGGCGGGCTGCTCGATCCCGCGAAACGATTGCCAGGCCATGGCCTGAACCACCATCAGCGAGTTCTTGACGCGGTGGTTAAGCTCTTCGATCAGCAGGCGCAGCCGGTCTTCCAGGATCTTGCGCTCGGTAATGTCGATCCCGGTCGATTGCATCACCTGCCAGCGGCCCTGGGCATCGAATTCCAGCGCATGGTTGCGCCACAGCGTCCACCGCACGCTGCCATCGGCCGCCTCCAGGCGGTTTTCGATGGTGCGTGACGGGTTTTCCGGGGTCAGCAGCGCCATCTCGCGCTGGATCGTGGCATGCTCGCTCGTGGGGATGAACTTCCACACGTTGCGCCCGGTCAGCGCGGCGCGCGGGCTTTCCATCATGCGGGCATAGGCGGTGTTGGCAAACAGGATCGTGCCATCGGCGGTGAACCGGCACAGCATATCCAGCTGGGTATCGAGAATATCGCGGAGGATATCAGCTTCAGTCACGCGCAGGGCGCCCTAAGATTGCGCAGCTTACAGAGCATGGCATGCCACGCCGCAGCGGCAAGCCCTGCACGGCGCCGCTTTCGATCAAATCCGCAGCTGGCTGCCAAGTTCGACCACACGGTTCGTCGGCAAGCGGAAGAATTCCATGGCGCTCGCCGCATTGCGCAGCATCCAGGCAAACAGCTTTTCCCGCCACAGCGCCATGCCCGGCTTGTCCGACGGAATCAGCGTCTGGCGCGAGAGGAAGAAGCTGGTCTTCATCATGTCAAACGGTTCGCCGCATGTGGTGATGGTCTTGAGCGCGGCAGGCACGTCGGTCTCTTCCAGGAAGCCGAAGCGCAGCGTCAGGCGATAGAAGCCGTTGCCGAAATCCTTGACCGCTGACCGCTGGGCCAGATCGACATAGGGTTCGTCCTGGATCTGCACCGTCAGGATCACCACCCGGTTGTGCAGCACCTTGTTGTGCTTGATGTTGTGCAACAGCGCCGAGGGCACGCCGTTGGAGGCCGAGGCCATGAAGATCGCCGTACCGGCCACCCGCGCCGCGCTGGAATGGGCAGACTTGGTGAACACTTCGAGCGGGATCGACCCTTCGGCCATCCCGGCGCGCATCAGGGCGCGCCCACGCGACCAGGTGGTCAGCAGTGTAAAGATGGTGATGCCCATGGCCAGCGGCACCCAGCCGCCATCGGGGATCTTGGTCAGGTTGGCGCCCAGGTAGCCAAGGTCGATCGCCATGAACAGCGCCAGCAGGCCCGTGGCCAGCACCGGCCGCCAGTGCCACAGCTTGATCAGCACCACGCCCAGCAGCACGTTGTCGATCATCATCGCGCCGGTCACGGCGATGCCATAGGCGGCCGTGAGGTTCGACGAATGGCGGAACATCAGCACCAGCAGGATGACTGCCACCATCAGCGCGGAATTGATCACCGGGATATAGATCTGCCCGGCCGACGTGCTGGTATGGCGGATCGTCATGCGGGGGATGAACCCCAGCTGGATCGCCTGCTGGGTGACCGAGAACGCGCCGGAGATCACCGCCTGGCTGGCGATGACCGCCGCCAGGCTGGCAATGATCAGCAGCGGCCACTGGAACCAGTCGGGCGCCAGGAAATAGAACGGGCTCACCAGCGCGGCAGAGCCTTCACGCATCAGCAACGAGGCCTGGCCCAGATAGTTGAGCACCAGCGCCGGCAGCACCAGCGCCAGCCAGGACACGCGGATCGGGTTGCGTCCGAAATGGCCCATGTCGGCATAGAGCGCTTCGGCCCCGGTCACCGCCAGGACGGCAGCGCCCATGGCCAGGAAACCGCGAAACGGATCGGCGGCAAACATGGCCACGGCGTGATGCGGAGACAGCGCGCCGATCACCTCGGGCAGCAGGGCAATGCTCATGGCGCCCAGCACCGCGATCGTGGCGAAATAGACCAGCATGATCGGGCCAAAGAACGTGGCGACGCGCTCGGTGCCCCGGCTCTGGATCAGGAACAGGGCAATCAGGATGGCCACCACCATCGGCACCACCCAGCTTTGCATGCTGGGCTGATAGACCGAAAGCCCCTCGATCGCGCCCATCACCGACACCGCCGGGGTGATCATCGAATCGCCATAGAACAGCGCGGTGGCAAAGACGCCCAGCAGAACGATGCCACGGCCCCAGCGCTTGCCGGCGGTGTGCTGGTTGATCAGCGCCAAAAGCGCCAGGCTGCCGCCCTCGCCCTTGTTGTCGGCGCGCATGATCACCGAGACGTATTTCAGCGTCACGATGATCATCATCGACCAGAACATCAGGCTGACGATGCCATAGATATGCGTCTGGTCGAGCGGCAGGCGATGATGCCCGGCAAAGGTATCGCGCAAGGCATAAAGCGGGCTGGTGCCGATATCGCCGAACACCACCCCGACAGCGCCGACCGCCATCTTGATCAGGCTGGCCTGCCCACGGCCCTGGCCATGCGCATGGCCCGCAACGGGCGAGGCAGCATTGGCCGTGGACGGATTCCCTGCGGTTCCGGCGTTACCCACGGCATCACCCACGGCATTGTTCATGGCGAGACTGCCCCCGGCCGCTTCGGCCCCATTGCACTGTCCGGCCCGCGATAGAGCCGAATCGGGGCGGCGCTTAGCACCGGCGCCCAACCTGAAGCAATGGTGACCAAACCGCCATCTGTGGCAAGCGGTTCCCGATATTTCACCGAGCGGCGGGCTTGGGTGCGGGGGTTGCTGCGCCAGACGGGGCCTTGGCGGCTTGCGCCTGTCCCGATGCCTCAGGCTGTGCCGGCGGGATGGGCATGCCACTGGCCGCCATCATCTGGTCCAGCCGCGTCAGCCGCATCGCCAGATCCTGGCGATAGGGCGCATCGGCCGGCGAGCGGGCGAGCAGATCGGCCCACAGCGCCCGGGCATCGGCAAGGCGCCCCGATTGCGCCATGGCCAGGCCCATGAAGAACGGCGGGCCGGGGTGATTGGGATCGATCATCGCCGCGCGGCGGAACGCATATTGCGCGGCCGGGGTGATCAGGCCCTCGCTATGGCCAACCAGGGCATTGCCGAGCGCCACCTCGATATCGGCATCGTCGGGGTTTTCCTGCGCGGCCTTGGCCAAGACATCGGCCGCGGCGCGATATTGCCCTTGCCGGGTCAGGCCATCGGCCAGGATCAGCCAGCTGCGCCCCTTGCCAAAGGCACTGCCCATGGCCTGGCGCTCCTTGATCAGTGCAGCGTCCGCCACGGCCGCGTTTTCCACAGCCGGGGTGGGTGCGCCAGCCTCCGCCGGGTGCCCCTGCAGGGCATAGCCGGCCAGACCGAACAGCAGCGCAGCGCCGGTCACTTCCCATCCGGCGCGCGGCAGCCGCCCCACCAGCACGAGCGCGGCGAACACGATGGCGGCAACGCCCAGAACGATCACCCAGGTCATGGCTTGTCCTTGCGCAGGGCCGCATTGGCCCGTTTTCCACGGCGGAAACGGCCCCGCAGCAGCAGGGCGGCAAAGCCCAGAAACACCCCTGGCGCGGCAAACAGCGGCCAGGTCAAAGGCTTCACCTGCGGCGTATAGCTGACATAATCGCCATAGCGATCGATCAGCCACTGCCGGATCGCCTCGGGATCTTCGCCGGCGGCGATGCGGGTGCGCACCTCGTTGCGCATGTCGCCAGCCATCGAGGCATCGGAATCGGCGATCGACTGGCTCTGGCACTTGAGGCAGCGCAGCGTTTCCATCAGCGCCTGCGCCTTGGCCTCCTGCGCCGGATCGGGCAGCTGGCGATAGGCATAGGGCGCGGGCGGCAGGCTGTCTTGCGCGGCCAGCGGCGCCAGCGGCAGCAGCAGCGCCAGCGTCGCCGCAGAAATGAAACGAGCCCGTTTCATTGTTCGGCTTCCTTGAGCTTGGCCAGGATCACCGGCACATCTTCGGGCATGATCGCACCGATATGCTGATGGCGGATCACGCCATGGGCATCGACCACGAAGGTTTCCGGCACGCCCGACGAACCAATGCCTATCTGCACCTTGCTGAGATCATCCTGGCCGATGCGGGCAAAGGGATTGCCATTGGCGGCCAGGAAGCGCGCCAGATCATCCTTGCGATCGCGGATCGCCACGCCGTCGATCTCTGCCCCGGCCTTGGCCAGTTGCGCCAGTTGCGGCGATTCGACCGCGCAAGGGCCGCACCACGAGGCAAAGATGTTGAGCAGCCGCGGCTTGCCACCCACGAACTGGGCACTGCTCAGGCCCGGCCGGTCAGCGCTGGCCGGCGGCAGGGCAAAGGCCGGGATGGGCTTGCCGATGAACGTGCTGGCCACCTCGCGATTGTCTGGCCGCACCAGGCCATAGACCACCAGCGCCAGGAAACCGCCGAACAGCACCAGCGGCAACCACAGCGCCAGGCCCGGCCGGCGCGCGGGGGAAGCCGGTTGCGCGCTCATCGTCCCTGCCTTTCGCGGCGGAACGCGATCTTGTCGACCGCCACCAGCCGCTTCACATCGCGCGCCACGCGGCCGATCAGTGCCAGCAGGCCGCCCAGGCCCACCAGCAGCCCGCCCAGCCAGATCAGGGGTACGAACGGCTTCCACCAGAAGCGCATCTGCCAGCGGCCATCCTGGCCCTCTTCACCCAGCACGACATAGAGCTGGCCGTTCCAGCGGGTTTTCAGAGCGGATTCGGTGCGCGTGCCCGGCGGATTGGCAAACACCCGCGCCTGGGGCAGCAGCACCGTGGCGTCGCCGCCATCATAGCGGGCCGAAACCGTGGCCTGCAGCGCGGTCCAATTGGGCCCCGCCACCGGATCGATGCGATCGAGCGTGAGGGCATAGGGGCCGACCTGGCGGGTTTCGCCCGGATTGAGCGCGGCCAGGGTTTCGGTGGAAAACGCGCTTTCGCTGGCCATGCCCAGGGCCGCCACGGCAATGCCGAGGTGGGCAATGACCATGCCCCAGATCGGCAGCGGCGTGCGGCGCAAATTGCGCCCCCGCAGCGGCAGCAGGCTGGCGATGGCGAGCCCGGCGCCCAGGGCCAGGCCCAACGCCGGCAGCACCCTTACCCCGGCGACAAACGCCGCGCCACCGGCGGCGATGGCCACCAGCGCGGGCACGGCGAGGATCGGCGCGATGCGCCCGCCCCGATCATCCTTCCAGCGCAGCAGCGGCCCCACAGCCATGACCACGAACATCGGAAAGGCAAAGATCGCCGCCACCGGGTTGAAATAGGGCGGACCCACCGAAACCTTGACGCCGAACGCCTCGGTCAAGAGCGGATAGAGCGTGCCGAGCAGCACGATGCCGAGGATGCCGCACAGCATCACGTTGTTGAACACCAAGGCCGCCTCGCGGCTGACAAAGGCAAAGCGCGCGCCTTCGGTCACGGTGCTGGCGCGCAGGGCAAACAGCAGCAGCGCCCCGCCGATGTAGATCGCCAGCAGCGCCAGGATGAAGCTGCCGCGCGCCGGATCGACGGCAAAGGCATGGACCGACGTGAGAATGCCCGAGCGGACCAGGAATGTGCCAACCATCGACATGGAGAACGCGATCACGCCCAGCATCACAGTCCACGCGCGCAGCGCATTGCGCGCCGCCAGCACCGAGACCGAATGGAGCAAGGCCGTGGCTGCGAGCCAGGGCATGAGCGAGGCGTTTTCGACCGGATCCCAGAACCACCAGCCGCCCCAGCCCAGCGTGTAATAGGCCCAATAGGAGCCTGCGGTGATTCCGATAGTCAGGAATATCCACGCGCCCAGCACCCAGGGCCGCATGGCGCGGGCAAAGGCAGGGCCGACATCGCGGGTGATCAGCGCGCCCACGGCGAAACTGAACGCGATCGAAAGCCCGACATAGCCGACATAGAGCGTGGGCGGATGGAACGCGAGGCCGATATCCTGCAGCAACGGGTTGAGCCCGGCGCCTTCTGGCGCGGGCTGCGGCAGGCGGGCAAACGGATTGGAGGCGAGCAGCAGGAACGCGTAGAAGCCGAGGCTGACGAAAGCCTGCGCCGCAAGCGTCGCCATCAGCGTCTTTTCCGGCAGGCGCCGTTCCACCAGCGCCACGAAGCCACCCGCCAGGCTCATGATCGTGACCCACAGCAGCATCGAGCCTTCGTGGTTGCCCCAGGTGCCGGCAATCTTGAAGATCAGTGGCTTGGCCGAGTGGCTGTTTTCCGCCACCAGCTTGACCGAGAGATCGGTGGTGACGAACAGGGTGATCAGCGCGGCAAAGGCCAGCGCCACCAGAATGCCCTGCATCACCGCCACCGGACGCACCACGCCCAGCATCGCCGCGCCTTGCGGCCGCAGCGCCAGGGCGCCCGCCACGAGTTGCAGCACGGCCAGCGCCGCCGCCATCCACAGGATGGCAAGACCGAGTTCCGCGATCATTTCGTTTCCGCCACCACGGCCTTGGCCTGCCCTTCCGTCATGTCCTTCATCTCGCGCGGGACATATTTCTCGTCATGCTTGGCCAGCAGATTGTCGGCCACGAAGGTTTTTCCCTCCATGCGGCCTTCGGCGACCACGCCCGATCCTTCGACGAACAGATCCGGCGTGATCCCGGCATAGCGCACCGGCACGGTGGCCTTGCCATCGCCGACCACGAACGTGATCGTCACGCCATCGGGCATCGTCTTGATCGAGCCGCGCTGCACCATGCCGCCCAGCCGCACGGCGCGGCCCTGTTCGGGCGGATGGGCCATCAGGTCGCTCGGCACATAGAAATAGCTGGCCTGCTTGGACAGCGCCCAGGCGGCGAGCAGCCCGGCCCCGATCAGCGCCGCCAGCGCGATCACCAGCAGGACCAACCGTTGATGCTTGGCCTTGATCGCGCTCATGCCTCGTTCTTTCGTGCCTTGGCGCGGGTTCCGCCGCGCACCGCGTCGCGCCGGGCCTCTGCCCGCCGCATCGACCACAGCGTGATGCCAACCAGCAGCAGCGTGCCCACCACCCCGATGGTGAGGGCCGCCGCCACAAAGTGCCATTGATCAAGTCGTTCATGCATGATGCGGGTTTCCGTGGAGCAGCAGCGCGCGGTGCAACATCAGGCCATGGCCTTGCGGCGCAGGCGCGCCTCGGCCTGGATATCGGCCAGAAGCGTGCGCATGCGCGCCAGCACGACACCGCCAAAAATGCAGGAAAAGCCCAGCGCGCCGATCAGCAGCGGCCACAGGAACGTGCCATCGATGGCCGATTTGCCCATCGTGATCGAGGCGGGCTGGTGCAGGCTGTTCCACCACACCACCGAACGGTTGATGATCGGGATGTTGATCGCGCCAACCATGCCGAAGATGGCGGTGACGCGGCTGGCCCCGCTGCCGGCGGCGGCATCACGCTGCGCCGCGCCAGCCAGCGCGATATAGCCGAAATAGAGGAACAGCAGAATGAGATAGCTGGTCAGGCGGCCATCCCACACCCACCAGGTGCCCCAGGTGGGCCGTGCCCAGATCGATCCGGTGATCAGGCACATGGCCGTGAATGCTGCGCCCGGCACCGCCGCCGCGCGCGCCGCGATGGCCGCCAACGGGTGGCGCCAGACCAGTTCCACCAGGCTCGACACCGCGATCGTGGTCCATCCGGCCATGCCCAGCCAGGCGCAGGGCACGTGGATGAAAAGGATGCGCACGGTCTGCCCCATCAGCCGGTCAGGCGGCACCATCAGCAGGCCCCAGGCCAGCGCGCCAAAGGCCAGGACCAGGCCAACCCCCAGCAACAGCGGCATGAGCCAGCGGGCAAGCCGCAGGAAACGGGCGGGATTGGCAAAACCGTGCATGTTTTTGAACTTGGGATCCTTCTCCACCGGGCATGGCCCGGCCCGCATGCTGTGCCATTGCGCCAGATCAAGGGCAAGCAAAACAGCGGCGCGAAGGCCTTGAACCTTGGGATGAAACGGGCGCGCCAATGCCGCGCCGGGACCCCCGCAGGGAATGTCTCGTCATGTCGGGAGAAATGGGGCGATCGAGGGGGTTCGAACCCCCGACCTCCGGTACCACAAACCGGCGCTCTAACCAACTGAGCTACGATCGCCACGGCGGCGCCCTGGGGCGTTGTTCCGCGTTCCGAGCGAAGCTGCAAATGCGTGCTCCGTTCGGGTGGCCGCCCTTGCAACAATCCTGCCGCCTTGAAAAGGGAAAACTTGCATCGGGGGATAACTTTTTCAGCGATCAGCCGCCTCGCCCCAGCTGCGCCCGGCGATCCGTGGCGGGGTGGTGCCGGCATCGATCAGCAGCTCTTCTTCCAAGGCTTGCGAATCGATCGTGGCAACCAGCCGCGCCCGCAGCCAGCGATCGGTGAGCACGATTTCCCCGGTGGCGAGGCCCTGCGCCGGGCCCAGCGCAGAGGCCAGATCGCGATAGCCGCCGGTTGGCGCCTGGGCGATGATCTGCTCGGCCCGCGCCACGCTCAGCGCATCGGGCGCGAACATTGCCAGAAGGCGCCCCTGCCCCGGCACCAGGCTGCCCAGCGCGATGGGTGAGCTGCCCACCTCGGGCAAGGCACAGAGCCAGGGGGCAAGCCGCGCATAGAGCGGGCCAGTCATGCCGCGCACCGCGCGCAGTTCACCCACCGCCACGAGCGGGCGGCCTGCGGTGCGATAGGGCGTGGCCAGGCGGGCATAGTCGGCATCTTCTGCGCCATCGGGCAAGGACAGCGCGTCGCTATCGATCCAATCGGCCATGGCTGCAGCCAATGGCGCGGCCTGGCTGCTGCCGATACCGAGCGAGGCCATCAGCGCGCGCAGTTCGAGCAGGCCCGCCGGGCGCACGCGCAGCGTGCCATCGGGCGCCGCATCAACCAGGGCGTTGACGTTGAAGCAGTTGCCACCCGGCGCCAGTTGCCAGGCAATCTGCCCGCGCGGCACGGCCCATTTGCCGCGCTCCGCCCGGTGAAGCGCGCCGCCGGGCTCGGCAAGCCTGGCGAGCAACCGCACTTCCCCTTCGGCCAAGGCGCGGCGGGCGGCTGCCTGCGCCTGCGCATTGCCCGCCAGCCGCGTGGCCAGACCCAGCCGATCGAGCATCAGGCCGGCCAACACGGCCATGATCGCCACCAGCAGCAGCACACCGAGCAGCGCCGCGCCGCGTTCGTGCGGCGGGGGCTGTGCCACGCTCACGGCTGCCCAAACGGCGCGACGAGGCGCAAAGGGCCCGCCAGGCCCGGAGGCGCGATGACCAGTTCGGCGGCCACGGGGAAATCGGGCCTTGTCCATTGGCCCTGATGCCATTGCCCCGCCGCGTCGCGCAGCCGCAGGCGCGGCGGCGTGGTCAGCGGCAGCACGGCCAGATCGATATCCGCAGCAGCGCCCGCCAGTTGGGGATAGCTACGCCGCACCAGCGCCTGGCCGGTCCAGCGGTACTCCAGGCGCTCCAGCGGCGGCCGGGGCAATCCATTGGGGTTGGCCCAGCCATCGCGCACCAGGGCCAGCAGCACGCCATCGCCCCCGGTAGCCAGGCCAAGGCGTGGCTCGGCCTGGCTCAGATCGGCCTGCCACAGCGCAACCATGCGGCGCAGTTGCCCAGCCGCAGCATCGTGATGGCGCAGCGTGCGTTCGCTGCTTGCCGTGCCGCGCAACAAGGCCAACGCCGCCGTGGCGATCAGGGCGAAGACCGCCAGGGCAACCAGCATCTCGACCAGGCTGAAGCCCCGCTCGCCGGGCGGCAGAACGGTCATGGCGCAGCGCGCACGGCCCGCGCCACGGCAACCTCTTGCGGAGCATCGAGCGCGCGCACCGAGATTTGCGCCACCAGCACCGCACCATCGCGGCGCACCACCCGCTGCCAGGCCAGGCGCCGACCGCCGTTGACGACGATGCCGCCCGCGATGCCAGGCGCGCCACCGCCCGGGTCTGCACGCCATTGCGTCGCCTGGTTGCCTGCCTCCACCTCGCGCAGGAAGCGCCGGTCGAGCGTGGCACTGCCAGCGAGGCCTGCCGCCTCCAGCCGCAGCAGTGCCAGTGCCGCGATCGCGAAGACCGCCAGCGCGACCATGACCTCGAGCAGCGAAAAGCCGGCCTCGCTGGGCGGCGCGGCCTGGCCATGTGGCGCCGTCATCACGGCCTGGCCCCACCAATCGCCACGACGCCATCGCGGGCTACCCGCACAACGGCCGTGCCAGTGCCGGCCGAAAGCGTGATGGCCAGCGGCGCATTGGCCATGCCCATCGCATCGAACACCAGATGCCGCGCGCTGCCCTGCCCCGCCGATGGTGCCAGGGCGACCCCGGCCGGCCAGGCCTGGCGGCGCAGGCGGCGATCAGCCGGATCGACCCAGGCGCCATCACGGCGCTGGGCAAAGGCATAGCCGGTCGCATCGAGCGTGACCGCCACCGGCCGGCCCGCGATCACCGCCATGTCGCGCGCGGCGGCCAGCCGCACGGCCAGGCGCTGTGCAGCGATCGCGGGCGCGGCCGTAGTGGACGGCAGATTGAGAATCACGGCCGTGGCGGCCAATCCGGCGATTGCCAGGGCCACCATCAGTTCCACCAGAGAAAAGCCTGCCTCCGCCGCAGGCAGCAGCGCCCGGTTCATGCGGTGGAATTGCGCCCAGGGCGCGGCCCAGGCAAGCAAGGCCGGCGCCGCTTTGGAGCCAAGCCAATCCGCTTTCGAGGCAACCCGGCCGGGACACCGGGAGCGTCAGGCAGCCAAGGTCAGCCCTCGGCCTCGTCCCGCTGCCCGCGAATCAGTGGCAACGCGGCGTGGAGCGCATCGAGCGTGGCCGTGTCGAACAGCTCGGAAAAGCGCGTCTCGTGCCGCTCGATCCGGGCCAGGGCATCAGCCACCACCGCCGCCCCGGTTTCCGTGACGCGCAGCGCATGGCTGCGCCCATCGGCGCGTTCGCGATCGATCAGGTCACGATCCATCAGCCGTGAGATGATCGGCACCATGTTAGCGCGCTTGATCCCCAGCACCTGCCCCACTTCGGTTTGCGAGCAGCCGGGGTTTTCGCCGATCACCAGCAGTGCGGTCACTTCGGCCGGGCGCATTTCAAGATCGGCCAGCTCGCGTGCCAGATCAGCCATCATCACGGCCGAGGCACGGCGCAACTGATAACCGAGCAGGCGATCGAGTGACGTGGCCGGCAAACCGGAGGCAGAGGGCGTTGGTTGCATGGTGTTACCTTATGGCTCCCCCCGGCCATGGCAAGCACCCTTGGCCATGGATTTCACCAGCCGCAGACGCGGCGGGCGCGGCAGATACGAAAAAGGGCGGCCGAAGCCGCCCCTGGTCCGCGCTCGCGCGGGCAAGGCACGTGGCCCTGCCCGATCGCGGCCGCTCACTTCTTGAGAGTGAGACCACCGAAGCGCTTGTTGAACTGGGCCACGCGGCCACCCTGGTCCAGCAGACGCTGGTTGCCACCGGTCCAGGCCGGGTGCGAGGTGGGGTCGATGTCGAGAGCCAGCGTGTCGCCTTCCTTGCCCCAGGTGGAGCGGGTTTCGAACACGGTGCCGTCGGTCATCTGCACCTTGATGAAGTGGTAGTCGGGGTGGATGTTGGCCTTCATGGGACTGCTCCGATGTACCGCCGGTTCCGACCGGCGGCTGGGAAACGAGAGATGTAAACTCGAAAGCGGCGCCCCTAATCGAAAGGGCGCCGCTTGTCGAGTCTTGTGCCGTAAGCGCTGACTGAACTCAGCTATCGGCGATCATTGCGGTAAAGCTGCACTCGGTGGCGATCTTGTCACCCAGCATCGCCTTGCCGGCAAACTTGCACACGCGCGAACGCATCTGCGTGAATTCCACGTGCAGGTCGAGCAGGCAACCCGGCTCTACCGGCGTGCGGAACTTCGCGTTTTCGATCGCCATGAAATAGACAAGCTTGCCAGAGCCCGCGAGGCCGAGCGTTTCCACCGCGAGGACGCCGGCCGCCTGGGCCAGCGCCTCGATCTGGAGCACGCCGGGCATGATCGGCCGGCCGGGGAAATGACCCTGGAAGAACTGCTCGTTCATGGTCACGGCCTTGATCGCGTGGATGCGTTCACCCACCACGAGCGAGGCCACGCGATCGACCAGCAGCAAGGGATAGCGATGCGGCAGCGCCGCCATCACCTTGGTCACGTCGAACGAGAGCGGCGCGGCCGTTTCGGCCTGAACTTCCTGCGTCATTGGATCCCCGTATGCCTTGCCTTAGCGGCCTTCCGGCGCCTTGGCGCCCGAAGCGGCGGGCGCGGCGCCCTGCTGGGCCTGCTGCTGCGCCATCGCTTCACGCTGGGCGCGCGGCATCCAGCCAGCCGGCGGCACGAGCTGCGCGGTGGGGATCAGGGCGTTGAGTTCGGTCAGGATGTCCTGGCTGATGTTCGAGGCCGGATCGCCCTTCACCACGGCCTGCACATCGAGCACGATGGTGGCGCGGCGCTTGGCCATCGCGCGCTGCGTGGCTTCGTCCAGCTTGTCGGAGATCTGCTCGATCACATACTGTTCAGCCAGGTTCAGCGGAGCGAGGATCTGCTGGATCTCGCGCTTGCCGTCTTCCTGGATCTGCTGGATCTGGCCCACTTCGGCTTCGAGCGCAGCGCGATCGGCCTTGGGGTTCTTCTGATCAGCCTGGAACTTGTCGGCCAGCGGCTTGAGCTGGGCGTTGATCTGGTCGCTGCGGGTCTTGGCCTGGTCGATCTGGGCCTTGTAGGTGACCGGGCGCTGCTGCATCGCGGTCTGATAGGCCGACGACGAACCGACGATCGCCTGCGGGTTGGCATAGGCGATGCCGTTGGCAACCGGAGCGGTCGACGCGGCGGCGGGGGCTGCGGCCATGGCTGCGGGGGCAGCCGAGATCATCAGGCCCGCGATCAGGGCCGAGGCAATGCGGAGTTTCATCAGAACTGGGTTCCCACGTTGAAAGTGATGGGCTGGGTGTCGTCGCCGTCGACCTTCTTCAAGACCTTGGCGAAGTCGATGCGGAACGGGCCGAAGGGCGAGTTCCAGTTAACGCCGATGCCGATCGAAATGCGCGGCTGCGGCGAGTTGCCAACGAAGACTTCGTCGTACTTCTGGTATGTGCTGTTGGCCGTGCCGTCAGAGGCATTGGCGGCCGTGGTGATCTTGCCGGTAAGCGCATCGGTATAGAGCACCACGCCCGTGCTGGTGGCCGGGCGACGCACGCCCCACACCGCACCAGCGTCCATGAAGATCGACGGACGCAGGCCCATTTCGCGGGCACCGGCACCAAGCGGAATTTCAAGCTCGGCATGGCCGATATAGTAGTAACGGCCGCCCAGCGCGTCGTCCGCCCACGAATTGCGGTCGGTGGTGATCGCGCCGAACGTGCCATCGGAATTGCGCGAGTAGTACTTGCGCAGCACGCGCGGGCCCACGCCGCGAATGTCGAAGCCGCGCATCTGCGGCTGGCCCAGGAAGAAGCGGTCGGTCAGGCGCACATCGTCCACGGTGGGATCCGACGAACGGCTGGCCAGCGGCTCGATCGCGCCACCTTCGCCGCGCAGGCTGAACACGAAGCCCTTGCCCACCGGCCAGTAGTGCGCGGCATTGGCGGTGATGCGGGCATACTTGACCGAACCGCCGAGCCCGGCAACGTCGCCGCTGAGCAGCCACGACGTGCCCTTGGTGGGACGCAGGCGGTTATCGAGCGTGTCGTAGACCACCGAGGTGCCGAAGATCGAGCTGGTGCGGTGGCCGATGGCATCGCACAGATAACGACCGGCCAGCAGCGGGCTGCAGACGCCGTTGAGGTAATAGGTCGCTTGGTCGAGCGTCACGTCGTCGATGTTGAACGTGTAACGGCCGATCAGCGACATATACTCGGTCAGCGGCACGCCGGCGCGGATCTGGAAGCCGGTCGTGGTCTGCTTGTACGTCGTGTTGCGGTTGGAATTGAGATAGTTGAAGCTGTTGTAATCGCGGCGATAGACGTCGACGCCCATCGAGATGTTGCGATCGAACAGATAGGGCTCGGTAAAGCTCAGCTGGACGCTGCGCGAATAGTAGGAATAATCGACCGAGAGACCCAGCGTCTGGCCGCGACCGCGGAAGTTGTTCTGGCGGATCGAGGCCTGGAAGATGAAGCTTTCCAGGCTGGAGAAACCGGCCGAAAGCTGCAGTTCGCCGGTGGGCTTTTCTTCCACGTTGGCTTCGAGCGCGATGCGATCGGGCGTGGTGCCCGGCTTCTGCTCAACCTCGAACTTTTCCTGGAAATAGCCGAGCGACTTGATGCGGTTGGACGAGCGCTTGATCTGGTAGGAATTGAACGCGTCACCTTCCGCGAGGCGGAATTCGCGACGGATCACCTTGTCCTGGGTCAGCGTGTTGCCGTTGACATCGACACGTTCGACATAGACGCGCGGCGCATCCGCAATGCGGAACGTGATGCCCATGGTGAGGTCATCCTTGTTCCGCGCGAAATCGGGCTGCACGTTGGCAAAGGCATAGCCCAGGCTGCCGGCCGTCTCGCTCAGGCTGTCGACGGTGTCTTCGACCAGCTTGGCGTTGTACCAGTCACCCGCCTTCATCGGCAGCTTCTTGACCAGGCTGTCGCCGTCGATCTCGCGCAGCTGGCTGTCCACCTTCACGTCGCCGAACTTGTAGCGCTTCCCTTCCTCCACCACGTAGGTGATGATGAAGTCCTTCTTGTCCGGCGTCAGTTCGGCCACGGCCGAAACCACGCGGAAATCGGCATAGCCCTTGGTCAGGTAGAACTGGCGCAGCTTCTGCTGGTCGAACGCGAGGCGATCGGGATCATAGCTGGTGCCCGACGAGAACAGGCGGAACGCGCGGGCCTGCTTGGTCACCATCTCGGTGCGCAGTTCGGTATCGGAAAACTGCTGGTTGCCGATGATGTTGATCTGGCGAACCTTGGACTTGGGCCCTTCGGTGATCTCGAACACGATATCGACGCGGTTCTGGTCGAGCATGACCATCTTGGGCTCGACCGAGGCGGCGAATCGGCCCTGGCGCTTGTACAGCTCGATGATGCGCGACACGTCGGCGCGCACCTTGGACCGTGTGAAGATCTGGCGCGCCGAGAGCTTGATCTCGGGCAGGATCTTGTCTTCCTTGAGGCGCTTGTTGCCTTCCAGGATGATGCGGTTGACGACCGGGTTTTCCTTGACCTGGATGGTCACCGCGCCCGCGTTGTTGCGCACCTGCACGTCGGCGAACAGTTCGGTGGCGAACAGGTCCTTGAGCACCTGGTCGGCCGCGGCCTGGGTATAGCGATCGCCTTCGCGCAGGCGGATGTACGAACGAATCGTATCGGGCTCGAGGCGCTGGGCGCCGTCGATGGTGATCGAGCGGACCAGTTGCACCGGTTCGGCCGGCGCAGCCACGGCGGGCGCGGCCGGAGCGTTGGCCGGGGCAGTGGCAGGTGCCGGAGCAGACGCGGCCTTTGCCTTGGGCGCACTCTGCGCCAGGGCCGGATTGCCCAGCGTGGTCGAGGCAAGCAGCGCCACCGCGAGAGTCGAAACCCGCGCCGTTGCCGGGTTCGATGCCCGCGCTGCGGCGGGGGCGGTCAGGCTCGCGTACCGTTCATTCATCACCAAGCGCCATCCCGTCTGAATTCGTAATGTTCCGCCACGATGGCGGTTGCCGGATTTTCGGCACCGCAGCCCTGTGCCCGATGCCGCTGTGCCAATCAAGCAAGCATGGTGCAAGGCACCGCATTCACCCCGCATATTGTGGAAAATAATGCGCCTTCGGCCTACCGAGCCCCCTGCCCGGCCGCTGGCCGATCATCCTGCGCCCATGCGGCGCCAACCAAACCGGTCAGCCGCCGAAAACCTTTGCTCCAAACAGGCCATGCGCACCGAACAGGTCGAGCGAGGCAACATCGTTGACCGTGACGATCAGCATCAGGGCCACTACCAGCGCCAGGCCGGTGCGAAACGCCCATTCCTGGCCGCGCGCACTGACCGGCCGGCGGCGCACCGCCTCTGCCAGGTAGAAGGCCAGATGCCCCCCGTCGAGCACGGGAATTGGCAAGAGATTGATGAATCCCAGATTAATCGAAATCAGCGCGACGAAGAACACGAACGGCTGCCAGCCCGAGACCAGCTGCTCGCCAGAGAACTTGGCGATCTTGATCGGGCCGCCCAGTTCCTTCACCTCGCGCCGACCTGTTGCGATCTGCACGATGCCGGTGACCATGGTGTCGACAATGCCGCGCATCTGCCGTGCGCCATCGGCCACTGCCGCCAGCGGGCCGACACGGACCAGTTCGACACTGGCCGGGCCCACCCCGATAAATCCGATTTTCTGAACGTTGCCAAAGCGATCGGAATCCGCGCGGGTGCCGGCAACCACGGGCAGCGTCTGGCGCTTGCCACCGCGTTCCACCACCAGGTCAAGTGGTTCGCCGGGATGCTGCGCCACGGTCATCTTGACGTCGAGGAAAGTATCGACCGCGCTTCCGCGCATCGCCACGACGCGATCGCCCACGCGCACGCCAGCCTTTTCCGCCACCGAGCCGGGCTGCACCACGCCGATCACGGGCGGCACCACGAGCTTGCCATAGGCCATGGTAAAGCCCGACAGGATGACCAGCGCGACGAGCAGATTGGTAACCGGGCCCGCCAGCACGATCAGCGCGCGCTGCCACAGCGCCTTGGCCTGGAACGTGCGGTTGCGCTCTGCCGCCGGCAATGCCAGCCATTCCGACGTCGGCTTGCTCGTCGGGCTCATGTCTCCGGCGAACTGGACATAACCACCCAGCGGCAGCAGCGAGAGCTTCCAGCGCGTGCCGCGCTTGTCGGTCCAGCCGATCAGTTCACGGCCAAAACCGATCGAAAAGACATCGGCCTTTACCCCGCACCAGCGACCGACCAGATAGTGACCCAGTTCGTGAAGGAAGACGAGTGGCCCCAGCACGAGCACGAAGCCCAGAAAACTGATCAATAGGCCGGGGGTCTGCATCAACGAACGGGCTCCATATGCGCATGTGTGCGCAAGCGGGCTTCGTGGTCAACCGCAATCACATCTGCCAGGCAGGCAGGCGGCGGCGGCAGGCCACGATCCAGCACAGCCTGCACACATGCCACGATTTGCGTGAACCCGATCTTACCAGCCAGGAACGCAGCCACCGCGATTTCATTCGCGGCATTAAGCACGGCCGGCGCTGCGCCCCCGGCGATCACCGCCTCGCGCGCCAGGCGCGTGGCAGGAAAGCGCGATTCGTCGGGCTGGCGAAACGTGAGTTCGCCGATCTCGGCAAGATCGAGCGGCGCACAGGGCGTGTCCATCCGCGCCGGCCAGGCCAGGCACGAGGCGATCGGCACGCGCATATCTGAAGGACCAAGCTGCGCCAGGGTAGAGCCATCGCGATATTCGACCATCGAATGCACGATCGATTGCGGATGGACCAGGATGCGCAGCCGCTCCACCCCCACGGGGAACAGGTGAAACGCCTCGATGAACTCGAGCCCCTTGTTCATCATCGTGGCCGAATCGACGCTGATCTTGGCGCCCATAGACCAATTGGGGTGCTTCACCGCCTGGGCCGGGGTGGCATGGGGCAGGCGATCGGCCGCCCAATCGCGGAACGGGCCGCCACTGGCCGTCAGCGTGATCATCCGCACATGCTCGGGCGCATTGCCCGCAAGGCACTGGAAGATCGCGTTGTGCTCCGAATCGACCGGCAGCAACGTGGCGCCGCTGCGCGCCACGGCCGCGGTCATCACCTCGCCCGCGGAAACCAGCGCTTCCTTGTTGGCCAAGGCCACGGTGCGGCCACATTCGATCGCCGCCATGGTAGGCGCCAGGCCGGCACAGCCAACGATCGCGGCGACAGTAATGTCGGCGCCGCGCGCGGCCGCCTCGACCAGGGCGTCCGGGCCGGCGGCCACGGCGATATCGGTGCCAGCAAGCGCCGCACGCAGCTCCGCCAGGCGGGCAGGATCACCGACCACGGCCAGGCGCGCGGAAAATTCGCGGGCGAGCGCGGCCAGTTCGGCCACCTGGGCATGGGCGGTCAGCGCCTCGACGCGGAAGGCAGCGGGATTGCGGCGCACCAGATCGAGCGTCGACGTGCCGATCGAACCGGTCGCGCCCAGGATGGTGATGGAACGTTGCGCGGTCATGCCGGTGCCCCCAGCGCCCAGGCGGTGCCGACGATGATGGCCACCGGCAACAGCCCGTCAACGCGATCGAAAAAGCCGCCGTGGCCCGGGATGAGGCGCGAGGAATCCTTGACCCCCGCCCGCCGCTTGAGCCACGATTCGTAGAAATCGCCCGCCTGCGCCGCCACTGCCAACACGGCACCGGCCAGGGCTGCCACACCCAGGTTGGCGATGTGCAACGCCTCTGCCAGGCTCGGGCCGGTGGGGCCAAGGCCGCTGATCAGCCAGGCGCCGCCCAGCGTGAACAGCCCAGTCCACAGCCCAGCGGCGGCCATGCCACCGGCCAGGCCCGACCAGGTTTTCGACGGGCTGATGCGCGGCGCAATCTTGGGGCCGCCGAGCGCACGGCCGGTGAAATAGGCGCCCGTATCGGTGCAGATCACCAGGCCCATGACCGCCACCAGCAAGGGCGTGGGCATCACGATCAGCGCCAGGGCGCCCCAGCCGATATAGACCGCGCCGGTAATGACCCCGGCGACCATGCGCGCCGGATCGGGCGCGATGCGTGCCACCAGGCGAACATATTCGCCAAATACGACCAGGCCGACAGCCGCGATGAAGGCATCGAGCGCCACCCCGCCGCGCCACACGGCCAGGCCAGCCACGCCCAGCATGACCACGGCCGACGCCAGGCGCACGGGCAGGTCGGAACGCTTGGCCGGTTGCGGTTGTGCGGCCACGGCGGGATCAACGTCCGCCAAAGCGCCGCTCCCGCTCGGCAAACTGATCAAGCGCGGCGCGCAAGTGATCGGGGGTGAAATCGGGCCACAACACCGGGGTAAACACCATTTCGGCATAGGCGGCCTGCCACAGCAGGAAATTCGACAGCCGCACCTCGCCCGAAGTGCGGATCAGCAGGTCGAGCGGCGGCAGGTCTGCCGTATCAAGCTCGGCCGCGATGGTTTCGGGCGTGATCTCGCCCTTGGCAGCGGCGCGGGCGGCGGCGCGGGCAATTTCCTGCTGCGAGCCATAGTTGAGCGCGATTGCCAGCGTGAGCCGGGTATTGCCGGCGGTGCGCGCCACGGCATCATCGATCAGTTGCACCAGATCGGGCGCCAGCGCGCGATATTCGCCGATGATCTTGAGCCGCACGCCATTGCGGTCGATCTCGTCGATATCGCTGCGGATGAACGCGCGCAGCAGGCCCATGAGATCGGAAATCTCGTCGGCCGGGCGCTTCCAGTTCTCGGAACTGAAGGCATAGAGCGTCAGCGCCTCGAGCCCCAGGTCGCCCGCGGCGCGCACGGCCGCGCGCACGGCTTCCACGCCGCGCTTGTGGCCAAACGCACGGGGCATGAACCGCTTCTTGGCCCAGCGCCCGTTGCCATCCATGATGATGGCAACGTGGCGGGCCAAGGGGGCGCCATCGCCCCCGTCGCGAACCTGCGGCACGGGAACCGGCGCGGCGCTCACTTGCCCAGGATTTCCTTTTCCTTATGGGCGGCAGCGTCGTCCACGGCCTTGATCGTCTCGTCGGTCAGCTTCTGGACTTCGGTTTCCAGGCGCTTGCGCTCGTCCTCCGAGATTTCCTTCTTGGCCTCGTCGGCCTTCAAGGCTTCCATGCCATCGCGGCGCACGTTGCGCACGGCGATGCGGGCGCCTTCGGCATACTTGCTGGCCAGCTTGGCCAGTTCCTTGCGGCGTTCCTCGGTCAGGTCCGGGATCGGCAGGCGCAGGTTGTTGCCGTCGTTGATGGGGTTGAGGCCAAGGCCGGCAGACCGGATCGCCTTTTCCACCGGGCCGACGTTGGACTTGTCCCACACCTGCACCGAAAGCAGGCGCGGTTCGGGGGCAGACACGGTGGCCAGCTGGTTCAAGGGCATGTGGCTGCCATAGACTTCGACCGTGATCGGATCGAGCAGCGCGGTGTTGGCGCGGCCGGTGCGCAGGCCGGCGAGATCGCCCTTGAGCGATTCGACAGCGCCCTTCATGCGGCGCTCAAGATCGCCTTTGTCATACTTTGCCATGGATCAGGCTTCCTTCCGAACGATGGTCTGCGTGCCCTCTCCGGCCAGCACGCGGGCAAGGTTGCCCTGCTCGCGGATCGAGAACACGACGATGGGAATATTGTTGTCGCGGCACAGCGCCACGGCCGAGGCATCCATCACCTGCAGGTTGTGCGCCAGCACGGTGTCATAGTCGATGGTGTCAAAGCGCTTGGCCGCCGCATCCTTCTTGGGATCGGCATTATAGACGCCATCGACGCTGGTGCCCTTGAACAGCGCATCACACTGCATTTCGGCCGCACGCAGCGCTGCGCCGGAATCGGTGGTGAAATAGGGCGCGCCCACGCCGGCGGCAAAGATCACCACCCGGCCCTTGGCGAGATGGCGTTCGGCGCGGCGGCGGATGACGGGTTCGCACACCTGGTCCATCTGCACGGCCGATTGCACGCGGGTGTCGACGCCCAGCTTTTCGAGGGCGGACTGCATCGCCAGTGCGTTCATCACCGTGGCCAGCATGCCCATGTAATCGGCCTGGGCGCGGTCCATGCCCTTGGCAGCGCCAGCCATCCCGCGAAAGATGTTGCCACCGCCAATAACCAGGCAGATTTCGAGGCCGGTTTCCTTGGCAGCCTTCACTTCGGCGGCGAGCGCGGCGACGAAATCGGTATCGATGCCGAACTGCTGGTTGCCCATGAGCACTTCGCCGGAAAGCTTGAGCAGGATGCGCTTGAACTTTGCAGGGGTGGTCATGGGGCGTCCGGGTCTCGCAAAAAAGGGTCGGGATGAAGGCGGGTTGGCGCGCAACCGGCGGCCCCTCCACCCCTGGTCGCGCCCTTATACGCAGCGCACAGGCCCTGCCAAGGGCGCCGCTGCGGTTTTCGCAAACGCAAACGTCCCCGCTGCAACAGGAACCCGGCGCATTGCCGCACGGGCAAGGCCAGGCCCCGGTTGCGCGGGGACGCGAAAAGCGATGCTTACTTGATGCCGGCAGCGGCCGCCACTTCGGCGGCGAAGTCGGTCTCTTCCTTTTCGATGCCTTCGCCCAGCTGGAAGCGGACGTAGTCAACGAGGGCGATCTTGGTGCCAGCAGCCTTGCCAGCCGCTTCGACGACCTGGGCGATCGGGGTCTTGTTGTCCATCACGAACAGCTGCGACAGCAGGGCGTTTTCCTTGGCATACTTGGCCACGGCGCCATCGACCATCTTGGCCTGCACTTCGGCGGGCTTGCCGCTTTCAGCTGCCTTTTCAGCCGCGATCTTGCGTTCGCGGGCGATCAGCTCGGCGTCGAGGTCTTCGGCATTGAGCGCCAGCGGGAAAGCAGCGGCGATGTGCATCGCGATCTGCTTGCCGAGCGGCTCGAGCACGTCGGCGCCAGCTTCGGATTCGAGCGCGACGAGCACGCCGATCTTGCCGAGGTTGGTGGCAGCGGCGTTGTGCATGTAGGGCACGACGATGCCGTTCGACACAGCGACGTGCTTGATGCGGCGCAGCTGCTGGTTTTCACCGATGGTGGCAACGTTGTTGGTCAGCTTGTCGGCCACGGTGCCGCCGTCCGGATAGGCAGCAGCCTTGAGAGCTTCCACGTCGGCCGCGCCGGTTTCCAGCGCCACTTCGGTCGACTTGCGCACGAAGTCCTGGAACTGCTCGTTCTTGGCGACGAAGTCGGTTTCCGAGTTCACTTCGACGGCGACGCCCTTGGTGCCCGAAACGGCCACGCCCACGAGGCCTTCGGCGGCGGTGCGGCTCGACTTCTTGGCGGCGGCGGCAAGGCCCTTGGCGCGCAGCGCGTCAACCGCGGCTTCGAAATCGCCGGCGGCTTCGTCGAGCGCCTTCTTGCAGTCCATCATGCCGGCGCCAGTGCGCTCGCGCAGGTTCTTCACGTCAGCGGCGGTGTAAGCCATCGCGTTTGTCCTTTGTCTGAAACGGTGCGGCCGCGGCTGCACGCGCCGCGGCCCTACTTCATGAAACGGGACAATTCGGTGACGGCGCCGATCGCGGCGCCGCCCCCGTCATGTCAGCCTGCAATCAGCCTTCGACGGCTTCTTCGGCGACCGGCTCGTCCAGCGCGCCCAGGTCCACGCCCGAAGCATAGGCAGCGTCACGGCCGCCCTTGGTGGCAGCGGCGGCCACGGCTTCGCAATAGAGGCGGATGGCGCGGCTGGCGTCGTCGTTCGCCGGGATCGGGAACGCGATGCCTTCGGGCGAGACGTTCGAATCGAGGATCGCCACGACCGGGATACCCAGCACGTTGGCTTCCTTGATCGCCAGTTCTTCCTTGTTGGCGTCGATCACGAACATCACGTCGGGGATGCCGCCCATGTCGCGGATACCGCCGAGCGACAGTTCGAACTTGTCACGCTCGCGCGTGAGCTGGAGCACTTCCTTCTTGGTGAGACCGGCGGTGTCACCCGAAAGCTGTTCTTCCAGCGCCTTGAAGCGCTTGATCGAGCCCGAGATGGTCTTCCAGTTGGTGAGCATGCCGCCCAGCCAGCGGTGGTTGACATAGTGCTGACCCGAAGCGCGGGCGGCCTGGGCGATCGGTTCCTGCGCCTGGCGCTTGGTGCCGACGAACAGCACCTTGCCGCCGGCCTGCACGGTGGCCGAGATGAACTCGAGCGCGCGCGACATCAGCGGAACGGTCTGCGACAGGTCGAGGATGTGGATGCCGTTGCGGGCGCCGAAGATGTACGGCTTCATCCGCGGGTTCCAGCGGTGGGTCTGGTGGCCGAAGTGGGCACCGGCCTCGATCAGTTGCTGCATGGTGACGACGGGAGCCGCCATAATCATTTCCTTCCGGTTTCACCTCTGGAGCGCTGGAACCGCGCGGAGAACCCGCAGCTGGCACCGGTATGTGCGCGCCCCATGTGGACTGGCCCTGCTGTCATGATGGCGGCGGAAATGCCGCGAATCACCGCTGGGCTGCGGCGCCCATAGCGCGCGCAAAGCGGCAATGCCACCGGAAATGCCCTTAGCAGTGATTCGCGGGGATAACCTGCCCGGCGCAGGCAAAACACGCCCTGGCGCAACTGTTCCACGCCCGAATCACCGCGCCGCGAACACTGTTTCATCGATTTTCGACATAAGCACAAACACTTAGCATGAGCGCAGATGTGTTTGAAATTCCAGTTGACGCACCGGAACAAAAGTGGAACATTTGGGGCGTCGACGGGCCAAACAGGAACCGTTCAGGAACGATCGAGTTATCCACAACACAAGCGCTTGCTGTCAAGCCTTGGGCACAGGACGCCCTGCTTGGCACCTGCCCTCTTGTCTTCGGAAAGGCATCGCCATGCTCGCCATTCTCGCTTCGCTCGTCATTGCCGGCGCCGGCGTTGCAGCCCTGGTTGCCGTTGCGGCCACCTGGCACGGCCAGCTTGGCGCCATTCGTCAGTTGCTGGCCGATGCCCGCGCGCTGGAACAAGCCGATGCGCTGGACCTCGATCGCGCTTTCCTGGCGCGGCTGATCGACAGCCCGCTGGCCACCGCCGCGCCGGCGACCCCGGCGCTGCCGCCGCTGGTGCGCAGCACGGTGCGCCGCCCCTCGCCGCGCCCGGCCGCTGGCGTGGTTACGAAAGCGACACGGCGCGCTGCCGCTTGAGCCGGGCATAGCGCACCACGCCAACCGGAATGAGCACCAGATAAAGTGCGCAAATTCCCACCAGCGTAAGCCAGGGTTCGGTCAGTAAGGCCGCAAAGACCAGCCCGGTCAGCGCGATAAGTTCCAACCGGATAGTCTTGCGCGGGCGGAACGATGACCAGCCCGGCGTCGCCAAGTTGGAAATCATCATGAAGGCCATGAGCGCGGCCCAGATCGCCACGAAGATCGGCTGGCGAAACTCGTCGCGGCCGCTCGCCACCCACAGGTAAAGCGGCAGGAACGACAGGCCGGCGCCGGCCGGGGCGGGAACGCCAGTAAGAAAGCCGGCAGACTTGTGGGGCTGCTCTTCCATGTCGATGCGGGCGTTGAAGCGGGCGAGGCGCAGGGCGCAGCATACCGCCAGCGCCAACGCAGCAAACCAGCCAAAGCGCGGCATCTGCTGCAACGACCACAAATAGAGAATCAGCGCCGGCGCCACGCCAAACGAGATGGCGTCAGACAGGCTATCCAGCTCGGCGCCAAAGCGCGATTGCGCCTTCATCAGCCGCGCCACACGGCCATCGATGCCGTCGAGCATGCCGGCAAGAATGACCGCCAGCACCGCGCCGCGGAAATCACCACCAATGGCAAAGCGAATACCGGTCAGCCCGCAGCATAGCGCAGCAGAGGTAATGGCATTGGGCACCAGCGCGCGCAGGGTAAGCCCGCGCGGCAGCCGGTGGCGGCCAAAGTCTTCACCCGAAAATGCCTCTTCGTCCTCTGCCGGCAAGGTCACTGGCTGATGCCCTCGATCAGCGGTGCATCGCCGATTTCGGCCAGGATGGTTTCGCCGGCCACCACGCGCTGGCCGATCAGCACCTTGGGCTCCGTGCCGACGGGCAGGTAAACGTCAACGCGGCTACCAAAGCGAATGAGGCCAACCCGCTGGCCCACGGCGACGATGTCTCCGCTCTTGACGAACGGCACGATGCGCCGCGCAACCAGGCCGGCGATCTGCGTGAAGCCGATCTTCACGCCGTCGCTGCGTTCCACCAGGAAGTGCTGGCGCTCGTTTTCCTCGCTCGCCTTGTCGAGATCGGCATTGAGGAACTTGCCAGGAATATAGACCACGCGGCGGATCGTGCCACCGATCGGGGTGCGATTCACGTGCACGTCGAACACCGACATGAAGATCGACACGCGGGTAACCGGCGTCGGGTCCATGGCGGCAAGGCCGCTGCCATCGTCGGCCGAAAGCTCGCGCGGCGGGGCCACCTTCTGGATCAGCGTGATCAGGCCATCGGCCGGCGCCACCACAAAGCGATCGTCACGCGGAGTCACGCGCACCGGATCGCGGAAGAACGCCAGCACCCCCAGCGTGAGGAACACGAACGGCCAGGCCACGATGCTGCCGCCGAAAATGGCCGCGATCAGCGCGATGCCACCGGCAATGGCGCCGAACTTGCGTCCTTCGGGATGGATGGAGGGCCAGGACCAACCGGCATTGCCGCGTCCGCGATTGTCAAAAATGTCACCAGGCATGCCGCCGGTCTAGGCGCTGGCGCGTCGCGCGGCAAGCGTATGGCGCACACCAGTGCCACCAACCGCTGTCAGGGATCGACCAGCGCCGTCCCAACTACATGCAAAGCCTTGTTGTATAAGGAAACTGCACAACAGGGTGGCATCGCGCCGGGCGGCAAATTGGGCTTTTGTGGTGAGGCAACCGCAAAAGGAACCACGCAATGATCCCCCTTCACACCCCGTTCTGGCCCTGCTGGCTGATCAGCTTGGCAGCGACCTGCACGATCACGATTGCCCGGCTGGGGCTGCGCCTTTCGCCCGCCGGCCGGCATGGGCTGGTATGGCGCGAATGCCTCGCCCTGCCGGTATTTCCCACGGTGGCAGCCTGCTATGCCGGCCTGCACCAATGGCAGCCGGCCGCAGCAGCGCTGCTGGCGATGGCGCTGGCCCTGCCCGGCTATCCCCGGCTGGCACGGACCATGGCGCGCTACATCTTGCGGAAATAGGCCACGACGCGGCCCAGCACGTGCAATTCCCCGTCATATGCAGTGATCGGGGAAATGGCAGGATTATCGGCCATCAGCAGCCAGCCGCCATCCTTGCTGGGCCGCAGACGCTTGACGCAGCCCAGCCCGCAATAGCTGACCGCCCAGACCTGATCGGCCAGGCGCGGCACGGCCTGGCTGGTATCGATCAGCAGCAGATCGTTATCGAGAATAGTGGGGATCATGCTGTCCCCGGAACCGCGCGCAATGATCAGACTTTCCGCCGGGGCACGGGTATAGAGATCGAGCCATTCGCGCGGAAACATGCGCTGCACATCGGCGATAGGCTGGTCGATATAGGCGGCGCCCAGGCCGATCGCCAGATCGACCTCGCGCACGGCAACCAGGCCCATGGCTCCGGCAACTACCGAAACCGATGGCGCACGGCGACCATCGTTGGCGGGGTCATCGGTTTCACCGGTGAGATATTCCACGCTCGTTTCGAGAGCGCGGGCTATGGCGTGGATATGGCGCGACCCTTGCGCCCCCTTGCGGATGAGGTGGTTCACGCTCGGCTGTGAAATGCCGACGCGGCGCGCCAGTTCCGCCTGCGACAGGCCCAACGCGCTGATTCGCGCGGCAATGCGATCACCCAGTGTCATGGATAGCGGTTTATAGATTAAACTATAAATCGGCAATTCATTTATCTATTGCCTAGACGATAGATTGGTGCATTATAGATTTATCGATACAGACGGAGATCCACCATGCCATCCCCCACCACGGGGCAGCCGCGCACCGGGCGCCTGCATTGCCCCCATTGCCACCAACCGGGTCAACGGCGGTCGAGCCGGCCGGTTACCGACACCCACCGCGAGATCTATTACCAGTGCACCAATGTGGTTTGCGGCCATACCTGGAAGGCCAGCGAGACCTACGACTATGGCCTGGTGCCCAGCGCCACGCCAAACCCGCAGGTGACGCTGCCACAACGACCGGGCCGGCCGTGAAAGCTCGGGATTCTTTGTGGGGGGCAGCCCTGGCGAGCGGGCTGGAATACTGGTGGTGGCAGGGCTAGACGCCTTTTCCCGCATTAAGTCAGCCACTTCACCGTGGCGTACGCAAAAAGCGCGCTCCAGGGTTTCCGGGCGTTTTGAAGCCGTTTGGCGAACCTTTTTTCAAGGGTGCCAAGGGGCATGACGACCGCAGCTATAGGCGAACTTATTAGCTGGCGCGTCAAGGCTATCCAAGAGGGCAAGCGGTTCGAACGCACCCCGCGTAAGCACAGCTACGACGAGCACGATCCGCGTGCGCAGATCTTCCGCCCGGTGTGTGGCGGACGCACGGCTGAAGCTTTGCGCTGGCGTGACAAGCTCCTCCAAGTGGCGCGCGAATACAACTCGCTGCATAAGAAGAAGGGCGAGCGCGAAGGGCCACTAGGCAGCAATGGCCTATGGGTGCTTGAGGTGCTGCTGGGCTACGTAGATTTTGCCACTGGCCGCTGCGATCCCGCGATCGACACGATCTGCGCCAAGGCCCGCTTGGCCCGCGCCACGGTGGTGCGTGCGATCGAGGCGCTCAAGGCGCATGGCTTCATCGACAAGGTTCGGCGCACGCGGCGGACCGGCCGCTCGGCTTGCGAGGGGCCACAAAGAGAACAAATCACGAACGCCTATGCTTTCGCCACCAAGCTGGCAGCAACTGTGCAGCAGCGATTCGCGCAACTGGTCGGCGGCCGTAAGCGCGCAGAGGCGATCCAGGCGCGAAAAAAGGCTGAGGCGGCCGAGCGCCAGGCGCTGCTGGTCAAGCCACTCTCGGGCCTGGGTAGCGCCCTTCACCCCGACGATCCCAAGCTCGCCCGCGTCCTAGACGCCCTGGGGGCGCATTTCGACAGCCAGCCTTCCTGTGCCCCAAGTGCGAGTTCAGTGGCTAGGGAGTACCCCGCCTCAGGTATCTAAGGGGAAAAGGAATCGCTTCGCGATACGCAGTTTGATGGCGCGGACAGGCCCAAACGACACAGAACGAACGCTCCGGCGTGCTTTGCGGCACCGTCGGACGGAGCGGCTTGCGCCGCTCCGGGGCTCGGCAGGGGCGCCAGGAGCAAAAGCTGTGCCAGATCGCCGACGAAGCGCTTTCCGAGAGGGCGCGCCAGGTGCGTCGAGATGCGTTTGCGTGCACATTGTAATGTGACCGGCCGATAGGCCAGAAAATAACCGGTTTCCAGCCCTTCCCATGTTGCGTGCGATCTCGGCCGACTGCGTAGAAACCATCCCCGAAGCGTGGAGGCGGGGCGTGGGGGCAAGTGCGGCGCACGGGGTCTGGAGAGGATTGGCTGGCCGTGCAAGCCCGATATCCAGCCGCAGCCCTCGTCCGCCGGTTCCATTGACTGTCGAACAGCCCCGCTCGATAAGCCCCGTCGCCACGCGCCGATCGCCATGCAAAGCAACTTATGCGGAAAATCGCATATGGTCGGCTTATGCCATTTCCGGCATAATATGTCACAGGAGATCGCTAATGGTCCATTTGGCACGTTTAGCCCTGCAGTGGGCAACATCATCCATCGCGCCCGCTGGCAGACTGGCTGAACCCAAACGGACTTGGGTAAGCTGTGTGAGCTGCGCCAAAAAATGATCGCCCGGATCGAGAGCGGGCATGACGGCACCAAGCTTTTCTTGAGCTACGCCTTATTTGCCGCACTGGATCTCGAACTGATCGTCGATATCCGCTCCGGGTAGCGAGCACTGTCTAACGAGGATGTGTTTTGGACACTCAGCGCACGTTCAACCGAAAATAGAAATCTCGCCGTGGGCGGGTAAAATCGGATTTTGCACCGACGCGCTTCCATCCCACCTTCATTTGATACGTGCCGTCGGCTTCGATCAATTCGTCACCAGCAAGTTCGCGGTCCGGTGCAGCCGAACCAAACAGCACGACGATACCTCGCGCACTCGAAGGATTAAAAGCCAGCACTTGGCCTTTACGAAGAACCATACGATAACTGCAGGTCTCGACGCCGCCCATGGTTCCCGAAAGTTGGATGGTCCCCCCCGAAGTTCCGCCTGAGCTCATCTTGCAGACTGAGGTTTCCACTGGAAAGGGACCGATGTCACTGGCAAAGCTACCAGTGAACCGCTGGATGTCAGCAGGCTTAAGCAGCGGGGCGCCGATACTCCGATAAACCTCGTTCCTGCCGCTTGAACGGATACCTATCTCGAGTTGCTGCGTCTTTCGGTCTAGGACCAGATAGGCAGTCTCATCCCGGTCGCCCGCACGGCTACCGGTAACCCAAAGAAACGAGTTCTCTTGCGTCAAAACCGACGTTTGGCTCATATTTCTCAAGAAGAGTTCGTAGTCACCGCCGAGTACGTCACGGATTTTGCTGGCAATTACACTTGAATTGAACAGCCCGCTATCGCTTGGTTTCCTACCCACAAAAGCATCCAACGAGTCCCGGTTCGTTGGCGCTGGAGGTCGGGCCTGTACCGGTGCGACTTCATTTTTTGGCGTAAATATATAGGCGATCGCAGCGGCGAGGAATGTCAGGAAAAGCAGGAATACTAGCTGAAAAACGTACCCGACCTGATCCCGCTTGCTGCGTTTGGCCATTTCGGCGCCGACCGCCGCCGAAAGTGCTCTCACGAACCTCAACAACGGCTTTGCCAGTGGGATGTTCGTTACCCCCTTGAACAAAAAGATGTAGGCAAGACCGCCCAGGATCGTGAGCACCACCACGAAGCCAAGTGGGTTGGAGACTACCTGGTTTACGATGTCTGTCGTGAAGCCTGGTTTAATAGGCGGACAGATCGCTGCGCTAACGCGCTTGTCGCCGCACAGGATAGGCTGAATTTGGACCGCGCCCGACCAGAGCGCGAGCGCAGAGAGGATAACACCGACGAAAATGCCAAATAGCTGCAGCGCAGCCCCGCGGGCCGAATCAGCTAAGGCATCCAGCGCTTCCAGCGAAGTTTTGGTGTGGTCGAAATCGTAGAGGATGATTTTGTTAGTCGGCTCAAAACCGTCTTTGACGTCCTTTTTGCGGACAACCCGAGCCAGCAGCGACTGGAAAGCGTCGGCGTAGGCGAGAACGCCCAACGCCTTCTTGTTACTGTCCGGCCGGTTGGACTGGCGGTATTCAACTACGACCTTTGCCAAACCGCGCAGAATGTTGATGCGCCATGACAGGTCTTGCTCAGCTGCGCATCTGCCAGGCTCGAGCCTTGTTATATCAAGTAGTTGATCGGTCCGTGGATCGTGATGATAATGAAAGTGGAATACATCCTTCAGAAAGTAATAGGCTTGCGAAGGCAAGGCATCCGCCACTATCAACTCAAGGGCGGTAGGAGGGTAGTCGACCACGTCCCGGCCGAGTAGTTCGGCCATATTAAACCAAATTCGTACTTCGCCAGTACGGAATATCGCGAAATTCAAGGCAAAGCAGGTAACATGATCCTTCGCGTTGTCGATTAAAGTGAGAATTGCAGACGGCAGACCGTGGAGCTCGCCAGGCGGATTGAGGAGATAACTGTCAAGACGCTCATCCATCTCACGATGGATGCCGTCGATAAGACGCTGACGAATCGCGTCTGTGCCCGGCTCATCATCCGGAGGTAAAACGAGAACTTTGCCCACCAATACCCCATTTCGCTCATAGCGCATCGGGCTTGTCGGGTTCGATGAAGCCTCGTTCAATATATAGGGCGTGTGGCAGGCGTGGGTATTGCCGACAAAGAGGAAGTCCTGCGTCACGGACCTACGTAAAAGGCCGATGAGACCGCCTGGCAGTGGAAAATCTTGCGCAGAACGGCGCTCATGGGCCGCGATAACGCGGGCCCCCTCCACGTCGCAATGCTGATTAACGGTGTGGCACTTACCTCTACCGTCGATCATCCCAAAGGAGAGATGACCGGAAACATTGGGAATCCAACTCGCGTAGCTGTGCTCCGCGCCCGCCCAAGGTGGTTCGCCATTCGACGGGAAGCGGAACGGCAGTCCATCGTCTGTTGAGTCGTCCAACCGGGCGCGCCCCCTACGCGCAGAGAATTCAAGTTTAGAGCAGTTCCGGAGACGGAGCTCTGGTCCGACGGGCATGTTTAAGTTGCCCACCCGACGATTTCAATTCAATACCTTCCAACTCGCGCATGGTTGCCCCGCGTGCCGGCCGACGCATGGAACCCGAAATCCATGGCTTTAGACCGTAATCCTTGCGGCGAAGCTGTGAAATTTCCGAGGATCCAGTTTTAATGACGCTCACAAAGACCGTAAGGAGGATAAGCGCCACGAAGCCAAAAACGATGGCCCCCACAGTTCCTATCAGCTCATTCATGACAGCACTTCCATTTCGATGATGGGCGCCCTGGTCAGCGGTCGCGGCCCCTTAGTGCGGCATACGGCGTCGCGCAAGCCTTATCGGATCAACATTGGTCAGGGTCAATGAACGATTCCGGAACGGCTGGGTTCCGATATCGAGGTATGAGAGTGCCCACAGGCGCCTAAAAAATCATTCATCCCCGCTCCCCACTCTTTCGTATGGTGCAGGCACTTTCGCTGAGCCAATGCCTAAAGGCAATACGTTTCAGCTTCGATCTATGCTTGGGTCAGGCACTGCCACTGTCCAGTGGTTACGCTGGTCAATGGCAGCAGGAGCTTATCCGCTGACAATTACCTCCCCTACCACCTTGCTTTGCGCCATGCCGCCCACAGTATAGCGCACAGGCACGGCTTGAATCGCGAATCCGGCGAAGATGCGGCGCACGTGGGGGTGGTCATTCAGCGAGAGGATGAATCGCCCTTTGAGGCCGCGCAATTGGTCGGCCATGGCGGTGAACTGGTCGCGGTCGAACAGGTCGCGGCCATAGAATCCCTCAGCCCCATAGTAAGGTGGATCGAGGTAGAACAACGTGCCTGGGCGGTCGTAGCGGGTGAGGAAGTCGGACCAGGGCAGGCGTTCGATGACCACGCCCGAGAGGCGTTCGTGGGCGGCTTCGATCAGGGGGCCTACTTTGGCGACGTCGAAGCGGGCACTCGCACCAAGATCGACCCCGAAATTGCGCCCGACCACCGTGCCGCCAAACGCCAAGCGCTGGAGATAGAGGAACCGCGCCGCGCGTTCCAGGTCGGTGAGCGTGGTGGGGTCTTGCCGGCGCAGGCGTTCGAAGCCGGCGCGGCTGGTGATTTGCCAGCGCAGCATGTCCATGAAGGCCACATAATGCCGCTGGATCACGCGGAAGAAGGTGGCGACATCCTCGCTCCAGTCGTTGATCACTTCGCACTTGGGGCGCTGGTCGCGGCGGAAGAATACGCCGCCCATGCCGACGAACGGTTCGGCATAGATGGTGTGCGGGGTGGCGTTGATCCGTTCGACCAGGCGCTTGGCCAGCATCTTCTTGCCGCCGATGTAGGGTGCGGGCGGGCGGATCGGGGTGATGTGCTCGTGCGTGCCCATGGCGGCGGCTTGAGTCGACAGCATCAATCTTGTTCCTTATATGTTCCATCACGCCGATTCGGCAGGCGGGATGGACCGGGCAGGGCCCGTTCGGGACATGACGAGGAACAGTCGTCGGATATGGGGCGTTGGCGCGCCCCTTCCCCCGCCTTCCGACCGGCTTGGCCGGGGCGGGCATTTCGCATCAGCCGGGCGCGGCGATCTGGGCCACGTCGGGGGGCTGGAAGGCCAGCGCCGGGGCGCCCAGCCAGTCGTTCACCTCCAGCATACGCTGCTGGATCGGCACGATCTCGAGTTGGTAGAAAGTGCGGGCGGCATCGACCACGTTGCCGAAGCCGCCGCTGTTCTTGGGCACGATGCCGAGCAGTTGCGGTGGAACGCGGTGCGCGGCCAGCATATCCTGCGCGGTCATGTCCTTGATGTCGGTGAAGGCGTCCTTGGCGCCGACTTCACCAATGGGGATCACTTTCACGCCCTCGGGCTTGCCCTTGGCGATGTGCAGGAAGAAGTTGCGGAAATTGCCCGGCCCCTTGCTCTGGCGCATCGCCTCGCGCAGCTTCTGGCTGTCACCTTCGGAAAAGCCTTCCTCGCTGACATAGAGGATATAGCCCGCGTGGCTGCCGTTGATGTAGTATTTGCGGCGGAACAGCGTCGCCGCCTCGTTGAGCAGCCCGGCCTGCAGCGAAGACAGATATTCCGGCATGCCGTAGATTTCCTGGAGCGGGTCGGGCTCCATCAGCTGGTGCACCGCGCCGGTCGGAAACTCGGTGGCGTCTTTGAGCCACATGCCCGGAACATAGAAGAACTGGCCCGGCTTGAGCCCCACGCGCGTATAGGCGGCGGGCGACGGGCGCAGCAGGGCCGGTCGCCCGGCCACGTTAGGCACGCTTTCGAGATAGCCATTGCCGAAGATCAGCCAGTCCAGCGCCCAGCGCGAAAAGTCGCTTTTGGACAGCCAGCGGCTCGGCACGAAGCTGGAGACCAGCAGGTTGCGCTTGAGCAGGATGGCCGACTGGTGGTGCGCCGCCATGCGGTAGCAGCGGCCAAGGCCCGCCTGGGAAATCGGCGGCTCGTACCAGCGGCCATTGTTACTGACTTCCACCAGATCGAAAATCTCGCGCCGATCGAGCACGGGCGTCGCATCGCCAAAGGCAAAGGCGACGGAGCCCGCCGGGGCGGCCACAGCTGCAGCCGGTTCGTCAGACATCGAAAATCTCCATGGTGGATGTGCCGCCGACTGCCTCGCTGGCGTCGAGCGGCTCGAAGTGGAGGGCGTGCATCGTCGCCCAGGCCAGGTCGGCATGGCCCACGCCCCCGGCCCGGCCGGCGACATAGGTGATGCCGTGTTTGGTGATCTCGGGACGGATGGCCATGAACGCGCTCATCATGTCGAGCCAGCCCGCGTCGAATTGAAGGCGCCCGGTGGTGATCACATTCTTGGCTTTGAGCACCATCTGGCTTTTGGTCAGCGGCGAATAGGTGATCGGCGTCACCAGTGGGAACCACTTGCGCACCAGTTGCTCCACCGCCTTGCCCACGCCCGTGGTGTCGATGGCGATGCGGGTGACGCGATAGCGCCCGGCCATCTCGCGAATCGCGGCGGCCTGCTCGTCGAACTGCAGGCCCTTGAGCCGCTTCTTTTCGAGGATACGGAACTTGGCGCCCGGCGTGATCGGCGCGGCCAAGGCGACCAGCGCGGCATCGTCGCCCGTGCCGTTCTCGCTGGCGTTGGGGTCATAGCCCAGCCAGACTTCGCCCTCATAAGGCCGCGCGGCGTAGGGCTGGAAGTCGCGCCACACTTCCCAGCTATCGACCATGCAGCGGCGCATGATTTCGAAGGGGAACATCGACTGGCTGTCGTCGAGGAACAGGCAGCGGAACAGGTTGTCGAACTCGTCCACCGCATACTCGCGCTGGAGCTCGTCCACGTCGACCAGGTCGAAGCCTTTGGCCAGGGCATCGAACACGGTGACGATCTGGCGCCAGATGCCGTCGGCGCCGATCGCGCCGTCCTTCAGGTCGGCATGATCGATGGCGATGCGCACCTTGTCGGCCTTGGCGCGGCGGCGATTGAAGCGGTCGCCGCTCCACATCGGATAGGCTTCGTGCGCCAGGGTGCTCGGCGTGGAGAACAGCGTGCGCGTGTAGATCTTGTGCGTCGCCATGGCGGCGGCGACTTTGAACAGCTCTTCGAATCCGTAGATCCAGAAGCACTCGTCGATGATCACGTCGCCGTGATAGCCCTGCGCGGTGCGGTAATTGGTGCCCAGGAAATAGAGCTCGACCGGATCGAGCGGCGCGCCGGTCTCGTCCTCGCCGCGCTGGATGGCGATGGGATCGCCTTTCAGCGTCACCCCGCAAACCTTCTGCACCCATTGCACGATATAGGCGCGGAAGATGTTGGCCTGGGCGCGCGAGGCGGAGAGGAAAATCTGGTTCTTGCCGGTCTCGAGCGCCACCAGCAGGCGTTCGCGCGCGAAGTACCAGGTGGCTCCGATCTGCCGGCTCTTGACGATCATGCGCGTGCGCAGATGCGTGGTGGAGAGCCAGGTTTCCTGGTGGCCGAACAGACCCGCCAGCATGTCGGCGCGCAGGGCGGCCGCCATCTCGGGCGTGATCAGGTTCTTCGCCTTCTCCTTCTTGGCGTTAGTGGCCTTGGCGCCCTTGGCCCGGTCGGGGTTGAGATCCGCCTCGTTGCCGCCCTCGCCTTCAAATTTGCCGATGCGCGCGAAGGTCACGAACTGGCGACCGAGCAGGTCGATTTCCTTGAAGTCGCTGCCGGTCTTTTGCTCTTTCGCCAGCAGGGTTTGATAGCGGACCCACAGACATTCCTCGGCCCGCGCGCGCGGGCTGGCCGCGTCCCAGCGTTGGCGCTGTTTCCAGCTCGATAGCGTGGAAACGGCAAGGCCGGTTTCCTCGGCGATCTGCGCAATCGACCAGCCCCGCCAATAGAGCAAGCGCGCCTCGATCCGCTGCGCAACATGCGCAGCAATCACCGGGTTTTCGACGGGGGCAGTTTTGGGAACGGGTGCCATCGCCGGCCACGCTATGGCCCTTGGGCAGGGCTGTCGGCGGGGGCCGATTGTAAGGCCCGGTTTCACAACGCGCCCGCGTTGAGATGCGGCGCGATCCGGGGCCTGGTGCGGTTGTCCCGCCGTAACTCCTGGACCGGAGCCCTGAATGCCCAAGTCCCGCTTTTTCCGCGTCGCCGTCGAAGGCGCCACCACCGATGGCCGCGCCATCGAACGCCAGTGGCTGATCGACGCCGCCGAGACCTACGACCGCAGCACCTATGCCGCGCGGGTCAACCTGGAGCATATCCGGGGCGTGACCGCTGATCCGCCGTTCCAGGCGCTGGGAGACGTCCTGTCACTGCGCACCGAGCAGGTTCAGTTGACAGTGGGCGGCAAGAACGAAAAGCGCCTGGCGCTGTTTGCCGAAATTGACGCGCTCGATCCGCTGGTCGCCATGAACAAGGCGGGCCAGAAGCTCTATAGCTCGATCGAGATCAGCCCGAATTTCGCCGGCACCAACAAGGCCTATCTCGTCGGCCTGGCCGTCACCGACAGCCCGGCCAGCCTGGGCACGGAAATGCTGCAGTTTGCGGCTGCCCAGGGCGACAAGTCGCCGCTGCGCGCCCGCAAGCTCGATCCGGCCAACCTGTTCAGCGTGGCTGAGGAATTCCAGCTCGAACTGGCCGACGAAACCGACGATCCCGCCACTGGCCTGATCGGCAAGATCGCCGCCTTCTTCGACGGGCTCACCGCACGCCAGGTGGAACCGCCTCCCGCGCCGGCTGCACCGGCTGTCCAGCCCGGAGCCGATGCCACGGCCTTTACCGCGCTGACCCAGGCCATGAGCCAGGCCGTCACCGAACTGGCCACCAGCTTCCAAGCCTTCGCCCAGGCCAGCAGCCAGCGCGCGGCGGCTCTCGAAGGCCAGGTGGCTGAGATCGCGGCCACGCTCGAGCGCACGCCTGCCACCGCCTTTGCGCAGCGCCAGCCCGCCACCGGCGGCGACAACCGCGTGCGCACCGACTGCTGATCGGCAGGCCGGCCCTCTCTTTTCAAGGAACGATCCATGCGCAACGAAACCCGCATCCTCTTCAACAGCTATGTCAGCCAGATCGCGCTGATCAACGGCGTGCCCGATGCCACCGTGCAGTTCACCGTCGCCCCGGTGGTGCAGCAGACCCTGGTCGAGCGGATCCAGCAGTCGAGCGAGTTTCTCTCCTCGATCAACATGGAGCTCGTGCCGGCGCAGGAAGGCGAAAAGGTCGGCATCGGCGTTACCCGCACGATTGCCGGGCGCACCAACACCGCGAACAACAACCGCCGCCAGCCCAGCGATCCCACCGACAGCGCCGAGATCGATGGCTATCGCTGCGAGAAGACCGACTTCGACTGGGCAATTCCTTATGCCAAGCTCGACGCCTGGCGCCACAAGCCCGAGTTCGAGACCATCCTGCGCGACGCGATCCTCAAGCAGCAGGGCCGCGATACCATCATGATCGGCTGGAACGGCACCAGCGTGGCCGCGCAGACCGATCGCGCCGCCAACCCTCTGCTGCAGGACGTCAACAAGGGCTGGCTGCACAAGATCCGCACCGTCGCGCCGGCGCGCTGGCTGAATGATGGCGCGCTGACGGCCGACGCGACCAAGGCGATCTACGTCGGGTCGGGCGTGGAACTGTTCAGCCCGGACGCCGGCAATACCGCCACGGCGCGCGCTGATTACGTCAATCTCGACGCGCTCGTGATCGATGCCATCGAACTGCTGGACGAATGGCAGCGCGACAGCACCGACCTGGTGGTGATCGTGGGGAGGGACTTGGTGCACGACAAGTACTTCCCGATGATCAACAACGCGGGCGACAAGGCCACCGAGCAGGAAGCGCGTGACCGCATCCTGCGCTCGGACAAGCAGATTGGCGGCCTGCCCGCCGTGCGCGTGCCGTTCTTCCCAGCCCGCGCCCTGCTGATCACCAGCCTCGATAACCTGTCGATCTACGAGCAGGAGGACACCCGCCGCCGCCAGCTCAAGGACGAGAGCGAATACAACCGCATGGCGAACTACGAGAGCGCCAACGTGGCCTACGTGGTCGAGGACTACGGCAAAAGCGCCTTCGTCGAAAATATCGTGCTGGCGCCCAAGCCGGCCTGATGTTGCGGGGCGGCGGCAAAGCCCGCTGCCCCGGCCCCTGCCGTTTTTGTCCTTTCCGGCAGGGGCCACCCCCACAAAAGGGGCGGCAAACGGTGCCCCTTCCCTGCCCAGCGTCGGCATCCCTCCGAATTTATGGGGCCGCGCTGGGCAGGTTTTATAACCCAGGAGAACCGCCCATGTCTCTCGCTCGCCGTCACCGTGAATTGCACCGCGCGGCCCAGGCCGGCGCCGCCAGCGTTGCGCCGCGCGCCGCCGATGCACCGGCGCCCATGCCCACCACCGGAGCGGTGGCGAGCGAATATGCGCTGCTGCTGGCCGCGCTCGGCCAGGATCTACAAAGCCTGCGCCAGATCCAGTCGGTCGAGCGCAAGATCGCCGCCAAGGCCGGCATGATCGGCCGCTATCGCGCCTGGGTCGAAGGGTCGATGCGCTCCGATCCGCCTGTGCAGGACGATATCGTCGGCACGATGCTGGTCTGGGCGATCGACGTGGGCGATTGGCCGCTGGCGCTCCAGCTGGGCGCGCATATCCTCACCGCCAATCTCGGCCTGCCCGAACGCTACAAGCGCAGCCCCGCCGTCGTTCTGGCCGAGGAAGTCGCCGACAGCGCCCTGCGCGTCGCCAGTGGCGTGCCGCGCGAAGTGCTCGAGCGGACCCTCGCTCTCACTGCCGATTACGACATGCCCGACCAGGTGCGCGCCAAGCTGCACAAGGCGCTGGGACTTGCGTTTCAGGCCGAGGCCGACGCGTTCGATCCCGAGGCGGAAAGCCAGCGCGCCGGTGGCAAGCGCGCCCTGGTCGATGCCGCGCTCGATCACGTCGGCCGCGCGCTCGAGCTCGACCAGAGCGCGGGCGTGAAGAAGATCATCGAGCGGCTCACCGCCGAGCTCAAGAAGCTGCCCGCCGCTAACGACTGACCCGCCTTCACCAGCTGCGCCACCCGCGCCGGGGGGCGGGAACGGTCGGGGAAGCATCCGCTCCCCTCGCCCGCGCCCTCACCCCCCACCCCCTTCGAAAGCCTGCGCTCATGAGCTTTGTCAGCGTCCCACCCGATCCCGTCTCACCGCCCGGCTCGACCATGCCGGGCGATGGTTGGTGGCCGGACATCGACTGCAACGCCATGCGCGATGCCCTGCGCCTGGGCGAATTGGTCACCCACGCCCGCCTGCTCGGCGCACTGGAAGGTGGATTGCTCACCGTGGAAGGCGAACTGGCCATCTGGCGGGCCGCGCGCGAGGCCGAAGGCTGCGCCAGCCTGGCCGAGGTGGAACCCGCCCGCACCATCGGCGGCAAGCCGCGCGCCGTGGTGCTCTATACCCGCGCGGTGCGCTGCGCGGCTGCCGCCGAACTGGCCGAAACCCACCGCGACGTGACCGCCACCACTCACGGCCAGGCCCGCGCCGACGACGAGAAACTCACCGCGGCCGATTACCGCCGGATGGTCACCGAGGCGGTCCGCGATCTCATCGGCACCACGCGCGTGGCGATCGAGTTGATCTGAAAGGAATCGCTATGTTTCGAGGCCAACCCAAAACCGCCCCATGTCCGCAGACGCCACCGCCACCGCAAAGCGAACGGGGTTATCTTGATCTGCCGGAGATCCGCATGCGGCGCTGGGCAATCGAACAGGCCATCGCCGCGCGCACGCATGGCTGTAGCTATGTGCAACTGATCGATGCCGCCGAAGCGATCTATAACTTTGCGCTGGGTACCGTGCACGTCATCGATCCGGGTAAGTCGTCCGAATGACCACCACCGCCACCGCACAGCAGGGCGAAATGCTAGATGCCGTGTGCTGGCGGGTGCTCGGCACCACGGCCGGCGGGGTGGTCGAGGCGGCGCTCGATCTCAACCCTGGCCTCTCGCTTTCCGCACAGATCGCCGAGGGCACGACGGTCATCCTGCCCGATCCTCCGGCAACCCACGCAACCACCACGCTCGACACCACCAACTATTGGGACTGACACCATGGCCGACTGGCGCGATTTCTTTTTCTGGTGGCTAGCCAGCCTGTTTGCCGCCGCCACCGTGGTCGCGGCCAAGCTCGGCCTGCGCCTCTATGGCCTGGCAGGCGATCCGCCGGTCGATCCCGCGCTGGCCGAACACTGGCATCGGCGCCGCCGCTATGTGGCGATCGGCGAAGTCTCGGCCCTGCCCGCCTTCGCCACCGTGTCGGTGGTGCTGGTCAGCTTCTACCACCTCGATCCCGTGGTGGCAGTCCTGATCGCCATGGCGCAGGGCATGGTCGGCTTTGCCCTATTGCTCGATGGTGCGGCGTGGCTGTTCCGCAAGCGCTTGGGGCTTCCCGAGCCTGCCGGCGGGGAGATCGGCAATGGGTGATATCCTGCTCGGCGCGATCACGCTCGCCAGCCTCGCTGGCGCGGCCGTTGCGGCCGCTTTGGCTGTACCCCACCACCTGCAGCTGCGCGCGCATCGCCGCACCGGCGCGTCGCGGTGAAAAAGCCAGATCTCCTGCGCGCGGCGATCACCGCGCTCTTGCCCGAGCTCGGCCGCGATCCCGATCGCCTGGCCATGTGGGTGGAAAAGGGCAAAGTGATCGCGCGCCAGGGTGCGCAGCGCGGCTTTGCCTGGGAATATGACCTGATCGTGCTGATCAGCGGTTATGCCGGCAATCCCGATGTGATCATGTTCACCGTGTGCGAATGGCTGCGCGCCCAGCAGCCCGATCTGCTCGCCAGCGGCGCCGAGGGCATCCCCTTCGAAGTCGACGTGCTCGATGCCAACACCGTGGACGTGCAGATCACGCTGTCGCTCAACGAAGCGGTGACGGCCAGCCCTGGCGATGCCGGGCGCTGGAACCTCGCCACCGTCGCCCAGGCGGTGCCGCTGATCCCCGATATCAGCCAGATCGGCCCCGGCCTCACCTCGATCTGGGTCGATGGCCAGCAGGTCGCCCCCCGCAATCTGGATTGAGGCCAATGGCAGACGGCGGCCTCGACCACCTGGCGCCCTGGCTGGAAGGCTATCTCCAACGCCTCAAGCCGGCCGAACGCCGCAAGCTCACACGCAAGCTGGCCAAGGCCCTGCGCGACCGCAACGCCAAGCGAATCCGCGACAATGTGCAACCCGATGGTTCGCCCATGGAACCGCGCAAAAGCCAGCGGGACCGACGCGGGCGCCTGCGCAAGCGCAAGGCCCGCATGTTTCCGAAGGCCGCCTTGGCGCGCAACCTGCGAGGCGTTGCCCGCACCGATGAAGTGGTGGTGAGCTTCCGCCCCCTGATCCAGCGTACCGCCGAGGTGCACCACTTCGGCGAGGAAGCGCCTGTCGATCCGCGTATCCGCAATTCCATCCGCGTGCGCTATGCCGCGCGCCGTCTGCTGGGCTTGAGCGAAGCGGATGTGATGCTGATTCAGGAAAGTAGCATCAGCGCGAAGAGCGCTAACTAGATAGCAGAAATCTGTTGACATATATTTTTCAAAAGCTTGCTTTGACGGAGAGCCCAATTTTTCGCGCAAAAAGCGCTAATTAGGAATTTTCGACGCACTCGCGCGTTCTTCCCTTGTGCATCTGACATGATCCGTCAGATAATGCTGAACCTCAGCTGGTAAGGCAGAGGTTGCAGATAACGACTAGTGTCAACAAGCCTGGGGGTTCGAATCCAGCTTATTGACCACGCGTAGCGACAGGAGGGACGAACGAGAGATTTGAGGATCCGGAGAATTGCCGGAATAGAAAAAGGACCGCCCCAAAAGGAGCGGCCCTTTCCTGAAAAGTCCGGACGGCATGCCGTCGCGAGCTCCTCTCTAGCAAGTAGAGCGTCGCACGATTGCCTTCCGGGCACAACCCCTGGTTGTAGGGAGGCTGTGGTATGATCCACATCCGATCGTATTTGCGCGTTCGTTTTGGCCGCAAAGAATTCGTTCGCGCTCACTGGCGCAAACGATAAATAAAGTTAAGGTCTCGCCGAGGCTTGTGTAGCCTTGGCGAGACCACTTTTTGACCGCACTCTTAACTATGACCCAAAATTCTTAAACGCTTTACAGCAATCAGCGAGGCATGCAGGCCGGCTTGAAGCTACCTCGCGGAATGAGACGATGAAAACCTTTATTGCCCTGGTCCACAAGGACGAAGACAGCGCCTGGGGGGTGACGTTCCCCGATCTGCCCGGCTGCTTTTCCACAGCCGATACCCTGGCCGAGGTGCTGCCCCAGGCCGTTGAGGCCCTCGAGCTTTGGTTTGAGGATCAGCCCTTGGCAGAGCCGCGCAGCATGGAAGCGATCAAGGCCGAAGTGGCCGACGATCTGGCCGAAGGCGCTTTCCTGATGGCCGTGCCCTACATGCACACCACGGGAAAGCCGGTGCGCGTCAACGTGTCGCTCGACCGTGGCATGCTCGATGCCATCGATGCCGCCGCCGCCGCACGGCGCCTGACCCGCAGCGCATTCCTGGCCGAGGCCGCCCGCAACGAGATTCGCGGCGTGCATTAAGGGCGAGCGGGACTGGCGCCAGTCCTATGGCGCGGGCTGCGGATCATCCAGCCCCAGCGCCCAATCCCGCAAAGTGAGCGCATAGGCGGTCACTTCGCTGCAGGCTTGCACGTCCTGTTCGGATACCACGACACCAGCGGTGGGCATTTCCGCGCGAAGGCCGGCACCGTCACCCGTGGCGGCGGCAAGGGCTGGGCCGCCTGCACTCGCAGCGGCTTGGGGCTGCATGCGGTGAGTGACAGCATAGGCAGCGCCAGCAGCGCGAGCTTGAGCAAGTTCGGTTTCATTGGCTTGGTCCTGTTGCGCGGCTTTCATCCGATAAACCGCTTCTTGGTGATGGATCGCCTCGGCTGCGAGGCGGGTTGCTTCGGCTTGGGCCGCGATATAGCCGGCGCGATCGGCGGCACGGCCGATCGCTTCCGCACGGGCGGCCTGGCGATAATGGTTGGCCGCCGCCGTCATCGCGGCAAAGGCCAGCGCGGTGACCAACACCAGGCCGGCAGCCCAGCGGGCAAGGATCGCGCGCAGGCCAGTCATGCCACACCTGCCAGCACGCCCAGGCTACGAGCCCGGCGCCGGGCAACTTCTTGAAGCCCGATGATCTTTTCAGGCTTCAGTTTCGGGTCGCCAGCATTCACCAATCCGCGCAGGCCGACAAAATCGCCACGGTCGCAATAGACATTGGCGCTGACGCGATCCCAATAGTCGCACGCCGCGCGCACCATCGCTCCCGCGTCGCCGCCGTGGATCTGATCGGCCGTTACGCCGAGGCGCGCAAACAGCGTGTCGAATTCAGTCTTGCCGGTGTGCTGGATCAACCCTCCGCCGCGATAGAGCCAGCCATCGCTGTCGGAGGTGCCGTTGGCCTGGTTGCCCATGCGCGCGCCATAGACCAGGTTGGCCAGTGCGACGTCTTCCCGGTCTGGGTCGGTCGGATCCCAGGCGTAGGGCAGTGCCTGGGCCAGCGTCTTGAACCGCGAGGGCCAGATTTCCAGCAGGCGCCGCGCGGAATAGCGCAGGTTTTCTTCGAAGCGGGTATAGCCGCCGGTCTCATTGCCGGTCTGCGCCAGCCATTCGGCCAGGCGCGCGGGATTATTAGTGATGCCATACCGGGGCAATTCGACAGCAGCCGCACGGCCAAGCGCGCGCAGCATGGCGTCAGGCTGGCGCTGCGCCTGATGCGCCAGCAGCGCCGTGCAGGTGGATGGCCCCCATGCGCCATCAAGTGGGCCGGGGGCATAGCCGGCCTGGGCCAGAGCGGCCTGGAGCCGCCGAACGTCGATCATGGTGGACACCTCTCGGAAGGGAGAGAGCCCGCCATGCCAGCACGCGCGCGGGAATGAATCGGTGCACGACTGTGCGAAAGGGTCTTACAACAAGCGCGCGATGGCCTGTCGTAAGGCTATCGCGCGCGTGAGGGACCGGGTGGCGGGGTAGAGGCGGGGCTTACCCGATGTCGTCAGGTGACCGGCGTTTCGCTGTGCAACGCCCAGTTGTGCATGGGCACATTGCCCAAATTGGCCGAGCCGGCGTAGATCAGGGCATCGCCGGCATTGTCGCGGATATTGCCCTTACCGAACACGGCGCCGCCGCTGCTGTCGGCAAAGCCGTAGCGCAGTATCCAGCCCGCCGCCCAGGCACTGGCAAAGTCCACAGCGATCTGGTTGCGGCCGACGATCCGAGCATTGCTGATCGGGACGGAATTGCCGGCGGCATCCACCAGGGAATAGCCCAGATTGGTCTGCAGCCCCCCAGCGATGGTGTCGTCCTTCACCAGATAACGCCCACGCGCGACCGGATAGGTGGCGAGCAGGCTGTTGCCCATGCGGACAACCTTGGTCGGTTTCATGGCGGCAGCCTTCTTGCCTCGCTCGATCCAGTTGTAATGTGCCACCGCCCAATAGGCGCCCATCCATTCCACCCCGTTGGCCGCCAGGTGCGGTGGCGAGGCCGTGTGGGGCGGCAGGGGATATTCGGGGCAAGCGATGCAATAGTAAGGGTTATCGTGCAGCGCGGCCTGCTGCAGGGCAATGCCGGGATAAGCCCGGCCATAAGCCAGGTGGCTGCTGATCTGCGTCAGGATCATCGGCAGGACCAGATCGGGCTGATTTGCGGTAATCCTGGCCTGGGCCTGTGCGGCCGCCCGAATGCTCTCGATCGTCGCCGCCCAGGCCGCTGGCGCGGTGTTGTTGCCGTAATCCTCCTGCCCCTGCTCAAGACAGATCATCTGCGTGGCGATCGTCGGCTTGCCATAGGCTGCGGCTGCAGCTGGGCCATAGCTGATGTCGTTGAGTAGCCGCGTGAACGGCCCACTACCCGGCGCCAGCCCCGCCGCTGCCGTCGCACCCTGGCCGGGCGCCGAGAAAAGCCATTTGCGGTTCCAGGCCGACACGTCGACGCCATCGGCCGCGTAAAGCTGCCGTAGCATCCGCGCCATGCCCGACGCCGGGCTTTCGGCGTTGGGGGCATTGGATTGCTCTCGCAGTCCGGTCAGAGACGCGTGGATGGTGGCAGGATCGGTGCCGCCATCCTGGCTGCGCACACCACCGGCATAGCGCAGCGCGTAATCGAGCGCGGCGGCATTGTTCACACGCTCGGTCTGGGACAACGAAACGCTCTGCCCATAGATGATGAAATGCGGGATTTCCGCCGACGCTGCCCAAAGCGTCGGGTCGGGTGCCGGTGCGAGCGCTGCCACCTTGGCCTGCAGATCCAGCACCGCATCGGCTGTGACCGGTTGGCTGGTGTAATTGAATTCCACGGCAACCTCGAGCCGCACCGCCGTCGACCAAGCAGGATTGGCGATCGATGCGGCAGCAAGCCCCCCAGTGGTGGACCAGCCCGTGCCGTCAGCCGCCACCCCGGCGGTCAGCGGCAGAAACCCGGTGCCAGGGATCTGCAGAATCTCTCCGGCCACCAGATTGATCGCCGTCTGGCCAAAGCGCGCGGGCGTGAGCACCACATCGGTGCCGACTTCGGCCGCATCGATCGTGGCGGTGTAAGTCGCCAACCGGTTCAACGTCGTGCCGTTGGGCAGATAGCGCGTCATCTTGAACGCGCCGCTGCCCGCCGGCTTGATCAGCAGCTTGCCAAATGCGCAATCCTGCCCGGTCGCATCGCGCAGAAGAACGCCTGCGGCATTGGCAACGCCCGTGCCCGCCGTGGGCGTGCCGGTGCGGCCGATGCGCTGGACCATTGCTTTCTGCAGCTTGGCAATCGCCGCGGCGTTGCTGGTCACCGCCGCCTGCAGCGATGCGACCGCCAGTGCGTTGGCCGAAACCGTGGCCTGCAGGGCATTGAACGCCACCGCCGTTACCGGCTGCGTCGTGTATTTGAAGGTAATGCCCAGTTCGAGCCGTGCACCCGTCGACCAGACCGGATTGGTGATGGTCGTGGCGCCGAGCCCCGCGCTGGTTGACCATCCCGCGCCATCGGCCGCAACGGCAGTTACCGGCCATGCGCCGGACCCTGACAACTGGATAAACTCGCCCGCCTTGAATGGCAGTGATGCAACCCCGAACCGCGCGGCGTTGAGCGTAACGACAGTGCCGACTTCGGCACTGGTGAAAGTCGCAACATAGCCAGTGTTGACCCGCGTATAGACCCCGGCCAGGAGCGCATAACGATAGAGGCTGAAAGTAGTCGCTGCCTTGACGAACACCGGCAGGCTGTCGAGTTCGCAATCAACTGGCACCTGGTCGCGCAGCAGCACGCCAGGCTGGGAGACCGCAGTGCCATCGATAGGTGGCACGGTGCGCCCGATCGTCTGATAGGCGACCTGCCGCAGCAGACCAACCGCTGCCGCATTGTCCGCAGCGGTAGGCCTGCAAACTCGACAGCGCCGCCACGCTGGTCTGTAGAGCATTGAACGCAGCCGCCGTTACTGGCTGTGTCGTGTACTTGATATTGAGCCCCAGCTCGACGCGCGCGCTTGTGCTCCACACCGGGTTCGTGATCGTCGCCGCGCCTGCTCCGCCGGTGGTCGACCAGCCCGTGCCATCGGCAACCGTAGCGGTTACGGCCAGGACGTTGGGACCATAGACCTGCGCCACCTGGCCGGCCGCGATCGGGATCGAAGACACACCGAAGCGTGCGGGCGTTAGATTGACGTTCGTGCCTGCTTCGGCGCTGGTCAGGTTGGCCGTGTACGTCGCCACGCGCGTGAGCAGCGGGCCGCTCACCGTGTAGAGGGTCAATTGCAGGGGCCCTGCGCCGCGCACATAGAGCGGAATGGTTTCGATGGTGCCGGCCTGCAGGGCAGCATCGCGCATCGTCACGGGATAGGTGGTGGCTGCGCCGGCAATTGGCGCGACCGGGCGGCCGATCGTTTGCGTCGCGATCTGCCGCAGCAGGGCAACGGCAGCAGCGTTGTCGGTGGCTGTTGCCTGCAGGCTGGCAAGTAGGTTTTGCGCGACCAGCGTCCAGTAATAGGCCCCGCGCGCACCGGCAGGTGCACCGGGGATATCCGCGTCGGTTGCCGCATTGGCGTAGCGGCCAGCCAGGTCCGCCGCATCCGCTGCTTCATCGCGCAAGTTGCCCGCCTCGGCCAGAACCGGCGCGGCGCCGGCCTCCACCAGCGGCGCCAGATCAACGCGCTTGGCCTCACCATCCTTGAGCACCACCACGGTTTCGGCACCATCTGGTGCGACGACTTTGGGCAGGTCGGAAATCTTGGCCATAGATCAGCCCTCCACCCACAGCCGCTCGGCCGTGGCGTCAAAATCGATGAGGTTGGCCGCCGGCATCTGCGCGATCACGGCGGCGATGCGGTTGGACGCCGCGCGGATGGCGTCGATCGCGGCACGGCGGGCGAGCGCTTCGGCCAGGCCTGCCGGCGCCGGGGCGCCGGTGGCGGCGGCCAGGGCGGCCTGGGCGATCACTGCGTTGTCGTTGGTCTGCCGTTCGATCGTAGCGATGGCTTTGATCCGGCGCGCGGCCTCGGCATTGACCGCGGCACTCGCCCGCACGCGCAGCTGCTCGATGCTGGGTGGCACCACCGGCGCCAGGACAGGGCGCCCCGCGTCGTTCGGCACGATCTGGCGGCCCTGGGACTGCGCGTCCATCAGCTGGCGATGGCGCAGACGCGAAATACGCACCGCGTCATCGGGCAGCACTGGGTGGTTGGCGGCGTGAAAAAAGCCGCCACGCGCGGCGCTGTAGTAGATGTGGGACATCACACCCCCAGGAAAAATGCGTTGAAGCCGTCGAGGCGCATGTCTTGGCCGTCGTCGGACTGGGTCTGAATCGTGCAACTGGAGAGGCCAGGGTCGCCGACGAATTGGCACCACAGATCGCGGCTGATCGAGAAGACGGTGTTCCACCCGGTCAGCGAAATGGGGACGACGAACGCGGCGAAGCTGTCGGGGTAAGCGACGGTGAGCACACGCTCGGTAGTAACCACCTGGCGCACCTGCACCCACATCAGCTTGAGCCCACCGGGCAGCGTCCAATAGCCATTGGGTGTCAGGCTCTTGGGCAGGCCAGCCAGGCCGGCGGGCGTGACTGCCTTGCCACCTTCGTTGCCCGCCAGGATCTCGGCCGCACTGGCCGCTGCCAGGTTGATCGTGGGATTGCCGGCGAGCACACCGCCGCCGGTCAGCAGGCCGCCGGCCGAGACGGTTGCAGCGCCATTGGCCTTGGCGGCTAGGGTGGCGAGGATCGTGGCGAGGCTCGCCGGGGTAACCACCTTATCACCCGCCACGCCGGCCGCCGCCTCGGTAGCACTGGCTGGGTTGAGCGTGAGGGTGAGATCGCCCGCTAGCGTGCCGCCACCCGACAGCAGGCCTCCGCCGGTCTGGACCTTGCGCCCACTGGGCACCGCGCCGACGTCGCCAGATGAGAGCACGACGGCACCGACCTTGCCGTTGACCGATCCCACCGGCGATGGCGTGGTGATCTCGAGCCAGTTGGCCAGCGTGCTGGGCGGCAGGGCCTGCAGCACATAGACCAACCCAGAATCGGCACGTACGGCGAAGTCGCCCACCGTCGCGTCAGCCTTGGCGAGCATCGCGGCCTGGTCAGCCACCGGCCACACGTCGATCAGGTCGATCGCCGGGCGCTGATCGACGGCAAGCTTGCCATCGGCGCCGAGCGTGGCCACGCCGCTGGCTGCGCCGAGCTGGGCTGCATTGACATAGCCGGCCAGGACTTCGGCCATCACGGCGGGCGTGATGATCTTGTCGCCCACCGCACCGGCCCGCGCCTCGGCAATGGTTGCCAGCTGGGCCACGCCGGAAACCGTTTCGGTGGCCGGGGGATTGAGAAAGCTCGTGTCGCCGAACGTGATCGCGGCTACATCGGCGGCCGCGAGTGTCCAATCGATCGCCAGGTAGAACGTCGCGGCTGCGGCCTTCTCGAGGATCGCGTCGGGCTGGCCAAAGACGGCAAACAGCGTGCCATCATCGAGGTAGAGGGCAATGCCGCGCACGGCATAGCTATCGGTGCCGCTGTCACGCAGCGTGAGGTGCACGGTGTCCGGTACCACGGCGAGGCCGGAAACCGTATCGATCCGCTTGAATTCGCCGGGCAGCGCTTCGAGCGTCGGCGCGGCCACAAACGCCGCTTGGGTCAGCCCGGCTTCGACGATGTGCACGGTGCGCGTGCCACCGGCTGGATCGACCATGGCCGCGCGGCCGGCATCAGTGATTTGCAGGACAAGCGCGGTCATCAGGCACTCCCATCGATAAATTGACCAGCATCGTCGGTAAGCGGTTCGCCGATCTCATCCGTGATCAGCGCAGCCCAATCGGTGCCGCTGGTGTCAGGCCCTGCGCTTGCGCGACGGTAGAGCGCGGCGTGCGCGGCGGCGGTGGCTGCGGCGGCGCCGGCCACGGCCAGGTCGATCACGACGTCGAAGTGGCTGCGCGCGGGGGAGACGCGGACGACATCGGCAATGATCTGCGCGGTGGTGGCAGCAGACACGCGCGCGCCACCAGCGACGCCATCGGCGCCGATCGCCGGCAGATGCACGGCAAAGGTGTGCGGCACGCCGCGCGGTGCGGTCTGGTGCCACTCCACCAGGGTCAGCAGGCTATCGATCCCGGCCAGCGCGGTCTTGACCGCCGTGACGCTGCCCTTGCGGCGCTGATCCTCGATCGCACTCGCCGTCACCGCGCGCTTTTCCTCTTCGGACCACTCGGCATCCCACTTGTCGACCGACAGCGACCAGGCCAGCCACGGCAGCACGGCAATCGGGCAGGTCGCCGGGTTCCACAGCCGCTCAATCGGCAGGTCGATGTCGTGGAACCGCAGCCCCAGGCGCGCGAGCGCGACTTCCAACGGGGTGGAATTGGGTGGGAGCAGGCTATCACTCGACACGGCCGGCGATCCTCACGGCAGTGCCGACGCAATTGGCGCATTGCAGCTTGCCCACCGCCACATCGTCGGCCGGCTTGTTGATCAGGGCATTCTGCACCCCCGCGACCACGGCGGCGGCATAGAGCCCGGCGCGGGTGATCGAGCGACCCATCTTGCGCGAGGCGGTCTTGTAGGCCTCGACCCCGGCTTGCGCTGCGGCGAGCACCACCGTCTCGTCGGGGCCAGTAAAAAGCGTCAGATCGATATCGATTTCGTAATCGACGATCTCGGCCGATTGCACCTGGGGCAGATCGGTGACGGGCCGCACATCCTCGTCGGCGGCGATGGCCAGTTCAACTGCCTCGATTTCATCGTCGCTGGCCGAACCATCGCCCAGGCTGGATAGCAAGGCGACGAGCACGGTGCCCGGCCAGGTCGCACCATCGAGCGCGGCGGTCATGTCCGCCACCAGGCCCGCGTCGGCGCCATGGTCGGCCAGCACGCCCAGGACCATCGCGCGGATGTCATCTGGCCGGGGGCTGGTGACGCTGGCGTCGGCAATCGTGCCGGCGGCCGAAAGCGCATAATAGCGATAGGCGCTGGCCGGCCCGGCCACGGAAAAGGCTTCGGGCGCTAGCTGGATTCGCCCCTTGTAAGCATCGTCCAGTTCGTCGGGCAGGCGCGCGACGTTGAGCAGCGCGCCCAGCTGGTCGAGGTTGCTGCCGGTAGCATAGGCCAGCATGACCTGGCGCGCGCGCTCGTTGAATGTCTGGCGGATCAGCATCTCGCGATAGGCGAACACCTCGAGCACTTTCACCGCCGGATCGCTCAACACCGTAGCGTCGAACGTGGGTAGATCCTCGCGCAGCTTGGCCACGGCAGCAGCGCGGATGTCCTCGTAGGACATCTGCTCGACCACGGTGGGCGCGGGCAATTGCGATAGATCGATTGCGGTGGTGCTGTCGGCCATGTCCATGGGCTTGCCGCTGGCCCGGCCACTCTGCCACCCGCGCGCGTTGTGAGCGGCGCCCCTACAATCGGCCCCCATGGCTCCCGGCCGCGCGGCGTGGCTGATGCAATCCATGCGAACGCCCGAAAGCACCCTGACTGATCCCGACGAACTGATCCGCTTTGGACGCGTGGTCTCGGTCGATCATGCTGCCGGCAAATGCGTGGTGGAGATCGACGAGGATCTACAGACCGGCCCGATCCGCTGGGCCGCCCCGCGCATGGGCGAAACCCGCGTGTGGTGCCCGCCGGCAATTGGCGAGCAGGTGCTGGTGCTGTGCCCGGCGGGCGAGATCGGCGCCGCCATCGCTATCGGCGGCATTGCCTGCAATGCCTTTCCCGTGCCGGGCAACAGCGCGATGCCGCTGATCCAGTTCAAGGATGGCGCCGTGCTGTCCTACGATCCTGAGAGCCATACCCTGGCGTTGGCTATGCCCGATGGCGGCAAGGTCGCGCTGACCGGCGATCTCACCGTGTCGGGTAAAGTCGAGGCGGGCGAAGACGTGACCGCTGCCGGCATCAGCCTCAAATCGCACAAGCACGGACAGGTGCAGGCCGGCAGCGCGCAGAGCGGAACGCCGCTATGACCAGCCTTACCGGCATGAACCGCGCCACCGGCGAGCCGCTTTCCGGCGACGACCACCTCGAACAGTCGTGCGAGGACATCATCAGCACCCCGCTCGGCACCCGCACGATGCGCCGCGACTACGGCTGCATTCTCGCCGACGTGGTCGATCGCCCCTTGAACCGCGCCACCACGCTGCTTGCGTCGATGGGCATCGCCCTTGCGCTCGCCAGGTGGGAGCCGCGCATCGTCGTGCGCCAGGTCACCATCTCGGGCGAGCTCGCCTCGGGCCAGGCCGTGGCCGAAATCACCGGCACCAAAGCTGGCACCCTCGCCAATGCCCTCACCCGCCTGACCATCCCCCTCAACCGCTTGTCCATCCGCGCCGCCTGATCAGGAGCCACCCATGCACGGCATCAAGACCAATTTCCTTACCCAGGGCAGTCGCGCGATTGTCTCCCAGTCCACCGCCGTGATCGGCATTGTCGGCACCGCGCCCGATGCCCCGGCCGATGATTTCCCGCTCAATGGCCGCGTGCTGATTACCGACGTGCGCAAGGCGCTCGCCACCATCGGCGCCACCGGCACCCTGCCCGCCGCGCTCGATGCGATCGCCGACGTATCGAGCCCCGTGATCGTACTGGTGCGCGTGGGTGTTGGCGCCGATGCCCAGGCGCAGGATGCGCTGACTATCGCCGGGATCGACAAGCTGATCACCGCCGAGGCCGAATTGCAGGTGCGCCCGCGCATACTGGGCGCCCCGGCGCTCGATAGCGAGGCGGTCACCGCGCACTTTGCCGGCGTGGCCAAGAAGCTGCGCGGCTTCCTCTATTTCGCTGGCGAAGGCGAGACGGTGGCCGAGGCGCTCACCTATCGCGAGAATTTCGGCGAGCGCGAAATGATGATGATCTGGCCCAACTGGTCGAGCAGCTTTGCCGGCGATGCCGTGGCCCGCGCCATGGGCCTGCGCGCCCAGATCGATGCCGACACGGGCTGGCACAAGACGATCTCCAACGTAACCGTAACCGGGGTGACCGGAATTGAGCAGGATGTGAGCTTTGCCTTGAACAGCACTGATACCGATGCCGCCCTGCTCAACGCGGCGGGCATTACCACGCTGGTGCGCTTCGGCGGCGGCTATCGCTACTGGGGCAACCGCACCTGTTCGGACGAACCGCTCTATGCCTTCGAAAGCGTGGTGCGCACCTCGCAGGTGATCGCCGACGAGATCGAGCAGGGCCTGGCCTGGGCAGCCGACAAGCCGATGACGGTCATGCTGGTCAAAGACACGATCGAAACGATCAACGCCAAGCTGCGCTCCTACGTCACCGCCAGCCGGCTGATCGGCGCCAAGACCTGGTACGATCCCGCGCTCAACTCCACCGAGCAGCTCGCCGGTGGCCAAGCGGTGATCGACTACGACTTCACCGGCGTCGCCCCGCTCGAGGGCCTCAGCCTCAACCAGCGCGTGACCGACCGGTATTACGCCGACTTCGCCAGCCAGCTGGCCTCGTAAAGGAGCATTGCCATGGGTTTCCCCTTCAAGCTGAAGCAGATGGACATGCTGCTCGACGGCGTCGGCCACCTCGCCGAAACCGAGGAGGTCACCGTGCCCAAGCTTGTGATCAAGACCGAGGACTGGCGCGGCGGCGGCATGATCGGCCCGGTGCCGATCGACATGGGCCTCGACAAGCTCGAGTTCGAGTTTTCCATGGGCGGCCTGATCCAGGCGGCGCTGGCCCAGTTCGGCGCCACCTCACTCGCTGCCAGCCTGGTCCGCTTCGTCGGTGCCTATCAGGACGATTACACCGGCGCCGTGCGCTCGGTCGAAGTTGTATGCATGGGCCGCTACACTGAAATCGACTTTGGGAATGGCAAGGTCGGCGACAACACAACCCACAAATACAAGGTGGCGTGCAGCTATTACCGCCTGATCGTCGATGGCGTCGATTGGATCGAGATCGACCTGATCAACATGATTTTCACCGTCATGGGCGTCGATCGCTACGCCGAAATCCGCGCCGCGCTCGGCCGCTGATCCCTATCCAAATCCGGGCGCCCCTCTCGCGCCCGGCCCCCTGCCGGCAGAAAGGCGGTCCTGCCGGCAGGGGCCTTCACCAGACCGCGTCTTATCCAGGATCGCCCACCATGACCGAAACCACTACCGCACCCGCGCCCACCTCCGTCGTCGTCCCCCTCGCCCAGCCCATCACGCGCGAGGGCGGCCCGATTGCCAGCCTCGCCATCCGCAAGCCCAGGGGCGGCGATCTGCGCGGCACCAAGCTGACCGATCTGGTCGCGGCCGATGTCGATGCCGTTGCCAAGGTGATCCCACGCATCACCACGCCCGCCATCGCCGCGCACGAATTCTACAGCCTCGAGGCTGACGACTTCGCCGAAGTGGTCGGCACGGTGGTCGGTTTTTTTCTGAGCAAGGCGCAGCGCGAAGCGATGGCAGCGATGACGGGCTGACCGTCGAAACCCTGATCGCCGATATCGCGGCGGTGTTCCACTGGCCGCTGTCCGACCTGGCCACGATGGACCTGGCCGACTTGCTCGACTGGCACCGCCGCGCCGTCACCGCGTGGAATCGCATGAACAAATCGGAGTAGCCGCGTGGCCAACAACCGCCTTTCGCTGATCGTGTCGTTCTTGGGCCAGGACAAGCTGTCCGGTGCGCTCAAGAACTTGATCGGCTTGGGCAAGAGCGGCGACCAGGCCCTGAAGGGCATGACGCGCGAGGCCGGCCGGCTGCGCGGCGCGATGAAGGACGTCGAGCGCGAGCTCGCCAACGCCACAGGCAATGTCAATCCGCTGATCGAGCGGCAGCGCGAGCTGGAGCGCGAGCTTGGCGCCGTCAACACGCGCATTGCCGAGCAGCGCCGCCTGAACGAAGCCAATGCCCGCACCGCCGCGATCGGCCAGCGCGGCGCGCAGCTGCGCAGCGCGGGCACCGACAACATGCTGGGCGCCGCCGGCCTGGCCACACCGCTGGTCCTCGCCGGTAAGGCCGCGATGGACTTCAGCAGCGGCATGGTCGACATCGCGCAAAAGGCCAACCTCACCCAGGCGCAGACCGACGCCATGGCCCAGGGCATCCTGCGCGCGGCCGAGGCGGCGCACCAGATGCCCGAGGCCATGCGCCAGGGCGTCGATGCGTTGTCGGGCTTCGGCATCGATCCGCGCGAAGCCATGCAGATGATCGGCCCGATCGGCCGCCTCGGCACCGCGATGAAGGTGGACATTGCCGATGGCGCCGCCGCCGCCTCCGCCAACCTCCAGAACCTGAAAGTGGGCCTGTCGGACACCGGCAAGGCACTCGATATCATGGCGGCGGGCGGCAATGTCGGTGCTTTCGAAGTCAAGGACATGGCCCGCTACTTTCCCAGCCTGACGGCACAGGCCCAGGCGCTGGGCCAGTCAGGCCTGGGCGCCGTGGCCGACCTGACCGCCGCGCTCGAAATCGCCCGGCGTGGCGCCGGCACCAGCGAGGAAGCGGCCACTAACGTCGCCAACCTGCTCGCCAAGATCAACTCGCCCACGGTGCAGAACGCCTTCAAGAAGAACTTCGGCGTCGATCTGCCCGCCGCGCTTAAGGCCGCCTATGCCAAGGGCAAAACCCCGATGGAGGCCCTGGCCGAAATCACCCAGAAAGCCACCGGCGGCGACTTGTCCAAACTCGGCCTGGTGGTCGAGGATATGCAGGCCCAGTCGGCCCTTCGCACCCTGATCCTCAACATGCAGGACTATCGCAAGATCCGCGGCGATCTGGCCAAGAGCGGCGGCGCCGTCGATGCGGCGTTCCGCCAGCGCGAGGCGCAGGACGCATCGGTTGCCTGGGAAAGCTTCAAGGGCACGATGAGCAATCTGGCGATCACGCTGGGCGCCACTCTGCTCCCGGCGGCGACGCGCCTGTTTGCCCAGATCAATGCCGGCGTTTCGGCGGTGTCCCGCTGGGCCCAGGCCAACCCGGAAACCGCGCGCAGCCTGATGACGCTGGTCACCGCCTTTATCGCCGGCAAGGCGGCGTTGGGCGCGCTGCAGTTCGGCTTCGGCTCGATCCTCTCCACATTCGCGGCCCTGCGCAATGGCTTCATGATGGTGCGCGCGGCGTTCATGGTGATCGCCCCGATCGTCGGCGCCATCGGCCTGTGGCCCATCGTGATCGGCGCGGCCATCACGGCGGTGGCCTATCTCGTCTATGCCAACTGGGACAGGATCAAGGCTGCCTTTTCCGCTGGCTGGGCTTCGATCAGGGCGCTGTGGGTTGGCGCCCCGGCTTGGTTCCGCTCGATCGGTGCCATGATGATGGAGGGGCTGCTCACCATGCTCGATCCCTCGCGCCTGGTGGCCCGTCTGCTGCAGGTGGCGCGCAGCGGGGTGACCGCCTTCAAGAACTACTTCGGCATCAAGTCCCCCTCGCGCCTGATGATGGAAATGGGCGGCCATATCGCGAGCGGCCTTGGCGCCGGCATCGATAGCGGTGCGGCAAAGCCACTGCGCTCGATGGGCAGGATGGCAGCCCGCGTGGCCGGTGCGGGCGCCCTTGCGCTCACCGGCCCAACGATGGGAAGCGCGTCGGCCGGCGCTGCACCCGATGGTGCCAGGTCAGGTGCTGCGCCCACGGCCGCCGGTCCTCTCAACCTCACGCTCAACATCTATCAACTGCCCGGCGAAAGCGCCGAAGATCTGGCCCGCCGCGTGATCGACATCGTCAAGCGCAAGCTTGGCGGCGGCGGTGGTGATTACGGCGACGATTTCTAATCGAGGAACACCATGCTCTTTGCCCTTGGCCTCTTCGTGTTCGACAGCCAGACCATGCTGCCCGACCGCATTGAGCGCGACCGCGCCTTCCGCCACGCGCGCGACGATCGCTTCCTGGCGCCCGCCGCCAGTCAGTTCGTGGGCGTGGGCGATGACAAGGTGACGCTCACTGGCACGCTGGTGCCAGAGCTGGCCGGCAGCGCCTCGGCCATCGAAACCCTGGCGGAAATGGCCAGTGAGGGCGAGGCCTGGCCGCTGATGGACGGCACCGGCACGATCCTTGGCACTTATACCATCGATCGCCTGGCCAACGGCGGATCGAACCTGATCGACACCGGCCAGGCCCGCAAGATCGACTTCATCCTCGAACTGACGCGAGTGGCGTAATGGCGAGCGTCCCGACCACCGCCCAATCGCCCTACAGCCAGCCACGCTCGGCCTGGCGCGTCACGCTCGACGGGGACGACCTGACCGCCATCCTCGCCCCGCGCCTGCTCTCCCTGCGCCTCTCCGAAAAGCTGGGCGAAGAGGCCGACAGCCTGGAAATCGTCGTGCACGATACCGATGGCGCCTTCGTCCCGCCGCGCCAGGGCGCGCGCCTCGCCGTGTGGCTGGGCTGGTCGCGTGGCACAGGCGTGCCAATCGGCCTGGTCGACAAGGGCAGCTTCGTGGTGGACGAGTTCACCTGGAGCGGCCCGCCCGACCGCGTGACGATCACCGCCCACAGCGCCGACTTCAAAGGCAGCTACCGCACCCGCAAGACACGGAGTTGGGTGGGCCAGACCCTGGGCGCGATCATCGCCCGCATCGCCGCCGACAACGCCCTCATCCCCGCCTGCCACCCCGATCTGGCCGACCACACCATCCCGGCCACCGAGCAGCACAACAAGAGCGACATGCAGTTTATCCGCGATCTCGGCCGCCAGTTCGACGCCGTGGCCACAGTCAAAGGCGGCGCCCTGATCCTCGCCCCACGCGGCGCCACCACCACACCGGGCGGCAAGGAACTGCCCAGCCTGACCATCACCCGCCAGCAATGCAGCAGCGTCACCTGGCGCCGCGCGGCACGGGAAAAGGCCTATGATGGCGCCGAGGCGCAGTGGCATGATCAGGAGGCTGGGCAGCGGAAGACGGTAACGGCGGGTGGAAGCAACCGACGCCGGCTCAAGCGGGTCTATCCCAGCGAGGCGACAGCCCATGCCGCTGCCCAGGCCGAAACCGGCCGCTTGATCCGCGTCTCGGCCACGGTAGATGTTACCTTGCCTTATGGCGATGCGCGGGCGGTGCCTGGCGCGAAGGTCACGCTATCAGGCTTCCGGCCGCACATCGACAAGGAAGCCTGGAAGATTTCAAGCGTAGATTACCATCACGGAGCCAATGGTTTCAGCGCAAAGCTATCACTGCAAAGTATGTATTAAATCAGCGCACATATTACAATTGATGGTGGCAATTATGCCGCTTTCATCCGCCACATGATATCAAAAAATCTAACTCGCATATAAATATCTCTTTACCAGCCAAATTTTACAAAATCAATACTAATAATTTCTCCAACTCCATTTCAAACAGATTCCGAAGAACCCTTCCCTAAGTTCATGGATCTCCTGTTATTACTGAGTAGATTAATAATTTCAGCTTTTCGCGCAGCTGCGCGCTGACCAGTTTTCCCCTCAATTCCTGCAATGGTATTAGCGGCTACAAGGCGAATTTTCGACAAATCAGCATCCGGCAATCTGAACCTTATGACTACTTCATAAAGCATCCGTACGAAGGCGGCATTCAGATAGTTATAATCTTTCAGTATACCAGCAGCTTTCTCGACGACATCGGGCAATCCATCTACCCCCAATTGAGACAAAATAGTCGCTCTCATAAATTGCTGCGAAGCAGAGAGAACTTTTATATCGTTCCCGATTCCTGTTTCGAGCTGCATTCGCAACTTTTCAGTTCCCACGTATTGTGTCGCAACTTTACCCGCTGCGATTGGGACATACATAAATAGATGATTTGCCAAACTAGCAATATTATCCTTACCAGATGTCAAAACTAAATATTCAATTCCACCAAAACTAGCCCTCTTATCCTTAGCCAGAGCGGGCACTATGCCCATAGTCAAAGCCAAAAACTGAATCCAACCATGAATAACACGTTCGAGAATTTTCGCCTTCAGGCTGTTCGGAATAAGTTCCATATTCTTCAACATCGAACTTAATAACGTTAAATTCGCCAGCCATTCCGCCCCTGGATCAGAATTTTCTTCTGATTCAACGCTAGAATAGCTCAATATATCTTCAGAATCATCGTCCAAAAGCGCACGCCGGTCTTTCTCATCAAGTGCCGAATTAAAAACTTTGCGCTCAACCGCAAATAACTCGTCCTCGTTAGCTTTTTTACTGGGTATTTGGAAACTTTCCACCAAAAGTCCAGATCGAATATCCTCAGGCTTGTCTCGCCAAAAAGCATCTGATGACTCTTCGAACCTCGAATACAACTCCTCTAACCAATTTTTATCTTTGCGAGAAATTGCAGCATAAAAAGTAATTTCGTTACAGAAAGCTAGATATCTTTCAGATCCCTGAACAAACGCACGAAATTCGTCATTCGAAATCATTCTGACTGCAGAAAAATATTCCTTGAATGCATCGATTCTAAATGAAATAGACGCGTCAAATCTTTCTAGAATTCTAGCTTCCACGAAATAATTTAGAAGATCAAACTGCGAAAATACAAGGCCATATTCGTCAAGATATTCGCCAATCAAAGATAGAAATTTAGATTCCGAGATTTCTTTGACGAAATTTCGGCACATATATTCGGCGACAAAACTTAAAAGGTCACACTTATTATGAAAATCGAAACTTCCAGGTAGCAAATCCTGTGGGCCAAACTTTTCCAAAGATATTTCGATATATCTCTCGACGAGGTTGGCGCGATTTATGAGGGGTTGCGAGGAATCTTCTGTGTAAATCTGAATCAGAAACGTTCCGGTTACCGGAGTAATCGGCACATTCAAACTAGACGCCTCAAGCGTCATCCGCTGCAAAAGCCTATCAGCCTGCATTGGATCTTTATGTCCATGGCTTTCGATAAGGCTGAGGAGCTGGGACTTTTTGAGCTTTCTCAACCTTAAATGCTTAAACGGTATCCCGTCGACAACGACTGGCTCTATTCCTGCACCTTGCAAGTACACTGTACTCGTCAGAAAAATATAGCGGCATTGGGGATATTTTTTTACAAATTCGTCTAAGGTATTTTTGATATTAGTCCTTTTCAAATCTGCGTCGTCTACAAAAATCGTCACTAGCCCTAACTCAAGGAGCGAAGCGTGCGTGACACCCTCCGGCAATGACGGAATTCTCGTTTTGACAATATTCTCAATAGATTTTACATACTTCCTAATTTCATTGAATTTAAATACAACAGGAACAGACCAATCTGGCGCTGTGGCTAACAAATCAGCGAGATTTTTTGCCATTCGTCTAATTAATGTCGTTTTTCCTGATTCGTTTGGAGCTGCTATGACATAATTATGATCACCGCGACAAACTTCATCGAAGCTCACGATTTCAGGTCTCGCGGCCTTGTCAAGACCATTAAGTGTTTCAATATAATGGTCGCGCTCAAACTCAGGAACGACAAATCTGCTATTTTCCATTAACTCGGAAAATTCGTCGCCAAATTGATCATCCAAAAATGGAATGAGTACGTCGGCTCGCCATTTATTTAGTGCGCTAAAATTCAGTTTAGGTGTAACTGAGGACCAAAATATCTTTGAATCAGGTGAACTAAACACAACCCCATCATCACTGAGGTCACTTGCCACACCAAATTTGCGGCGCGCCTCATGCCATTTGCGGTAAGTGACACGATGATGCTTTTGTCCAGGAACTGTGGAAATAATTGAATATCCATTCCAGCTATCCCGACCTGAGTATAACGATCCAGCCTGCACAAAATAGCACTCACCAAGTGGCGTTGTCATTGCCACAGGTGAATGCTCATGCATGTGTCCAAACAAATAGACTGATGCTTTCTCTGCCAATATCCTCAAAATATGTGGCTCATTTAATTCCTGTAGATATCCCAGTGGGTGGTGACCTGTCACTATTACTTGCGCACCAGCAGGAACTTTTTTCAATGCATTATGGAGCAACATTTCAGGTATAATAAGATTTCGTTCATCTGAAAAATCTGCCGTCAATCCACACCCTGTCAAAGTGGCCGTATTCACAGAAATAATCGCTGTTTGCATTTCTCGAATATAATACTGTTTTACTATAGCATCCTCGTGCACAAGATAAGATTTTCCAAATTTTTTGCCAAAGCTGAGTATTTTGCAAATACGTTTGAAACGTGAGCGACGTATTCTGATGATTTTGACAAGCCATTAACTTCATCGATGTTTCGCAAATTGCGATATTTCTTGATTGAAGGGAGCGTGGGTCCAACAGCATTTCTGCTTGCATCATGATTTCCTGGGCATAAAAAGACGCGGTCGCGCTGAATCCCTGCAGCCCGCGCGAACTCTTCCAGTATTAATTCGGCTTCCTCAAAAATTTCATTATCATCTGCCGAATTAACTATATCGCCCGAAAATATTATGCAGTCTGGGCGCAAGTGATTGTCGCTGACCATCTTTAAATCGTCAATCAATGCGTCGATAATTAGATCCTGGTTATATCTTCCAGTTTCATTACTGCTCAGGTGCAAGTCACTCAAATGGACGATGTTTGAGTATCTCATTTTCCCACCTCACATATTTTTAATTATAATATCAATCAATGCTTAAATTTTATGGCTGTAAGTTTCTGCGAAATTCATAATTTTCGTACCACAGCAACTACACGACCAATAATATGTAGTTCATCATCGACAGCTCGGGCATCTCTTACTAGCTGGTTATCGGAGCTAATTTGAACCGACCCATCTGGCATAGGACGGAGGCGCTTGATCATGCCCACGCCGCCGAAGACGATGGCCCAGATCTTGTCCGCAAATTCGGGACGTCGGTCGGAGCGGTCGACTACCACAATGTCGTGATCGGAGATCGTGGGTTGCATCGAATCGCCGATGCCTTTGGTCGTGAAAAGCTGGCTGGGCGCGGATTGGGTGAACTGGCGGAGCCACTTGCGGGAGAAGCCGACCTTCTCGATGTTGATATGGTCGGTGTCGATGAAAGTTCCGCCCATGCCGAAGGCCAGGTCGATCATATCGATCTCAACCTGGTCGGGATCTATCGGTACGACATCGACCGCGATCGACTGCGCCCCATCCGGGAGGGCAGCAGTCTCGCTTTCGCCATTTAGATATTCCGGCGTCGTTTCCAGTTCGCGCGCAATCTTGTGTAGATGCGCTGTCCCCCCTGTCCCCCGCTTGATCAAATGAGTGATCGCTGGCTGCGTTACGCCGATCCGGCGCGCCAGTTCCGCCTGCGAAAGGCCCACGGCAATCAGCCGCTCTTTGATGCGTTCACCCAAGGTCGCCACACGCCAACCCTATAACCAAATTAATGGGAGGCCACTTAAATCTAGTAATTGACTGAGCATAAATCTTGTAATACCCCGTGCAACATGAGCACGACAGTGGAACCCCTTGAGGCACTTCATGCAGCTGTAGAGGTAGCTGGTTCGCAGTCCGAACTGGCGCGCATCTGCAGTGTCACCCAGCCAGCAGTCTGGCGTTGGCTGCAAACCGCCAAGCGCCTGCCTGCCGAGTATGTCCTGACCGTCGAAGCCGCGACTGGTATTCCGCGTCATCTGTTGCGCCCCGATATCTACCCGGCCGATCTTGGCCCCTCGCCTGCCTGGCAGGGCGTAGACGAGGGTGCGCAACGCGTCTCTTTCAATCGGAACAACACTTTGCAGGGGCGCGCGGCATGATCGGCGCGGCCCAACAGAAGGGAACGACCTATGACGCCGCCACCCCAAGAGTGGAGCCTGACTGCTCTTTGCTTTGTGCTGATGCTTCAGAGCTTCGGCATGTTCCGTGTGATAAGCCGATTACAGCGGATCGTATTCAAACTGGAAGATATGGCATTCGTCTCGCGACCATCACGGGAACATATCATCAGGCTGCAAGCATTGCGGTTGGCTCAAACCAGATGCTCTATGTCGGCGTTCGGCGCCAGCAACGACGATATCGTAATGCTTGCCGCCAGGTATTCCCACTTTTTAGACGGACACGAGCTGCCACATTCGGAGGATACGACAGCTCGGTCAGTCACCCTTTAATCGGGTTTAATGCGCCGCTGACCCTCCGCCGCCGTATAGCATTCCGCATACAAATCGAGAAATCCTTTGCGAGTGAGTGTCGCGGCTTGTGTGACCTTGTCGAGATGACGGATACGATTCGTCAGGTCAAACGCTACACGAGCAGTGGTCCCACTGCCTTCGGCCCCATTATTTTCGTCACTCATTACGATAAGCTTTCAGTCGTTGGTGGAACACCGACTGTAGCTAAAGCCGGGGGCGTCGCAAGCGCCCCCGGTGGGCGGCTGTGGAAATGACCAAGCGACGCGATCCTCTCACCGTGCACCAGGCGCTCACCGTGATCGCCGCGCGCATCGGGTGGGACAAGTGCGGCATGCTGGTGGGCCGCAGCGGGCGCCTGGTGCGCATGTGGTCCGATCCCGATGCCGATAGCGAGATTTCGATTCTCGACGCCATGCGGCTCGACCGCGCATTTATCGAGGCCGGGGGCGACCATGCGCCGATCCTGCGCGTCTACAGCTTCCAGTTGGACATTGCCGCCAGCGACGGCACCGCGGACATGACGCGCGCTGCCGCTGCCGCTGCCAAGGAAAGCGGCGAGGCGGTGGCCGCCCTGCTCGATGCCGCGATGCATCCGCAAGACCCGGCCGCGCTGCGCCGCGCGCGCAAGGAAGGGGAGGAAGCGTTGGCCGCGATCACCGATGGCCTGGCCGCGCTCGATCGCCAGGAACGGGAGGCGCATTGACCATGGCCCCCCAGCCCCTGCCCGATCCTGGCCACAACCAGCTCACGCCGGCTCGCACGACCGGCTGCGCTGCCCCCATTGCGACACGGTGGGCCAGCGCCGCACGAGCCGCGAGATCACGCCGACGCACCGCGACATCTATTACCAGTGCGCCAACCTGTTTTGCGGGCATAGCTGGAAGGCCAGCGAGACCTATGACTATGGCATCGCGCCCAGCGCCATCCCCAACCCGCGCGTAACGCTGCCCATGCGGCCCGTCACCCGGCAGGAAGCCATCGAGATCATGCGCCCGCGCGATGCGGCGCAGCCCGAACTGTTCGACAGCGCCAGCCCGCCGGAGCTTCCCGGCTGAGCTGCCCCTTTTCCTGACCGCCCCACATTCCCGCTTCCCCGCCGCCGGGCCTCGTCTCCGGCGACGGCCGAACTTTGCCCGAAAGGAACGCCCGATGCGCCTTCGCCCACCTGCCGTTTTCCAATGCTCATGCAGCACGCAGCACAACTCTGCCGATGGCGTCGCCCCGGCAGGCTGGACCACGCGGCACGGACAGGCCTGGTGCCCCGATTGCACCAAGGCCGGCGTGCCCGTGCGCCAGTTGCTCCACGGCGGCAGCCGCGCCGCACGGAGGGCCGCCTGATGCCCCCGCGCGCCGCCCCCGCCCACTTTCCCTATGATCACGGCTCGCTCGCCCAGAACGACACCCGCGATCCCCGCGCCTGGCGCCTGGCCAACAAGGCCCGCTTCGATGCGCTCTGTCCCCTGCCCGATCGGGGCACCGGCGCACGCCAGGTGCATCCCAAGGATCGCAAGGCCCGCCTCGCCGCCGCTCGCCAGTGGCGGATCGACATGAAGCCGCATTTTGACGCCCTCTATGGCCCGGAGACCGACGCATGAAGCGCTTTCGCAAGATCCTGCGCGCCTGCCTGATCCCGGCCCTGCGCGCGCTCGGCGCCGCCGCGATGTGCTATTGGTTGATCTGGCTGGACCCTACCGATGGCCAGTTCCTGGTGCTGTTCGCCCTGGCGGTCTCTGGCTGGCTCTGGTCCATCTGCCGGAGCAAGCTGTGATGGCGCGAGTACTTATCGGCTGCGAGCGCAGCGGTGTCTTGCGGCGCGCGTTTCTGACGCTGGGGTTCGACGCATGGTCATGCGATCTCGAGCCGTCTGACGATAACAGCAACCGTCATATTCGCGGCGATCTGCGCGACCACCTATGTGATGGCTGGGATCTGCTCGCAGTCCTGCATCCGCCATGCACGCGCCTTTGCAACAGCGGGGTGCGCTGGCTGTATATCGGCGGCAAGAAGGTGAACGGTTGCGATCCTGAAGGTTGGCGTGCTCTCGATGCGGCTTGCGAATTCTATCGTACATGCCGAGACGCCCCCATTCCACGCAGGGCGATCGAGAACCCGGTGATGCATCGCCACGCCATTGAGCGAACGAGGCGCGGCCCTGTTCAGTTCGTCCAGCCTTGGTGGTTTGGCGATCGGGCATTCAAGGCCACCGGCCTTGAGTTGATCAACCTCCCGAAGCTCACGCCTTCCAACCAATTGCAGCCACCACGTCCCGAATCCATCGAGCACAAGCAATGGAGCAAAGTCCATCGTCAATCCGGTTGGGGCAACGCTGCGCAAGATCGGTCACGTATCCGCTCACAAACCTTCCCCGGCATGGCCGCTGCGATGGCCGAGCAGTGGGGGCGGCTTCTCGACATTCAGGCCGCACAATTCGCGCTGGAGGCAGCATGAACCGGCAATCTGATCGATCAAGGCGCAAGGCCCGCGCCGAAATCCGCCACCAGCACGCCACGCGCCGCCTGGCGCAGCACGAGGACGATCTGCTCGAGGCGTCGGACGCCTGGGGCGTGGCGGGCGTGGTACTGGGCCTGGCCGGCTTCCTGTGGATGGCTGCGCGTTGCGGCCCCACGCTCTTCCCCAGCCTGTTCTGAGGCGGCGCGATGAGCGACCAACTCACCATCCCGGTTGCCCTGCCGGAAGAGCACCGCGCGGCCGACGATCGCCTCCGGCTGCTGATCGAGCGCATCGAGCGGCTCGAGGAGGAAAAGAAGGGCATCAGCGACGATATCCGCGACGTCTATGGCGAGATGAAATCGGCCGGCTACGACACCAAGTGCGCCCGCCAGATCATCCGCCTGCGCAAGATGCGGCCCGATGACCGGCGCGAGATGGAAGCCATCCTCGACGTCTACAAGAACGCTCTGGGGATCGATTGATGCAGACCGCTCATGCTCCGTCCAAGTTCCGCCAGTCCGACATTCGCCGTGCGATCGGCGCCGTGGCGGGCATGGGCTTTGAAGCAATCCGCGTTGCCATCCGCCTGGATGGCAGCCTGGAGGTGACCGTGCGCCGCAATGCGCTCGATGACACCCAGGGAGAGGAGCTAGATTGATGGCCCGCCGCTGGCTCCCTGACAACGTGACGGCCTACAAGGACCGGCACGGAAAGACCCGCTATCGCTTCCGCAAGACGGGTGTGCCCGCGCATCATTTCCGCAACGCGCCAGGCACACCCGAATTCATGGCCGAGTATTTGGCCGCGCAGCAAGCAGTGAAGCTGCCCGTGGAGCGTTGGGCGCCCTACACCTATGATGCGCTGATCGTAAGCTTCTACCAAAGCCCGCGCTGGATCGACAGCAAGCCGGCCACACAGAAGACCTATCGCAACATCATCGAACGCTTCCGGTCAAAGAACGGCGACAAGGACGTGCGGCGTGTGACCACCGCAAACATCGAGCGCAAGCTATCCTCGATGCGGGAGACACCGGCCGCCGCGAACAACCTGCGCAAGGTGCTGGCGCGGCTCCACCGTCATGCGATCAAGCTGGGCTGGCGCCAGGACAACCCAGTCGATGCCACCGACTCATTTCGCACCGGCAAGGGCTTCCACGCCTGGACCGAATCGGAAATCGACGCCTTCGATTCTCGCTGGCCTTTCGGCACACGCGAGCGCCTGGCCAAGGAACTGCTGCTGGCAACCGCCCAGCGCCGCTCCGATGCCATCAAGATCGGCCCGGGCAATCGTCAGGGTGACGCTCTGATCCTGCACCATAACAAGAACGACAGCGGCACCGTGGTGCCGATGGGCCCGGATCTGATCGAGGCCTTGCGCACCTTCCCCGGCGGCGAATCGTTCTATCTGGAAACGCAGTTTGGCAAGCCGTTCAGCTCGACCGGCTTCTACAACTGGTTCAAGCGCGCCTGCGTGAAGGCAGGCATCCCGCACTGCTCACCGCACGGCCTGCGCAAGGCCACGAGCCGCCGCCTGGCCGAAGCCGGCGCCACCACGCTCGAAGGCCGCGCTGTGACCGGCCACAAGACCGACAAAGAATTTGCGAAATATGCCGAGAGCGCCAGCAAACGCGCACTAGCGGGCAAGGCGATGGCGAACGTGCACGAAAAGTTCGCCAAAATCCCGGCCAACAAGGAGGTAAACCCCCGTGAAGACTAAGGAAATTGAGTACTGGTGGTGGACAGGGCTAGATTCGAACTAGCGTACGCTTGCGCGGGCAGATTTACAGTCTGCTGCCTTTAACCACTCGGCCACCTGTCCACACCAGATTTGCCGGTGCGAGGAGCGCCTTTTTCAAGGCTTTCCTGCATTTGAATGGGCCGTTTCGCTGCAAGCGATCCGGTCCGTCCGGCCGAGTGAGAGGCCCTTTGGCGAACCATCGCTTGCCTGTCAATGGGGGGGCTGGCTAAGGGCGATGCAGTTTTCGATTTTTATGCACAGGTGTTCGCAATGCCCCGCCACGATGATGACCAAGACAAGCGCCACGACAGTGGCAAGAAGAGCCGCTCATTGCGCGGCCGGGCCGGGCGCAACCAGGGTGGGCGCGGATCGGGCCGTGGCAGCACCGGCACGGTGCGGCTGTGGGGCCGCCATGCCGTGGAAGCGGCGCTGACCAACCCCAACCGCACCGCCAAGAAGCTGTGGGGCACGCGCGAGGCGATCCAGGAAATGCTGGACGATCATGACGCCGAACTGCCGCGCGATCTGCCGGTGGAATATGCCCAGGCGGTGGATCTGGGCCGCCTGGTGGCGCGCGACGCGCCGCACCAGGGCCTGGTGCTGGAATGCCTGCCGCTGGACGACGTGGCGCTGGACGATGTGCTGGACGAGGCCGAGGGCCGCACGCTGGTCCTGCTCGACCAGGTGACCGACCCGCACAACGTGGGCGCCATCCTGCGCAGCTGTGCCGCGTTCGACGTGGCCGCGCTGATCACCCAGGATCGCCATGCCCCGCCCGAATCGGGCACGCTGGCCAAATCGGCATCGGGCGCGCTGGAATCGGTGCCGTGGGTGCGGGTGGTCAACCTGGCGCGCGCGCTCGAATCGATTTCCGAGGCCGGCTATTGGCGAATCGGGCTGGACGGCGAAGGCGAAGCGGAATTCCCCCATGCCCTGCCCGCCGGCCCGGTGGCCCTGGTGCTGGGCGCGGAGGGCGAAGGCATGCGGCACAACGTGATGCAGCATTGCGATGCCATTGCCCGCCTGCCGATCAGCGGTGCGATCGAAAGCCTCAATGTCTCCAACGCGGCCGCCATCGCCCTCTATGCCGCCGCCACGCGCCCGGGCGTGGAGGACTGAACCGCCGTTGTGCGGAACACGGGAATTTCTTTTTCCACATAAAAAAGGGGCCGCGTCGGCATGCGACGCGGCCCCTTTTTTGTCTTGCAGCGCGATGGGGTCAGTTCACCGCGTCCTTCAGCCCCTTGCCGGCCTTGAACTTGGGCTGGGCCGAAGCCTTGATGGCCATCGGTTCGCCGGTGCGGGGGTTGCGGCCGGTCGACGCCTTGCGCTTGGCAACCGAGAACGTGCCGAAGCCGACCAGGCGCACTTCCTCGCCCTTGGCCAGCGCGCCGGAAATCGATTCGAACACGGCTTCGACAGCCTTGATGGCATCGCCCTTGGACAGGCCGCTGACATCGGCGACGGCGCTGATCAGATCGTTCTTGTTCATGTGCGGAAACCCCCTACCAATCTACTGGACAGCAAATGTTGGAAAATCGTGATTTCGGGTGCGGCGGAAAAGAGCCGAGAAAAAAAGCGCTGTCAAAGGCAAAAGCACGCAAAACCCGCAATTTATCCCCGATAGTGGCCGACCTTGCGGGCAAGCAAAAGCCGCGCGCAACGATGTTGCGCGCGGCTCCCGTCAAACTACGGTAGAAACTGCGCTCAGTGCGCGGTGCGTGCCGCTGCCGGGCTGCCGCCCAGGGGGGCCGCCGCCGGCTGCGTGGCAAGGTCGTCGGCTTCGGTCCATTCGATCGCTTCCACCGGGGCAACCAGCGCGCGTGCCAGCACCTCGTCGACATGCGACACCGGCACGATCTCCAGCCCTTCGCGGATATTGGCGGGGATTTCCGCCAGATCCTTGCGGTTTTCCTCGGGGATCAGGACCGTCTTGATGCCACCGCGCAGCGCGGCGAGCAGCTTTTCCTTCAATCCCCCGATCGCCAGCACACGGCCGCGTAGCGTCACTTCCCCGGTCATCGCCACATCGGCACGCACCGGAACACCGGTCAGCGTCGAAACCATCGCGGTGACCATGCCGATGCCCGCGCTCGGCCCGTCCTTGGGCACGGCGCCTTCGGGCAGGTGGATATGCAGATCCTTGCGCTGGAAGATCGACGGCTTGATGCCATAGGCAGGGCTGCGCGCCTTGACGAAGCTGAACGCCATCTGGACGCTTTCGCTCATCACTTCGCCCAGTTTGCCGGTGGTGCGCACCGCGCCCTTGCCGGGCACCGTCACGCTTTCGATCGTCAGCAATTCGCCGCCCACTTCGGTCCAGGCGAGGCCCGTTACCGCGCCAACCTGGTTTTCCTCGTCTGACACGCCATGGCGGAATTTGCGCACACCGGCGAACTCGGCCAGGTTTTCAGGCGTGATCGTCACGCTCTTTTCCTTGCCTTCCAAAATCTTGCGCAACGACTTGCGCGCCAGCCGGGCCACTTCGCGCTCCAGCGTGCGCACGCCGGCTTCGCGGGTGTAATAGCGGATCAGATCGCGCAGCGCGTCCTGCGTCAGCGTGAACTCGCCCTTGCGCAGGCCGTGTGCTTCCACCTGCTTGCTCACCAGGTGCCGCTCGGCGATTTCGACCTTCTCATCCTCGGTATAGCCTTCGAGGCGGATGATCTCCATGCGATCGAGCAGCGGCTGCGGCAGGTTGAGGCTGTTAGCCGTGCACACGAACATCACGTCGGACAAGTCGATGTCCAGCTCCAGGTAGTGATCCTGGAACTTGGCGTTCTGTTCGGGGTCGAGCACTTCGAGCAGGGCCGAAGCGGGATCGCCCCGGAAATCCTGGCCCAGCTTGTCGATCTCATCGAGCAGGAACAGCGGGTTGGACGCACCAGCCTTGCGCAGGTTGGTGACGATCTTGCCCGGTAGCGAGCCGATGTAGGTGCGGCGGTGGCCACGGATTTCGGCCTCGTCGCGCACGCCGCCCAGCGACTGGCGGATGAACTGCCGGCCGGTGGCCTTGGCGATCGACTTGCCCAGCGAGGTCTTGCCCACGCCCGGCGGGCCAACGAGGCACAGGATCGGCCCCTTGAGCTTGTTGGTGCGCGCCTGCACGGCCAGGTATTCGACAATGCGGTCCTTGACCTTGTCCAGCGCATAGTGATCGGCATCGAGCACCGCCTGGGCGCCCGGGATATCCTTCTTGAGCTTGGAGCGCTTGCCCCACGGCAGGCCCAGCAGCACATCGAGATAGTTGCGGATCACAGTGGCTTCCGCGCTCATCGGCTGCATGGTCTTGAGCTTTTTCAGCTCCGCATTGGCCTTGGCGCGGGCTTCCTTCGACAGCTTGAGGCTGTCGATCTTGTCCTGCAGTTCCTGGATCTCGTTGGCTTCCTCGCCGTCGCCGCCACCCAGTTCCGACTGGATCGCCTTGAGCTGCTCGTTGAGGTAGTATTCGCGCTGGGTCTTTTCCATCTGGCGCTTGACGCGGCCACGGATCTTGCGCTCCACCTGGAGCACGCCCAGCTCGCCTTCCATGAAGGAAAGCACCATTTCCAGACGCTTGAGCGCGTCGCTTTCCGAAAGCACGGCCTGCTTGTCGGCCACCTTGGCCGCCAGGTTAGCAGCCACGGCATCGGCCAGCTTGCCAGCATCTTCGATATCGCCCAGCTGCTGCCCGGCATCCTGCGGCAGCTTCTTGGAAAGCTTGGCATATTCGGCGAACTGATCGACGACCGAGCGCATCATTGCCGACACTTCGGTGCCCGAGACACTGCCCGGCTCGATCGGCTCGACCTCGGCCATCAGCATGTCGCCGTGGCTGGAGCTTTCCGCGTTGAGCGTCTTGAGCTCGGCACGCTGGTTGCCTTCGACAAGGACGCGCACGGTGCCGTCGGGCAGCTTGAGCAGCTGGAGAACCGTGGCGATCACGCCGGTTTCATACAGATCATCGCGATCGGGATCGTCACAGCCGGGGTCGAGCTGGGCCAGCAGGAAGATGTCCTTGGACCCGGCCATGGCCGTTTCCAGGGCGGCAACCGACTTTTCGCGGCCGACAAACAGCGGCACGACCATACCGGGGAACACCACGATATCGCGCAAGGGCAGCAGGGGATACAAAGTCATAAGTGCAAATGTCCGTCCCACCTGCCGCACATGAACCCAAACCGGCAGGGCTTGAGGCAGATATGGGGTGCAAGGCGCCGCCCCGCAATGCCCAAGCGCCAAGACGGTTGGGGATTGCGGGTTTTCAGCCTGTTTGTGCCGAACTTGCCCTGTTGGGCAGCGGTGCGCCGATCAGGGGTTCGTGGCGGCGGGTGCTGCGGCCGGCGTAGTGGCCGGCGCGGGTGCCGGCAGCACGATCGGGGGCAGCACTTGGCCATCGGGCGCATGCGCCGGCCCGGTGGTCGCTGGCGCCGGTGCTGCAGGAGTCATCGCGGCAGGCGGCGTCTGCGCAGCGGGGGCCGGGGCGGCCTTTTCCTTGTGCTTGTGCCCCTTGAGCTCGTCGATCTGCTCCTGGCGGGCGGCGAGATAGCCTTCCTTGGCGGCGAGATAGGGATCGCCAGCCTTGCGCATCGCCTGGATGCGGCGGTCATCGTCGAGACGATCGTTGAGCGAACGCACCACGAAACTGCCGGTGACATAGGCCGGGCTGCGCAGCGGGCCACCCACAATCGCCGGCAGGAACGCACGATCGAGGCCCAGGCCGATCACGTCGCGCAGGGTGGTGGGCCCAACCAGCGGGACGAACAGGAACGGCCCTGGCCCCACGCCATAATAGGCGAGGGTATAGCCAAAGCCGTTGCGGCGATAAGGCAGCTTGAACGGCTTGGCGACGGCGACATCGAGCAGGCCGCCCACGCCGATAGTGGAATTGATGGCGAACCGGCCCAGCGTTTCGGCGGCCTTGCCGGGCTTCAACTGCAACAGGAAATTCAGCGCGATGACCGGCTCGGTCAGGTTGGTGAAGAAATGCCGGAAACCCGTGCGAATGGGCGCCGGCACGATCGAGCCATAGGCCTTGGCAGCCGGCCCGATTACCGCGCGGTCAACCGCCTGGGTGGCGGCAAAGGTCACCTTGTTGAGGGCGATGACCGGGTCGCCAGGCGGCGGGCCGCGCCGCGCGTTGACGACAATGGCGCCTTCGTCAGCGGGCTGCGTCTCGGCAGCCGTATCGTTGGCGGCAACCGGCGTGACCGTGGGCAGCACGATGACGGGCAGGATCTGGCCATCGGGTGCGCGGGCGGGCGCTTGTTCGGGGGCAGAAGGTACGGCCGACGCGGTCGCAGGAGCGGCAGGCGCGGTCACGGCAGGGGCAGATGCGGCAGGGCTGCCCGCAACCGGCTGCGGCGGCGCGCCATCATCTATCGGCGTGGTCCCGGCCAACGCAGCGGCAAGCAATACGATCATCATGTCCCCGTAGTCGGTCTCACCATGACTGGGCGCTGAACGAAAGATCGATCAGGCGCGCAGCCATGGGAAAACAACGGTAATCTTGAAAGGTTGCGCCGCCGCTCAGAACGGCAGCTTGAAGCCCGGCGGAATACCCGCCGCCATCTGCACCTTCTGCATTTCTTCGGCCGCAGCGGCATCGGCCTTGGCCCGCGCATCGTTGAACGCGGCTGCCACCAGGTCTTCGAGAATGCCCTTGTCGGCCGGAACCAGCAGGCTGTCATCGATCGCCACGCCGATCACGCGGCCCTTGGCCGAAGCCTTGATGGTGACCAGGCCACCGCCGGCAGCGCCCTCCACCTCGATCGCGTCGAGGCGGCCTTGGGCATCCTCCATCTGCTTCTGGATGGTTTCGGCGGCCTTCTGTGCCGCCTGGATCATTTCTTCCATGGACTTCATGCTTGTCTGCTCCGCGCAGGCGACCACGGCCGGCGTTCAGCCGTGGCGGGGTTGGATTCGTCGAGAATTTCAGCGCCGGGAAAGGCTTCAAGCGCAGCGCGCACAAGCGGATCGGCGCGCATCGCCGCTTCGGCCTCGGCCTCAAGCGCAGCCTTGGCTTCCACCAGGCTGGGTTGCGCGCCCTGGGCCGCTTCGCCATCGAGCCGTTCCACCAGCCAAGCCTGGCCGGTGATGTTCTGCAGCGCTTTCTTGATGTCGGGCGTGGGATCGCCCGGCAGGCCCGGCGCCAGCTGATAGCGCAGCGTGCCCATGCGCAATTCGATCAGGCGGACCGACAGGCGCATGGTGGCGCCGGTGAGCGGCGAGACCTCTTCCACCTGCTCCACCAAGGCTTGCCAATCCATGGCGATACCCGTGGCGGGCGCTGACGGCATCGCTGCAGCCGGGGCGCCATCGGACGTGGGCTGCGCGGCCATGCTCGCGGCCAGGGCAGGCCCTTGCGCCAGCATTTCTTCCAGCTTGCGCACCAGGCCGCCGGGATCGGGCATGTCGGCCGCGTGCAGCACGCGCAGCAGGGCCATCTGCGCCGCCACCAGCGGATCGGGCGCGGTCTTCACCTCGTCATGGCCCTTGAGCAGCAGTTGCCACAGGCGGTGCAACTGCCCGGGCGCCAGATCGCCGGCCCAGCCCTGCAGCGCCGCGGCCTCTTCGGCCGAGCGGGCCTCACCCTCAGGGCCGCTGATCTGGGTGACGGTGACCTTGTGGACCAGATCAAGCTGCGCGCGCAGCATGGCCACCGGCTCGATCCCCAAGGAATATTGATGTGCCACTTCGGCCAGCAGCGCGGCGCCATCGCCCTTGAGCATGGCGGCAAACAGGCGGCGTTGCAGCGTCTTGTCGGCCAGGCCGAGCATGTCCTGCACTTGCGCGGCCGAAACCGTGATCACCGAGCCATCGCCGCTGCCCGCCAGATCGGCATGGCTGATCGCCTGATCGAGGATCGAAAGCCCGTCGCGCGCCGAGCCTTCGGCGGCGGCGGCGACCATGGCCAGGGCCTCGGCCTCGGCCTCGACCCCTTCGGCCTTGCAGACGTGGCCGAAATGATCGGCGAGCAGCGCGGTCGGGATGCGCCGCAGGTCGAACCGCTGGCAGCGCGAGAGCACTGTGACCGGCAGCTTGTCCACCTCGGTCGTGGCGAACAGGAACTTCACATGCGCCGGCGGTTCTTCCAGCGTCTTGAGCAGCGCGTTGAACGCGTTGCGCGAGAGCATGTGCACTTCGTCGATGATGTAGATCTTGTAGCGGGCCGAGACGGCGGCATAGCGCACCGCCTCGATGATCTCGCGCACGTCGTCCACGCCGGTGTGGCTGGCGGCGTCCATCTCGATCACGTCGATATGGCGGCCTTCGGCAATGGCCTGGCACGGTTCGCACTGGCCGCACGGGTCGATCGTCGGGCCGCCCTGCCCGTCCGGGCCGATGCAGTTGAGCGCCTTGGCGATAAGGCGCGCGGTGCTGGTCTTGCCCACCCCGCGCACGCCGGTCATCAAGAAGGCATGGGCCAGCCGGTCACGCCGGATCGCGTTGGCCAGGGTTTGCACCATGGCTTCCTGGCCGATCAGCGCGGAAAAGGTCTGCGGGCGATACTTGCGCGCCAGCACGCGATAGGGCTGTGCCGGGGCAGCGGCCGGTGCCGGCTTAGCGGCAGGCGCTGGCACAGGCTGGGGCGCAACGGGCGCAGGCTTGGCCACGGGCGCGGGATCGCCGAACATCGCGCCCTGTCCAGCCGCTTCGAGTTCGGCCGCGCTGGGCGCAGCCTCGTGCGGCGGGGCATCGGGGGTTTCGGGTTCGTGCCCAAACATGTCGGTTGAATCGGCCATCGCGCCCCTAGGTAGGCGCAAAGGCTGCAAATGTCGAACGGAGGCAAGGCGGTTTCCCGCAAGCTTGCGCCGCGATTTTGATTTGATACCAATTTGCCATGCCCACGATCCTGCCCGGCCGCCGCACCGCCAAGACCACCACGCCGCTGGTCGTGTTCCTGATCGGCATGCGCATCAACCGCTTCCGCGCCGTGCGCGAATGGCTGCCCGTGTCGCGCGCCATGGGGCCGATGCTGGCCGAGCTTTCCGCTGCGCCCGACAGCGGCTTTCTGGGGTATGAGCCCATGCTGCGCGGGCTGCGCACGATCATGCTGGTGCAATACTGGCGCGATTTCGACAGCCTGGAAGCCTATGCCCGCAGCCGCGACCACACGCATTGGCCAGCCTGGGTCGCGTTCAACAAGGCAGCGCGCCAGCAACGCGGCGGCGTGGGCATTTTTCACGAAACCTATGCCGTGCCAGCCGGCGGCAGCGAAACCATCTATGTGGATATGCCCGCCTTCGGGCTGGGCAAGGCGATGGGCCTGGTGCCGGCGACGGAAGGGCGCGAGGCGGCGCGCGAGCGGATGAAGGCATCCGGGCAGCAGACCTGATCCGATCGACCAGGCGGCGGCGCGTTACAATGTGGGCTAAGAAGGAGCCGGGCGACCCGCCGCAATCCGTTGTGGCTGCTTCCTTCCGGACCTGACCAGGTTGGCGAACGCAAACGTCCGCCCGACTCCCGGCCCGCCCTATGGCGCCGGCGCGCGCCGATTGCAAGCGCCGGCTTGATCAATCAGCGGAAATTGTCAGCGTAGCTTTGCAGCTTGAGCCGGCGCGGCGGCGTGGGCGTGACATGCACGGCAATGCCATACTTGTCGGCATAGGCGCGGGCGTCTGCCTCGGTCTCGAACGTAAGGATGACTTGCTGCTGGGTATCGCCGGAACCGGCCCAACCCATCAAGGGATCGGGGCGCTTGGCCTCGGCCGGGGCGAATTCCAGGAGCCAGTCGGCAGTCCGGGCCTTGCCGGACTGCATGGCATTCTTCGGGCGCTGATAGATGCGTGCAGGCATGGGCGGTGCTTTCGTGCGTTTCGCGGCGCAAATCAAGAGGGATAAGGGAACTACCAGAACCTAGCGCAACATGCGCGCCACCAGGCGGCGGGCTGCTTCGCTTACGTCATCCCAGGCTTCGAGAAAATCCTGCTCGTCGCCGTAATAGGGATCGATCACCGCCTGCCCTTCCCGGCCCGGCACCAAATCCATCAACAGGCCCATCCGCGCCAGGGTGCGGCGCGGGGCCATGCGCCGCAGATCCTGCAGGTTCTGCGAATCGAGCGCATAGATCTGGCCAAAGCGGGTGAAATCGGCCTCAGTCACCTGGCGGGCACGATAGCGGGAAATGTCGATGCCGTGTTGCAAGGCCACCGCCTGCGCACGCGGATCGGGCGGATTGCCAGCGTGCCAGCCGCCAGTTCCGGCCGAATCGATGGTCACGGCCAGCCCCGCCTTGACGGCTTCGGCCCGGAACGCAGCCTCGGCCAACGGCGAGCGGCAGATATTGCCCAGGCAAACAAACAGCACGGCTGGCTGGCTCACCGCATTCCCTTCCACATGAACCCTGCGCAGGCATGTGGTGAGCCGGGCGCACGCACCGCATCCGGCGCGCGGCCTGGCGATGCCCGTCGCAGCGCAATAAAATACGCTGCAATGCAAAAAGTCCAGCGCCAAGCCGCAGGAAATTGCAGACGGGCGGATTTGCCCTGGATGATCAGACCCCGTCGACCGCGCGACGGCCCAGCGCAGGATCATCGGTGAAGAACCCGTCCAGCCCGGCGGCAAGATAGGCGCGGATTTCTGCAACACTGCCGCTTTCGCAGCGCAGCGCGGCGCCGCATTGGCGCAGGCTGGCGGGCAGGAATTGCGGTTCTGGCCGGAAGGTATAGGCACCCACCAGCAGCCCGGCACGGTGCGCATCGGCGATGATCGGCTGCGGCGGCGCGAGGTGTCCGTCTGCCGTTTCAGGCATCACGGTGCGGCTCCATGGCGCGATCCAATCGGCATAGCCGGCCACGTCAGCCAGGCCACTGGCCGACAGCATCGCGCCATAGGTGAGCGTGCCGCCGCTGGCGATGGCGTCTCCGGTGCGCTTTTCGGGCTCATCAGCCAGTTGCATCAGCGCGATGTTGCGCCACGGTGCCAGCATACCGCGCAGCCGCTTGAGATTGGCCACTTCGAACGACTGCACGATGACCGGGGCCTGTTGCAGCCAGGCATGGGCGCGAATGGCCGCCAGCAGCTTGGCCTCCATATCGTGGCCCAGGCTGTGGAAATAGCTGGAATGCTTGATTTCGGGGATGATCCCCAGCGGCCGCTGGCGCCCGCGCGCGGCCTTGGCGGCAAAGGCCACGATCTCGTCAAACGTCAGCACCGGAAACCGCCCGTCGAACGCCATGCTCTCAGGACGCAGCGTGCCCAGCCGCTCCTTGGCGCGCAGGGTCTTGAGTTCGGCCAGGGTAAAGTCTTCGACGAACCAGCCTTCCTGCCGCTCGCCATCGATGACCTTGGTGGTCTTGCGCGCGGCAAATTCCGGGTGGGCGGCCACGTCCGTGGTGTCCACGATATTGGGTTCATGGCGCGACACCAGCACGCCATCGCGGGTGGGGACCAGATCAGGCTCGATGAAATCGGCACCATCGGCCACTGCGCGCTGATAGGATGCCAGCGTATGTTCGGGCCGGTGCGCGCAGGCGCCGCGATGCCCCAGCACCAGGGGATGGGCCGGCCGGGCGTGGCGGCCATGGCCCTTGGCCAAGGTGCCGGCCAGGGCACGGGCGCCGGGCAGCATGGCCGCGCCGGCCCCCATGGCCAGGATCGAACGGCGCGAAACAGTCATGGGGTTCATCCTTGTGCCAATGCCATGGGCGCCCTGGACAGGCTTTGCGACAGGATCATGACCATGCCGGGCGGACAGGTCCAGAGGCCCCGGATGGGGCCCCAGGTTTCTCTTTGCCGTCAATAACGAGACTCAGTGATTTTTTGGCTGGTGCGCACGGATATACGCCTGGCCAGCGGATTTAGCAGCAGCGTCTATTTGAGGCTCGGCAGCTTCCAGGGCATGATTGACCGCCATGCGCATGTCGTTGGTTTGCTGGGGCCTCAACGCTCCCATTTTTTGCCCTGCCGATGACTGCGAAAAAGCCGCAAACTCAGCAAGATCAGCAGAACTAAGGATTTTTCGGACATCGTCGCCCATTACAACCGCAGGAGTGGCCGTCACCAGTTTCCGGCCAACTGGGCCAGAGTAAAATGTGATTGCGGCTTGAAGCTCCGCCGGCGACATCTTGGCAGCATAGGATGCGGCAGCGTTGCTCTCCAACGATGGAATAAGGGCTGTAAGCACTTGGTCCAGCTTCATGGACACTGCGTTGACGATTGTTTCGAGCAGGCCGGGCGTACGCTGCATGGCCGCTTGCACCTGAGGGTTTCGGAGCATGGATGCGCGGAAGTTTGTCGCATAAGTCGTTGCAGTGTCTCGCCGGATCATTTCGGCTGGAAATGTCAGGGCGACCAACCGCGAAGCGAGCGGGTTGGGACTCGAGTCCCCGGCCGTCGCAGCAACAGCCTGCCAAGATGGCACCGCCATCAAGCAAGAACCAACCAAAGCAAGAGCCAACGAAGTCTTCACTGCCACCCCCAAACTTAACGCACAACACTGCCTAACTTGATCAGGTTAAGGGAAAACTTCTGGATGGCGGATTGCGCAAGGGGCAGCGTTGCTAAACCGATATCGGCGTCATTTTGGCGTAACCAGCCATGGGAACTTCTCCACGCCACTCAGCGCAGCGAAACCACTTCTACCGGCGGCAAGGGCGCGGCCCCGGGCTGTTCGGCCCAGTGTCGCACCAGCAGCACGCCGCCGTCGGCACGCAGGGCATCGACATCGGCCGTGTCGATCGTGGCGAAGACCCACTGACCAACGCCTTCCTCACCCAGCGCCAGCACGCCATCGGCCGGCATGCCGCCACCGGCTGGCGCGGCATCGGGCGGGCCATAGACCCCGGCCGCGCCCCGGTTCACGTCGACTGCCGGAGACCAGGCGGCCTCGCCCACGGTGGGTGACTGGATGGCATAGCATTGCCCCTCCAGCGCGCGGGCCTGGCTGCCCAGGCGCACGCGCCAATAGCCGTGGAGCGTATCGGTGCAGCTTGGCACCAGCAGAACCTGTGCGCCCGCTTCCACTGCCGCGCGCGCCAGCAGCGGAAATTCGCTGTCATAGCAGATCACTACCGCCAGCCGGCCCAGCGCGGTATCGAACAGGTTCAGGCCATTGCCGCCGCTGATGAACCATTCCTCGCGCTCGAAGCGGGTCATGATCAGCTTGTCCTGGCTAGCCATGGCGCCGCTGGGGGCAAACAGCCGCGCGGTGTTGCGCACCTGGCCATCGGCGGTGCGACGCGGGGCGCTGGCAGCGAGGATGTGCACGCCATGGGCCTGCGCCAGCCGCGCGTGCAGCGCATCGACCTGCGGCAGCAGGGCTGAAACCGTATCGATCGAACCGGCGAGGTCGCCCATCGTTGCCGGGTTCAGGCTGGCCAGTTCCATCGCGCCATATTCGGGAAACACCAAGAGCGCCGCGCCGCCGGCCACGGCCTGTTCCACCCAGGTGGTCAGCTTGGCTTCATAGGCGGCCCAATCGGCCAGGCGGTCGATCGGATATTGCGCAGCGGCAACGGTGAAACGGGGCATGGCGTGCCTTTTTACGACAGGGACTTGAGCCAGTATTGCATCGGCTTGGCGGTCTCTTGCGCCTCGCCATGGTCTTTCCACGGCAGATCGGTCACCAGGCCCGGCACCAGGGCATAGCCGCGCGCCTGCCAGAAGGCATCGAGCGGGCGGTAGCCGGCCGGGCGGGCGGGATGATCGGCGGGACGAATCACCGCGGCAAAGCAGGCGGCCTGCGCCCCGGCGGCGCGGGCCGTATCCTCGCGATGATCGAAAAACGCGTGCCCGATGCCCTGCCCGCGATACTCGGGCAGCAGCACGCTTTCACCGAAATAGAACAGGTCTTGCGTGGCGATGCCGCGCTGTTCGAACGGGGCGCGAAAGGCCGCCTTCTGATGCCGCATCGGCGCGGCGGTGGCCGCCCCGACAATGCGCACGCCATCGAACGCAGCGACCAGCACGGCGCCGGGCGCGGCGGCATATTCGGCGAGATAGCGCGCCTCGTAAGCACGATCCCCGTCATAGAGATAGGGCCAGGCGGCAAACACGGCGATGCGCAAGGCCGCCAGATCATCCAGCGCGGCGCCCACTTCCGCGCCGCTCAGCGGGCGGACGCTGACACTCATGCGCCGACGACCTGCGCGGTCCAGTCAGCCAGGTTGTAATACATCGTCAAGCGGGTGATCTTGCCGCCTTCGATCGCCAGAAAGGCGCCGGCCGGCAGCACATAGGTTTGCCCAGCTGCCTCGGGCAGACCTTCGTCGGTGGCGAGATAGCTGCCGTGGACAACGAATTCGGCCGCGGCGCGGCTGCCGTCTTCGCTGGCCATCAGCACGATGTCTTCGAGGCGTTCCTTGTAGCAGCGCTCCATATGGCCAAGGAACGTGGCAAAGGTATCCTTGCCCACCTGGCGGCTGCCCTGGTTGATATCGTGCGCCACGTCATCGGCCAGGCACGCCAGCATGCCGTTCCAATCCCCGGCGTTGAAGGCGGCGTAATAGGTTTCAAGCAGGGCCAGCGTGGCGGCGCGCGACATGGGCGGGTCTCCGTGGAAAAGGCAGTGTCGCCACAGCGCTAGCCGATCAATCCGCCGGCTGCCACAACCCGTTTTGGCATGCTGTATTGCCCATATGCAATGAAGCGGCGCGGGAACAGGCCCGCGCCGCTTGCATCAATCAGCCTGAGGGGGGGGCAGGCCGAGAGGGCGATCAGTCGAACAGCTTGTTGGCCGTGTTGGCCACGCGGCGGCCGAGATAGCGCGCGCCGTCCAGTTCGATCTCGCTGGGCTGGCGGCTGCCGTCGCCACCGGCGATCGTGCTGGCGCCATAGGGGGTGCCGCCGTGCACGGCATCAAGCGTCAGCTGGCCCTGGAAGCCATAGTCGAGGCCGACGATGGTCATGCCGAAGTGCAGCAGGTTGGTCAGAATCGAGAACAGCGTGACTTCCTGGCCGCCGTGCTGGCTGGCGGTAGAGGTGAACGCCGCGCCGACCTTGCCATTGAGCGCGCCCTTGGCCCACAGGCCACCGGCCTGGTCGAGGAACGCGGCCATCTGCGAGCTGATGCGGCCAAAGCGGGTGCCGGTGCCGACGATGATGGCATCGTATTCGGCCAGTTCGGCAACGGTGGCGACAGGGGCCGCCTGATCAAGCTTGAAGTGGGCAGCCTGCGCCACTTCAAGCGGGGCGGTTTCGGGCACGCGCTTTACGTCGACCGTGGCGCCGGTTTCGCGGGCACCTTCGGCAATGGCGTTAGCCATGGTTTCGATGTGGCCATAGCTGGAGTAATAGAGAACCAGAACCTTGCTCATCACACATCATCCTTGGGCAGAGAGGGTAAACTTGGGTGACGCGGCCGGTGGATCATCGAGGGATCAAGCCACCGCGCCGTGCCGTCTTGCCCAGTCTTGTGCCGCACCAGCAACATTCAAGATAGGGCAATAAGATCGGATCAAATGTTCTGAAATGCCGAACGCCCGGCCAGCGTTTGCGTTTCCGTGCTTTTTCGCATATGGGCGAATGGGAATGCCCCGGCCCACACGATGCAGTCGCCACGCGGCTCCCTCGTTTGCCGGGGTTTCTTGTTTTTCCATGGGGGCGGGCCGAATCGCCCCCGCCGCGCAGGAAGAAGCCGCATGTCGCGTCGCCGCCAGATCTACGAAGGCAAGGCCAAGATCCTTTATGAAGGCCCCGAGCCGGGCACTCTCATCCAGTATTTCAAGGATGATGCCACCGCGTTCAACGCGCAGAAGCGCGGGACGATCAACGGCAAGGGCGTGATCAACAACCGCATCAGCGAGTATGTGTTCACGCGCCTGGCCCACATCGGCATTCCCACGCATTTCATCCGCCGCCTCAACATGCGCGAGCAGCTGGTGCGCCAGGTGGAAATCGTGCCGATCGAAGTGGTGGTGCGCAATGTCGCGGCCGGTTCCATTTCCAAGCGCCTGGGCATTCCCGAAGGCGAGCCGCTGCCCCACACCCTGATCGAATACTATTACAAGGACGATGCGCTGGGCGATCCGATGATCGCCGAAGAGCACATCGCCTGCTTCGGCTGGGCCAGCAACGAGGAAATGCAGGACATTTCCTCGATGGCGATCCGCGTGAACGACTTCCTGGTCGGCATGTTCGCGGCGATCAACATCCGCCTGGTGGACTTCAAGCTGGAATTCGGCCGCATCTGGGATGGCGACTATAGCCGCGTGATCCTGGCCGACGAAATCAGCCCCGACGGCTGCCGCCTGTGGGACATGGTCACCGGCGAAAAGCTGGACAAGGACCGCTTCCGCCGCGACCTGGGTGGCGAGGAAGAAGCCTATCAGGAAGTGGCACGCCGCCTTGGCCTGCTCGACAACGACGGGCCGAGCGAAGTGCTCGACCTGGGCGCGCACCGCAAGCTGCGCTCCAAGAAGTAAGCGCTGCGCCGGCGTCCATCTGGGCACAGACGATAGCAAGGGCCGGGAACCTGGTTTCCCGGCCCTTTCGCGTGGGCGCTATTCGTTACCAGATAAGTCCTTGCGGCGGCACGGCAGGAGCGGCACACCGGCGGCAATGATGCTGCCTGTCTCGTTTCGCCCGTATCGTGCCCTGCCGCTTGCCGTCGCGCTGTTGCTGGGTGCTTGTACTGGCCTGGGCCATGGGCCGGTTGCCGGCCTGCCCCAGGCTGCACCAGCGCCCACCTGGGTTTTCCAGAAGTCTGACCTGCCGCCCGATCCGCGCTTCCGCTTTGGCCAGTTGGCCAATGGCATGCGCACGATCATCGTCGCCAATGCCATGCCCAAGGGCACGGTGCAGGTGCGCCTGGACGTGGCGACCGGATCGCTCGATGAAACCGCGGCGGAACGAGGGTTTGCCCATTTCGTGGAACACATGGCGTTCAACGGCAGCACCCATGTGCCCGAGGGGGAAATGGTCCGCCTGCTGGAACGCAAGGGGCTGGCATTTGGCGCCGATACCAACGCCCAGACCAGCTTCGAGCAGACCACTTACATGCTCGACCTGCCGCGCAACGATCCCGACCTGATCGATACCGCGCTGATGCTGATGCGCGAGACGGCCAGCGAACTGACCTTTTCGCCCGGGGCGGTGAACCGCGAGCGCGGCGTGGTGCTGTCTGAACTGCGCGACGGGCAAGGCTATGCGCTGGACAATTTCCACGACCAGCTGGCGTTCTTCTATCCCAAGGCCACCTATCCCCAGCGGCTGCCAATCGGCACGGTGGCCACCATCGATGCCGCGACGGCGCAGGCGCTCAAGGATTTCTGGCACCGCCACTATGTGCCGGCCAAGACCACGCTGGTGGTGATTGGCGATGTCGATCCGGCCAAGGTGGAACAGGCGATCACCGCGCGCTTTGCCGATTGGCAGGCTGCCCCGGCACCACCCCGGCCAGGCCAGGGCAAAGTCTTGCCCGGCCAGCATGGCAAGACCGACCTGTGGACCAACCCGGCCCTGGCCGAACGCGTGACCGTTGCGCGCCACGGGCCGTGGCTCGATGAGCCCGACACCATCGCCAGCCGGCGCGAGAACCTGCTGCGCCAGATCGGCTATGGCATCATCAACCGCCGCTTCCAGACCCTGTCGCGCCAGGTCGATGCGCCGTTTCGCGGCGCCGGCTTTGGCACGGGCGACGTGTTCAAGATCGGCCGCACCACCAACCTCATCATCGATACCGTCGATGGCGGCTGGGCCAAGGGCCTGACGGCAGCAGCCAGGGTCTGGCGCGAGGCGATGGCCCAGGGCTTTACCCAGGCCGAGATCGACGAGCAGGTGGCGAACCTGCGCATTGCGATCGAGAACGCTGCCGCCGGCGAGCAGACGCGCAACAACGCCACGCTGGTCAACCTGGCGCTGTCGCTGCTGCATGACGATATGGTGCCGACCACGCCATCAAGCGGCCTCGAACGCTTCAACGCCTTTGCCCCCACGATCACGCCCGCCAGCGTGATGGCGGCGCTGCGGCGCGAAGCCGTGCCGCTGGACAAGCCGCTGATCCGGTTCCAGGGGCGCAAGGCCCCGGCCGGCGGCGCCCAGGCACTGCGCCGCGCCTGGCAGGCCGCAATGGCCGCGCCGCTGGACGCGGCCAAAGCGGCGACCGCAGCGCCATTCGGCTACACCGATTTCGGCACGCCCGGCACGGTGGTGGCCGACAGCACCGATGCCACGCTGGGCATTCGCCGCATCCGCTTTGCCAATGGCGTGATGCTCAACATCAAGCGCACCCCGCTGGAAACCGATCGCATCCACGTGCGCCTGGCGCTGGACGGAGGCGAAATGCTGGAAACCCGCGACAATCCCCTGGCGGTGGACATGGCATCGAGCGTGCCGGCCGGCGGCCTGGGCCGCTATAGCCTGGACCAGTTGCAGACCATGCTGGCCGGCCACGCCGTGGGCACCAGCTTTGCCGCCAGTGGCGATACCTTTGGCACGGGCAGCACCACGACGCCGCGCGACCTGCTGCTGCAATTGCAGGTCATGGCCGCCTACCTCACCGATCCCGGCTATCGCCCCGAGGCCGAGCAGCTGTTTCACCAGGGCATGGCCAACTATTTTGCGCAACTCAACGCCACGCCGGGCTCTGCCCTGACGGCCGCGCTGGGCGGTATCCTGTCGGGCAACGATCCGCGCTTTACCCTGCAATCGCCGCAGGCCTACCAGAAGCTGGGCTTTGCCCAGTTGAAGCCGGTGCTGGGCGATCGGCTGGCGCACGGCGCGCTGGAAATCGCGCTGGTGGGCGATGTGGACGAGGCGGCCGCGATTGCCGATGTGGCGCGCACGTTTGGCGCCCTGCCCCCGCGCGAACCAGCGTTCGGCGCCTGGACCCAGGCGCGCGAGCGCCGCTTTGCCGCCGTTCCTGGGGTGCAGGTGGTGCGCCACCATGGGCCGGCCAACCAGGCGATCGTGCGCATGATCTGGCCCACAACCGACGATCACGATCCGGTGCAGACCATGACGATGGAACTGCTGGAGCAGGTAACCGGGATCGAGGTGCTCGACACGGTGCGCGAAAAGCTGGGCAAGGCCTATTCCCCCGGGGTTTCGAGCGACATGTCCGATGTGTGGACCGGCTGGGGCACGTTTACGGTGCAGGCCTCGGTCAACGTGGCCGATGTGGCGGCGACACGGGCCGCGCTGGTCCAGACGATTAGCGATCTGGCTGCCCATCCGGTGGATGCCGATGTGCTGGAGCGCGCGCGGGCGCCGATGCTGGAGCGGCTCGACAACGCGCTCAAAGGCAATGGCGGATGGGTGGCGCTGGCCGCGCGCGCGCAATCGCGGCCCGATCGCATCGCCCGGTTCCAGGCGGCGCGTGCCCGGCTCACGACCCTCACCGCCGCCGATGTGCAGGCCGCCGCCAAGGCCTGGCTTGCCCCGGCCAAGGCCGTGACCGTGCTGGTCCTGCCCGATGGCCTGCCCGCACCGCAATCATGACCCGGCGATCGAGGAGCGCCATGCGCGCAAGACTTGCCCTTGGCGCCAGACGGGGGCATAGGCGGCGCCGAGTCCCATATCCCACGATCCGCCTGTTTAAGTGAAAGGCCAAACGCCGATGAAGGTCCGTGTCCACGTCAGCCTCAAGAACGGTGTGCTCGATCCCCAGGGTCGCGCCATCCACCATGCGCTGGAAGGGCTGGGCTTTGCCGGCGTCAAGGACGTGCGCGCCGGGCGCCTGTTCGAACTGGACGTGGCCGACGACACCAGCGACGATGCGCTGGATGATATGTGCCGCAAGCTCTTGGCCAACATGGTCATCGAAAACTATCGCATCGAAAAGGTTGCCGCCTGATGCCGTTCACCTCCGCCGTCATCACCTTCCCCGGATCGAACTGCGACCGCGACATGGCGGTGGCGATGGAAGAGGTCTGCGGCGGCACGGTACACCGTGTGTGGCACGGCGATGCCACCCTGCCCGAAGGCCTTGATTTCATCGCCGTTCCCGGCGGGTTTTCGTATGGCGACTATCTGCGCTCGGGCGCCATGGCAGCCCGTTCGCCGATCATGCAGGCCGTGGTCGAGGCCGCCGGGCGTGGCGTGCCGGTGCTGGGCGTGTGCAACGGTTTCCAGATCCTGACCGAAGCGGGCCTGCTGCCCGGCGCGCTGATGCGCAATGCCGGCATCCGCTTTGTCTGCCGCGAAGTGCCGCTCAAGGTGGAAAACAGCCAGTCGCTGTTTACCCAGCGCTATTTCAAGGACCAGGTCATCACCATTCCGGTGGCCCACCATGACGGCAACTATTTCGCCGACGCCGAAACGCTCGATCGGCTGGAAGGCGAAGGCCGCGTCGCGTTCCGCTATGCCGAGCCGGTCAACGGCTCGCAGCGCGATATTGCCGGCGTGCTCAATGCCGCGGGCAACGTGCTGGGCATGATGCCCCACCCCGAGCGCATGATCGAAGCCGCCCAGGGCGGCACCGACGGGCGCAAGCTGTTCGAAGGCGTGCTGGCTGGGTTGAACGTTTCGGCTTGATCGGGGGGGTAACATCCCCTCCCCTAACCCCTCCCGCAAGCGGGAGGGGGATTTAAGAAGGCCCTGCTTTTGCGGGGCCTTTTTTGTTGCTCCCCTTCCGCGTGCGGGAGAGGCTTTCCTCTAAACTCCCCTCCCGCATGCGGGAGGGGCTGGGGGAGGGCCTGTTAAGCCCCCCACTCCATCACTCCACCGTCACACTCTTGGCCAGGTTGCGCGGCTGGTCCACGTCGGTGCCCTTGGCCACGGCGACGTGATAGGCCAGCAGCTGCACCGGCACGGCATAGACCAGCGGCGCGATCAGCGGGTGGACCTTGGGCATCTCGATCGTGGCAAGGCAGCCCTCGCCCGCTTCGGCCAGGCCTTCCGCGTCAGAGATCAGCACGATCTTGCCGCCCCGCGCGCGCACTTCCTGCATGTTCGACACGGTCTTTTCGAACAGCGGCCCTGACGGGGCGAGCACGATCACCGGCACGGATTCGTCGATCAGCGCGATCGGCCCGTGCTTCATTTCGCCCGAGGCATAGCCCTCAGCGTGGATATAGCTGATTTCCTTGAGTTTGAGCGCGCCTTCCAGGGCCAGCGGATAGTCCGGCCCACGGCCCAGATAGAGCACGTCGCGCGCCGGCGCGATCAGCGGGGCCATCGCCGCGATTTCCTCGTCATGCGAGAGCGCAGCGTTGAGCGCGGCCGGCGTTTCGGCCAGCTGGTTGACGATCAGCGCTTCCTCTTCGCGCGACAGGCGCCCGCGCTTGACCGCCAGGTGCGCCGCCAGCGCGGCAAGCACGGCAAGCTGGCACGAGAACGCCTTGGTCGAGGCGACGCCGATTTCCGGCCCGGCATGGGTGGGCAGCAGCAGGTCCGCTTCGCGCGCCATCGAGCTGGTCGGCACGTTGACGACCACGGCGATGGTTTGCCCGGCCGCCTTGCAATGGCGCAGCGCCGCCAGGGTATCGGCGGTTTCGCCCGATTGCGAAATGAACAGTGCCAGGCCGCCGGGCTCCAGCACGGGATCGCGATAGCGGAACTCGCTCGCCACATCGATGTCCACCGGCAGGCGGGCAAACTGCTCGAACCAGTATTTCGCCACCATCCCGGCGTAATAGCTGGTGCCGCAAGCGACGATCGTGACGCGGTTGATACTCGCCAGGTCGAAATCGATCTGCGGCAGCGACACGGTCTGTTCCACCCGGCGCAGATAGGAACGCAGCGTCTGCGCCACCACGATCGGCTGCTCGAAGATTTCCTTCTGCATGAAGTGGCGATAGTTGCCCTTCTCAATGGCCGCAGCGGTTGCGCCAGAAGCGACGATCGGCCGGGTGACGGGCTGGTTGTTCACATCGAACACCTCGACGCCATCGCGGCGCACGATCACCCAATCGCCTTCTTCGAGGTACGACACCCGCTGCGTCAGCGGCGCGAGTGCCAGGGCATCGGAGCCCAAGAAGGTTTCACCATCGCCATAGCCAACCACCAGCGGCGAGCCCAGGCGCGCGCCGATCAGCAGATCGGGATGCTGGCGGAACGCAATGGCCAAGGCAAAGGCGCCGCGCAGCTGCGGCAGCACGGCCTTGACCGCCTCGGCCGGGCTCTTGCCCGCCTCCACCAGCTCCGAAACCATGTGCGCCACCACTTCGGTGTCGGTCTCGCTTTCAAACGTGCGGCCGCGCGCGATCAGCGCCTCGCGCAAGGGGCGGAAATTCTCGATGATGCCGTTATGGACCAGCGCCACTTCGCCCGTCGCATGCGGGTGCGCGTTGCTGGTGGTGGGGGCGCCGTGCGTGGCCCAGCGGGTGTGGGCAATGCCGATCAGGCCCGGCGCGGGATTGACAGCCAGTTCCTTGACCAGGTTGTTGAGCTTGCCCTCGGCGCGGCGGCGCACGAGTTGCCCGTCGAACACGGTGCACACGCCCGCGCTGTCATAGCCGCGATATTCCATGCGGCGCAGGCCATCGACCAGCCGGTCCGCGACTTCTTCCTTGCCGACGATTCCGATAATTCCGCACATGGATTGGGGCCCACACTTTCTTCAGGATTGGGAGATAACGCGAATGGCCGGCATCATGGCCGGATAATTCTTGGTATTTCGTGTCTGTCCGGCCTCTTGCGATCCGCCTGCTTTCGACCGGGTGAACCGGCAGATGAATTCGCGGACATGATCGCGGCCGGGTCAGGCAAAGGGGCCTACTTCTTGCCTTCGGCCTTTTTCTTCTTCATCGCATCGTGAAAGCGATCGGCCCAGCCCGGCTTGACCAGTTGCTCGGCCCGCACCAGGCGCAGTTCTCCATCAGACACATCGCGCGACACCGCGCTGCCCGCCGCCACGATAGCATCGGCGCCGATGCGCACCGGGGCGATCAGGGCCGAGTTGGAGCCGATGAAAGCGCGCTCGCCAATCACCGTGCGATACTTGAAATAGCCGTCATAGTTGCAGGTGATCGTGCCCGCGCCGATGTTGGCGCCGGCGCCCACGTCAGCATCGCCCAGATAGGTCAGGTGGTTGGCCTTGGCACCGGCACCCAGGCGCGCGTTCTTCACTTCCACGAAATTGCCCACGCGGCTGTTCTGCTCCAGCGTGGCGCCGGGCCGCAGGCGGGCGAACGGCCCCACCGACACCCCGCTTTCCACGGTGCAGCCTTCGAGATGGCAGAACGCGTGGATCACCACGTTGTCCGCCACGGTGACACCTGGGCCAAACACCACGTTCTGTTCCACCGTCACATCGCGACCGAGCACGGTATCATGCGAGAACCACACGGTTTCGGGCGCGACCAGGCTGGCGCCGTCGGCCATTGCCGCCAAACGGCGGCGCTGCTGCCAGCGGCCTTCGGCCTGGGCCAGTTCTGCCCGGCTGTTGATCCCGGCCACTTCGTCGGGATCGTCGGTCACCACCACGGCGCAGGTCTTGCCCGCCGCATTGGCAACGTTGACGATATCGGTGAGGTAATATTCGCCCTGGGCATTGTCGTTGCCCACTTGCGCCAGCAGCGCAAAAAGGTCGCTGCCCTTCACCGCCATGAGGCCGGAATTGCACAGCGTGCAAGCGCGCTCGGCCTCGCTCGCATCCTTGTGCTCCACCATCTTCACCACGCGGTCACCCTCGGCGATGACCCGGCCATATTGCAGGGCATCGTCAGGGCGGAAGCCGAGCACGACCACGGCCGGGGCATCGGCCGCATGCAACCGATCGAGCATGGCCTGCATCGTCTGCGCGCGCACGAACGGCACGTCACCATAGAGGATCAGCACATCGCCGTCGAAACCATCGAGCGCGCTTTGCGCCTGCTGCACGGCGTGGCCGGTGCCCAGCTGCGGTTCCTGCACCGCAATCGTGGCGCTGCCGCCCAGCGCCTTTTCCAGCTGGTCGCGACCATGGCCGGCCACCACCACCTGCCGCGCTGGCGCAAGCTGTGCCGCGCTGGCCATGAGATGCAGCAGCATCGGCCGCCCGGCAACCGGATGCAGCACCTTGTGCAGATCGCTTTTCATGCGGGTGCCCTTGCCTGCAGCAAGGATGACAAGAGCGAGAGGAGCGGTGGTCGAGGGCGACTGGGTTTGCGTGGTCATGGCTGCATCCTTGCCAGCTTATGCTTGCAGTTTCCAGAACGGGTGGGCACTGGCTTGCAACATGACCGATTTTCCATTTTCCATCGTTGGGTTCGATCTGGACGGCACCCTGTGCGATACCGCCGCTGACCTGGGCAACGCGCTCAACCGCACGCTGGAATATGCCGGGCGGCAGACCTTCCCGCTCGATGTGGTGCGCCGCTTCATCGGCGGGGGATCGGGGCAGATGCTGCGCAATGCCCTGGCCGAAAGCGGCGGCTATGACGAGGCAGAGTTCAAGCCGCTGCAGGATCGCCTGTTCACCTATTACGGCGAGGCGATCGCGGTGCATTCCCGGCTCTATCCTGGCGGGGCAGAAATGCTCGACGCACTGGCGGCGCGCGGCGTGACCGTGGCGGTGGCGACGAACAAGCGCGAGGAATTTGCGCGACAGTTGCTGGACGAACTGGGCCTTTCACCCCGCTTTGCCACGATAATCGGCGGCGATACGCTGGGCCCGGGCAAGGCCAAGCCGGCGCCCGACATGCTTGAGGAAATGATCGCGCGCTGCGGTGGCGGCCGGGCCGCGTTCGTGGGCGATACCACGTTCGACATTGGCGCGGCGCGCGCAGCTGGCCTGCCGGTCGTGGCAGTCAGTTTCGGGTTCCATGACCTGCCGCCGCCGCTCTTGGGTGCCGACGCGGTGATCGATCACTTCGATGCGCTGGTGCCAACGCTGACGGCGCTGGGCTGAGCATCGAGCAGCGCGAGCAGCCCACGCTCGTCGCGCGAGAGCCATTGCCTAGCGCGGGGCAATCGCAGCCCCGCGCGCCATTCCGCCTGATCGGGCACGAGGGCCAGCACGGCGGGATGGATGTAGCTCTTGCGGGCAATCGTGGGTGTATTGCCCAGTCGATCGGACACCTGCGCCAGCAGTTCCTTGAGCGGCGCGTTCTGTTCTGCATGGGCCAGCGCGCCAAATGCCAGAACGCTGGCATGCCAGGTGCGGAAATGCTTGGCGGTGAATTCCGCCCCGGTCACGCTGCGCAGCCAGGCGTTGATATCGGCCGAGCCGACCGGACATGGCGCGCCATCCTCGCCCAGGTACTGGAACAAGTGCTGGCCGGGCAGGTCCTGCATCCGCCGCACGAAACGCACGAGGGCGCGATCGGTCAGGCGCATGTCCCGCTCCACGCCCGACTTGGCACGAAAGCGCAGCCGCAGGCTTTGCCCGCGCAGCTCGACATGCTTCATCCGCAGTGTCGTGGCGCCAAAGCTGGCATTGGCGCGGGCATAGGCCTCGTTACCGATGCGAATCGCACCGGTGTCGAGCAGGCGGACCACCGAGGCGATGCAGCGTTCCTGGCTGAGCCCCCGGCCCGATAGCGCTGCTTCGACGCGGGCGCGGATCTTGGGCAGCAGCGCGCCGAATGCCGCGCAGCCATCAAACTTTTCCGCCTCGCGCGCGGCGCGGAAATCGGGGTGATAGCGGTATTGCTTGCGGCCGCGCGCATCGACGCCGGTCGCCAGGATATGGCCATGCGGCATCGGGCAGAACCACGCGTCGCGATAGGCCGGTGGCAGCGCCACCGCATTGAGGCGGTCGATCTCTGTCCGGTCGGCGATACGCTGCCCGGCATGATCGCGATAGCACCATCCGCGCCCCGCGCGCCGCCGCGTGATGCCCGGTGCACTATCGTCCACATAGACCAGTCGGCTCTTGCCCGATTCCTGCAAAACGGCTTTCCTGTTCAACGCTTGCCTCTCCGACAGGCCAACGCCACAACATGTCTTGCAGTTCCCCCGGCGCCTCGTCAGAATGATAGGCAACCTAACAAACTTCCGTTGCAGAGGAACGACCATGTCCGAAGAATATACGCCGCCCAAGGTCTGGACCTGGGACAAGGCCAACGGTGGTGCTTTTGCCAGCGTCAACCGCCCCACGGCCGGCCCCACCCACGACAAGGATCTGCCGGTGGGCGAGCACCCGTTCCAGCTCTATTCGCTCGGCACGCCCAATGGCCAGAAGGCCACGATCATGCTGGAAGAGCTGCTGGAAGCCGGCATTGCCGAAGCCGAATACGATGCCTGGCTGATCAAGATCTTTGAAGGTGACCAGTTTTCATCGGGCTTTGTCGATATCAACCCCAACTCCAAGATTCCCGCGCTGGTGGATCACAGCGGCGCCACCCCGTTCCGCGTGTTCGAATCCGGCGCGATCCTGATGCATCTGGCCGAAAAGTTCGGCAAGTTCCTGCCCACGCAAAACCCGCCGCGGGCGGAATGCCTGTCGTGGCTGTTCTGGCAGATCGGCTCTGCCCCGTTCATGGGCGGCGGCTTTGGCCACTTCTACAACTATGCCCCGATCAAGATCGAATATGCGATCGATCGCTATGCCATGGAAACCAAGCGCCTGTTCGACGTGGCCAACCGCCGCCTGGCGGAAAGCCGCTACCTGGGCGGCGAAGACTACACCATCGCCGACATTGCCGCCTATACCTGGATGGGCAATCTCTATCGCGGCGAAGCCTATGGCGATGCGGCCACATTCCTTTCGATGCACGAATACGAGCACGTCGGTCGCTGGGTGGGCGAGATCGACCAGCGCCCCGCCGTGCTGCGCGGGCGCCTGGTGAACAGCGCCAAGGGGATCGCCGAACGCCACAGCGCTGCCGATTTCGACAGCCTGCCGCCCGAAAAGCTCAAGGGCATCGTCAAGGGTTTCTGACCGCCCTGACACTGCCCCAAGGCACCTGCGCCCTCCCCTTCGGGGGGGGCGCAGGCATCGCCAAGTTATCCCCAGCTACCCCCTTCCCATTCACGATTGGCCCGCTATAAGCGCGCGCTCTGCTGGGGCGTCGCCAAGTGGTAAGGCACCGGTTTTTGGTACCGGCATTCGCAGGTTCGAATCCTGCCGCCCCAGCCAGATTTGCTGTCCATGAAGCCAACCGGCGCGGGCAGAGCACCCTCCATATCCGCCAATCTTGCTTTTGCGCACAGCGCGCTGCTTGTCTCCAGCAGCCCGCCCATGAGCACGCGGGCACCCCGTTTCGTGCGGAAGCGGGACCGACCTGACCCAATGCGGGCGCAATCGGCGTTGTTATACCAGCGTCAAACAGCTATTGCCCCGCGCCGGGGACGATTGGAGGTCGGGGTTGTTGCGCGTGAATCGATGGCTTGGCCGGGACGGCGGGACGGCCGATGGCTGATCGCGCCCTGGCAAGACAAGCCCCGGCGCCTTTGCTTTCCGCCCTGCCTGTTGCCCCCTCTCCTGCTCCAGTGCCGTCTGTCGCGCTGGTCTACAATCCCCATGCCGGGAATTTTTGCGCGCGCACGCTGGAACGTTGGCGCGCCGCGTTGACCGCCGCCGGCCACGCCACGCGCCTGGTCGACAGCCTTGACTATGCCGGCGCGCCGCAGCGCCACCGCGCCGATGTCGTGTGCATCGTCGGCGGCGATGGCACCGCGCGGCTGGTGGTGGAAGCCGAACTGCACGCGCCACGCATCACCCCCGCGCCAGCCGTGCGCCACGCCTTGCTACCGGCCGGGACGGTAAACCTTATCGCCCGTGAAACCGGCTGCGGCACCGATCCGGCAGGGCTGGTGGCGGCACTGGCGCAGCATGATGCCCCTGCCCTGCAATATCATGGGCTGCTCGATGGCGCGGCCTTCCTTTGCTGCGCCTCGGTCGGGCCAGACAGCGCCGTGGTGGCGCGGGTGACGCCTGAGGCCAAGCGGCGGTGGGGCCGCGCCGCCTATGGCCTGGCGCTGATTGCCCAGCTCTGGCGCTGGCCTCGCCAGGCCCTGGCGGTGACGATCGACGGCGCAGCCCACTGCGCCGAAGCCGTTTTCGTGCTCAAGGGCCGCTTCTATGCCGGGCCGTGGACTCTCGATCCCCAGGCAGACTTGCGTTGCCGCGAATTTCGCGTGCTGCTGCTGCCGCGCGCCCGCCGGCGCGACATTGCCCGGCTGGCCCTGGCGGCCATGGTCAGCCCGCGCTTTGCCGATCCGGCCTGGCAGCGATTTTCGGCGCAGACCGTCACGGTGACGGGGCAAGGCGCCGTGCCGATCCAGGCCGATGGCGACATTCTGGGGCAAACGCCCGCCCGGTTCAGCTTGGCGACAGCGCCCATCGCGTTTCTCTCACCTGCGGCGCGACAGACCACAAGGGACCAGGCCTGATGCGCCCGCAGATCGAACGAGAACCTTGTGATGATGCTGTCCAGCCCCGGTCTCTTGCGCCGCCGCCACACCCTGGTCCTTCGCGGCCGCGCCCGATGCCCGTTCCACCACCCAGCGGCACAGCCCACCCTTTCCAGCCGATGACGCCTGAAACATCGTTGGCGCCCGTACGCGCCGCGCCGCCGGTCGATCGCTGCCTGTGGGCACTGGTCGGCGGTTCGGCGCTGGTCGTCATGGCCATGATGGTGGGCAATCGCCTTCCAGTCGTGGTGGCGAGCCCGTCCTTCGCGGTGCTGGCCCTGATTGTCGCCCTGTTCTTGGCCACCTGGCGCCACTGTGCTCGCGCCACCACGCCGTTGCAGGCCCGGCTGCGCAACCTCAGCGAATATGGCCTGATCCTGATCGCGATCGGCGTGCTTGGCGCGGTGGCCAGCTATCAGGTGGCAGCGATTTCGCGCGGGTTCTGTGACGATGCCCTGCAACGGTGGGACGAGGCACTGCATTTCGACTGGCTCGGCCTCTATGCCCTGGTGGTGCGCCATCCGGTGCTGCAATATACCGGATCGGCGGCCTATAACGCCGTGTTCCTGTACCCCTGGGCCATTCTCATCTGGCACAGCTGGAAGAGAGAGCGCGACAAGGCGCGCGAGTTCCTGCTCACCTTCTGGCTGGCCGCGGTCATCACGCTGGTGCTGTTTCCGCTGTTCCCGGCACGCGGCGCGCTATCGCACCTGTGGCACGGCGCGGTGCCCTATGCGCCCAGCAACGGGCTGGACCAGGGCACGGTGATCGCCGCCCTGCGCGCCCATCGCCTGGCCGGAATCGAGCTGTCTTCGGTCACTGGCCTGGTATCCGCGCCCAGCTTCCACACTGTGTGCGGCCTGCTGTTCATCACCTTTTCGTGGCGGATCGCGCACCTGCGCCCACTGATCGTGCCGCTCAACCTCATGCTGCTGGCCGCCACCCCGATCGAGGGATCGCATTACCTGGTCGACATGGTGGTGGGCGCCGCCGTGGCTGGGGCGGCCTATGTGCTGGTGCGCAAGCGCGTGGCCTTGCTGGCCTGGGTCCAGGGCATCGCCGCCAGGCGCCTCCGCCCCGCTGCCGTTACGCGCTGATCTCTTCCTGTTGCTACCGACCTGAGTCCGCTTGATGGGCAGGCACGCACCCGTGCGCGCGCCTGCCCATGGCCTCAATAGTCCTTACTGGCCTTCACGCTGATCTGTTCGTCTCCGATCGTCGAGATCGTGGCGAGCAGGGCCAGCCAACGGGTAATGCGGAATTCGATCGAGGTGGCGTTGTAGCCGCGCCCGTCAGTCACCAGTTCCAGATAGAACCGGCGGCCCAGGTACTTGCCCACTGCGATCGACGTGCCGCGCCCGGTGGTGGCATCAGCCCCCACGATGCGCAGGCGATCGAGCCCGATGGCGCTGCGCACCTTGTTGATCGGATCGCCGCCCCCGCCACCGCGCAGGCTGGCCAGCGCCGAGGCCAGCTGCACCGCTTCCGGCGCCGAAATCTGCGTGATCGACGTGCCGAACAGCAAGCGGCTGAGCAGCTCTTCCTCGGGCAGCGCGGGGGTTGAGCTAAACGCGATGGAGGTATGCGCCGCCGTGCCGGTGATGCTGATCGTGGCCGTCACCCCGTTGGCATCGCCCGTGGCGACGATATCGAGCTGCGGATCGATCGGCGTGGAGCCGGTAAAGCGGATCTTGCCGCGCGTCAGGTCAAAGCGCTTGCCGGCAAATTCATAGGCCCCCCGGATCACTTCGGCGGTGCCGGTGATCTCGGGCGCGGCAGTGGTGCCGCGCAAGTGAATGTCGGCGCCCCATTCGCTGTCGAGGCCCATGCCGCGCACGGCCACGCGATTGGCGGCGACGGCATCGATCATGAACTGCCATGGCGCCGAAGGCACCTTGGCCGGGGCGGCATCGGCCGGGGCGTTGATTTCACGCGTCTTGATCGTCGGCAGATCGGCCGCGGCACTGGCCTTGCCCAGCGCCCAGCTGGCCTGGTCGATCCGCACGCGCCCGGCAATGGTACCGCCATTGCCGGTGCTGATCACCCGCAACGGCCCAGTGACCGTTGCCGACATATCGTCGCGCCGGATCAACTGGGCGTTGTTGGCCGCCAGGCGCAGGTCGATGCCCACGCCCTTGGTGGCGATGGCCGAGAGGTCGATCGTGCCGCTGCCTTCCACCTTGCCGCCATTGCTGGTGGTGCCGGCAAAGTGCTGCAACGCCAGGTGCGAGGCATCGAAGCTGCCCGCAGCTTCCACATTCTGGATATCGGCCCCGATCAGCGAAGAGCGCACGCGCAAGCCCTTAGCCGCCAGCGCGCCGGACAGCACCGGGGCATCGATCGTGCCGGTAATGTTGGCAGTCGCGCCCAAGGGGCCGGTAAAGTCGAACGCTTCCACCCCCGCCAATCGCCAGAGCGATTCGGCCGGTCCGCTATAGCGCACCTGCGCCTTGAGCTTCCCGCCGCGCAGGCGTTCGGCCAGCGTGCCGCCACGCGGCAGATCGGCGATCGCCGCCTGCAAGCGTCCGCGCACCGCGCCCTGATCCTTGACCACGGCGCGCGTCTGCAACGACGCGGCATCGAGTTGGCCAATCAGATAGAGATCGACCGGTTGCGAGGTAAGCACCAAGCCGGAGCGCGAGAAATTGCGCACCTGGATCGCAACATGGCCTTGCGGCGCGCCGGTGCCATCGTCGCTGTAATCGATCAGGCCCGATGCCAGGCCGCCCAGGCCAAGATCAGCCACGGCGATATCCAGCACGGACAGCGGCATCCGTGCGACCTTGAGGTCGATCTTGGTCGGCCCGCCCAGCACATGGCCTTCGGCGATGACGATGCCGCGGCCGAAAGTGACCTGCGTGGGATTGAGCTTCCAGCCCTCGCCCTCGCGCTCCATCACCATGCGGCGCGGCATGTCGACCGTGCGGCCGGCATAGTTGCCGGCAACATAGGCGACGATCTTGTCCGGCTCGAACGCGGCGGTGCCCTGCAGCGCGAATTGCGTGCCGCGGCGCCCGGCGATGGACGCGGTGACGCTGCCCGAGCCGTTGACCAGCGCGGCGCTGGCCGCCATCCGGCCGATGAACACCTTGCCCGTCGAAAGCCCCTGCGCCGTGACGTTGGCGGTCAGCGTGCTGTTGCCCTTGGCGAACAGGCCGTCCACGTCGATCTTGGCATTGCCGATGGCCAGCGGCATGTCGCCACCAAACTTGGCATTGCGTGCCAGGATCAGCGCCTTGACCATCTGCCCGCCATCCTGCGGCGCGAGATGAATCGTGCCGTCGAGCCCACCGCCCTTGAGCGCGAGATCGCCGGTCACCCCACCGCTGCCCAGCGTGACGCCGCCGGTCACGTCGGTTTGCCACACGCGCAGGAACTGGATCTGCAACCGGGTGGGCCCGCCCTTGGGGGAAAACAGCCCCATCGAGCCGTTGAACGGCCCCAGGCGCGATTGGCCTTGCGCGGTAATGCCCAGGCCATCGGCGATCGGACTGATGCCCACGCGCACGTCTTTGAGGCCAGCGGCCGGCAGCGGGCTGGCAAAGACCAGTTCCGCATGCGGGCCATCCTTGGCCATGCGCGCGTCGACGGTGAACGGGCCGTAATCGGTGGAGCGGCCCTGGCCGACCACGCTGGCGGTGCCGTCCTGGCCAACCTGGCCATCCATCGTCAGGGTCAGCTTGGGCGCGTTAACCGCAACCTTGCGCAGCGTGAGCGGGATATTGCCGCCCATCCGCGCGCTGCCGGTAAAGCGCACGTCACCGCCGGCGAGATTGGCCAGCGTGGCGTTGCTGAGGCGCGAGAGGCGCCCGGCGGCATTGGCCTGGATCGACCACGGCAGGTTGTCACCCACCTTGATCAAGACCTTGGCCGTGCCATCGAGCATGCCGACATCGGGCACGGCAAAGCCGCGCGCCACAATCGGCCCGGCCAGAGCATAGCCGCCGCGCGCGATATCGCCACGCAGCGTCAGCCGCGCATCGAGGCCCTTGAGATGCAGCGCCAGCGGATCGGCCGAGAGCGCATTGCCGCGCAAGACCAGGCTGCCTTGCAGCCGCGCGCCCGACAGATGCTGATCGACCATCGCCTGGCCGCTGCGCAGAACCTGCGCCGTTACATCGAGCGGCAGGACCAGTGCCTTGCCATCCCAGCGCGCGGTGCCAGCGGTGCGCAGGCCCTGTGCAGTGATCTGGCCCGAGCGCAGATTGCGGATCGTCAGGACGTGCTGGAACGACAGATCGGTGAATGCGCCATCGAGCGTGCCGGTCAGCGCCACGCCATCGGCTTGAGGATTGACCAGCAGCTTTTCCGGACGCAGCACCTGCGCCTTGACGGCGATCGCCCCGGCCCGATTATTGGCCAGATCAAGGCCGCCCTGGGCCATCGCACGCAGCGTGGGCGTGACGGCAAAAGCCGTGCCCTGCGCGTGGCTTTGCGCAAAGGTGCCCTGATAAAGCAGCGAAACCTTGCCACCGGCTGCGGCCGCCGCAGTGCCCTTGATCAGGTCAGCCGGAAACAGCTGGCCAGCCAGGCGATAGGTGCCACTGCGATTGTCGAGCAGGAAGGCCGCCATGGTCTTGCCATTCTGCTGCGCCCAGCCAAACCCGTGCCAATCGGCAAAGCTGCCACGCCCAGCCACGCGCAGATGCACATCGCGGCGAAGGCCGGAAAGCCCGGCGAGCAGGCCATCGCGCGGCGCATCATAGATGCCACCCAGTTCGAAGCGATCACGATCGGGCTGGCTATCGAGATGCAGCACCAGGCGATCGCGCCCGCCGAGCTTGCCGGTAACATCAACCAGCGCGCGACCGTTGCGGATATCGGCGCGCGCCTGCACGTCGATGTGGCGGCGATCGCCGACAATGCCCTTGGCGATCGTCAGGTCGTCCAGCGCAAAGCGATCGATGCGGATGTTGAAATCGGGCAGGATCGGCGCGTTGGGATCGCCCGGGTTCATCTTGGGCGTGCGCCACAACGTGCCGTGGTGGAACACCAGCGTGCGGATATCGAGGCCGCTGTGCAGCCAAGACAGCGGGCGCCAGTCCAGCTCCACCTCAGGCACGGTCATGAAGCGGCCGTGCGGATCGCTGATCACCACATCGCGCAGGGTGGAGGCGCCGAACAGCGAGCCATCGATCCGCCCGATCTTGACGCGCAGGCCCGATCCCGGCGTGACCTGGGCAATGCGATCGATGACGAAGCGATGCCCGATCGCCGAATCGAGGATCAGGAACAGCACGCCAAGGCCCGCTGCCAGAAGCAGCAGGCCCGTGGCCAGTCGCCGGGCCCAGCGGGCGGCAAAGCCGGGCTGGCGCGGCGTGGCGCGGGCCGGAACAGGGGCAGGCGCGGGTGCGCCGGCCGCGCCGGTATCTTCCGTTTCCTGCACCATCAGAAAGCCTGCCCCAGCGCGATATAGACCCCCAGGCGGCTGTCGCCCGGGCGCGGATTGATGGGCGTGCCCACGTCGATACGGATCGGGCCGAAGTTGGTCTGATAACGCAGGCCCAACCCGGCGCCCAGGCGCATGCCCGAGAGCGTGGGCGTGGCATTGGTGCCCACCGTACCAGCATCAACGAACGGCACCAGGCCCACGGCCCCGCCGAACAGCCCGGTCTTGACCCGCGCTTCCAGCGAGAATTCGGTCAGCGAGCGGCCGCCGGTCGGCTCTCCGGTAGCATCGAGCGGCCCCACCCGCTGATAGGAATAGCCGCGCACCGAGGCGCCACCACCGGCGTAGAACCGCCGCGACGGCGCGATGTTGTCAACCTGCGTGCCGACGATGGCCCCCAGCCGCGTCCGCGCCGCCAGGATTACCCGGCTGCTGATATGCTGGTACACGCTCGCATCGATCTGGGTTTTGACATAGCTCGACTTCGTGCCGTCGGTCGTGGAAAGTTCCGGCGAAACCCGCAGCGACAGGCGCCAGCCCTTGGTGGGATCGAGCAGATTGTCGCTGGCATCATAGGCGCCGCGCAAAGGCAGTGCGGCGATGAAATAGGTGGTGCGCGGCGTGGTGCTGGTGGTTTCCTGCGTGCCGATCAGCTGGATGCCGAACGAATAGGTCCACGGCTTCTGGAAGATCAGCGTGGATTGCTTTTCCAGGGCTGGCCGTGGCCGACAGCGTGTTGGCGTCATAGGCCCGAACCTGGATCGTCTGGGCATAGAGATCGGCCGTGAGGACCTGGTCGCGCTCGTGGAAATTGTTGCGGCGGAACGTGAAGCCGGCGAGTTGCTCCTGCGTGCCGAGCACGCCGCGGAAACGGATCATCCCTTCGGGCGGGAAGAAGTTGCGGTGTTCCCAGCTGCCTTCCAGCCGCGCGCCTTCCCCGCTGGAATAACCGATCAGGCCCGCAAGCGTGCGCTGCGGCGCCTTGGTCAGATCAACATCCACGTCGACCACGCCCGGCTGGCCGTTGGTGGGCGGGGTCACTTCGCGGGCCTTGACCGTGGCGGTGGACACCAGGCTGGTGGCAAGAATGCCCTCGCGCAGATCGTCCATATCGCTGCGCTGGTACATGTCGCCGGGCCGGAAGCGGGCAATGCGTTCCAGGTGGCGGGAGCTGAGATAGGCCGGCAGGTTGCTGTTGACGTGGCCAAAGCGATACTTGCCGCCAGTGGTGACCGGCAGGTTGAGATCGCCGGTGCGCGGTTCGTGGTCGATTACCAGATCGGGTTCGCCCACGGTGGCAAAGGCATAGCCACGTTCGCCCATTTCCTTGTTGAGGCTGTCCTTTTCCGTCAGTATCTTGTCAGAATTGATCGGATCGCCAACATTGAGGTGGAACGCGGCGCGCAGATCCTGGGCGTCGCTGGCGGCCTGGATATCGCCCAGCGCGATATGGGCAAAACGGTATTGCGGGCCGGGCTGGACATCAAACCGTACCACGGCCTTGGCCAGGCTCGCCTGGCGCCGTGCCCGCGCCTCTTCGGCGGTTTCCGCCTTGGCCGGGGTGGCGCCCGCGCCGGTAGCGGCCGAATTGGGTGCCGGCGTGGTCGTCGGGCGCTCGATCGTCTGGATCACGTCGGGATCGTAATAGCCATAGACGCGCAGTATCTGTTGCAGCAGATCAGCATCGCTCTTGGCGCGCCGGGTCAACTGCGCCAGGTTGTCTTCATCATCCTTGAGCGTGGCGAGCGCGGACAGCCCCTTGAAACGGGCAACGATGGCATCGCGATCGGGCAGTGTGACATCAGGCGGGAACGCCAGTTCCACCTGGTTGGCCACATGCACCAGCGTTGCGTTGGCGATGCGCAGCCCTTGCGCCGAATCATCGGTTTCCAGCGCCACGCCGGCGGCCTTGGCCTGTTCCTGGGCATCGGCGATGTCGGGATCGGGGCTCAGCGGCTCGATCGCGGGGAGATCGGCCTTGTCCGGCCATTCCAGGGTGATGCCCGGCATGGGCGGCAGGGCCGGCAGCGGATCGGGGCTGATCAGCGTGGAAACATCGGGCACAGTGGTGTGCGCCGCATCGGTATCGCGCGCCCATGCCTGCGGGTTGTCGATCGCCGAATCCGGGATCAGCGCCTCGAGCGCGGGATCGGCATTGCGCGACTGGCCCAGCGCCGGCAGCGGACCGAGCGTTGCACCCAGGCCCAGCCCAAGCGTGGCCAGAGCCCGCGCCAGGCCTGACAGGCAGAAGATGTCAGAGCGGAGGGAAACCTTCGGCCAGGCCAGTGCCGACCACCCTTGCCGCGCCGTGGCCCACCGGCTGGGACGCCAGTTCAGGCTTGGCCGGCATGGCATTGCCCCCATCGCTGCGGCCAAGACGGTCAATCGCATCTGCCTGGGCATCGGGCTCAAAGGCGTGCCAGCCATCCCGGCCCAATCGCTCCATCGGGCGATAGCGAACCTTGTACTGCATCCGGGCCGATCCCTCGACCCAATAGCCGAGGTAGACGTAGGGCAGGCCAATCCTCTGTGCGTGGAGGATGTGATCGAGAATGATGAAGTTTCCAAGCCCGCCGCGCGTTTCGTGATGTGGATCGTAAAAACTGTAGACCATCGAGAGCCCATCACCCTGCTGATCGGTCAGGCAGGCCCCCACCAGTTTGCCCGGGCTGCCATCGGCAGTGGGCTCCCTGTATTCAATCACATAACTTTTCACCGACGTATGTTCCACCATGTCCGCGAAATCGATTTCGTCCATGGTCGCCATGCCGCCACCCGGATGACGGGCAGCTAGGTAACGCCGCAAGAGGTCGAATTGTTCCGCAGTGGACCACGGTTTGCATGCGGTGACAACCAGATCGCCGTTGCGACGCAGATCGCGGCGTTGCGTGGCCGAAGGGCGGAACGCGCCAGCCACCACCCGCACCGAAACGCACGCGGTGCATTCAATGCATGAAGGACGATAGGCCACGGTCTGGCTGCGACGAAAACCGATCCGGCTCAACGCGTCGTTGAGTTCTTCGGCGCCCGGCCCCTTCAGCTCGGTAAACACCTTCCGCTCCTGCCGATCGGGCAGATAGGGGCAAGGCGCCGGGCTGGTGACGAAAAAGCGGGGAAAACGGACAGGCGCAGTCACAGCCAGAGCAGTTCCTTGTCGCTGGCCGGCCCATCCGGCGCGCGTCGTGCCCATCACCGTGCCCCGGCATGGCCCTGGGTTAAAGCATGTTAACCACGAAATCCGCTCCGCCGACAAGCCTGCCCGGTCATTTCGGAGTGTATTTCCATGCCGCCGCGCGATCCCGTGCCATGGCAGGACACCCTGCCCGGCACGGGTTAACGGATCAGCGCGTCACGCCAGTTCCACCTGGGTCACGTCATAGCCACGGTTGCGCAGCGCGCGCACCAGGAGATCGATCTGCTCGCGGTTGCGCGCCTCGCACTCGATCTCCGCGGTCAGGCCCTTGGCCGGCAGCGAGGTGAAGATGCGCTGGTGCCACACCTCCAGGATGTTGACCTGGTGGCGGTTGAACTCTTCCACCACGCTGTAGAGCGCACCAGGACGATCCTGCAGCACAATGCGCAGCCGCCCGAGCCGGCCCGAGCGCGCCAGATCGCGCAGCAGCACGTTGGCCAGCAGACGCGTATCGATATTGCCGCCGGTCAGCACGATGCCCACCTTGCGCCCTTCGAACATGGCGCGGTTGGCAATCACGGCGGCAAGGCCAGCAGCGCCCGCCCCTTCGACCACGGTCTTTTCGATCTGCAGCAGCAGCGCGACGGCGGATTCGAGCGCGGCTTCATCGACCAGCACGATATCGTCCACCAGCGTCGCCAGCACGGCCGAGGTGAACGCCCCTGGCTCCTTGACGGCGATGCCTTCGGCCAGGGTATCCCCGCCACACGGCAGGCTCTGATGCTTGAGCTTGTCGTACATCGAGGGAAACAGCTTTGCCTGCACACCGACCAAGCCGATGCCCGGCTTCATCGCGCGCGCGGCGGTGCCCATGCCGGTAAGCAGCCCGCCCCCACCGATCGGCACGGCCAGCATGTCGATCTCGGGAACGTCGGTGAGCATTTCGAGCGCCACGGTGCCCTGCCCGGCCGCGACGGCGGGATCATCGAACGGATGCACGAACGTCAGCCCGCGCTCCGCCTCCAGCAGGCGAGCATGGGCATAGGCTTCGTCGAACGTTTCGCCTTCAAGCACGACGTTGCCGCCCACGCTTTCGGTCTGCATGATCTTCACCGCCGGCGTGGTGCGCGGCATCACGATCGTGACCGGCACGCCAAGCCGCGTGCCGTGATACGACAGGCCCTGGGCATGGTTGCCGGCCGAGGCCGCGATCACCCCGCGCGAGCGCTGTTCTTCGGTCAGCAGGAGAAGGGCATTGAGAGCGCCGCGTTCCTTGTAGGCGGCGGTGAATTGCAGGTTTTCGAACTTGAGATAGATTTCTGCGCCGGTGATCCGGCTCAGCGTCTGGCTATGCAGCGTGGGGGTGCGCACCACCTTGCCCATAATTCGCCCGGCCGCCGCGTGAACGTCGGCAAGGGACAGCAGGGCATGCGCCGGCTGTTGGGCGAGCTTGTGGACAAGGTTTTCCATAGTGAGCCACCCCCTAATGCAAAGGGGGCAGCAAAGAAACCGTTTCCGCATCCCGCGATGCGCCCCAAGGGAGGGCTGGCACACCGGCGCAAAGCGGCTAAACAGCGGGCATGACCGAACCACTCACCATCGCATGCATCGGCCTTGGCACCATGGGCGGGCCGATCGCCCGCCATCTGGGCCAGGCCGGCCACCGCCTGACCATCTTCAACCGCAGCGATGCCCGGCGCGAGGCCTGGATGGCGGCCAATCCGGGCCTGGCCACGCGCGTTGCCGCCAGCCCGGCCGAAGCGGCCGACGGCGCCGATGCGGTGATCACCTGCGTGGGCAACGATGATGACCTCGCCGATGTGGTGCTCAGCCCGCAGGGCGCCTTTGCCACGCTGCGCCCCGGCGCCGTACTGATCGACCACACCACGGTTTCGGCGCGCATCGCCCGGCAGATTGCCGTGGAAGGCCGCGACAAGGAAATCCTGTGTGTGGATGCGCCGGTTACCGGCGGCCAATCCGGCGCGGAAAGCGGCACCCTGTCGATCATGTGCGGCGGCAGCGACATGGCGATCGCAGCAGCCCGGCCGATCCTGTCGGCCTATGCCAAGCGCGTGGTCCACGTGGGCAAATCGGGCGCGGGGCAAACCACCAAGATGGTCAACCAGATGTGCCTGGCCGCCACGATCGCCGGCCTTTCCGAAGCCATGCGCTTTGCCCAGGCCGCGCATCTTGACCTTGCCAAAGTGTTCGAGGCGATTTCGGGCGGCGCTGCGCAATCGTGGCAGATGGACAACCGCTGGGACACCATGGCCGCCGATTCCTTTGACTTCGGCTTTGCCGTGGACTGGATGCGCAAGGACCTGGGCCTGGCGATCGAGGAAGCACGTGGCCTGGGCGCCAGCGTGCCGACCACCGCGCTGATCGACCAGTTCTATGCCGAAGTGCAGGCGCTGGGCGCCGGCCGCCAGGACACCAGCGCGCTGATTCGCCGCCTGCCGCTGCGTGGCCAGAAGCCGGCATGATTAGCCTGCGTCCGGCGGCCCGCCCCGCCCTCATCGCTGCCCTGCTTGCCGCCGCAGCCCTGCCGGTTGCCGGGCATGCCGCGCAGGCACCCTCGACCGATACGCTGGTCGACAACGTCCACGGCGAAACGATCGGTGCCGATGGCCAGCCCGAACAGGTCATCGGCCTGCTGTTCGATCGGTCTGGCGTGATCCGCCAGGTTTTTCACCCTGGCGACAAGCTGCCCAAGAAGGGTTTTGGCTATCACATCGATGGCCAGGGCCAGGTGATCCTGCCCGGCCTGATCGACGCGCACGTCCACGTGATGGAACTGGGCCTGGCTGCCCTTACGCTCGACCTGTCGTCAACCCGCACGCTGGCCGAGGCGCTCGACGCGATCCGCGCCTATGCCGCGCAGCATCCCGATCGCACCTGGATCACCGGTCGCGGCTGGAATCAGGAGCAATGGGGCCTGAAAGACAGCAGCGGGCACAGCCGCTACCCCACGGCGGCCGAACTCGATTCGGTGGTGGGCGATCGACCGGTCTGGCTTGAGCGGGTCGATGGCCACGCCGGCTGGGCCAACAGCGCTGCGCTCAAGGCCGCCGGAATCACCGCCGCCACCAAGGCGCCCGATGGCGGCGCGATCGATCGCCGGCCCGATGGCACGCCCGCCGGCGTGCTGGTCGATGCGGCGATGGGCCTGTTGACGCCGCGCCTGCCCGCGCCGCGCGCCGCCGACCGCGATGCCGCGCTGGCCAAGGCGCAGTCGATCCTGTTCCAGCGCGGCGTGACGGCCGTGGCCGACATGGGCACCAGCATCGAAGACTGGCAGGCCTTCCGCCGCGCCGGTGACAAGAACCAGCTCTATGTGCGGATCATGGCCTATGCCATGGGCACCGAGCAGATGGCCCTGATCGCCGGGGGTGAGCCGACGCCGTGGCTCTATGCCGACAGGCTGCGTATGGGCGGGGTCAAGCTGTTCATGGACGGCGCGCTCGGCTCGCGCGGGGCGTGGCTCAAGGCGCCCTATGCCGATGCGCCCAACACGCGCGGGTTGCCGCGCATGACCGATACCCAGCTTGGCAACCTGATGAGCCGGGCGGCGATGGACGGGTTCCAGGTGGCGGTCCATGCCATCGGCGACGCGGCCAATGCCGCCGTGCTGTCCAGCATCGAGGATCTTTCCGCCACCTACAAGGGTGATCGCCGCTGGCGGGTGGAACATGCCCAGATCGTCGATCCGGCCGATATCGCCCGGTTTGGCCGCAATGGCGTGATCGCGTCGATGCAGCCGGTACACGAAACATCCGATCGTGTAATGGCCGAAGCGCGCCTGGGGCTGCAGCGGCTGGCCGGGGCCTATGCCTGGCAATCGATCGCCAAGGCGGGCGCGCGGCTCGCGTTCGGTTCGGATGCACCGGTGGAAGCGCCCGATCCCTTTGCCGGGATCGCGGCTGCAATCAGCCGCGAGGGCCCGGATGGCCAACCGGCGGGTGGCTGGCAGCCTCAGGAAAAGGTGACTCCGGCCCAGGCACTGGCCGCCTATACCACCGGCGGCGCCTATGCCGGCTTTGCCGAGAGCCGCTTTGGCCGCCTGGCACCGGGCCTGCGCGCCGATTTCGTCCTGGTCGATACCGATCCGCTGACCGCCACGGCCGATGCCATCCGCCACACCCGCGTGCGCGAAACCTGGGTGGGTGGCGGCAAGGTGTGGCCGGACGACACCGAAAACGGCGCGGCCAAAAAGGATGGAAACCAAAAAGGCTGAGAGCCGTTAGATGGCCCGACGCGGAAGGCCCCGGGTTCCCCCCTCATCCCGGCGCTGCGTTGCCAAGCCCTGACGGTGTTCTCCCCTCGCACCCGGGCACGGCCATGCGGGCAGCGGAAAAATTCGGCCGCGCATGCAAATTCCCTCAAGACTGCGCAGGCGGTGGGGGCCAGTGATGGCCCCCACCGCATAGCCATGTCAGGGCAGCAATTGCGTAGGATTGCCGCTGGCCTGCTGGGCCGCAGCGGCCGCATCAGCCGCCGCTTGGGCCGCTTCTGCCGCGGCTTCTTCGGCGGCCAGGCGGGCCTTTTCCTCGGCATCGGCCTTTTCGACAAAGCGCATCACGATCAGCGTGCCTTCGAACAGGATCAGCAACGGGATCGCCAGCATCAGCTGCGACACCACGTCAGGCGGGGTGATCAGCGCAGCCAGCGCCACGATGCCGACAATCACATAACGCCGCGCCTTGACCAGCGCATCGCGGCTGACGATGCCCGCGCGGTTGAGCAGCATCAGCAGCACCGGCAGCAGGAACGACACGCCGAACGCCAGGATGAACTGCATCACCAGCGCGAGATATTCCTCGATCCCCGGCAATGCTTCTAGTTGCAGGCCGCCTTTGTTGCCCTGGAACCCGACGAACCATTTGAACGCCGTGGGCATGACCACGAAATAGGCCAAACTGGCGCCCATGCCGAACAGGATCGGCGTGGCGATCAGGAACGGCAGGAACGCGCGCTTTTCCCGGGCATAGAGCCCGGGCGCGACAAACGCCCAAAGCTGGTTGGCGACCACCGGGAAGCTGAGCAGGAAACCGGAAAACAGCGCCACTTTCAGATTCACGAAGAACGCCGAATAGAGCTTGGTATAGATCAGCCGGCCATGCCCGGCCGGAAACGCCAGGCTGAGCGGGTGGACCAGGATCGCCAGGATGGCGTCGACAAAGTAATAGCTGATCGCCGAGGTCAGCGCCAAGGCATAGACACAGCGCAACAGGCGGGTGCGCAACTCGATCAGGTGATCGAGCAGCGGGGCCTGGGTGTCATCGATATCGCGTATCTGGATCACGGTTGGCCCGGCTCGGTGTGGGGGTGAACGGCAGGCACCACTGCCGCATGGCCTTCATCGGCCGGCTGCGGACCGCGCGGACGCTCGCCCCTGCTTTCCACCGGCAGCAACTTTTCAGGCGGCGGCGGAAGCGGCGCGGGATCGGTCGGCGCATGGGGCGCAAGCACCGGATCGACCGGATGCGCCGGCGCTTCGGCGGTGGCGGCATGGGGCGTTTCCGCCGCGCTCGCAGCCGCGCTTTGCGCCATGATCTGCGCGTTCTGCTCCTGCCACTTCTTTTCCATGTCAGCCAGTTCCGCCTCGCGGATCATGGTTTCGATACCGGCGCGAAAGTGGTTGGAAACACGGCGCATCTTACCGATCCAACGGCCAGCGGTGCGCAGTGCGAGCGGCAGATCCTTGGGCCCGATCACCACGATCGCCACGATGACGACCAGCAGCAATTCGGACGGCGCAATATCGAACATCGATGGTCAGCCCTGCGTTATCGGGCCGATCAGGCCTGCGGCCCCTGCGGGTGATCGCCCGGCTGCTGCACCGGCGCGGGGTGCACGGGCGGCTGCGGCGCGACGGGGGGAACCGGCGGGGTCTGCTGGATCTGGACCGGCGGCGGGGTTACCGGAGGATTGGCTTCCTCGTTCATGCCCTGCTTGAAGCTTTTGATACCCTTGCCGAAATCGCCCATCATTTCAGAAATGCGGCCACGCCCGAACAAAATCAGCACGACCAGCGCCAGAATGATCAGGTGCGGTAGAGAAAGGCCACCCATTTCAAATTCTCCTTTGCCTGCCCAGATAGGGGATGTTCCCGCACTTCGCCAGCGGGCAAAGCCGATTCTTGTCGTTTAGTCCGCCTCGCCCGGTTCGTCTGGCGTATCGGCATCCTCCTCCCGGTTGCCGGTGAGCACGGCATAGGCTTCGTCCACCGGATCGAGCAGCCCGGCGGCGCGCAACTCGCCGATGCCCGGCAGGTCTGCCCGGCTGGAAAGACCGAAATGGCTGAGGAACTGCGGCGTGGTGGCATAGATGGTGGGGCGGCCCGGCACTTCGCGCCGCCCGGCGATACGCACCCAGCCCGCTTCCATCAGCACATCGAGCGTGCCCTTGGCGGTCTGCACGCCGCGGATCGCCTCGATCTCTGCCCGGCTGACCGGCTCGTGATAGGCGATGATCGCCAGGGCCTCGGTCGCCGCGCGCGACAGGCGCCGCACTTCTTCCTTTTCCCGCCGCAACAGGTGCGCCAGATCGGGCGCGGTCTGGAAATGCCAGCGCCCGCCGCGCTCCACCAGATGCACCCCGCGCGGGGCATAGTGCTCTGCCAGCAGGGCCAGCGCCGCGCGCACGTCTGCCCCGCCCAGGTGGCGCGAAATCTCATCAGCACGCAGGGGTTCCTGCGCGGCAAACAGCGTGGCTTCCACCGCGCGCACCAGATCGTCGGGGGCGCTCATGGCCTGGCGCCCTGCAGCGGCCGGATCAGCAGCGGGCCAAAGCATTCGGCCTGCACCAGTTCCACCCGCCCCTGCTTGGCCAGTTCCAGCGCCGCCAGAAAACTCGACGCCAGGGCCGATCGCGCCAATTGCCGATCGGCCGCGCCGTTGATCGCCATGGGAGGCAGGAAGGCGCGCAGATCGCGCCATTCCAGGCTGGTGCCCAGCAGCGCGGAGATGCGGGCGAGCGCGGCATCGAGCGTCATCACCGGACGCTCGCGCACCATGTGCACCACCGGCCGGTTGCGGTGCTGGATCTGGCCATAGGCCTGGATCAGGCCAAACAGATCGGCCTGCCACAGCGACCGGCGGGCCAGCGTGATGCCTTCCGGCGCGCCGCGCGTGAACACGTCGCGCCCCAGCCGGTCGCGTGCCATCAGCCGGGCGCCCGCCTCGCGCATGGCGCCCAGCCGCTGCAGACGCAGTTGCAGACGCAGCGCCATTTCTTCCGGGCTGGGCTGCATATCGGGATCGCGCGGCAACAGCAGCAGCGATTTGAGATAGGCCAGCCAGGCGGCCATCACCAGGTAATCGGCCGCCAGTTCCAGCTTCAGCGCCTCGGCCCGGTCAATATAGCCAAGATATTGATCGACCAGTTCGAGGATCGAAATCCGCCGCAGATCAACCTTTTGCCGCCGCGCCAGATCGAGCAGCAGATCGAGTGGGCCTTCCCAGCCATCGAGATCGAGATAGAGCGCGTCGCCGGTCGCCACAGCCGGGGGCAGCCCGTCCCACAGCGCGTCGTCCTGCGGCTCTGCCCCCTCGGCCATGCCGGATCAGGCCAAGGCCAGCAGCGTGTCGCGCCGGGCGAAAAGCTCTGCCTGCAAGGCCACGTCGCGCGGCACGGCCACCGGTGCCGTGGGCGCTAAGGCGCGGTCCAGCCGCGCGGCAGTCTGCGCGCTCATCGGCGCCAGGGATTGCGCGATGCCGACCATGTCGGGCATCCTGGCCCAGCAGTTGAGCGCGATATCGCACCCGGCGGCCTGCGCCCGCGCCGCACGTTCCGGCACGGTGCCCTCTAGCGCCGCCATGTCGAGATCGTCGGTCAGCAGCAGCCCGTCAAAGCCGATGCGGCGGCGGATGACCTCGGCAATGATGAACGGAGACAGCGTGGCCGGCAAATCGGCATCCCAGGCGGTGAAGCGGATGTGCCCGGTCATGCCGATGGCGGCGCCAGACAGGGCCTGGAACGGGGCGAGATCCTCGGCCAGTTCGTCTTCCCCGGCCGTGACTGTGGGCAGTTCCTTGTGACTGTCGGCCATGGCGCGGCCGTGGCCGGGCATATGCTTGATCACGCCCATCACCCCGGCGCGCGCCAGGCCATCGAGCGTGGCACGGCCCAGCGCGGCCACGCGCTGCGGTTCCTTGCCCAGGGCGCGATCGCCGATCACGTCATGCGCGCCGGGCTGGCGCACATCGAGCAGCGGCAGGCAATCCACGCTGATGCCAGCTTCGGCCAGATCGATGCCCAAGGCTTGCGCATTGGCGCGCGCCGCCTCGATCGCGCTCGCGGGCGCCACGTCATAGAGCCGGTCGAACGCCTCGCCAGCGGGATAGGGAGCCCACACCGGCGGCTTCATCCGCGCGACGCGGCCGCCTTCCTGGTCGATCGAGATCAGCAGCCGGTCGCGCCCGTGCAGGTCACGCAGCGAATCGGTCAATGCGCGCAACTGTTCGCGCGATTCCACATTGCGGCCGAACAGGATGTAGCCGGCAGGATCGGCGTCCTGGAAAAAGGAGCGCTCGTCGGCGGTGAGAACGGGGCCGGAAAGGCCGAAAATGGCTGGAAGCATCGGGGCAGCTTTCCCGCAATTCGGCGCCTTTGACAAGCCACGCAGGCCTTGCCGCCCCATCCGCATTTCCGCATTCCCCGGATGAAGCCATCCGGGGTCAGGCTGACCGGCCGATCAATGCTTGACCTGGCACTTCACCCCTTCGCCCTGCAGCGTGTTGCACAGCGAATTGGCAGCGCCCGCGTCGCCGGGCACGGCCTGGAGGCGATAGACCGTGCCGATATCGGCCTTGCCGGCGATGATGCGGTGGTTGACGCCCTTGAGGCTTTCATGCGCGACGACCAGCTTGTTCCACCCGGCTTCGGCCAGGGCCTGGCTCGAAAACGCGCCAACCTGCACGCCCACGCCGCTGACCGGCGCCGGGGCGGGCGCGGCCTTTTCAGCAGGCTTGTCTGCCGGCTTGGCCGTGGCGGATGCGCTGGGCGCGGGCGCTGGCGCATCCTTGGCCGCAAGGGCCGCGGTCGGGCGTTCACCCTCGCTCACCTTGAAGCTGGAATCGCCGGTGCCCTGGAAGGTCTTGCCGCCTGGGTCCTTGGGCGCAACCTTGTAGGGTTCCTTGCTCGCCTCGATCAGGCTGCCATCGGCGGCCGCCGGGGCGGCGTTGCGGTGCGTGGCCCAATAAATCGCCCCGACGATCGCGAAGAGCAGGATCACCGCCAGCACGCCAAAGCCGATCAGGCGCCCATTGTCCGGGCCTTCCTCTTCCAGATCGACATCGTCGGCGCTTTCCAGCCAGGGCAGGCGTTCTTCGCTGCCCAGGTCCAGCGCCTGCGCGCCGGTGCCCTGGCCATTTTCGCCCAATGCGGCGTTGTCGTGCTGATCCCCGTTCACCATTGCCTTCAAAGCTCCTGCGCGGCCTCAACCCCCAAGATGGCCAGCCCGTTCTTCAATACCTGCCCGATTTGCGCGGCCAGGAAAAGGCGCGCCTCGGTCAGGGCTTGATCCTGTGCCACAATGAAGCGCTTTTCAGGCTTGTCGTTACCCACGTTCCAATAGGCGTGGAACGCGGCGGCCAGATCATAGAGGAAAAAGGCGATGCGATGCGGCTCGCGCGCAACCGCGGCGCCTTCCACCATGCGCGGGAACTGCGCGGCCTGCTTGATCACGGCGAGTTCTTCCTGGCCCAGCAGCGCGAGATGGGCAGCGCTGGGCGCACAGCCCAGTTCGGCGCCCTTGCGCAGGGTGGAAGAAATCCGGGCATGGGCATATTGCACATAGAACACCGGGTTGTCCTTGGAGGCTTCCACCACCTTGGCAAAGTCGAAGTCCATCTGCGCATCGGGCTTACGGGTCAGCATGGTGAAACGCACCACGTCCTTGCCCACTTCCTCGACCACGTCGGCCAGCGTCACGAAATTGCCCGCGCGCTTCGACATCTTGACCGGCTGGCCATCGCGCAGCAGCTGCACCATCTGCACCAGCTTGACTTCGAAAGGCTTGGGGCTCGCGCCTTCTGCCCCGGTCAGCGCGGCGACGGCGGCCTTGATCCGCTTGACCGTGCCGGCATGGTCTGCACCCCAGATATCCACCAGCGCATCGGCGGTTTCCGCCTTCTGGAAGTGGTAGGCCAAGTCGGCGCCGAAATAGGTCCAGCTGCCGTCCGACTTCTTGATCGGGCGATCCTGGTCATCGCCAAACCGCGTGGAGCGGAACAGCGGCAGTTCGACCGGTTCCCAGTCTTCGGGTGTCTTGCCCTTGGGCGCTTCGAGATGGCCGTCATAGACCAGATCGTGCGCGCGCAGCCAGGCTTCGGCCGCCTCGGGCTTGCCAGCGGCCTGCAGTTCCGCCTCGGACGAGAAGAGATCGTGAACGATGCCCAGCTTGGCGAGGTCTTCCTTGATCATCACCAGCATCGCGGCCACCGCCTTTTGGCGGAACAGCACCAGCCATTCGCTTTCGGGCGCGGCGACATAGCGATCGCCGAATTCGGCCGCGAGCGCCTGGCCCAGCGGGATCAGGTATTCACCCGGATAGAGGCCTTCGGGAATGCCGCCAACATCTTCGCCCAGCGCCTCGCGATAGCGCACGTGCGCCGAGCGGGCGAGCACATCGACCTGCGCGCCGGCATCGTTGACGTAATATTCCTTGATCACCTTATGCCCGGCAAATTCGAGCAGGGCCGCGAGGGCATCGCCCACCACCGCGCCGCGGCAATGGCCCATGTGCATCGGCCCGGTGGGATTGGCCGAGACATATTCGACGTTCACCGTGCTGCCACCGCCCAGGGTAGAGCGGCCATAGCTGTTTGCGGCCTGGCCAATCAGGGCCAGTTCGTCGGTCCACGCGGCATCGGCCAGGCGCAGGTTGATAAAGCCCGGACCGGCGATCTCGGCGCTGACGACACGCGGATGGGCGGCGAGTTCCTCTACCAGCAGCGCGGCCAGCGCGCGCGGGTTGGTGCCAGCGGGCTTGGCCAGGACCATCGCCGCATTGGTGGCCAGATCGCCATGCGCGGCATCGCGCGGCGGTTCGCACGTGACGGCGCCGCGCGGCAGGCCGGCGGGCAGCGCGCCCTTGGCGACAAGGGCATCGAGCGCGGCATCGATCACGCCGGCATAGGCAGCGAACAGCGTCTGGGCGGCAACGGGGCTATCGGTCGTCATGGCACGGGCCGATAGCGAATTTGTGGGGCGTTGGAAACCCGAGCGGCGCGGGCATGCGCAACGCTGGTTCAGCCAACGCCGGTTCAGGCCCGGTGCGCCATCCACCATTCCAGCAGGTGCCGCGCCACCGCCGTATGGGTCGGCGCCCCGAACGGCGCATCGGGCCGGCCCTCCAGCGCGGCGCTGACTTCTTCGCGGGTGAACCAGCGCGCGTCTTCCAACTCGTTCTGGTCGATAGTGATGGTGGGATCATCGGCCAGGGCATGGCAGGCGATCATCAGCGACGAGGGATAGGGCCAGGGCTGGCTGGCGACATAGCGCACGTCACGCACGCGCACGCCGGCTTCCTCCAGCACTTCGCGTGCCACGGCTTCCTCCACCGTTTCGCCCGGCTCGACAAAGCCGGCCAGCGCGGAATAGCGCCCGGCGGGAAAGCGCGGCTGGCGCCCGAGCAAGAGGCGCCCATCATGTTCGACGAGCATGATCGTGACCGGATCGACGCGTGGAAAGTGATCAGCGCCGCATCCCGCATTGCTGCACGAGCGCTGCCAGCCGCCCTTGGTCGCCTGCGTGGCATGGCCACAGCGTGCGCAAAAGCGGTGGCGCGCGTGCCAATCGACCAGGCTGCGCGCGCCGCCATAGATTGCCAGATCGCGCGCCGGCATGGCATCGAGCAAGGCGCGCAGATTGGGCGCGGCCGGCGCCGTGCTGCCGCCAAGGCCAGGCGCGGCGGCGGCAAAGCAACCCCGCCCCGCTTCATCCAGTCCCAGGAACACCAGGTCCGCTCCATCCGGCGCGGATTGCAGCGGCGCCCAGGTCAGCCCGCCATCGGCCCCAAATTCCGGCGCCAGACCATCGAGCACCAGCAACTGCGCGTCGGGCGCGGCCTGCACCGCCGCCAGCCGCACCGGATCGGTGCGCACCGCATCGGCCCGGTCCAGCGGATTGCCGGCATAGGCAATCGGCGGCAGCGCGCGGGCCAAGGTGCGGGCCAGCGTGTCGGTAGTGGTCATGCGGCAACCTTGTGCTGGGCCAGCAGCCGCGCGCGCACATCGCTGCGCACGGCCTGGGGGAATGCAGTATCGAACGGATAGGCTGTGCTGGGCATGAACTGGGCAAAGAACCCGCCGCGCACGCCGCCCACCTTGCTGATGAAGCCGATCGTGCCAGCCGCGCCCGACCAGCCATAGGTGCCCGCCGAATCGCCAAGGCCAACGCGGCCGCCCGCGCCAAAGCCATGGCCGGCAATCCACGTACCTGCAGTACTGGCGCCGGGCGGCAACAGGTTGCTGGTGCCCATGTCGACCGCCCGCTGGCTCATCACCCGCTTGCCGGCAAACACCCCGCCGCCCAGCAGCATGGCCAGGAACCGGTCATAATCGCGCGGCGAACTGATCAGGCCTGCGCCGCCAAACGGAAAGGCCGGCGGATCGAGATAGACCGAATTGGTCGCGCCATCGATCGGCAGCAGGCGGCCATCGGCCACGACATAGTTGGTGGTGAAGCGCGGCACATCGGCCGGGGCCAGCTGGAACGTGGTGCTGTCCATGCCCAGCGGATCGAAGAAACGCGCTTTCAGGAAGGCGCTGAACTCTTGCCCGGAAGCCAGTTCGATGATCCGGCCCATCAGATCGAGCGCCACCGAATAGGACCAGCGCGTGCCCGGCTGATAGACCAGGGGAAGGCGGGCGAGATTGTCGGCAAAGGCAGCCAGGCTGGGCGCGGTATGCACTTCGCCAAAGCCCGGCAGCGGCACGCGGGTGGCGCGATAGGGCATGATGCCGGCCGCGGCATAGGCATCGCGGATCGGGCCGGTCTGGATAATGGTATAGCCAAGCCCGGCCGTGTGCGTCAGCAGCTGGCGCACGGTGATCGGTGCGGTTGCCGGCACCACCTTGTCCACCGGGCCGGCCGGATCGACCAGCACGTTCATGTGGGCATAGGCCGGCAGGAAATCGGCGATCGGCTGATCAAGGCCGAGCTTGCCTTCGTCGATCAGGATCATCGCGGCCATGCCGGTGATCGGCTTGGTCATCGAATAGATGCGGAACAGGGCGTTTTCATCCAGCGGCCGGGCATCGCCGCGCGTGCCGTTGCCGCGCGCCACCACCTCGGGCGGGGCATCGCCCCAGCCCAGCGTGGCAACCGCGCCGGCCAGCTTGCCGCTGCTGACATAGTCATCGAGCAGGCCGGTAATGGCCGGCAGGCGCGGATCGGTCGGCGCGGCATGGGCCCAGCGCTGCAACAGCAGCCCCCCGCCCAGCAGCCCTGCCCCGCCCAGCAGGCCACGACGGCTGAGCGCCGGGGTTTGCGGAAGTGTCATGCGATCGTGCATTGCAGCCAAACCTTTCCTAGACGCCTGTTCATCGTTGCGCCCACGGCGCTTTCACCCTTCGTGCGCACCGGCCAATGCCAGGCGTACCGCCTTGGCAAAAACCGTTGGCAACCCGGCATTTTCCATGTCGCTGCGGGGCCACCACTGCGCACCGGGAATGTGGGCGCCGGGGATATTAGCGGGAGAAAATCCTGCGCCTACCAACAAATGCAGATCGAGATCGAAATGGGTAAAGGCATGGCGCACCACCCCGGCGGATCGCCAGGTTCCGGCCACCGGCGGCTGGCCATCACCATCGGCCCGCGCGCTCCAGCCATCGTCGGGTAGCGCCCGCATGCCGCCCAGCATGCCCTTGCCCGGCCGCGTCACCACCAGCACCTGCGCCTGGCCATCGGCATCGACCCGTTCGATCCAATAGGCATGCCCCCGGCGCTGCGGCTTGGCTTTCTTGGGCGCCTTGACCGGCAGCGCCTCGGCCCGGCCTTCCGCCTCTGCCCGGCAGGCGCCGCGCAGTGGGCAAAGCAGGCAGCGCGGCGCCTTGACCGTGCAGATGGTGGCGCCCAGGTCCATCATCGCCTGGGCGAAATCACCCGCGCGCGCCGTGGGCGTGATTGTGGCGGTGGCCGCGCGAATGGCAGGCCGCGCCGCAGGCAACGGCACATCGATGGCAAACAGCCGCGCCACCACCCGTTCGACATTGGCATCGACCACTACGGCATGCCGGCCAAACGCGATCGCCGCCACTGCCGCTGCGGTATAGGCGCCAAGGCCCGGCAGCGCGCGCAGGCCCTCCTCGGTATCGGGAAAAGCGCCCAGCGCGGAAACCGCGCGCGCGCAGGCCAGCAGATTGCGCGCGCGGGCATAATAGCCCAGCCCCGCCCAGGCCGCCATGACCGCCGCGTCGTCGGCGGCGGCCAGATCATGCACGGTGGGCCAGGTGCGGGTGAATTTCTCGAAATAGGGGCCGACCGCTGCCACGGTGGTCTGCTGCAGCATCACTTCCGACAACCACACGCGGTAGGGATCGGGGGCTGGCGTTCCCGGCCGGCTGCGCCAGGGCAGCACCCGCGCATGGGCATCGTACCAGGCCAGCAGGGCCGCGGCCACGCCATGGCTGGCCGGCACGCTTGCGGTTTCATCACGTTGGGCGGGGAAATCGTCAGGATGGCCACTGGCTTGCATGGCGCCGCTATGGCATGGCAGGCGCCATCATGGAAAGCGATCAGGCCAAACCCCGCCCTGCCCGAAAGGGTGCCGCCAAGCCGGCCGCCAAGCCAGCCAACGCGGCAGCGAGCAAGGCCGCGCCCAAGGGCTTTGAGCGCAAGCGCGGCGGAGAGGCACGGCAGATTGCCGACTTGATGCCGGCGATCGGCCGCACCGCGTTTCGCCGCTTCGGCTTTGTGCAAAGCTCGGTCGTGACCCGCTGGCCCGAAATCGTCGGCACGGCCCATGCCCGCCATTGCATGCCCGAATCGATCCGCTTTGCCCCGGGCGAAAAGGCCGACGGCATCCTGCAACTGGTGGTAACCCCCGCCCATGCCCCGCTGATCCAGCACGTGGTGCCCGAGATCATCGAGCGGGTGAACCGCTTCTTCGGCTATCGCGCCGTGGCCAAGGTCAAGCTGCGTCAAGGCGTGGTTCAGGCGCCACGCCCGACAGGCCCTGCGCCGCTGGCGCCGCCGACGTTGAAACCGGTGCCGATGGACCTGGGCGACAGCCTGCGCGCCGTGGGAGACCCGGAACTGCGGGCCGTGCTGGAATCGCTCGCCCGCTCGCTGGGCGAAGCCAGCGCCAAACCAGAACCAAAGCCAAACCGGGACAACAGGGATATCCGCAAGTGACCATTCCGAACGTGACCACGACACTTCGTTCCACTGCCAGGGCCATGGCCCTTTCGCTTGCCGCCGCGCTTGCCACGCTGGTGGCCAATCCGGCCCAGGCTGCTCCGCCGAAAAAGGCGCCCGCCGCACCCGCTGGCCGCAACTGGAACCAGACCGTGGTGCGCACCGCGCGCGACAGTTTCCTGCTCGGCAACCCCAATGCCCCGGTCAAGCTGGTGGAATACATCAGCTATACCTGTCCGCACTGCGCCCATTTCACCCAGGAAGCCGATGCCCAGTTGCGCCTGGGCTTCATCGCCCCGGGCAAGGGTTCGATCGAGGTGCGCAATTTCGTGCGCGACCCGATCGACCTGACCGTGGCGCTGCTCACCCACTGCGTGCCGCCCGCACAGTTCTGGCAGACGCACCTGATGTTCCTGACGCGCCAGGACGATTGGATCGGCCTGGAAATGACCGCCAGCCCGGCCCAGCGCCAGCGCTGGATCACCGGCCCGCTGGCCAGCCGCACCCGCGCCATCGCCAGCGATTTCAAGTTCTATGACATGATGGCCTCGCGCGGGGTCAGCCGTACCGCGGCCGATCGCTGCCTCGCTGACGAAGGCCTGGCCAACCGCCTGGCCGCCGGCACCAAGGACGCCGCCGAAAAGGACTATGTCGAAGGCACGCCGGCCTTCATGATCAACGGCTTGCCGCTGGCCGGCACGGCCAGCTGGGCCGCGCTCAAGCCGCAGCTTGAAGCGCGTATCAACTGATCGGCACGCCCCTCCCTTTACCGCCCCATGCAACGGGAAAACCTGTGATGAAATTTGCCACCACACGCCTTGCGCTTCTGGCCCTGCCGCTAACCCTGGGTCTTGCTGCCTGCGGCAAGAAGGACGATGCCGGCGGCCCGGCCGCCCAGTCTGCCGCTGCCCTGCCCACCGTGGCCCCGCCCGCCGGCAAGGCCTGGAGCGATGTGGTCAGCAAGAATGCCGATGGCGGCTATGTGATGGGCAATCCCGACGCGCCGATCAAGCTGATCGAGTTCGGCTCGCTCACCTGCCCGCACTGCGCCGAGTTCGAGGAAAAGGGCTTCCCCAAGCTGCGTGACACCTATGTCAACAGCGGCCGCGTCAGCCTGGAATTCCGCAATTTCGTGCGCGATCCGTTCGACACGACGATGGCCATGCTGACCCACTGCGGCTCGCCGGAAAGCTTCTTTGCGCTGACCCAGCAGGTCTATGCCAACCAGAAGGACATTTTTGCCAAGCTGCAGCCCGCCGCCAAGGAAATCCAGGCGATGAACCTGCCGCCCGCGCAAATGTTCGGCGTGATGGCCGACAAGGGCGGCCTGATCGATTTCTTCGGCGCGCGCGGCATTGCGCGCGATCAGGCAATGGCCTGCCTCGCCAATTCCAAGACCGCCGAAGCCCTGGCCAGCGACACCCAGACCGCCGGTGACAAGTACACTATCAGCGGCACGCCCACTTTCATCGTCAACGGCAAGAACGTGGACGTGGCCACCTGGGAACAGCTGGAGCCGATCCTGCAGCGCGCCGGCGCGCGCTGATCCCCGTTCCGGGGATGGGGCCAGGGGGGCCGGGGCGATGCATTTCCAGCGGTTGAAGCTTTCGGGCTTCAAGAGCTTTGTCGAGCCGGCCGAACTGCGCATCGAACCGGGGCTGACCGGCGTGGTCGGCCCCAACGGCTGCGGCAAGTCGAACCTGCTGGAAGCGCTGCGCTGGGTCATGGGGGAGGCTTCGGCCAAGGCCATGCGCGGCGCGGGCATGGACGACGTGATCTTTGCCGGCAGCACCAGCCGCCCGGCCCGCGCCTTTGCCGAAGTGGCCCTGACCGCCCAGACCGACCCGGAAGATCAATGGGGCGGCGAACTGGAAGTGGTGCGGCGGATCGAACGCGGCGCCGGTTCCGCCTATCGCGTCAACGGCCGCGATGTGCGCGCCAAGGACGTCGGGCTGATCTTTGCCGATGCCGCCACTGGCGCGCATAGCCCGGCACTGGTCAGCCAGGGGCGCATTGCCGCAGTCATCGCCGCCAAGCCGGCCGAGCGGCGGATGATGCTGGAAGAAGCAGCGGGCATTGCCGGCCTGCACGTGCGCCGGCGCGATGCCGAACAGAAGCTGCGCGCCACCGAGGCCAATCTGGCGCGGCTGGAAGACCTCATGGCCGGGCTCGATGGCCAGATCGCCGCGCTGCGCCGCCAGGCCCGGGCGGCAGAGCGCTATCGCGCCGTATCCGACAAGATCCGCGTGGCCGAGGCGCGGCTGGTGTTTGCCCGCTGGCGCGATGCCGCCGCCGCTGCCCAAGCCGCGCGTGAGGCCGCTGCCCGTGCCGAGGCGGCTGTCGCCAGCGCCCAGGCCACCACCGTCACCGCGCAAGGCGCGCAGCACAGCGCCGCCACGGCCCTCGCCCAAGCGCGCGAAGAGCTGTTCGATCGTCGCCAGGATGCCTCTGCCCATGGGCAGCGCATGGCCGCGCTTTCCGCACAGCTCGAGGCAGCCGAACAGCGCGTGGCGGATATCGATCGGCAATTGCGCGCGATCGAGGAAGACCGCGCCCAGGCCGACCAGTTGACCGCCCAGGCGGCGCAAGCCCTGGCCCAGCTGGAAAGCGACCTGGCCAGCGCCGAAGCCGCCCTGCTGGCCGACGAAGCACGCCGCCCGCTGTTGGCCGGCGCGCTGGACGAGGCGGAACGCGCCGCCCGCGCCGCTGAATTGGCCCAGGCCCAGGCCCAGGCGCAGCAAGCCGGCGTGGAGGCGGAATGGCGCGTGGCCCAAGCCGCGCTAGCGGCCGCGCAAACCGCGCTCGCCCGGCTGGACGGCGAAGCCCAGCGCCTCTCCGGGCGCCGCGCGGCCCTGGCTGCGGAGCCCGATCCCGCACTCGCCCTCGCCGAAGCGGAACGCCGCCGGGAAGAGGCTGCCACTACCCTGGCGGCGCAGCGTGCCCGGCGCGAGGAATTGGCCACCACGCGCGAGGCTTTGACCCAGGACCGCGACGGCGCCGCCAATGCCCTCGCTACCGCGCGCGCCGAACTCGCCGGCGTCGCCCGCGAGGCCGAAGCCCTGGCGCGGGACAAGGCGGCGCGGGCCAAGGCCGCCGCGGCGCGCGGGCGCGGGCCATCGGCGCTGTCGGGCTGCCGCGTCGCCCCCGGCTGGGAACGCGCGCTGGCCGCCGTGCTGGGCCGCGATGCCGCGGCGCCGCTCGGTCCGGCGCCAGCGGCCGGCGAAGGGCGGTTCTGGACCGGCGCCACACCGCCCGCGCCGCTGGCCGATGCGCTGCTGCATCACCTGCGCGCGTGCCCGCCAGAACTCGCCGCGCGGCTCGCCTGGGTGCGCGCGGTCGAGGTCGACAGCGGCGAGGCGCTCAACCCCGGGGAATGGCTGGTCACCCGCGCCGGGCACCTGCGGCGCTGGGACGGCTTTGTCGCACGCGGCGAAGGCGCGGCCGAGGCGGCCGCCCTAGAAGCCGACAATCGCCTGGCCGATCTGGAGGCGCGCCGCCCCGCGCTCGACGCGGCGGTAGCAGCGGCTGAGGCCGCCCATGATGCGGCGCGCGATGGACTGGCCCAGGCCCAGGCGGAATGGAGCGGGGTGGAACGCTTGATCGGCCAGGCGGCCGAGGCCGAACGCAGCGCCCTGCGCGCGGTGGATCAGGCCGAAGCGGCACGCGCCCAGCAGGATGCCCGCGCCGCGGACCTCGCCCGGCAAGAAGCGGCCCTCGCCGAACAGATCACGGCAGCCCAGGCCGAGGCAGAGAGCGCCCAAGCCCGCCATGCCGCGTTACCCGATCCGGCGGAAGGCCGCGCCGCCGTTGCCACGGCGCAGGCCCAGCACCAGACAGCACGCACCGCCCTGCAACAGGCCATGGCAGCCCATGCCGCCCTGGAACAGGCCTTGGCCGTCGGCCGCGAGCGGTTGGGCGGCATGAAGGCCGACATGCGCAACTGGCAGGCCCGCGCCGGCGACGCGGCCAAGCGCTTGGCGCAAATGGCGACACGCGCCCAGGACCTGGCCGCCGAACGCGCGATCAGTGCCGCCAAGCCGGCCGGCCTCATCGCCGAAATCGAACAGGGCGAAGCGATCCGCAACCGCCTCTCCACCGATCTCGCCCAGGCCGAAGCCGCGCTGGCCCAGGCCGAGACCGCCGGCAAGGCCGCCGATACGGCCCTCGCCCAGGCCACCGAAGCCCTGGCCACCGCGCGTGAGGCGCGCGCCACGGCCAGCGCCCAGGCCAGCCACGAAGACCAGCGCCGCCAGGAAATGGCCAGCATTTCCGGCGAGCGCTTTCAATGCCCGCCGCCCCTGCTGCCCGAACGCTTTGCCTTTGCCGGGGCCGAGGTGGGCGATGCCGCCAGCGAAAGCACCACGCACGAGCGGCTGCTGGCCGAGCGGGAGCGGATCGGCCCGGTCAACCTGGTGGCGGCAGACGAACTCGCCCAGGCCGAGGCGCGCCAGGCCGAAAGCCTGGCCGAACAGGCCGAACTGGCCGAAGCGGTCAACCGCCTGCGCGGCTCGATCGGCAACCTCAACCGTGAGGGGCGCGAGCGCCTGCGCGCCGCGTTCGAGGCGGTGGACGGGCATTTCCGCCGCCTGTTCACCCGCCTGTTCGGCGGCGGCGAAGCCCATCTCGCGCTGGTCGACAGCGACGACCCTCTGGAAGCAGGCCTGGAAATCATGGCCCAGCCGCCAGGCAAGCGGCTGCAATCGCTGACGCTGCTGTCGGGTGGCGAACAGGCCTTGACGGCAGTGGCGCTGATCTTTGGCCTGTTCCTCACCAATCCCGCGCCGATCTGCGTGCTCGACGAAGTGGATGCCCCGCTCGACGATGCCAATATCGAACGCTTCTGCGACCTGCTCGACGCCATGGTGGCCGAAACGCAGACCCGCTATCTCATCGTCACGCACAACGCCGTGACGATGAGCCGCATGCACCGCCTGTTCGGCGTGACCATGGTGGAGCGCGGCGTCTCGCGCCTGGTCAGCGTGGACCTGGGCGGCGCCGAAGAACTGCTGGCGTCGGCAGTTTAGGCGCGCAGGATCAAAAGCGCGGGCGCGCACCGTCATGTCGCGCGCGCCCGCGCGTGCGATTAGTGCAGGATGACTGGTCGACACCGCTTTCGCCTCGCCCTTCCCCTTGCCCTCATGGCGGGATCGCCGCTGCTGATCGGCGCGGCCCCGGCGTTCGATCCGCCGCCCTTCGCACACTGGATCGATGGCACCACGGCCAGCGAACCAGAGATGCAGGTGCAACAGGTTGATGCCGACACCTTCGTGATCCGCCAATCGGTGAAAACCAATTTCGAGGCGCCGTTTCTCTATCTGCTGTTCGGGCAAAGCGGCGCGTTGCTGGTCGATACCGGGGCTGGCGGCCTGATGGTGCGGCCCACGGTGGAGCGCGTGATCGCGCAATGGCGCCAGGCCCACGGCAACCACCCGCTGCACCTGACCGTCGCCCATTCGCACAGCCATGGCGACCACCATGCAGGCGACAGCGAATTTGCCGATCGGCCGGATACCACCGTGGTAGGCCTTGCCCCAGCCGATGTCGCCAGCGCGTTTCATGTGGCCGACTGGCCCAACGGCCTGGGCGCGCTGGACCTGGGCGGACGCGTGCTGCGCGCCATCCCCACGCCAGGGCATCAAAGCGCGCATGTCATGATCTATGACCCGCAAACCCGCCTACTCTTGTCGGGCGACATGCTCTATCCCGGCCGTCTCTACGTGCCGAGCAACCACTTCGCCGAATTCCGCGCCAGCGCCCATCGCCTGGCCGCCTTCGCGCAAACCCACCCCATCCGCGCCCTGCTTGGCGCCCATATCGAGATGACCACCACGCCGGGCCAGGACTATCCGATGGAAGCCCCCACGCACCCGGCCGAACACGGCCTGGCGCTGCCGCCCGCCGCGATTGCCGATCTGGTTCAGACCGTGGATGCCATGGGCGACACGCCGGCGAAGGCCGTGCGGCCAGACTTCATCGTCTATCCGGTGGAACCACGGCCGAATTGATTAGTGGCGGGCTGTAACACGCCCTCCCAACCCCTCCCGCAGGCGGGAGGGGCTTTTTGGCGCCAAGCTCCCCTCCCGCCTGCGGGAGGGGCTGGGGGAGGGCATGTTCGCCAAGCCTCTCAGTCCGCCTACCCCGCGCTCCCCACCACCAGGCACGCCAGCGCCATCAGAAACCCCGCCGTGCGGTTTGAACGAAACCGCGCCAGGGCGTTGTCGCCATCGTCCACGTCGAGGCTCAGCGCCTGCCACGCCAGGTGCAGCGCCACCGGCAGCAGCGCCAGCAGGGCCAGGGGATCGGGATGGACCAGCCAGAACGCCAGCGCCCACAGCGCCACGGCGGCGGCGTAGAATGCAGTGACGCCGGGCCGCACCTTGCTGCCCAGCGCGCGGGCGCTGGAGCGGATGCCGACCATGGCGTCATCCTCGCGGTCTTGCAGGGCATAGATCGTGTCATAGCCGATGCACCAGCACATCGCCCCGGCATAGAGCGCGGCGAGTGCGCCGAGGTCGCCATCGTGCACCGCCACCCAGCCGGTCGGCGCGCCCCAAGTGAAGACGAGGCCGAGCCAGGCTTGTGGCCACCAGGTGATGCGCTTCATGAACGGGTAGGCGGCGACCAGCGCCAGGCTGCCCAGCGCGACGATCTGCGCCTGCCAGCGCAACTGGAGCAGCACGACCAGCCCCACCGCAGCGAGCACCACGAGCCAGGCCCAGGCCGCCTTCTTGCGCACGCGACCACTGGCCACCGGGCGCTGCGCCGTGCGGGCGACCCGCGCATCGAGATCAGCGTCGACGATATCGTTATAGACGCACCCCGCCCCGCGCATGGCGATGGAGCCGAGCAGCATCCACGCCACCAAGTGCCACTGCCGCGCGCCGCCGGCCAGGAACACGCCCCAGGCGCAGGGCCAGAACAGCAGCCACCAGCCGATCGGCCGGTCCAGCCGGGCAAGCAGCGCATAATCGCGCAAGGGCTGCGGCAGGCGGGCCACCAGCCCGCGATGTTCGCTGTCAGGGACGATCTGATCGGTTGCCGTGGTCATGCTGCCATGCTCCTGCGCCGGTTTGATCAGGCCTGCAAGGGGACAGATCGCCCGCGTGTTGCCGCCGCGCGCGGCGCTGCCTATGAACGCTGCCCATGACCGATCATCTGCCCGCCACCCCCGCCTGGCCGCCCCGCTCTGCCCCGCGCCTGTTCGTGGAAGAACGGCTGGAAGACGGCGCCAGCCTGGCGATCGACGGCGCACAGGCGCACTATCTGGGCAAGGTGATGCGCGCTGGGCCGGGCGACGCGGTGATCCTGTGCGACAACCAGACCGGCGAATGGCTGGCCCGCGTGGCGCACGCCGGCAAGCGTGACATGATGCTGACGCTCGAGCGGCAGTTGCGGCCACTGGAGGCGGTTCCCGATCTATGGCTGTGCCCGGCCTTGCTCAAGAAGCAGGCGTTCGACTGGGTGCTGGAAAAGGCCACCGAACTGGGCGCTGGCCAGATCCGCCCGGTGATTACGCGGCGCTGCGTGGCCGACAAGCTCAATGCCGAACGCGCCGCCACGATCGTGACCGAGGCGGCCGAGCAATGCGCGCGCACTGCCCTGCCCGCGCTGTTCGATCCGGTGAAGCTCGACGCCATGCTGCGCGACTGGCCCGCCGGGCGCGCGCTGTTCTTTGCCGATGAGCAGGGCGGCGCCCCGGCGGCCCAAGCCTTTGCCGCGCGCCAAGGCCCGGCCGCCCTGCTCATCGGGCCGGAGGGCGGCTTTGACGAAGCGGAACGCGCCGCGATCCGCGCTCATCCTGCCGCCCATGCCATTACCCTGGGTCCGCGCATCCTGCGGGGCGAAACGGCAGCCGTGGCGGGCCTGGGATTGTGGATGGGGGTTGCGGGGGACTGGGCTGCCGCGTGAGGGTTTGCGCCGCGCGCACGCCCCTTGGATTATTGCCGCCCTGCAATCGTTCATCCCACGTTTATCGCTGGCGCAAAGTCCGTTTGGCCACTAACGGATGCGGGCATGAGCACGAGACAGGTTTCAGATAGCAACGATCCTCTCATCGAGAGCCGGGACCAGCTTGTCGCCCCCATGCAGAAGGGCGAAAAGCCGCGCGATGCCTGGCGAATCGGCACCGAGCACGAGAAATTCGTCTATCGCACGGCCGACCATGCCGCCCCGTCCTATGACGAGCCCGGTGGCATCCGCGATCTGCTGATGGCGCTGACCGAATTCGGCTGGGAGCCGGTGATGGAAGGCGGCAAGGTCATTGCCATGTCCGGCCCGGATGGCGCGGTCAGCCTGGAGCCGGCCGGCCAGCTCGAACTGTCGGGCGCGCCGCTGGAAAGCCTGCACGAGACCTGCGCAGAAACCGGGCGCCATCTTGCCCAGGTCAAGACCATCGGCGATCGCTTTGGCCTCGCTTACCTCGGCCTTGGCCTTTGGCCCGACAAGGCGCGCGGCGATCTGCCGATCATGCCCAAGGGCCGCTATGAGATCATGCTGCGCCATATGCCCCGCGTGGGCACGATGGGCCTGGACATGATGCTGCGCACCTGCACCATCCAGACCAACCTGGACTATGCCAGCGAAGCCGACATGGCGCAGAAGTTCCGCGTCAGCCTGGCGTTGCAGCCGCTGGCCACCGCTCTGTTTGCCAATTCGCCGTTCCTGGAAGGCAAGCCCGACGGCTTCCTGTCCTATCGCAGCCACATCTGGTCAGACACCGATCCGGCGCGCACGGGCATGCTGCCCTTCGTGTTCGAAGACGGCTTTGGCTATGAACGCTATGTCGACTACATGCTCGACGTGCCGATGTATTTCGTGTTCCGCGATGGCAAATACATCGATGCCGCCGGCCAGTCGTTCCGCGATTTCCTTGATGGCAAGCTGCCCGCGCTGCCCGGCGAAAAGCCGCGAAAGAGCGACTGGATTGACCATCTTTCCACCGCCTTCCCCGAAGTGCGGCTGAAATCGTTCCTGGAAATGCGCGGCGCCGATGGCGGCCCGTGGAACCGGATCTGCGCCCTGCCCGCGTTCTGGGTGGGACTGCTCTATGATCAGGGCGCGCTCGATGCGGCGTGGGATCTGGTCAAGGACTGGGACATGGAAGGGCGCGAGATCCTGCGCGCCAGCGTACCCAAGCTGGGCCTTGATGCGCCGCTGCCCGGTGGCGGCACCCTGCGCGATATCGCCGGCCGCGTGCTCGACATTGCGCGCTCGGGCCTGGCCGCGCGCGGGCGCCTCAACGCAGCCGGAGACAACGAAACCGGCTATCTCCTGCCGCTGGACGAGATCGTCGCCTCGGGCAAGACCCCGGCCGAGCGCTTGCTCGATCTGTACCACGGCGCGTGGGGCGGTGACCTGTCCAAGGTCTATGCCGCCAAGAGCTTTTGAGAGGATAGTACCCCATGATCCTGGTAATGGGCACGTTTCGCCTGCCGACCGCCGCCTTCGCCACCGCCGCGCCGATGATGCGCGCGGTGATCGAGGCTACCCGCGCCGAAGACGGGTGCCTGGCCTATGCCTATTCGCACGATGCGCTTGATCCCGAAGTGATCCACGTCAGCGAAAAGTGGCGCGACCGCGCCGCGCTCGACGCCCATTTCCAGACCGCGCACATGGCCACCTGGGCACAGCAGCGCGCCGGCCTGGGCCTGACCGAGCGCAACATCCGCGTGTTCGAAAGCGATGAAGGCGTGGCGGTTTGAGCGCTTAGCGCTGGGGTTCACACCACCCCCAACCCCCTCCTCTAAAGAGGAGGGGGCTTTTAATTCAACACCTTCTCCTCCCCCTCCTCTTCAGAGGAGGGGGTCGGGGGGTGGTGGCGGCTCAACGCCGGCCTGCCAACCAGACCACTTAAAAGCTGCCCCAACCGCCGCGTGATCAGCCCATGCTGGGCCATCCAGGCATGGTATGCGCGATACTTGGCGTCTTCGCCCAGCAGGTGCTTTTCCTCGGTCTTGGCGCGCCAGAAATAGACCGCGCTGACTAGCGCGAGGGTGACCGTGTTGCGCACGGCATCAACCTTGGAATGCGTGGTGGCGAGGAACGGCATCGTCACCAGCCACCAGAACAGGTTCTTCGACAGATAGGCGGGATGCCGGGTAAAGGCATAGGGGCCGTTGGTCAGCACGCCGCGATACGTAAGGTTGGAAAAGCGCAAGCCGAAGGCAATCGTGGCCCAGGCATAGATCGCCGTCAGCACCACTTGCGCCAGGCCCCAGGCCCACAGCAGCGCCGGATGGCCATCGAACCAATAGGCCCATTCTGCGGTGCTCTGGTGATAGTCCAGCACGCCGCCGCCGCCCATCAGCACAAAGGGCGGATAGCACATCAGCGCTGCCACCCACCCCGCCAGATAGGGATTGGCCGTGCGGATGTGGGCATCGAGCGGCTTCATCGTCAGCAGGTAGCCGACCATGGCGATCTGCACGTCGATCATGAACATCGCCTCGATCGCGGTGTTCGACCAGCGTACCGGATCGGCCCACAGCCCGGTCCAGTCCGCCTCGACCACGGCGGCAAAACCACCGGGCAGGATCGAGATCATGAAGGCGCAGAAAAAGCCTTTCACCGTCCAGGCGCGCAAGTGGTGCCACACCTGGTCCACGTCATAGGCTTCGCGCCCGATCAGCATGGCACCGAAATGCCAGGCCCCGTCGCGCGGGCTGACCAGCACGCGATCGAGCCACAGCACATAGGGAATGGCGCCCAGGAACAGGAACGGCGCGGCCTGTTCCAACAGGTCCATGGCGAACAGATACTGCCCGCGCCAATACCAGCGCCCCAGGCAATAGACGAAGGCGATCAGCGCCCAGGTGGCCCAGAGCCCGGCCAGCTTGGTGATCGAGATATCGAGCACGCTGCGCAACGGGCGCGGCGCCATCCAGTCGATGCCGGTGGAGGGCCGGCGATGAACCTTGTCGACCAGCAGCGACCAGGCCACCATCGGCGTGCCGGAAAACAAGAGGGCAAGCACCGCCGCGCTTGATCCGGCCAGCCGCGCGTGCGGCCCTGGCAAGCCCAGCGCATCGACGATCTGCGGCCAGGCGCGGCACACCGCCACCCATGCCAGCAGGCCAGCGAGGCCCACCAAGCCTACCCAGACGGACACATCGCTGGCAGGGCGGGGCGAAACGGCGTGGGCGGGCGACTTGGTCATACCCGCCCGCTTATACGCGCAGAAGTGGAAATTCGGTGAAGAAGGTTAACGCCAGGCGGTGATTTCGCCGCTGTCATCCAGCACGATCAGGGTCTTGTCAGCCACGATCGGCGGCAGGGTAACGGGCGCAGCCACCTTGGTCACGCGGGCCAGCGTACCATCACCCACGGTAATGGTGGAAATCTCGCCACGCGAATTGGCCACCCACAGCTTGTTGCCCGCCAAGACCGGCCCGGTCCAGAAGATCGGGCTCTCCTTCTTCTTGGGCTTGAGATAGCGGGGCAGCTGGCTCATCCAGCGGACCTTGCCGGTGGACTTGGCGATGCACAGCAGCTTGTCTTCGTCGGTCAGGGTGAAGATCCACTCACCGGCCACTGCCGGGGTGGAAATGCCCGCGAGGTTGAGTTCCCAGATACGCTGGCCGGTGACCAGTTCATAGGCGGCCATGCGCCCGCCCTGCCCCAGGGCATAGACCCGGCCGCGTTCGATGATCGGATCGGCATCGATATCGGTCAGCGTCGAAACGCTCGTGGCGATCGAGGTACGCGCCAGCGCATCGGACCACAGCTGCCGCCCGTTTTCATAGCGATAGGCCACCAGTTCGCCCGAGCTGTAGCCGGCGATCACCGTGCCTTGGCCAGCGGCGGGAGCCGCCACGCCGAACACGCCGCTTTGCGTGACCGAGGCGGACTGATTCCACAGATTGGTGCCATCGGCGGTGTTGAGCGCAAAGATCTGGTTGTCCTGCGTCATCACATAGACCGCGCCGAACGCCACGGTGGGCGCGCCGCGCAGCGGGCCGGCAGGCTTTACGCGCCACTTGATCTTGCCATCGGCCGCATCGAGCGCGGCCACTTCGCCAAGGCCGGTGGTGATGTAGACGTTGCCCGAATCAAAGCTGACGCCGCCGCCAAAGATCGAATCGTTCTTTTCGGGCAGACGGAAGCCCTGCTTCCACTTTTCGTGGCCGTTGTTTTCATCGAGCGCGCGCACCACGCCTTCGGTGTCCATCACGAAGACAGTGCCATTGCCCACCACCGGCGATGCGGCCAGGCGCTGCTTGGGCGAAGACCCGGAAATGCGCGTGGACCACAGCTTTTGCGGGGCATCGGCAAGCGCGAGATGGCCCGAAGACTTGCTGGCAGTGCCGCCGCCCTGGGCCCATTCGGTGTTGACCACGGGCGCGGGCACGACCACGTCCATGCTGGCGAGCGTGGGATCGACCTTGGTGCCGGCCTCGATCCGCGACAGCACGGGAATGCGTTCGCCCACGGTGGGCGTGGCCTTGACCTTGCCCTTGTGCCCGGCGCAGCCGCCCAGAACCAGAGCCAGGCCCAGCACTGCCGCGGGGGCCAGCGCCGCAATCCGGCGGCGATCGGTGCCGGCGCCTGGCTGGCGGGCCATGTGGCCCTGGCTGGGAATGCGGATCATGCCTGTCTTCCTTGTCCTGTCATGCCCCGGCGGCCCGATGCGGGGCGGCGGCGCGCAATGCATGCAAACCCGATAGATCGGGAAACCGTGGCAGCCTTACTGGGCCTGCCCGATAACCGCCGAAACATCGTCAACCGCGTCGACACCCAGGCTGCCGGCAACCTGGCGCGCGCGGCGCTTGATCGTGTCGGGCACGTCCTTGTCCTTGGCGATGGCGGCAAACAGCGGCCCGGCCAGATCGTTGTGCCCCTGCTTGAGATAAGCCAGGCCAACCAGTTCGCCGGCGCTGCCGAACCACGGGTTGCCCGGCACGGCCAGCGGCTTGAGGCGGTCGATCACCTGCTGCGGAGGCAGCTTGTCAAACGTGATGGCCACTTCACGCACCGTGGCGGCATCGCGATAGGCCTGCGGCGCATTGCTGTCGGCGGCAACGGCGGCAAAGCCCTTGGCGGCCTGATCGGCCTTGCCATCGTCCTGCGCCTTGCCAGCCAGCAGCAGCTGCGCGGCGGCGCGGTTGCCCGGGGTGCCGTCCTTGGCCAGCGGATCGAGCAGGGCTTGCGCGGCCTTGTCGTTCTTGGCTTCGAAATTGTCGAGTGCCTGGGTCAGTTGCTCACCCTGCTGGCCGCGCAGCGTATCCTGGTGATTGCTGTACCACAGCCAGCCACCCAGCCCGGCCAGGCCCAGCACCACGGCCGCGCCAACCGGCTTGCCCCACTTGCGCAGCGCATAAAGCGCCTCGTCCTGGCGCAGGGCATCGTCCACTTCGCGGGCAAAGACATTGCCTTCGGCGGCGCGCGCAACGGCACGCGGATCGGACGGGTTTTGCGGACGGTTCGGTCTAAGGGCCAAGGCTAAGCTTTCGGCGATTGAGAGCAAGGGATAGGCAAAAATTGCACGGAATGGGCGCGGTGTTTAGCGGATGGAGCCACCTTTTCAACGCCTATGATGCTGGCTGTCCCCCGCTGAACCGATGGTTAAGCGACCAACCGCCTGCAACATCGCGACAACGAACGATGCTTCACGGGAATTGGGCCAGTCCCAGCGCATCGGCATAGACGCGGGCATAAAGGCCGGCCATCACGCTTTCATCATACTCGCGCGTGGCCAGAACGCGGTTGGCCGCCCCGGCGCGGCGGCGCGCCAGCTCATCCGTCGCCAGGTCCAGCATGGCCTGGGCCAGCGCCGCTTCATCACCGACCGGCGCGATGAACCGCGCATTGTCAGCGGCAACGATCTCGGCCACGTCGCCCACGGCCGGGCTCGCCACGGCGAGGCCTGCAGCCATCGCCTCAACCACCGACAGCGGAAACTGTTCGCTATCGCTCGACAGCGCAAAGAAATCGAACAGCCCCACTGCCAGCGCCGGATCGGGAACATGGCCGGGCAGATGCACGCGGTGGCCGATGTTGAGATCCATCGCCTGGGTCAGGATCGCCTCGCGCTCGGGCCCTTCACCCAGGATCACCAGGTGCCATTCTTCGGGCAGCGCACGAAAGGCGCGCACCAGGCGAGGCAGGTTCTTGACTGGGCGCAGGCCGGCCAGCGTGCCCACCCACTTTTCCCCCGGCCGCTTGATCACACGCGGCAGCGCGTCGGGGCGCGCCTTGCGGGCATAGGCGGCGGTGTCGATGCCATTGGCAATGCGGTGGACCTTGCCAGCCGGCTGGTGCCAGGCATCGCGGGCCACGGCCTCCAACCGCCGCGAGGGCACCACCAGCGCGCTGGCCCGGGCCAGGGCCACGCGCCGGAACCAGTTGCGCCGGGGATTGAGCCGCTCTGCCTCGTCGGCATTGAAGCCGTCTTCATGGTGGACCAGCGGCGCCAGGCCATAGAGCGGGGCGAACAGCGCGTGCGCCATGACCGCATCCATCGCCCCCCAGTTGTAGGTGCAGATCAGGTCAAAACCCTGCATCCCGCGCGCCAGGGTCTGGAGGCGACGCACGCCAAGCTTGCCCACCAGAGGGGGAAAACCCAGCGGAAAATGCACCGAAAGCCCGCGTGCCAAAAGGCTGCGCGCGCCCAGCGCGCCAGGCTGCGCCGAGACGACCGAATGATCGAGCGCATTGCCGAACCGGTTCATCAGCGCCACGCTGCGGCGTTCCTTGCCCCCGGCATCGAACGTGGAATGCAGGTGCAGCACATGCAGGCGGCGGGCCGGGCCGGCTTGGCGATCCATGGTCAAGGTTCCTGCAACCGCCGCGATCAGTCGAGCCGCGCCAGCAGGGCATCGATCGCCGCGCGTGCCTCGGGTTCGTCCAGCGTCGGGGCATGGCCCACGCGCGGCAGGGTCACCAGCGTGCAATCGGGATGGCGCTGCGCCATCGCGGCGGCGGTATCGGCCGAGAGAATGTCCGAGGTGGCGCCATGGACCACCACCAGCGGCACTGGCGTCAACGCGGCGAACAGCGGCCACAGATCGGCCTCGGGCGGCGGCGCGCTGCCTTCTGCCCTGGCCTTGGCCGCAGCATCGTCGCGCGCCTGCTCTGCCGCCTCGATCGGGGCGGCGATCTTCATGTCATAGTCAAAGGCGATGCGCCCGCCCGTGCCCAGTGCCATCAGCCGCTTGGCTAGGCGCAGCCAGTCTTCGATGCTAAAATCCGGGTAGATATCGCCCATCGTCTCGCGCAGGCCGCGTGCGGCGTGCATCCAGGTGAGATAGCTGCGCCCCTGGCCGACATAGTCGGTAATGCGCGCCAGGCCGGCCGGATCGATCGCTGGGCCGATATCGTTGAGCACGGCGCCCGCCACCAAGCCGGGCTGGCCGGCCGCCAGCGCCATGGTGAGAATGCCGCCGAGCGAGGTGCCGATCGCGATGAAGCGGGTGATCTTTTCGGCGGCGAGCAGCCCCGCCAGATCCTGGGCATAGACCGGCGGCTGATAGGTCATCGGATCGCGGGCATAGTCGCTTTCCCCCCGCCCGCGCAGATCGGGGCACAGCACGCGGCGGCCGCTGGCGGCGATATGCGGGGCCAGATCCTCGAAATCGCGGCCATTGCGCGTCAGGCCGGGCAGGCAGATCACCGGAAGACGCGCCGCATCGCCGGGATAGGCGCGATAGGCCAGGCGCAAACCATCGGTGCTGGCCCAACTGCGAATCTCGAATGTGGCGATGGGCAAACGCGTTTTCCCGTGTCTTGTATCACTGTTAAGCCACAAGGCGCCTTGCCTGTGGCGTGCAAGCACCCCACTAATGGAAGAATGGAGCCTGTCCCGCAAGCCGTGTCGGATCGCCCGCTGCCGGGTCAAGCCATTCCCTATCGCCCCGATCCGCAATTGGCGGCGCTGGCGCCCTGGCTGGGCGATAGCGTGGCGGCGGCCGATTTTCCGCAGACCGTGCTGCGCTGGCGCAACGATCGCGCCGCCGCGCAGGTGGGCCTCGAGGGCCTTGGCGATGACGAGTGGCTCGCCCACTTCGGCCGCTTCGCACCCCTGCCCGGCAATCTGCCCGGGCCACTCGCGCTGCGCTATCACGGACACCAGTTCGGGGTGTACAATCCCGACCTGGGCGATGGGCGCGGCTTCACCTTTGCCCAGTTGCGCGATGGCGCGGGCCGCCTGCTCGACCTGGGCACCAAGGGTTCGGGGCAGACGCCGTGGAGCCGGCGCGGCGACGGGCGCCTGACACTCAAAGGCGCAGTGCGCGAAATCCTGGCGACCGAGCTGCTCGAAGCGCTGGGCGTCAACACCAGCCGCACCTTTTCGGTTATCGAGACCGGCGAGAACCTGTGGCGCGGCGATGAACCCTCGCCCACCCGCTCGGCGGTGCTGGTGCGGCTCAGCCATGGACACATCCGCATCGGCACGTTCCAGCGCCTGCTCGCGCTCGACAAGCCGGCCGAGATGCACGAATTGATCGCCTATTGCCTGGCGCAGTTTCCCGGTGCGCCCGATGCCGCGCCGGCCGGGTCCAGCCCGGCGGCCACGCTGCTGCACCAGGTGGTGGCGCGCATGGCCGATATGGCCGCCAGCTATATGGTCGCGGGCTTTGTCCACGGCGTGCTCAACACCGACAACATGAACGTGACGGGCGAGAGTTTCGACTATGGCCCGTGGCGCTGGCTGCCGCGCTGGGACGCAGGGTTTGTCGCCGCCTATTTCGACGAGGCTGGCCGCTATGCCTTTGGCCGCCAGCCCGAGGTGATCGGCTGGAACTGCGGCCAGCTGGCCGTGGCGCTGCGCCTGGTGGAAGAAGCGCCGCCGCTGATCGCCGCGCTCGAACGCTTTGGCCCGCTCTACCAGGCGGCTATGGCGCGCCGCTGGTGCTGGCGCCTGGGCGTGGCATCGCAAGGGCTGGAACGCGATAGCGCCCTGATCGCGGCCTGCGAGGCGGCGATGCGCGCCAGCGGGACCGGACCGGACGCATTTTTCCACGCCCATCGCGGCGGGCGCGGCGCCGATGCCTTGCCCGAACTGGCGGGCTATGCCCCGATCGGCAGCGACCATCCGCTGTGGCAGGAAGAGGCCCCGCCCAGCCTGCTGATCGATGAAGTGGAAAGCATCTGGGCGCCGATCGCCGAACGCGATGACTGGAGCGCGCTCGATGCCAAGATCGCGGCCATCCGTCGCCTGGGCGAGGCACTCGGCCAGCCGCCGGTCCCGGCCGGCCACGGTCATTAAGCAATGCGACAGGCTGCTGGGCCGATCGCTGACCCATTCGTAACGCTTTTGGTTTATCCCTCCCTGTGACAGCAAGCCTCACCCAAAGGATCGACGCCCACCCCGTGGCAGCCGGAGAGATCATTTCCACAGAGCCGGCCACCGGCGCTGAACTCTGGCGCGGCGCCGTGGGCGATGTCGATGCGGCGGTGGCGCGTGCGCGGCGCGCGTGGCCGGCCTGGGCAGCGCAGCCGCTGTCCACCCGCATCGAACTGATGCGCCGCTTTGCCAACGAAGTGCGCAAGGATGCCGAAAGCCTTGCCACGCTGATCGCCCGCGAAACCGGCAAGCCCCTGTGGGAAGCCAAGGGCGAGGTCGATACCGTGCTGACCAAGGTGGAAATCGCGGTGCGCAGCTATGCCGAACGCACGGCGCAACGCCGGCTCGACAGCGCGCTGCAGGGCACGGCCGCGCTGCGCCACAAGCCACACGGCGTGATGGCCGTGATCGGCCCGTTCAACCTGCCGGCCCAGGCACCGGTGGGCCATATCATTCCCGCGCTGATCGCCGGCAATGCCGTGGTGTTCAAGCCATCGGAAAAGGCGCCGGCCACGGGCCAGGCCCTGATCCAGTGCCTGCATCGCGCCGGGGTGCCGGCCGCCCTGGCGCAGATGCTGGTGGGCGCGGCCGAGGAAGGCAAGGCGCTGGCCACCCACGAAGGCGTCGATGGCGTGCTGTTCACCGGATCGAGCCACACTGGCCTTACGCTCAACCGCCGCCTGGCGGCGCAGCCGGGCAAGATCGTGGCGCTGGACCTGGGCGGCAACAACCCGATCGTGGTGTGGGACACGCCCAAGATCGCCGATGCCGCCGCGCTGGTGGTGCAATCGGCGTTTACCACCGCCGGGCAGCGTGCCACGGCCGCGCGCCGGCTGATCGTCAAGGCCGATCTCTATGATGCCGTGGTTGGCGAGGTAAAGGCCCTGGCCGATCGCCTGATCGTGGGCGCGCCGCTGGATGATCCCGCCCCGTTCATGGGGCCGGTGATCGACAATGCCGCCGCCGACGGCCTGACCGAAAGCTTTGTCTATCTGCTGTCGCACGGTGGACGGCCGATCCGCCATCTGACACGGCCGCGCGGCGATCTGCCGTTCCTGGCCCCGGCGATGATCGACGTGACAGCGATGACCCAGCGCCCCGATGTGGAGCTGTTCGGCCCAATCCTGCAGGTGATCAAGGTGGATGATTTCGACCAGGCCCTGGCCGAGGCGAACGCCACGCGCTTTGGCCTGTGCGCCGCGCTAATCGGCGGCACGCCGCAGGATTACAACCGGTTCTGGGCCAATGTGCGGGCCGGCGCGGTCAACTGGAACCGCCCGACCAACGGCGTCTCACCCGCAGCGCCCCTGGGCGGGGTGGGCCTTTCCGGCAACCAGCGGCCGGGCGCGTTCTATGCGGCGGATTTCTGCGCCTATCCCGTGGCCTCGGCCGAAATTGAACAGCCGCGCGCCTCGATCGGTATCGGGCTGTCCGGCTAGGGCGAATCGGGTGGCGGCGTGGCGGGATCGACCGGGCCGCCCGGCACCACCGCCGCGTTGCGCATGTTCTGCTGTGACAGATCGGGATCGACCAGCAATTGCCCTTCAAGCGCAGCGCTCATTGCGGGATCGTGATCAGCCTTGCGCTTGGGCGCGTCATCCTGCGCGCAGGCCGTTAGGGCCAGACTGACAAGCAGCGCAAAAAGGCATGAGGCAAAAGGCTTGGCCATGGCCATTCCTGAACCGGCCGTGGTTAGCGGCGCGTTAACGGCCCGGCAAACCAGACGCAAAAGGGGGCCTGCACGCCACCACGCATGCAGGCCCCGGTCCCGCCCGATCCCCGACTGGTCCCTCCGGTCGGGCAGGATCTAGCGTATTAGTCTTAGCGGCAGCGGGCGTTGCTCTGGTCGATCGACTTGCCCAGCAGCGCGCCACCGGCTGCACCCAGCAGGGCGCCAAGCGTGCGATCACCGTTGCCGGCAATGCCCCGGCCGATCAGCGCACCGGCCACGCCACCCACCAGCAGGCCGGTGGTGCCGTCGTTGCGGCGGCAGTAATAGCGGCCGTCGTTGCCGCGCCAGCTCTGGCCGCGATAGGCAACATCGCCGTAATAGCCACGGTCATAGCCGCGATAATCCTCGCGGTCATAGCCGCGATAGTCGTTGTCGCCGCGGCCATAGCCACCGCGCCAATCGTCACGATCACGCCAGCCGCCACGGTTGTGGTTCCAACCCTGGTCCCAGCCATCGTGCGCCACCGCGGCAACCAGCGTGGGCTGGGGGGCAACTTCAATCGCCGCCGAAGCCGGGGCGATGCCGGAAGCCACAGCGGCCGTTGCGGCCAGGCCCAGCATAGTCTTGCGAAGTGCGATCATGTTCGGTCTCCTGATCCGTCGTGTTGGTTCATGTTTACAGGCTTCAAGCTGAACGACATGCAACGCGACTGTCAGAATTGGTCAGAAACGAAAAAAGTTCGGACCGGCCCGCACGCCGCGCGGAAAAGGGCCTTGGCGCAAGGCGATGCGCCTGCCACAGGCCCGGCCATGAGCCAGAGGATAGACAGCGCAACGGCGAGCAACCTGAACAACCCCGGCACGTCCAAGGCCGCGGGCGGCCTGGGCGCGGCCGTGCTGGCCTATGTGATCTGGGGATTCTTCCCGATCTATTTCCATCCGCTGCTCGGCGTTCCGGCGATCGAGCTGGTGAGCTGGCGCGTGGTGTTCACCTTGCCGGTATGCCTTGCCGTGGTCTGGTTCAGCGGCCAAGGCCCCGCCCTGCGCGCTGCACTCACCACCCCGGCGGTGCTTGGCCGGCTGGTGCTGAGCGCGGCGGCGATCGGCTGCAACTGGCTGATGTATCTGGTGGCGATCGAAACACACCAGGTGCTGGCGGCCAGCCTGGGCTATTACATCAACCCGCTGCTCAATGTGCTGATCGGCGTGGTTTTCCTGCACGAGCGTTTGAACCGCCTGCAATGGGCGGCCGTGGCGCTGGCTGCCGGTGGCATTGCCGTGCTGATGGCCGGCGCACTGTCGATGCTGGGCGTGGCCATGGCGATGGCCGGCAGCTTTGCCCTCTATGGCCTGGTGCGCAAGTTCGTGGTGGTGCCTTCGGTCATCGGGCTGACCGTGGAAACCGCAGTGCTGTTCGTGCCAGCGCTGCTCGCCGTGCTCCATGCCGCGTCCGGCCCGGCCGGCTCGGCGCTGTCGCAGGGCGGTGTGGTGCCCTGGCTGCTGGCCGGATCGGGCGTGGTCACGGCCGTGCCGCTGCTGCTGTTTGCCGTCGCCGCGCGCAAGCTCGATCTTTCGACGCTGGGCTTCGCCCAGTTCATCGCCCCCACCATTCTCTTCGTGCTCGGCGCATTGCTTTATGGCGAACCGCTCGATCCGGCGCGGGTGACGTGTTTCATGCTGATCTGGGCGGCGATTGCCTTGTTTAGCTATGACCTGTTGCGCCGGCGGTGATCCTTCCACGGCGGGGGGTGGCGGCATTTGTGCCTTGAGGGCCGTTTCGGGCCGAAACACCCCTCCACCAGCCTGCGGCTGGTCCCCCTCCCCGTGCCGGGGAGGAACTTAGGCCAGGCGCCAGGCCAGGGTTTCACCGGCGTGGAACGGCACCAGCACCGTACCACCCGCCGCGATTTCGGCCGGCACGGCAACGCCGGTCTTTTCCAGGGTCACCGTGCCCTCGTTGAGCGGCAGGCCATAGAAGCGCGGGCCATTTTCGCTGGCAAAGGCCTCGAACTTGTCGAGCGCGCCCTCTTCATCGAACACGGCGATGTAGCTTTCCAGCGCATAGGGCGCGTTGAACAGCCCGGCGCAGCCGCAGGCGCTTTCTTTGAGATGCCGCGCATGGGGCGCGGTGTCGGTGCCCAGGAACACCCGATCATGGCCCGAGGTGGCCAGCTTGCGCAGCGCCAGGCGGTGCTTTTCGCGCTTGGCCACCGGCAGGCAATAGGCATGCGGGCGCATCCCGCCCACCAGCATCGCGTTGCGGTTGATGTGCAGGTGCTGCGGCGTGATCGTTGCGCCCACGTTCGGCCCGGCGCTTTCCACGAACTGCGCGGCTTCTTGCGTGGTGATGTGTTCGAACACGATTTTCAGCGCCGGGAAATCGGCCACCAGGCGTCCCAGCGTGCGCTCGATGAACACCGCCTCGCGATCGAAGATGTCGACGTGGGAATCGGTCACCTCGCCATGGATCAACAGCGGCATGCCGATCTTCTGCATGCGTTCGAGCACGGGATAGATCGTGGCCACGCTGGTCACGCCATGGGCCGAGCCGGTGGTGGCATGGGCGGGATAGAGCTTGGCCGCAGTGAACACGCCGGCGCTGTGGCCACGCTCAACCTCGTCAGGATCGGTATGATCGGTCAGGTAAAGCGTCATCAACGGCGTGAAATCGCTGCCCGCCGGCAAAGCCGCCAGGATGCGGTCGCGATAGGCGGCAACGCCGGCCACATCGGTCATCGGCGGAGACAGGTTGGGCATCACGATCGCACGGGCAAACTGGCGCGCGGTATAGGGCGCCACGCCTTCCAGCATGGCGCCGTCGCGCAGGTGAACGTGCCAGTCATCCGGGCGGCGGATCGTGAGAGTCGTTTGCGTGCTCATGGCTTCCCCTTAAGCCCAAGCGCTCCTATCTGTCACCCATGAGCAATCCCCGCCTGTTCGATCGCGCCCTGATCCGGCTATCCCCCACTGAGCCAGGAGAAGACGTGGCCGCGTTCCTCCAGGGCCTTGTCACCAACGACGTGCAAGGGCCGCTGCCGGTCTGGGCCGGGCTGCTGACCCCGCAAGGCAAGGCGCTGTTCGATTTCCTGGTCTGGCCCGATGGCAACGACGCGCTGCTGATCGATTGCGAGGCGGCCGTGGCCGAGGCCCTGGTCAAGCGCCTCTCGCTCTATCGCCTGCGCCGCAAAATCGCGATCGCCATTGCGCCCGAACTGGGCGTCTATTGGCAGGGTCACATGGGCGATGGTGGCGCCGCCGATCCGCGCCTGGCAGCGCTGGGCCAGCGCTGGATCGCCGCGGTGGCTGACGATGACGTGGCGGTTGATGCACAATGGCGCGAACACCGCCTCAAGCTGGGCGTGCCCGAGGGTCAGGCCGAACTGGGCAGCGACCAGACGCTGTGGCTGGAAACCAATGCGGCCGAGCTCAAGGGCGTGAGCTTTACCAAGGGCTGCTATGTCGGCCAGGAAAACACCGCGCGGATGAACTGGCGGCAAAAGGTCAACCGCCGCCTGACGGTCGTTCCCCTCGCCCAGTCAGACCCGGCCCGCCAGCGCGCCGCCTATCCCGACCTCGGCCTGGCGGTGGATCATCTGCGGACAGAAGCGATTACCCACGTCCCGCATTGGCTTGAGGATGCGCTGAAAGCGGATTGAGCGTTGTGCAAGCCGCCCTTCGACAAGCTCAGGGCGAACGGAGTCCGGTAACAATTCCTCGGAATTCCGTTCGGGCTGAGCCTGTCGAAGCCCCCCGCAGGCACGCGCCGCCCCCCTCAAAACCGGCTTTGCGCGCGCCAGCGATGCACGGTGCGCGCGACGCCTTCCTCTTCGCCGCCGCTCTTGCCCCATAGCTGGCTGAACGAAGGATCGGCCGATGCCGGGCGGCGCACCTCGTCCAGGTCGTCGAACGCGACGCGGATCGGGATCGCCACGCCCTCGCCACAGATGATGCATTCGCGGTTGCGCAGCGCGGGAATCGAATCGAGGAACCCGCGCGCGCCTTCGGGCATGGCCGCGCGCACGAACTGCTGGTCGCGATCGTTGTTAAGGCGCATCGAGATGATCGTGCCGCATTGCGACAGCACGCCTTCGGCCAGGTCAGACGGGCGCTGGGTGATCAGGCCCAGCGACACGCCGTATTTGCGGCCTTCCTTGGCGATGCGCGACAGGATGCGACCGACCGACGATCCGTTGGAATTGCGCTCGTTGGGCACATACCGGTGCGCTTCTTCGCATACCAGCAGGATCGGCCGCGTGGTTTCCTGGCGCGACCAGATGGCATAGTCGAACACCAGGCGGCTGAGCACGGCAACCACGGTAGAGGTGATTTCGGACGGAACGCCCGACACGTCGATGATCGAGATCGGCTTGCCATGGGCCGGCAGGCGGAACAGCCGCCCGACGAATTCGGCCATCGTATCGCTGACCAGCATGCCCGAGAACATGAACTGATAGCGCGGATCGTTGCGGATTTCCTCGATCTTGCTCTTCACCCGCATATAGGGGATCGAGCTGTGCCCCTTGTCGAGCTTGCCCATCTCGTTCTGCAGGATGTTGCACAGATCGGACAGCAGGTAGGGGATCGGCGAATCCTGCGTGATGCGGCCCACCTGTTCGGCCAGACGGTTCTTCTGCCGCGCCATCAGCAGGCACTTGGCCAGGATATCGGCGTCGATCTGGCGTTCTGCCCCGGTAGCGGTGAGGAACACCTCGCAGTGTTCTTCAAAGTTCATCAGCCAATAGGGCATCTGCAGGTTCGACACGTCGAACAGTTGCCCGGTGTTGCGAAACGCCGAAAGATATTCGCCGTGGGGATCGATCATCACGATATGGCCCTCGGGCGCCATGTCGCAGATGCGGTGCAGGATCAGCGCGGCCGCCGTCGATTTGCCGGTGCCGGTCGATCCCAGCAGCGCGAAATGCTTGCCCAGCAGCGGATCGATATAGAGGCCGGCGCGGATATCCTGGGTGGGAAACACCGTGCCCACGGTCACATGCGCGCGGCCATCGCTGGCATAGATCTGGCGCAGATCGGCGCTGGTGGCCGGATAGACCAGCGCGCCGGGCACGGGAAAGCGGGTAACGCCGCGGCGAAAGCCAAAGATGCGGCCGGTGGCGGGGTCTTCCTCGCCCTCCCCCAGAAAATCGAGCTGGGCCATTGCGCCACCATCCACCTTGCCATCGCGGCGCTGGTTGCGCACCGAGCCGAGCAGCCAGCCGCGCCCCACGCGCACCTTGATCTGGCTGCCCACCTGGCCCGACAGCGCCACGGTGGGATCGGCATCGTCCATGCAGTCTTCCAGGCGGTGCAGATCGAGCGCGATGCCGCTGCCCGATCCGGCCACATCCACCACCACTCCGATCGGGCTGAGCGCGCAATCGGACGGCGGCAGATCGCGCGGTTCAAGGACAATATCGGGCAACGCAGCGGCAGATGGCATCGGCCCGTGCGGGGCAAGATCTCCAGGCCGGGCAGGGTCTGCCGAAATGAATACCTGCCTGCTCATGTCCGTCATGCCTGTTCTTGCCCCAGCCCGTTGTCGCGCCAAACGCTAGAACTGGCAGGGTTAATTTTGGGCTAAGCAGTGCCCCGCATCACACCAGCGCAAACAGGCGCCCGGCGATCCAGCCCATGCCCACCGATACCAGCACGGCAAACAGGCCATAAAGCAAGCCGTTGCCATCGGCCTGGTCGGCCACGAAGCGTTCGAAACCCTGCTTCGACACGTCAACCCGCGTGACCGCAGAGGTGATCACCCGGCCCTGGCGGATGGCAAAGGTTTCAGCGGTATAGGTGCCGGTGCGCACTTGCGAAGGCAGCGTGATGCGCGCCTGATACAGCACCTGCCCGCTGATCGTTACGCCGTGGCCGTCTTCGCGATAAAGGCCCTGCCGCTGCATCAGATCCACCAGGCCATCGGCGAAGTGGCGTTGCCGGGCCGGGTCGATCGCGCCAATCGGGGAAAGCTGCAGGCGATCGAGACCGAGTTCATAGATCGCCGCAGTCTTGTCATCCACGATCTCGCGCACCGGGCGGGACGAGGCGATGGCAAAGAAACTCGGCGCTGAGCGCAGCTCGCTGCTCGCGGCATTCACCCAGATGCCCGCCACCTTGCGCTTTTCCCGCAGCACGATGGATTGCACCGGGCCTTTGAGCACGACGACGATATCGTAATCCTGCGCGGCGCGGGTGCCACCCGGATCGAGGATGGCACCGAACAGCAAGAGATCCGCCCCGGTAAAGCCCTGGCGCACCTCCACCCGATGCTGCGATATTTCGGGCACCAGGATCGGCGCGCGCGCCCCACCGAGCAGAATGGCCACCGGCGCCAGCAGCGCCAGCACCCAGCGCGGCGTCATAGCGGCACCACGGTGAAAATCTCGTCGGGTCGATAGCCCAGGCCCAGCGCCATGCGCAGTGCCACGCCCAGCACGATCACCGCCAGGATCAGGCGCAACTGTTCGGGCTTGGCCTTTTGTGCAAACTGCGCGCCGATCTGCGCGCCCGAAACCGATCCCACCAGCAACAGTCCGGCCAGCACGATATCCACCGCATGCGTGGTCAGCGCGTGCATCATCGTTGTCGCCATGGTCACGAACAGGATCTGGAACAGCGAGGTGCCCACCACCACGTTGGTGCTCATGCCCAGGATATAGAGCATGGCCGGCACCAGGATGAACCCGCCGCCGATGCCCATCAGCATGGTCAGGATGCCGGTGGCCATGCCCAGCAAGAGCGGCGCCAGTGGCGAGATATAAAGGCCCGAGCGATAGAACCGCCAGCGCAGTGGCAGGCTGGCTACCAGGGGATGATGGCGGCGGCGCCGCGCCGGCTGGGCGAGGCCAAGCCGCTGTGCGCGCAGGGCGGTGATGCTTTCATGCGCCATCAGCCCGCCGATGCCGCCCAGCAGCACGACATAGAGGATGTTGATCACCGTATCGATCTGGCCCAGCGCCTGCAGCAGGCGGAACAGCAGTGCCCCCACCCCGGTGCCCAGCACCCCGCCGGCGACCAGCACCGCGCCCATGTGATAATCGATGCCGCCGCGCCGGGCGTGGGCAAATGCGCCCGAAACACTGGCCCCGGTCACCTGGCTCGCGGCCGATGCGGCGGCCACCGTCGGCGGCACGCCATAGAAGATCAGCAACGGAGTGGTGAGAAAACCACCGCCCACGCCGAACATGCCAGACAAGAGCCCGGTCAAGGCGCCAAGCCCCACGATCACCAAGCCGTTGACCGCCAGATTGGCGATGGGAAGGTACACATCCATCGCCGCTTGTCCTAGGCGGCGCAGGCCAATTCCGCAATGCCACGGTTGCCCCGCACGGCTGCGCCGCGCCAGCAGAAGGGCGATCGGCACTACATGCGAAAGCTATGCCCACAACGCCGGAAGCGGCGGTCGACCATATTCGTCGTCGCGCGGTTTCGAGGCATCGTGCACGATTACGCTTCGCACAATCCTGCCGCTGCGCGCCTCATCGGCCTGCAACGCAAGATAAAGCCGATTGAGGCAATCGGCCTTGGTCGTCGGGCCGTCGCGATCATGCACCACGATGCGCAGGCGCGGATCGGTGGCGCAGCGCATGACCGCCGCCAGCGTGGCGGGATCGTTGCGATGGCAGCCGACATAGAGCCGCAGGTCCGCATTTGGCCAAGCCGCCAGGCAATGCTCGATCACGGCGGCCACAACCGGCGCTTCCGACCAGACCGGCACCAGCACCGCTGCCGCACCCGGTAGGCCACCCGCACCACGGTCGACGCGCGCGGGCCAATCGGCAGTCGCGGCAAAGCCCGAAGCCAGATGCAGTGTGCAAGCCCGGCCCGTGATCCGGAGCCAGGCCCACAGTCCGTCCAGCCGCCGTTCTTGGCAGGCACCCACGGCCAGGCATGTTGCAGCGAAAAGCAGAAGTTCGCGCTGCAACATGGCCAGCCACAGCCAGACTGTGGACAGCGACATCATTCCCAATTTGCCCTCACCCCCGTTTGACGGCAAACACCCCCACTGGCAAATTACGGCTGGCCGTGGCGCGTGGCAACGCTTGCAACCTTCAGGAATGAATCGAATATGGCGGAAATGCGCGTGTCCCCTCATCAGCCGCAATCGACATTGCGCCGATTGATGCGCCACGAAGCAGCGCCGGGCGTGCTGCTGCTGGTCTGCGCGGCGCTGGCCATCGCACTGGCCAATTCGCCCTTGCACCATGCCTATCATGCCGCACTGCATCATGTCCTTCCGGTGATCGTGGCGCCCCAACTCGACAGCCTGCATGCCTGGATCAACGACGGCCTGATGGCCGTGTTCTTCTTTGTCGTGGGGCTTGAGATCAAACGCGAAATCATCAGCGGCTCACTGGCCGATGCACGGCGGCGGCGGCTGCCGGTGCTGGCAGCGCTGGCAGGCATGGCGCTGCCCGCGCTGGTGTTCCTGGCCGTCAGCCGTGATTTTCCCATGCTGCATCGCGGGTGGGCCATTCCCGCCGCCACCGACATCGCCTTTGCCATGGGTGTGCTGGCCCTGATCGGGCGCCGTGCCCCCCGGTCGATCAGGTTGTTCCTGTTGACCGTGGCCGTGGTCGATGACCTTGGCGCGGTGGTGGTGATCGCCATTTTTTACACCAGCGGGGTGGCCTGGGCCTGGCTGGCGGCGGCGGCCGCCGTGTTTGGCGCGATGATTCTCATCAACCGCGCCGGTGCGACTCGGGCGTCGACCTATGCGGTCTTTGCCGTGGCCCTCTGGGCATGCGTGCTGCAATCGGGCGTCCACGCCACCGTGGCAGGGGTGCTGGCGGCGCTGACCGTGCCGATGAAGCTCGATGCCCGGGGTAACAGCCCGCTGCTGCGCCTGGAACATCTGCTTGTGCCGATCAATGGCTTCGTGATCGTCCCGCTGTTCGGCCTGGCCAATGCCGGGGTCGATCTGCGCGCCACGGGCCTGGCCGGCATCCTGGCGCCGCTGCCCTTGGCAATCGCGGCCGGGCTCGTCGTAGGCAAGCAGGCCGGCGTGCTGGGCGCGGTTCTGGGTGCCGAACGGCTGGGCCTGGCGCCACGGCCGGCCGGCGCGCAGATGATGCATCTGTGGGGCATGGCGCTGCTGTGCGGTATCGGCTTTACCATGAGCCTGTTCATTGCCGCGCTGGCGTTTCCAGCGCAGCCCGATCTGGTCGAGCAGGCCAAGATCGGCATCCTGGGCGGATCGCTGCTGTCCGCCCTCGGCGGCGCGCTCGTCTTGCGACTGGCGCCAAAGCCTTCCGATTGATCGACAAAACCGATTTTTACAAGCCACCATTTGCGTGAAACTTTGGCGCCGTTGTGGCGTATGAAAGCGCAAAGCCAAGCAAAGGAAAGGGGTTTACCATGCCGGGCGACAACGCAAACAAGGCGCTGATCGATAGCCTGAACGGGCTGCTCGCGGATTATTTCGCGCTCTATATCAAGACCAAGAACTATCACTGGCACGTGGCCGGCCCGCAGTTCCGCGATCTGCACCTGCTGTTTGACGAGCAGGCCACCGAGCTTTTCGCACTGACCGACATCGTGGCCGAGCGCGTGCGCAAGAACGGCGGCGCCACGCTCACCTCGATCGGCGCGATCGGCGCCAAGGCCAGCGTAAAGGATGATGACCGCGCCAAGGTTGATGCGATGGACATGGTCAAGGCCCTGCGCGACGACAATGCCGCGCTGGTCGAAACCATCCGCAAGGTAAAGGCCGCAGCCACCGAAGCCGGCGACAACGCCACCGAAGGCGCGGCCGACGACTGGACCGACCAGGCCCAGCAGCGCGTGTGGTTCCTGAGCCAGATCCTGGCCTGAACCAACCCTGCCTGCCATGCCAAGGCCCGCCGCGCATGCCTTGCGCGGCGGGCCTTTTCCTGGGCAGTGGCGGTGCGCAAGGCGGTTTCCATCCGCGCCCGATTGCCTTATGGGGCGCGGCTTATGCCCGCAGAGAATCCCCCCCGGACGTTTCACGTCAAGAGCTTCGGCTGCCAGATGAACGTCTATGACGGCGAGCGCATGGCCGAGTTGCTTGCCGCCCAAGGCATGACCGCCACCGACGAGCGCGATGGCGCCGATCTGGTCGTGCTCAACACCTGCCACATCCGCGAAAAGGCCACGGAAAAGGTCTATTCCGATATTGGCCGCCTGCGCCGTGCCGATGGCACCACGCCGCTGATCGCGGTGGCCGGTTGCGTCGCCCAGGCCGAGGGCGAGGAAATCATGGCGCGCGCTCCGTCGGTCAAGGTCGTGGTCGGGCCGCAAGCCTATCACCGCCTGCCCGAAATGGTGGCCGACGCCGCCGCCGGCAAGCGCGGCACCGAGACGGACATGCCGGCCGAAGCCAAGTTTGCCGCGCTGCCCAAGCGCCGCCGGTCGGGCCCCAGCGCGTTCCTGACGGTGCAGGAAGGGTGCGACAAGTTCTGCACCTATTGCGTGGTGCCCTATACGCGTGGCGCGGAAATCTCGCGCCCGTTTGCCGATCTGGTGGAAGAGGCCAAGCTGCTGGTTGCCGGCGGCGCGCGCGAAATCACCCTGCTGGGGCAGAACGTGAATGCCTGGACCGGCCAGGACGCCAAGGGCCGCGCCATCGGACTCGATGGGCTGATCCGGGTGCTGGCGGCAGAGCCAGATCTGGCGCGCATCCGTTATACCACCAGCCATCCCAACGACATGAGCGATGGGCTTATCGCCGCCCATGGCGAGATCGACAAGCTGATGCCGTTCCTGCACCTGCCCGTGCAGGCCGGCAACGACCGCGTGCTCAAGGCGATGAACCGCAGCCACACGGTGGAAAGCTATCTCAAGATCCTCGATCGCGTGCGCGCCGCCCGGCCCGATATCGCGCTGTCGGGCGATTTCATCGTCGGTTTCCCCGGAGAGACCGAGGCCGAATTCCAGGACACGCTCGATCTGGTCGGCGCGGTGCGCCATGCTCAGGCGTTCAGCTTCAAGTATTCGCCCCGCCCCGGCACGCCAGCGGCCACGATGGACGATCAGATCGCGCCGGCGGTGATGGACGAGCGGCTCAAGCGGCTGCAGGCTGCGCTGGCGCGCGATGCCACGGCGTTCAACCAGGCCAGCGTGGGCCGGCGTTGCGAGGTGCTGGTCGAACGGCGCGGGCGCCTTGCCGGCCAATGGCTGGGCAAATCGCCCTGGCTGCAATCGGTGCACTTCACCGGTGACGTGGCGATCGGCGATCTGGTGACGGTTGACCTGGTGCAGGCCGGGCCCAATTCGCTCGCTGGCCAGCTGGTCGCCTGATCTCGTCCAGCATTGCCAATTACGCAGACACAAAAAGGCCCCCGCCGCGATCCACGCGACGGGGGCCTTTTGGTTTGGACGCCGGGCCTTAGCCGTGGTGATGGCGATAGGCGTGGCGGATCTTGTGATGCATCACCTTGCGATCGTGGCGCATGTCACGGCGGTCGTGGCGCAGTTCGTGCTTGGCGATGCGCACCGCGCGTTCGTTGCCATGGGCGCGGGCCACGGCCACTTCGCGGCGATCGTGGCGCACTTCGGCGCGGTCGCGGCGCACTTCGTGGCGGGCGGCGGCCACGGCCGGGGTGTTGACCGGCTGGGCATTGGCAATGGCCGGCGCCATGACCGGGGCAACCAGGGCGGCGGCAACGAGGGCGAGGACGAACTTGCGCATGGGGGTAACTCCTTGTTCCGGCCGGACCTGAGCGTTTTGCCCGGGGGTCTCGTTCGGCCATGAAACGGTTATGGCCCTGCCCGGCTGAATGCCTGCCGAAGCACGTTGCAAGAAACCGCTCAGGTTTGTCGTGCCCCGGCAGCAAAGTGTCGCGCAATTGTTACCTGCGTTGTGCATTTTGCCGCCAGTCTCCCTTGCACAAGGACAATCACGCCTTACACTTGGATAAAGTGGTTCGATGAAAGGAGCGCGAAAACCCCATCCCATGGCTCGCAAATTCCCCCGTGCCCACGACGAGGCACATCGCGACATGACCTTCGACCGCCCCGGACACCGTGCCGGAATACAGGGCGATGGCGGGGTCAGGACCGGGCCGCGGCCCGACCAACCCCGTCGCGCCCGCGTGGAAGTGGAATTTGAAGAGCAGACGATGCTGGGTGCGCTGTTCGGACAGTTCGACACCAACCTGGTGCAGATCGAAAACCGCCTCGGCGTGTTCATTTCCGCACGCGGCAACAAGGTCTTGATCGAAGGACCCGAAGACGCCGTGGCCCGCGCCCGTGACGTGCTCAAGGGCCTGTACCAGCGCCTCAACACCGGGCACGAGATCGACAGCGGCGCCCTGGAATCGCTTATTGCGATGAGCGCGGAACCCACGCTTGAAGGGATCATCACCGGAACGCCGGGCAATGCCCCGCCGATCATGATCCGCACCCGCCGCAAGACCATTGTGCCGCGTTCGGCCACGCAGATCGCCTATATGCAGGCGCTGGTGCAGAACGACGTGATCTTTGCCCTGGGGCCGGCGGGTACCGGCAAGACCTATCTTGCCGTGGCCCAAGCCGTGGCCCAGCTGATGACCGGTTCGGTTCAGCGGCTGATCCTGTCGCGCCCGGCGGTGGAAGCTGGCGAGCGCCTGGGCTTCCTGCCTGGCGACATGAAGGAAAAGGTCGATCCCTATCTGCGCCCGCTTTACGATGCGCTCTATGACTGCATGCCGCCCGAACAGGTGGAGCGGCGCATCGCCAGCGGCGAGATCGAGATCGCGCCGATCGCTTTCATGCGCGGGCGCACCCTGGCCGATGCCTTTGTCATCCTCGACGAAGCGCAGAACACCACGCCGGCGCAGATGAAGATGTTCCTCACCCGCTTTGGCCAGAACAGCCGCATGGTGGTGTGCGGCGATCCCAAGCAGGTTGACCTTCCCGGCGGCGTGGCTGCCAGTGGCCTGGCAGACGCAGTCGGCCGGCTGGAAGGCGTGGACGGCATCGGCGTGGTGCATTTCAGCCGCGCCGACGTGGTGCGCCATCCCATCGTGGGCCGTATCGTTGAAGCCTATGAAGGGAACGAGGCCTGACCTTGCACGGTGCCTCCACCACCCCCGACCCCCTCCTCTGAAAAGGAGGGGGTTTTGTTTCATCCTCCCCATCCTCTTTAGAGGAGGGAGTCGGGGGGTAGTGGAAACCTTGCACTGACCCTGACCTTGCATTTTTTGCACATGGCGGGTGGCGCGGCCCGCGTCGCCATGCCAAAGCGATTCGTCCCCCAATTGCACAGGCCCCCGCATGACCGCGCCGATTCTGGAAATCGACATCGATCCCATCTGGGGAGATACCACCGATTGGGAGGCACTGGCCAACCGCGCCGCTGAAGCGACCGCGCAGGTTGCCACTGAACTTGCGCATCCCAATCTGCTGGTCAGCCTGGTTCTGGCCGACGATGACGAGGTGCACGCCCTCAACAAGCAGTGGCGGGCCAAGGACAAGCCCACCAATGTGCTGTCTTTCCCGATGCTTGCCCGCGAAGACGTGCTGCGCGCCGCAGCCGACGAGGGCGCGCCGGGCATGCTGGGTGACCTGATCCTGGCGCAGGGCGTCTGTGCCCGCGAAGCCGCGGAAAAGGGCATCTCGGTAGAAAACCACGCCACCCACCTGGTGGTCCACGGCCTGCTGCATCTGGCCGGCTATGACCACGAGGAGGGCGAAGCCCAGGCCGAGGAAATGGAAGACCTGGAGCGGAAGGCGCTTGCCTTGCTGGGCCTGGCCGACCCATATGCATGAATATCGACAGTAACAGCTAAGGAGCAAGGTCAGTGCCCGAGGGCAATGGGTCCGGCGGTGAAAATCGCTCGGGCGAAGGCGACAGTAATGGGGCGCTTTGGCGCGTGATAAAGGCCTTTTTCAAGGGGCCTGACCATGACCAGTCTCTACGGGCGCAGATCGAGGAAGCGATCGAAGAGCACGAGCACGAACCCGGCCATGATCTGGGCGCCGATGGCGACCTGGTGCCGGTGGAACGCCAGATGCTCAAGAACCTGCTCCATTTCAGCGAGCGCGATGCCGATGACGTGGCCATCCCGCGTGGCCAGATCATTGCCATCCCCGCCTCCTCCACGTTTGCCGAAGTGGTTGCCGCCTTTGCCGAGCATGGCCACAGCCGCCTGCCGGTCTATGGCGAATCGCTCGATGAAGTGCAGGGCATGATGCACATCAAGGACGTGTTCCCGTTCCTGGCGGACATGGCGCTCAAAGGGGCGCCTGCGCCCGATGACTGGACCGTGCTGCTGCGCCAGCCGCTGTTCGTGCCCCAGGCGCGCGGCGCGATCGATGTTCTGGCCGACATGCGCGGCAGCCGCACCCACCTGGCCGTGGTGGTGGACGAATATTCCGGCACCGACGGGATCATCACGTTCGAGGATCTGGTCGAGGAAATCGTCGGCGACGTGGAAGACGAGCACGACGATGCGCCCGAAGTGCTGCTCAACCGCCTCGATCCCGATACTTGGGATGCCGATGCCCGCGCCGAACTGGAACACGTCGCCCGCATCATCGACCCGCGCCTGGCCGAGGTGGAGGAAGACGTCGACACCCTGGGCGGCCTGGCGGTTGTCCTTGCCGGCGAAGTGCCACCAGTCGGCCGCGTGCTGGAACACGAATCCGGCTGGCGTCTGGAAGTGACCGGGGGCGACGAACGCCGCCTCACGCGCCTGCGCTTGCACGCCCCCTCCACCGCCCTTGCCGAAGAAGAAGACGCCTGATGATCCGCCGCCTGCCACCACTGCGCTCGCTGGAAGCTTTCATTCGCGTGGTGCGCGCCGGCTCTGCCAAGACGGCGGCGGCCGAACTGGCACTCAGCCCATCGGCCCTCTCGCGCCGGCTGGCGGCACTGGAAGAGTTCGTGGGCAAGCCGCTGTTCGAACGCAAGCACCAGGCCCTCAAGCTGACCGAAGACGGGCAGACGCTGTATGATGCGGTGGCCCCGCTGATCGACGAGATGGCCGACCGGATCGATCGCATGATCGATACCGGCAAGGTCATGCGCCTGCGCCTGGGCGTACTGCCGCTGTTCGGCAGCCAGCGCCTGTTCCCGCGCCTGGGCGAACTGCGCAAGCTGCACCCGCAGCTGCATATCGATATCGACAGCTCGACCGCGGCGGAAACCAAGCTGGGTGACACGATCGATGCGGCGATCATCCTGTCGGAAGGGCCGGACGCCGCGCTGCATGCCGTGCGGCTCGATCACAACCGGGTCTATGCCATCGCCAGCAAGCAGTTGGCCGAGGAGCTGGGCAACCGGCCCGATATGGCCAAGCTCGCCAAGCAGACGTTCCTGGTCCACAACGATCTGCCCGCCAGCTTTGAAGCCTGGAAGCGCACGCTACACCTGGAAGCGCTGGAGCCAGCCGCGATCGACCATTTCGATTCCGGCCAGCTGATTCTGGAAGCCGCCGCGCAGGGTCTGGGCATTGCCATCATGCACGATGACCATTTCAGCCGCAGCCACGATCCCCGGCTGGCGCGCGTCTATGACATCGAAGTGGACAGCCCCTATTCCTATTGGTTCGTCTGCCGCCCCCGCGCCCTGCAATCGCGGCCGGTGCGCCTGTTCCACGACTGGATGCTGAAGGCGGGGCTTTAAGAGGCCCCCTCCACCGCCCGCTGCGCGGGCGGTCCCCCTCCCCACGCCGTGGGGAGGATCCCAGGTCCTCCCCGCTCGGCGGGGAGGTGGCGGCCCGAAGGGCTGACGGAGGGGCTTACCCCGCCCGCATGGTGCCCGTCTGCACAAAGCGCTGATGCCAAGAAAGCGCCTCGTCGAGCAGCGAGGGCGAATGCTTCCCATAGGAATCGCGCAAGGCGCGGGCATAGTAGTCACTCAACTGGTCGCGATACGTGGGGTGGACGCAGTTGGCGATGACCTGTTCGGCCCGCTGCTTGGGCGAAAGGCCGCGCAGATCAGCCAGGCCCTGGTCGGTGACGATCACCTGCACGTCCTGGTCGATATGGTCGACATGGCTGACCTGGGGCACGATCGTGGAAATCGCCCCGCCCTTGGCCAGCGAGGGCGCCATGAAGATCGAGATATAGGCATTGCGGGCAAAATCGCCCGAGCCGCCGATGCCGTTCTGGATGCGCGAGCCCATCAGGTGGGTGGAATTGACGTTGCCATAGAGATCGGCCTCGATCATGCCGTTCATCGCCAGGCAGCCCAGGCGCCGCACCAGTTCGGGATGGTTGGAAATCTCCTGCGGGCGCAGCACAATGCGATCGCGATAGCGGTGCATTTCGCCGTTCAGCGCTTCGGCCGCGTCGGGGCTGAGGGAAAACGCCGTGGCCGAGGCCATCGCCAGCTTGCCCGCCGCCAGCAGATCGAGCATGCCGTCCTGCAAGACTTCGGTATAGGCCGTCATCGGCTCGAACGGGCTGTCCATCAGGCCGTTGAGCACGGCATTGGCGATATTGCCCACGCCCGACTGGATCGGCAGCAGCGAAGCCGGTAGCCGGCCCATTTTCACTTCATGGCCAAAGAACTGCAGCAGGTGCCCGGCAATGGCGCGGGCGGCATCGTCGGGCGCCTTGAACGGGGCGTTGCGATCGGGCGTGTCGGTGGCCACCACCGCCACCACCTTGGCCGGATCGATGCGGAACGTGGGCTGGCCAATACGATCGTTGGGATGGACCAGCGGGATCGGCTTGCGATGCGGCGGCAGCGCCGTGCCATAATAGATATCGTGCATGCCGTGCAGCGCTTCATGCTGCCAGGAATTGACTTCCAGGATGATCTTGCCGGCGCGATCGAGCCAGGTCTTGTTGTTGCCCACTGACGAGGACGGCACCACGCTGCCATCGGGCAGGATCGCCGAAACCTCGACCAGCGCCACGTCGAGCGGGCCGAGAAAGCCCTGCCACGCCACGGGCGCCACCTGGCTCAGGTGCATGTCGAAATACTGCACCGTGCCGGCATTGATCTGCTCGCGCACCAGGGGATCGGAGTTGTACGGCAGGCGGAAATCGATGCCCTTGGCCCGCGCCAGCGCGCCGTCGAGTTCAGGGCCGGTAGAGGCGCCGGTCCACACCTTGATGGCATAGGGATTGCCGGCGGCGTGGGCCGCCTCCATCCGCCGCGCCAGGGCCTGGGGCACCGCCTTGGGATAGCCTGCCCCGGTAAATCCGCTCATCCCCACCACGGCGCCGGGGCCAATCAGGCTGGCGGCATCGTCTGCGCTCATCAGCTTGGCGCGATAATCGGGATGGGCAATCCGCGCAGGAGACACGGACGGTGACGAAACGGGGGCGTTCATGGGGGGCTCCTCTCGGGGTCGATCTACCCTGCCCCTAAGCCGATGCGCCTTGTCCTACAGCAAAAAAGGCGGGGACCAGCCCCGCCTTTTCCCTGATATGATACAGGTTTTGTCTCGATAGCAAGACAGTGACCCGATCAGCCAGTCGTAATCAGGCCGCCTGCACGGTCGCCTTGCGGATCACGCCCGGGTTTGCCGGCGGCTCGCCCTTGGGCAGCGCGTCGATCAGGTCCATGCCGCTCTCCACTTCGCCCCACACAGTGTACTGGCGATCGAGGAAACGCGCATCATCAAAGCAGATGAAGAACTGGCTGTTGGCCGAGTGCGGATAGCTGGTGCGGGCCATCGAGCACACACCGCGCACGTGCGGCTGATCGTTGAATTCGGCCTTGAGGTCGGGCTTGCTGGAGCCGCCCATGCCGGTGCCCTGCGGGCAGCCGCCCTGCGCCATGAAACCGGGGATCACGCGGTGGAACTTCACCCCGTCATAGAAGCCTTCCGAGGCCAGTTCCTTGATGCGTTCCACGTGGCCGGGGGCCAGGTCGGGACGCAGCTTGATCACCACATCGCCCGAATCCAGCGACAGGACCAGTTTTTCTTCAGACATCGACCACTCTTCCTTGGCAAAGAATGCCGCCGATATAGGCAATCTTCGGACAAAGTCACGCTGCAGTGCACCATTGCATTTGCCGGATGATCGCCTATCCCCGCCTTGATGGAACAAGGCGCGCCCCACGAACACGACCCGCGGATGGACGACGGCGTGGACACTGACACCTTGACGGTGGCAGCGCCCGAACCTGCGCGCAATTCGCAGGAACTGGACGAGGAAGACAACACGCTGCGCCCCTCGTTCCTGCGCCGGGTGACCGAGGCGCTGGACGCGGAAAACCAGGAAGCGGTCTATAACCTGGTCGAGCCGCTCCACCCGGCCGACATCGCCGACCTGTTCGAGCTGATCGGCCAGGAATACCGTGCGCCGCTGGCCCGCGCGATCAACGACCTGCTCGGCTCAGACGTGCTCGCCGAGTTGAACGACTGGGTGCGCGATGACCTGGTCGATCAGCTCGAACCCGAAGAGGTTGCCGACCTCGCCGAGCAGATGGAGACGGACGACGCCGTCGCCCTGATCGAAGACCTCGACGAGGAAGACCAGGCCGCCGTCCTGGCAGAAATGGAGCCGGAAGACCGCGCCGCGATCGAAAGCGCGCTGTCCTACCCCGAAGAATCCGCCGGCCGCCTGATGAGCCGCGACGTGATCGCGGTGCCCGAACACCTGACCGTGGGCGACCTGATCGATTACCTGCGCCGCGACGACGATGACCTTGCCACCGAATTCTGGGAAGTGTTCATCGTCGACGTAAAGCATCGCCCGGTTGGCACCTGCATGCTTTCCTGGCTGCTGCGCGCACCGCGCAGCGTGCCCCTGGCCGATGTGATGAAGCGCGACCAGACGCTGATTCCCGTCACCATGGACCAGGAAGAGGTCGCGCTCCGCTTTCAGAAGTACGCGCTGATTTCTGCCGCCGTGGTGGATGACAGTGGCCGGCTGGTCGGCCAGATCACGGTGGACGACGTGGTCCACATTATCCAGGAAGAGGCGAGCGAGGACATCCTGCGCCTGTCGGGCGCGGGCGATGGCGACATCAACGAGCCGATCGGCCTGACCGTGCGCACGCGCCTGTCGTGGCTGGTGGTGAACCTGGGCACGGCGATCATTGCCGCCTCGGTGGTCGGCCTGTTCCAGGGCGCCATCGCGCGCTTTGCCCTGCTCGCCGTGCTGATGCCGATCGTTTCGGGCATGGGCGGCAATGCCGGCACCCAGACGCTGGCAGTGGTGGTGCGCGCGATTGCCACCAACCAGCTGACGAGTTCCAACACCGTGCGCATGATCCTGCGCGAATTGCGCATCGCGCTGGCCAACGGGCTCTCGCTGGGCGTGCTGATCGGGGTGGGCACCACGCTGATCTTTGGCAACCCGCACCTGGGCGCGGTGATCGGCGCGGCCATGGTGATCAACAACCTGGTGGCGGGCCTGGCTGGAATCCTCGTTCCGGTCAGCCTCGATCGCCTGCGGGTGGATCCGGCTGTCTCTTCGGCCGTATTCGTGACGATGGCCACCGATGTCATGGGGTTCTTCTCGTTCCTGGGGCTGGCTGTCGTCACCGGGCTTGCCGCCTGATTCGGATTGAAAGAACACCTGCAATGCCGCTCAACATGACCAAAGTGGCCTATGGCGCGCAGTCGCTGGCGGAAGTCCACGAATGGTTTTCCACCGGCCGGCGCCACGGTGCCGATGGCGTCGCCCGCCTGACCACGCGCAACTGCCCGCGCCGCCATGCCGAAATGATCGGCGGCTCGCTGTACTGGATTCTCAAGCACCAGCTGGTCGCGCGCAGCGAAATCTTGGGTTTTGAAGAGGCCGAGGGCGGACGCACCAATATCCTGGTCTCCACCCGCCTGATCGACGTGGTGCCGATGCCGCGCCGCGCCCACCAGGGCTGGCGCTATCTGGAAGCAGCCGATGCCCCGGCCGATCTTGGCCATGGGGAAGCCGGTGACGTGCTGCCCGCCGCGATCGCCGGCGAACTGGCCAAGCTCGGCCTGGTCTGACGCCCGCGGGCTGCCGGCCCGCCGATGCAGAAAAGGGAGCGACATGCGCTCCCCTTCCCTTTCCGCAATGGCCTGCGCGGCTCAGCTGACGTGGAACGCCAGCGCGCCGTCGCCTTCATCGATCGTCACCGTGCTGCCGTCGGGCACTTGGCCTGCCAGCAGCCGCTCCGCCAGCGGGTCTTGCAGATAGCGCTGCACGGCCCGCTTCAATGGCCGCGCGCCATAGACCGGATCATAGCCCACCCGGCCCAGCCAGCGCTTGGCCGCCTCGGTGAGGTCCAGCGTGATCTTGCGATCCTTGAGCAGCTTGGCCACGCGTGCCACCTGGATGTCCACGATCGGGGCCATGTGTTCCTGGCCCAGGCGGTGGAACAGGATGATTTCATCCAGCCGGTTGAGGAATTCCGGCCGGAAGTGCGCGCGCACCACATCCATCACCTGCGGCTCCACGCTGGCGGCATCTTCGCCCTCGCCCAGGTTGGCCAGGTACTGGCTGCCCAGGTTGGAGGTCAGGATGATCAGCGTGTTGGTGAAATCCACCACGCGGCCCTGGCCGTCGGTCAGGCGCCCATCATCGAGCACCTGCAACAGCACGTTGAACACGTCCTGATGAGCCTTTTCCACCTCGTCGAACAGGACGACCTGATAGGGCCGGCGCCGCACCGCCTCGGTCAGCACGCCGCCTTCGTCATAGCCGACATAGCCCGGAGGCGCGCCGATCAGACGGCTGACGGCATGCTTTTCCATGAACTCCGACATGTCGATGCGCACCATCGCACTGTCATCATCAAACAGGAAACCCGCCAGCGCCTTGGTCAGTTCGGTCTTGCCCACGCCCGTGGGGCCCAGGAACAGGAAGCTGCCGAGCGGACGGTTGGGGTCTTGCAACCCGGCCCGCGCGCGGCGCACCGCCTTGGACACGGCCACCACCGCGTCGCGCTGGCCGATTACCCGCTTGCCCAGCACGTCTTCCATGGCGAGCAGCTTTTCCCGCTCGCCTTCCATCATCCGGTCGACCGGCACCCCGGTCCAGCGGCTGACGACACCAGCGATATCTTCGGCCGTCACTTCCTCGCGCAGCAGGGCATTCTTGCTGGCGCCTTGCGCATCGGCCAGCTGGCGCTCCAGCTCGGGGATGCGGCCATAGGCCAGCTCCCCGGCCTTCGCCAGATCGCCCACGCGCTGCGCCTGCTCCAGTTCCACGCGCGCGCTGTCGAGCTGCTCCTTGATCTTGCCTTCGGCATGGATCTTGTCGCGCTCGTTCTGCCAGCGCGTGGTCAGCTCGGCCGATTGCTGTTCCAGGTTGGCCAGGTCTTCGCGCAGGGTATCCAGCCGATCACGGCTGGCCTGGTCGGTTTCCTTAGCCAGGGCCATTTCCTCGATCTTGAGCTGGATGATGCGACGATCCAGGTTCTCGATCTCCTCGGGCTTGCTTTCCACTTCCATGCGGATGCGGCTGGCGGCCTCGTCCATCAGGTCGATCGCCTTGTCGGGCAGGAAACGGTCGGCGATATAGCGGTTGGACAGCGTCGCGGCCGCCACGATCGCGGCATCGGCGATGCGCACGCCATGGTGCACCTCGTACTTTTCCTTGATCCCGCGCAGGATCGAGATGGTGTCCTCCACTGTCGGCTCGCCCACGAACACGGGCTGGAACCGGCGTTGGAGGGCCGGGTCCTTTTCCACGTACTTCTGGTATTCATCCAGCGTGGTAGCGCCGATGCAGTGCAACTCGCCCCGCGCCAGTGCCGGCTTCAAGAGGTTGGACGCGTCCATCGCGCCTTCGGTCTTGCCCGCGCCGATCAGGGTGTGCATCTCGTCGATGAACAGGATGATTTCGCCCTCGGCGCCCTTCACCTCGTCAAGCACGGCCTTGAGCCGCTCCTCGAACTCGCCGCGATACTTGGCGCCGGCAATCAGGCTGCCCATGTCGAGCGCCATCAGGCGGCGATGCTTGAGGCTGTCGGGCACGTCGCCATTGGCGATCCGCAGCGCCAGGCCTTCGGCAATCGCCGTCTTGCCCACGCCGGGTTCGCCGATCAGCGCCGGGTTGTTCTTGGTGCGACGCGCCAGGATCTGCACGGTACGACGGATTTCCTCGTCGCGGCCGATCACCGGATCGAGCTTGCCCTCGCGCGCGGCGGCCGTCAGGTCGCGGGCATATTTCTTCATCGCGTCATAGGCGTTTTCCGCGCCGGCGCTGTCGGCCGAACGCCCACCGCGCAGCGCCGTGATCGCGGCTTCCAGCGCCTGAGGCGAAAGGCCGGCCGCCTTCAACGCCTGGCCAGCCGCCGTGGTGCCAGCCAGCGTCAGCGCCAGCAGCATGCGTTCCACGGTGACAAAGCTGTCCCCGCTCTTGGCGGCAACCTGTTCGGCCTGGTCGAGCAGGCGCACGGTATCGTTGTCGAGCCCGGGCGAATTCTGCGCGCCCGAACCAGACACCGCCGGCAACTTGCCCAGCGCCTTGTCCACTTCGGCCTGGGCCACGGCCGGGTTGCCGCCGGCCCGCTGGATCAGCCCGCTGGCCATGCCTTCCGGGTCTTCCAGCAACACCTTGAGGACGTGCTCGGGGGTGATGCGCTGATGGCTCAGGCGGATCGCCAGGGTCTGGGCCGCCTGGAGGAAACCCTTGGCGCGATCGGTGAATTTTTCGAGGTTCATAACGGTCTCTCGCTCTCCTGACCGCCACAAGGTAGTGTTGCTTTTGGGCAACACAAGGACGTGGATCAAATTTTGCGCCACCGGTTGCAATCAAAACCAATGTCGCGTGGCAAGTCCTCACGATGGTTCAGCTTTGACTCCGCCGAACATGCCCTTACACATCGCCACAGAGACTTTTCGAGACAGGACAAGCCCCCCTCCATGCAGCGCTTCCTCAACGCCTCTCTCCTGGCCCTGGCGATCGCCTCGGCCGCGCCTTCACCCGTGCTTGCCGCAACGGCATCGGCCCCGGCAGTGCCCGCCCCGGCGCCGCTGGCCAACCTGGTTTCGGCAGTGAACATCCCGTACCAGCAGTTCACCCTGCCCAACGGCCTGCGCGTGCTGGTCCATACCGATCGCAAGGCGCCGGTCGTGGCAGTGTCGGTGTGGTATGGTGTGGGTTCCAAGAACGAGCCCAAGGGCAAGACCGGCTTTGCCCACCTGTTCGAACACCTGATGTTCAACGGGTCGGAACACAACAAGGGCGATTTCTTCACCCCGCTGCAGAATGCCGGCGCCACCGATTACAACGGCACGACCTGGTTCGATCGCACCAACTATTTCGAAACCGTGCCCACGGCCGCGCTCGATCGCTTCCTCATGCTGGAATCCGATCGCATGGGCTATCTGCTGGGTGCGGTGACGCAGGAAACGCTCGATAACCAGCGCAGCGTGGTGCAGAACGAAAAGCGCCAGGGCGACAACCAGCCCTATGGCCTGGTGGAATACGAGCAGCTCGAAAACCTCTATCCCGTTGGCCACCCCTATCATCACAGCACGATCGGCTCGATGGCCGATCTCGACAGCGCCAGCTTGGCCGATGTGAAAGCGTGGTTCACCGATCACTATGGCCCCAACAACGCCGTGCTGGTGCTGGCAGGCGATGTCGATCTCGCTACGGCCAAGGCCAAGGTCGCCAAGTGGTTCGGCGCCATTCCCGCCGGGCCCAAGGTGCAGCCGGTATCGGCCCCGGTGCCGACCCTGCCCGCGCCGGTTGCCAAGACGATCAAGGATGAAGTGGCCACCACCCGCATCTACCGCATGTGGGCGATCCCGGGCTATGACAACCCCGATTACCTGCCGTTGCAGATCGGTGCAGTGATCCTGGGCGGCCTTGCTTCTTCGCGGCTCGACGACAACCTGGTGCGTGGCCAGCAACTGGTCGTTGCGGCCGGCGCCAATGCTGAAATCTATGCCCAGGCCGGGCAGTTCGTGGTTCAGGCTGATGTGAAGCCGGGCCAGAATGCCGCCGCCGTGGGTGCCGCGCTCGACGCGCAGATCAAGCGCCTGGTGACCGAAGGCCCGACGGCCGACGAACTCGCCCGCGCCGCCACCGTCACCGCCAGCGACCAGATCCGCAAGCTGGAATCGGTCGGCGGCTTTGGCGGCAAGGCACCGACGCTGGCCGAAGGTCTGCTCTACAACGGCGATGCCAACCACTATCGCAAGGAACTGGCGGCCATGGCCGCGCTCACGCCGGCGCAGGTGCGTGACGCGCTGCAAAAGTGGCTGACGCGCCCGGTCTTTGCCCTGACGGTGGAGCCGGGCACCCGCACCGAAGGCGGCGAATCCCACGGCGGCTGGGCCAACAACGATACCAAGGTCGGTGGGGGCCACGGTAGCGCTGCCCATCCCGCCTATTGGCACCAGCCCGGCCAGGACCCGGCGCCGCAGCCAGCCGTGCCGGCCGCTGCCGCCGGCCCCGATCGCAGCGAACTGCCGCCGATCGGCACGCTCGCGGCGCTGCAGTTCCCGCAGATCGAGCGGGCAACGCTGTCCAACGGGGTGAAGGTGGTCTTTGCTCGCCGCGCCGCCGTGCCGGTCGTTTCGGTGCAGGTGGCGTTCGACGCCGGCTTTGCCGCCGATCCGCGCCAGGCGCTGGGTACACAGGCGATGCTGCTCAAGATGATGGATCAGGGCACCAAGACCCTGGATGCCGCCGCCTTTGCCCGTGCCCGCGAAAACCTGGGCGCCAACATCAGCAACGCCGCCCTGCCCGACAGCACAGCTTTCCAGCTCGATGCCGTGGCGCCCAACCTCGCTGGCTCACTGGCGCTGCTGGCCGACTATATCCGCAATCCCGCGCTCAAGAGCGATGACCTGGAACGCGTGCGCGCCCAGCAACTCGCCGCGATCGATGCCGAACTGCGCGATCCCTCGGCCATGGCCTCACGCGTGCTCTATCCCGCGCTCTATGGGCCGCAGCACCCCTATGGCACGCCGCCCACCGGCACCGGCGATCCCGCCGTGGTCAAGCGCCTGACCCCGGCAGACCTCGCTGCGTTCCACCAGGCCTGGCTGCGCCCGTCCAAGGCGACGATTTTCGTGGTCGGCGATACCACACTGGCGGCGGTCAAGCCGCTGCTGGAACGCAGCTTTGGCAGCTGGGCCGAACCGGCGGGCGCTGCCCCGGCCAAGAACCTGTCGGCAACGATCCCCGCAGCCAGCCCGCGCATCCTGCTGGTCGATCGCCCGGCCTCGCCGCAGTCCATGATCATGGCCGGCGAAGTGCTCGCCGCCACCGGCCGCGACGATCTCGTGCCGCTGCGCACTGCCAACGAAGTGCTGGGCGGCAGCTTCCTCTCGCGCCTCAACATGGACGTGCGCGAAAGCAAGGGCTGGAGCTACGGCGTGGGCAGCGCGGTAAGCGACCGCCAGGACCGCGTGATCTATCGCCTCGTCGCGCCGGTCCAGACCGACCAGACCGGCCCCGCGATCGCCGCCATGCAGGGCGACATGACTGCGTTCCTCAAGGACAAGGGCGTTGCCCCCGACGAACTGGGCTGGGCCACGCAGGGCGCCGCCCGCGAACTGCCAGGCGCGTTCGAAACCTCGTCCGCCGTGCTCGATGGCCTGGTCAAGATCGTCCAGTTCCAGCGCCCGGACGATTACTACACACGCCTCGCCGTGCGCTATCCCACGCTGACCGCCGCCGAACTCGACAAGGCCGCCCGCACCGCGCTCGATCCGAGCAAGCTGACCTGGGTTGTCGTGGGCGACGCCACCAAGATCAAGCCGCAGCTCGACAAGCTCGGCCTGCCGGTTGAGGTGACGAGCGTCCAGGGGAAGTAAAACCCGATTTTGCCATTTTGGCAGCACTGGCTCGGCAAGGTTCCAGATGAAGCCTTGCCGAGCTATGCCGGTTTAGCCTAGACGTAGTTTGCGCAACAAATTGTTGCGCAAACTACGTCTGGGTGTCCCGGGGAAGGCATGACAGAAAAGATCGGGTGGGGGCGGCTGCGCAAGGCGCCGATTGGTTTGCTTGCTGCGCTGGCCGTTAGTATGCCGTGGACAGCAACTGCGCAGGATGCCACGGCAAGCCTGGCCACATCCACATCACCTTGCACGCTTCACATTTGGCCTGGCAGCCCATTGCGGTCTACGTTTTACGGCTGGCTCCACGGTGGAATCGTTGATGGGGCTGTTAACGGGCGGCAGGGCTATCCAAAGCTACCGCGAGCACCGCTGGACACGGCCACCCAACAGGCCGTGCTGGCGAGCCTCGACCTTCCGACTATACTCGGTCTGACGGGGTATCAAGTCACAGTCCATGCCGAAACGCTCGACAGTCGCACCCTGCGCAATACGCCGGGTCGCTACACGGCCGAGGGCGGACCATGCCACGCCGAACTCGCCGTGGATGACGTATTTTTTCAGGAAGACACTTTTTCGGGTCGCTATCTCAAGGTGATCTACCGCTTCAAGCGGTTCGACGGCAGCGAAACGCCCACCCGCAGCTTTGGCACGATTGCCACGGAAAAGCTCGCACTGTTTCCTCCCGCAAAGCCAGAAGACGATCCGCAGGCTGCGCTGGGCGAATTGCGCCACGCGTTTGCAGAAAGCGTGGCAACGTTTGGCAGGCAGCTGGCAGCGCCGCCGCGTAAGAAAAATTAACGCAAGCACAGCCCAAACGGGCCATTCCAGATGGGGATATGGAAATGCTCAAGACCTTCCTTGCAACTAGCGTGGCTTTGCTGGCCACGGTTGGCACCGTCCAGGCGCAAGACACCACGGCGCCCGCGTCTCCGGCAGCGCCTGCCGAAGCCGCAAAGTCACTTAGCCCGGAGGTCGTCGTGCATGCACCGTCGGCCGCTGCGCCCGATGGCTGCGAACTCCATATCTGGCCGGCCGAACGAATGGCGTCGATGACGACCGGACTCTTGGGCGGCGGCTTGCTGGATGCTGCCATCCACGGCAATCGCGATGCCACCAATCGCACGCTGATGGCCAGCGCGCTGGACAGTCCCAGCCAGCTCGATGCTCTTGAGACGCTCGACCTGCGCGGCATGCTCAAGCTTACTCCGGGCACCACGATCGTGACGCATGCCACGCCGCTGGTGCGCAAGACCATGAATTCCGTTAAAACGCGCCGCTCGGATTCTCAGGCCAAGTGCTATTCAGAACTCGTCGTGGCGGACGTATTCTACCAGAAAGCCGCAATTTACGGCCGCTCGCTGCGCACACTGTTCATGGTGCGGGAATTTGGCGACGATCAGAAAATCGACTTCGAATACAAAGCGTGGGGCGGCAACGGCCTCAAGCTTTTCCCGCCAAAGGAAGGCGATGACGCCGTGGCTGCGCTCGATGAACTGGTCGCCGTGTTCAAGAAGAATTTCGAGGAATATGCCGGCAACGAAGCCAAAGCGACGCGCACGCCCGTAAAGAGCTGACAGGCAATCGACCTCCCAGAGAAAAGCCCCCTGTCCTTCGTCGGACAGGGGGCTTTCTTATGTCCTGAAAGTCTGGCCCTAGCGGTGCGAAGACCGCAGGGCGCGTCCCTCACCCCAGCTTGGCCTTCAGCACCTGGTTGACCAACTGCGGATTGCCCTTGCCGGCCATGGCTTTCATCGTCTGGCCCACGAAGAAGCCGAACAGGGCTTCCTTGCCACCACGGTACTGTTCCACCTTGTCGGCGTTCGCGGCCAGCACGGCATCCACTGCCGCTTCGATCGCGCCGGTATCGGTCGTCTGCTTGAGGCCTTCGCGTTCGACGATGGCAGCCGCGCCGTCGCCGGTTTCCAGCATCTTTTCCAGCACCTGCTTGGCGATCGAGCCGGAGATCGTGCCATCGCCGATCAGGGCCAGAAGTTCCGCTGCGCTCGTCGGCGAAACCGGGCTGTCTTCCAGGCCCTTGCCCAGCTTGTTAAGCGCGCCGAACAGCTCGCTGGTCAGCCAGTTGGCAGCCTGCTTGGCCACGGCGGCTTCGTCCTTGCCCTGCTTGGCAGCGCTCGCCGTGATCAGGGTTTCGAACCAGGCGGCCGTATCCACGTCTGCCGTCAGCACGGCCGCGTTATAGGCCGAAAGGCCCAGCACATCGGTATAGCGCGTGCGCTTGGCATCGGGCAGTTCGGGCAAAGACGCGCGGCATTCATCCAGGAATGCCTGGTCCAGCACCAGCGGCAGCAGATCGGGATCGGGGAAATAGCGATAGTCGTGCGCGTCTTCCTTGCTGCGCATCGACCGCGTGGTGCCCGTGCCCGGATCGAACAGGCGGGTTTCCTGCACGATCTTGCCACCGGCTTCCAGCACGTCGACCTGGCGGCTCGCCTCGTGCTCGATCGCGGCCATGACGAAGCGCACCGAGTTGACGTTCTTGGTTTCGGTGCGCGTGCCCAGCGGCTCGCCCGCGCGGCGCACCGAGACGTTGACGTCGGCCCGCATCGAGCCCTGGTCCATGTTGCCATCGCATGAGCCGACATAGCGCAGGATCTGGCGCAGCTTGGTCAGGTATGCCCCGGCCTCGGCCGGCGACGTCATATCAGGCCGGCTGACGATTTCCATCAGCGCCACGCCCGAGCGGTTGAGATCGACGTAGGACATCGTCGGATGCTGATCATGCATCAGCTTGCCCGCGTCCTGCTCCACGTGGATGCGCTCGATACCGATGACCTTGGTGCCGGCATCGGGGTTCTTGTCATCCAGCGCGATCTCGATCGACCCTTCGCCCACCAGCGGGTGGTAGAGCTGGCTGATCTGATAGCCCTGCGGCAGATCGGCATAGAAGTAGTTCTTGCGATCGAACCGCGACCAGGTGTTGATCTGCGCGTCGATCGCCATGCCGGTGCGCACCGCCTGGCGGATGCACTCGCGGTTGGGCACGGGCAGCATGCCCGGCATCGCCGCATCGACCAGGCTGACCTGGGTGTTGGGTTCAGCGCCGAACGCGGTGGCAGAGCCCGAAAAGAGCTTGGCCTGCGTGGTGATCTGGGCGTGAACCTCCAGCCCGATGACCACTTCCCACTCGCCCGTGGCGCCCTGGATACGATAGCTGCTCATCTTACCACCACTTACCCGGCTTAGCCGAAAACTGTGCGCGCTGTTCAAGCGCAAGGCTGGCGTTCAGCACGCCCTGTTCATCGAGCGGACGGCCAATGACATGCAGCCCCAGCGGCAACCCATCGCGCGACAGGCCGGCCGGAACCGACATGGCCGGAAGACCGGCAAGGCTGGCTGGCACCGAGAACACGTCGTTGAGATACATCTCGACCGGATCGGTGCTCTTCTGCCCCAGCGCAAAGGCCGCAGACGGCGCGGTGGGCGTCAGGATCACGTCCACCGTCTCGAACGCCTTGGCGAAATCCTGCGCGATCAGGGCGCGGACCTTCTGCGCCTGGGTGTAATAGGCGTCATAGAACCCGGCCGAGAGCACATAGGTGCCGATCAGGATGCGGCGCTTCACCTCGTCGCCGAAACCGGCAGCGCGGGTGGCGGCGTACATCTCTTGCAGGTTGGCGCCATCAGGCAGATCGCGCAGGCCGTAGCGCACGCCATCATAGCGGGCGAGGTTCGAGGAAGCCTCGGCCGGGGCAATGATGTAATAGGTGGGCAGCGCGTACTTGGTATGCGGCAGCGAGATATCGACGATTTCCGCGCCGGCATCCTTGAGCCAGGCGATGCCATCTTCCCAGCTCTTGGCGACATCGGCATCGAGGCCATCGACGCGGTATTCGCGCGGAATGCCCACCTTCTTGCCGCGCATGTCGGCATTGAGGCCCGCTTCCCATGCCGGCACAGCCAGATCGAGGCTGGTCGAATCCTTGGGATCGAACCCGGCCATGGCTTCGAGCATGATCGCGCAGTCGCGCACGTCGCGCGCCATCGGCCCGGCCTGGTCGAGCGAGGAGGCAAACGCCACCACACCCCAGCGCGAGCAGCGGCCATAGGTCGGCTTGATGCCGGAAATGCCGGTGAAGGCGGCGGGCTGGCGGATCGAGCCGCCGGTGTCGGTGCCCGTGGCCGCCGGCGCAATGCGCGCGGCAACTGCGGCTGACGAACCGCCCGAAGAACCACCCGGCGCCAGCGGCGTGGTATCGTCCCCCTTGCGCCAGGGCGAGATCACGTTGCCAAAACCGCTGGTCTCGTTCGACGAGCCCATGGCGAACTGATCGAGGTTGAGCTTGCCCAGCATGCCGGCACCAGCATCCCACAGCTTCTGCGAGACGGTGCTTTCGTACGGCGGGACAAAGCCTTCGAGGATCTTGCTGGCGGCCGTGGTCTGCACGCCCTTGGTGGCAAACAGATCCTTCATGCCGATCGGCACGCCGGCCATCTTGCCCAGCGGCTGCCCGGCGGCACGCGCCGCGTCCACCTTGCCCGCCGCGGCAAGCGCCGCATCCGGGGTGGTGACGATAAAGGCATTGAGCGCGCCCTGCGCCGCTTCGACCGCGGCGTTGAAGGCACTGGCCACTTCCGTGGCGGTGAAAGCGCCACTCGCCACCCCATCACGGAGCGCGGCAACGCCAAGTTCGGTAAGGTCAGTCATCCGTTCGGACCGATTGTTGCGCATGAACCGATCGGGGTTCGTGCGTGGGAAACTGGAAGGCGGTACTGCGCCTGCCCTTCGACAAGCTCAGGGCGAACGGGGGATTGATCCAAAACCCACATCCGTTCGTACTGAGCCTGTCGAAGCACGGCCAGCGCAAGGCCAGCCAAGAATTACTCGATCACCTTGGGCACGCCGAAGAAGCCATGCTCGGCCACCGGGGCATTGGCCAGCACGGCATCGCGGATGTCGCCGCCGGTCAGCGGATCGGCGTTTACCACGTCATCGCGCAGGCGCAGCGTATTGGGGATCACGGCCGTCATCGGGGTTACCCCGGTCACGTCGACTTCGCCCAATTGCTCAACCCAGGCGAGGATGCCGTTCAATTCGGGCACCATCGCTTCAAGCTGGGCCTCACTCACCTTGATGCGCGCAAGACTGGCGATCTTCGCCACGTCGGCGGTATTCACGGACATGCCGTCCCTTTCGTGCAGGGTTTGCCAAAAACAAGAACACCGCGCGCTACCATCGCGCGCGGTGTCCTTCAAGCCGCTGGGGCAAGCCACGGGGCCGACAGCCCCCTGGCATAAAGCCGGATCAGTTGGCGGGCACCACCGGGGCTGCCGCCGGATCACCCGCTGCGCCACCAGCCGCACCGGCCGCGCCGCGCGCCTGCATCTGCTGCTGCAGCGCCTGCATCGCGGCCTGCTGGCGCTGCAGTTCGGCCATGGAGCGGAACTCGATCAGCTCGACCTCGAACACCAGGTCGCTGTTGGCGGGAATGGCGACACTGCCATCGCGGCCCGGCATGGCCTGGCTGCCATAGGCCAGCGCGGCCGGAATCTCGAGGCGATACTTGCCGCCCACCTTCATCTGTTGCAGGCCCTGGGCAAAGCCGGGGATCACGCCTTGCAGCGGCATCGCGGCGTTTTCGCCACGGTCGAATTCCTTGCCGGTGCTGGCGATGCGGCCAACATAGTTGATCAGCGCCACGTCAGACGTGGTGGGAGACTTGCCCGTGCCTTCCTTGAGCGCGATCACGCGCACTTCGCTGAAGTGCACCGGGCGCGCCGCCCAGGCCAGGCCGATGCCCACCAGCACGGCAACGATCACGCCGAGCCAAACCTTGGCGAGCGAGCCCTTGGCAACGGGCTGCAACGGAACGCGGGTGATTTCCGACATTGGTTTCCCTCTGGGGTTTCCCTCTGGATTTTCCCTGATCAGGCAGCGCCCAAAGGAACGGCCGCCCGGCCGGTGCCTGCCCGTCGATTCGAGCCGGGATGCTCGACCCAACGAAAAGGGCGCCGTGATTCACGGCGCCCTCTTGGCCCAGCACAGGGCCTATCGCAAGTGCTCAATGTGACGGATAGTCCCGCCACGATTGAAGCTTACTTCGCGCCGTCGCGCTCCTGGCGCTTGCGCTCAAGCTTGCGGGCGCGACGCACAGCGGCGGCCTTTTCGCGAGCGCGCTTTTCCGACGGCTTTTCAAAGTGACGACGCAGCTTCATTTCGCGATAGACACCTTCGCGCTGAAGCTTCTTCTTCAGGGCACGAAGAGCTTGATCAACATTGTTGTCGCGAACGAGAATCTGCATAAACCGACATACCTCAACAGCTTCGGGCGAGAGCCCGCGGCCGCGCGGGGGTCACCAGATACCAGGAACACAAAGCGTGCCGAATCCGATCAGGACCGGCTCGAACCGGGCGCCCAATAGTGATTCTGCCGGCGAAAGGCAAGCAATGTCGTGCAATTTGCGGGCAAAGGCCTTATGGGCGCGACCATGACCTCTTCAAAAGCCTCTAATGGCAAAGCTTCGAATGGCAAAGCCGCCGGCAATGCAGATGCCGTGCGCCAGTTCACAGTTCGCCCTGATGACAACGATGTGCGGCTGGACCGCTGGTTCAAACGCAACCTCCCCGAGGTGAGCTTTGCCATGGTGTCGCGCTGGGCGCGCACCGGCCAGATTCGCGTTGATGGCAAGCGCGCCGATGTCGACACCCGCCTGATCGCCGGGCAGTCCCTGCGCGTGCCCCCGGCGGGCGGCCCACTGCCGCTGGCCGGCGGCGGCAAGGGCGGCCGCGTGCGCAAGCCGCTGACCGAAGAACAGCTCCACCTGGCCGAAGACATCGTGCTGGAACAGGATCGCGCCGCGATCGTGATCAACAAGCCGCCGGGCCTGGCCACCCAGGGCGGCAGCGGCACTTACGAGCATGTCGATGGCCTGCTCGATGCCTATGCCGGCGATGGCGATCCACGCCCGCGCCTGGTCCACCGGCTCGACAAGGATACCTCGGGCGTGCTGCTGGTGGCGCGCACGCCGGGCAGCGCAGCCTTCTTTTCCAGGCGCTTCTCCGGCCGCACCGCGCGCAAGATCTATTGGGCGCTGGTGATGGGCGTGCCAGATATCCACGATGGCATGATCGAACTGCCGCTGGCCAAGCAGCCGGGCACCGGTGGCGAGAAGATGATGGTCGATGAAACCGAGCACGGCATGCCGGCCCGCACGCGCTATCGTGTGATCGATCGCGCCGGCAACCGCGCCGCCTGGGTGGAACTGCAGCCGTTCACCGGGCGCACCCACCAGCTGCGCGTGCACATGGCCGCGATCGGCCACCCGATCGTGGGCGATGGCAAGTATGGCGGCCAGGGCGCGTTCCTGTCGGGCAGCATCAGCCGCAAGCTGCACCTGCATGCCCGCCGCCTGCGCATCGAGCATCCCGAAGGCGATCTGCTGGACGTGACCGCGCCGCTGCCCGAGCACTTTTCCAAGAGCCTGGAACAACTCGGCTTCACCGAAACCGAAGGCGATCTGCCGCTCGAAGCGCCGGTGCTGGTCGAACCCAAGACCCTGGAAAAGCGCGCCGCCAAGGCCCACGCCAAGCAATACCGCAAGGAGCGCCGGGGCGAGCGCCGCAAGCGCATCGATGGCCCGGCAACCACCGGCGCGCGCAAGCCCACTGGCCAGCGCGCCCGCGTGGCCGGCGCCGCTGCGGGCAAGGCGCCCGCAAAGGCTGGCGCGAAACCTGGGGCAAAGCCTGGAGCGAAACCGGGGGCCAAGCCTGCCACGCGCACCACAACTGCCAAGCCCGGCGCCAAGCCAGCCCCGCGCCGCGCCGCGCCCAAGGCCCCTGGCACCAAGGCTCCCGGCCCGCGGAGCCCGGGCAAGCGATGAGCCTGCGCCTCGCCATCTTCGATTGCGACGGCACCCTGGTCGATAGCCAGGCCGATATCGGCGCGGCGATGGACGGGGCGTTTCATGCCATGGGCCTGGTGCCGCCGCCGCGCAGCGAAACCCGGCGCATCGTCGGGCTGTCGCTGGTGGAAGCGATGCGCCGCCTCCATCCGGAAGGTGACGCGCAGGCGCACGACATGCTTACCCAAGCCTACAAGGACACGTTCCGCGCCCGGCGCGAGGCCGGGATGGTGGGCGAGCCACTGTATGACGGCATCGCCGCGCTGGTCGAAGACCTGGCGCGGCGCGGCTGGCTGCTGGGCGTGGCGACCGGCAAGAGCGATAGGGGCCTGGCGCATTGCCTGGCCACGCATGGCCTGTCGCGCCACTTCGTGACACTGCAAACCGCCGATCGCCACCCGTCCAAACCGCATCCCAGCATGATCGAGGCCTGCCTCGATGCCACTGGTGCAGACACCGCGCTGACCGTGATGATCGGCGATACCGCCTATGACATGGCCATGGCCCGCAATGCCGGGGTGCGCGCGATCGGCGTGGACTGGGGCTATCACGAGCGGGCCGAACTGTTCGCTGCCGGCGCCCATGCCGTCGCCGGCACCGTGGCAGAGCTGGCCGAACTGCTCCACGCGGTAGGCTGAGGCGATGCGCGATCCGGCGATGGGGCGCTTTGCCCTGCTGCAACTGCTGCGCCTGGCGGGCACGCTGATCGTGTTGATCGGCGCCATGGTGGCGTCGGGCAATGTGCCGTGGCTGGCGCGCGTGCCGCAATGGGGCGCGTTCGTGCTCGCCTTTGCCGGCCTCACCCTGTTCTTTGGCGCGCCGCGCTGGCTGGCGCGGCGCTGGAAAAGGCCATCATGAAGCGCTTTTATCAAGACGTTACGGTTTCGCCTGAAGATACTGGCTTTCGCGTGTGCCTCGATGGGCGCGGCATCCGCACCCAGGGCGGCCGCCCGCAGATCGTGCCCACCGCCGCTCTCGCCCAGGCCATGGCCGGCGAATGGGCCAACCAGGGCGAGACGATCGACACCGCCGCCTTCGCCTTTCGCGACATGGCCGACTATGCGATCGACGTGGTGGCGCCCGCCCCGGCCGCCGCGCGCGCCGATCTGCTGCCTTATGCCGAGACCGATACGCTGTGCTATCGCGCCGAGCCGGACGAGCCGCTCGCCGCGCGCCAGCGCCTGCTGTGGGAGCCCCTGCTTACCATGGCCGAGGCGCGCTATGGCGTGGCTTTCACGCGCGTGTCCGGCATCATGCACAAGCCCCAGCCCGCGCCGACGCTTGCGGCACTTGCCGCCGCGCTGGAGCAACTTTCGCCCTTTGCCCTGGCTGCCCTGCGCAACACCGCCACGCTGTCGTGCTCGCTGATCATCGGCCTTGCCGCGCTCGATCCCGGCGCAGACGTTGCCGCGCTGTGGGATGCGGCCTGCGTGGAGGAAGACTGGCAGGCAGAGCTGTGGGGCAAGGACGAGATGGCCCAAGCCCGCCGCACCTTGCGCGGGGAAGCCTTTGCCACGGCCGCGCGGTTCGCCCAGCTGCTGTAACGCGGCGCGGCGCCCCGTTGGCACGGCAAAAGCGATCACCCTGATCGAATCGCCTGCCTTGCGCCGGTGCGCCGCTCCGCCTATCTTGGCCCCATGGCTATCCGCGAAATTCTTGAAGTTCCCGATCCGCGCCTCAAGCAGGTCTCGGCTCCGGTGGAAACGTTCGACGACGAACTCCGCACCCTCGTGTCCGACATGTTCGATACGATGTACGATGCCCCCGGCATCGGCCTTGCCGCGATCCAGGTGGGCGTGCCCCTGCGCGTGCTGGTGATCGACCTGCAGCCCGATGACGAGGATGCCGAGCCCGAAGCATGCCACGATCACGGCTGTGGCCACAGCCACCAGCCGGTGCGGCGCGAACCGCGCGTGTTCATCAACCCGGAAATCCTTGATCCTTCCGAAGAGCACACGATCTATCGCGAAGGCTGCCTCTCGGTGCCGGAAATCTATGCCGAAGTGGAACGCCCTTCGCGCATCCGCGCCCGCTGGCAGGATCTTGACGGCACGGTCCACGAGGAAGCGATCGATGGCCTGCTGGCCACCTGCCTGCAGCACGAGATGGACCACCTCGAAGGCATCCTGTTCATTGACCACCTCTCGCGCCTCAAGCGCCAGATGGCGCTCAAGAAGCTGGACAAGCTGCGCAAGGTGGCGTGATCGCCCACGACAGTTGAGGATAAAGCGGCCCGGCACATTGCGTTGCCGGGCTGCTTCGTTTACGTTCCCGCTCTGTTCTTGAGTGGAGGCGGACCTTGGCGGTGGTTTTGGTAATCGTGGCGCTGGTGATCGGCCTGGCCCTGGGCTGGTTCCTGGGTGGACGCCCGGTGGCAGAGGCGCAAGGCCGCGCTACTGCCCGCGAGAACGAAGCGCGCGAGGCGCAAGGCACGATCAAGGCCATGGCCGTGGATCTTGCCACCATGGCCGAACGCGCGCGCCAGGCAGAACAGCTTGGCGCCGAGCGCGATGCCCTGCGCGCCGAGCGTGATGGCCTGGCCACCCACCTTGCCGCCGCCAGCGAGCGCGCGGCCGAGGCCGACGCCCTGCGCGATGCGCTGCACGAGGCCCGCCAATCGCGCGAGGACCTGCGCGCGGAACTGGCGCGGATGAAAGCGGACGCTGCCAATTTTGCCGAGCAGAAGCGCCTGCTGATCGAGGCGCAGGAAGCGCTGCGCCGCGAATTCGAGAACGCCGGCAACAAGGTGCTGGAACGCGCGCAAGAGGCCTTCATGGCCCGCGCGCAGGAGCGCTTTGCCCAGAGCGAGGAAAAGGCCGCGCAATCGCTGCGGGCCCTGCTCGCCCCGGTGGATCAGCGCCTGAAAAGCTATGAAGAGCAGGTCGGCAAGCTGGAAAAGGAACGCGTCGATGCGTTCGGCAACCTCACCGGGCTGATCCAGGCGATGCGCGACGGGCAGGAGCAAGTGCGCGCCGAAGCCGCGCGGCTGGGCAACTCGCTGCGCAATGCCCCCAAGGCGCGCGGCCGCTGGGGCGAACAGCAACTGCGCAACGTGCTGGAACAGTGTGGCCTGGCCGAGCACACCGATTTCGTCACCGAGCATTCGATCGATACCGACGAAGGCCGCCTGCGCCCCGATGCCATCGTGCGCATTCCCGGCAACAAGCTGCTGGTGATCGACGCCAAGGTCTCGCTCAACGCCTATCAGGATGCCTTCGAAGCCGCCGACGATACCGCGCGCGGCGTGGCCCTCGCCGCCCACGTGCAGTCCATGCGCAACCATATTCAGACGCTGGGCGCCAAATCCTATCAAAGTCAGTTCGAAGAAGCGCCCGACTATGTGCTGATGTTCGTCCCGGGCGAACACTTCATCGCCGCCGCGCTGGAACGCGATCCGCAGTTGTGGGACTTCGCCTTCGACCGCCGCGTGCTGCTCGCCTCGCCCACCAACCTCGTCGCGATCTGCCGCACCGTGGCGCAGGTCTGGCGCCAGGATGGCTTGGCCCGCGAGGCGCGCGAGATTGGCCGCATGGGCGGCGAACTGTACGATCGCCTGGCCGTCGCCGCCGATCACCTCAAGCGCGTCGGCTCTGGCCTGGAAAGCGCGGTCACCAACTACAACAAGTTCGTCGGCAGCTTTGAGCGCAACGTGCTTTCGGCCGGACGCCGCCTGCGCGAAAAGCATATCGAGATCGGCAAGCGCGAGGTGGAAGAAGTGCCTTTAGTGGAAACCGCGCCGCGCTATGTCGCTACGGACATTTCCCCAGACATTGCCGAGGACAAAGCCACGGAACTGCCCGCGCCAACCGGCGTTGGCGTTGAAGGGGAAACGGCTGCAGGGTAACGATGGGCATGATGGCACGACAGGCAAACAAGGGCTTGCCCATGCGCAGCGCAGCTTGGACAGTGGCGCTCGCCAGCCTTGCGCTTGCTGCCTGCCAGCGCGAGCCGGCGCCGCAGGAAAGCGCCAGCCCAACGGCAACGCCAAGCGCCAGCGCCACGCCCGAGCCTACCCCCACGCCGCCCGCGCCAAGCCCCAGCCCGACGCTGGCGCTTCCGGTCAAGCCCACGCCCGATGTGCCGCTCACCCCGGCCGATACCGCCTCTGCCCTCCCGGCGATCGCCCTGCCCCCGCGCGACGATTGCGCCGCGCTGCCGGGCTGGAGCGCCTTTGCCACGCGCCTTGCCGCCGCCGTCAAGACGCGCGACGCTGCCGCACTCGCCGCACTTTCATCCCCCGATGTGACGCTCGATTATGGCGGCGGCCATGGCCCGGCCCAACTGCAAAAGCGGTTGGCCGCGCCGGCCGGCGCCGCCATATGGGCCGATCTCGCGCGCATCCTGCCGCTGGGCTGCGCCGTGCAGGGCGATCTGGTGGTCATGCCGTGGTTCTTCTGGAACGTGCCTGATGAGGTCGATCCGGGTATGACGATGCTGGTCACCGGGCAAGGCGTACCACTTCGCGCCAAGCCCAGTGACACGGCGCCAGAAGTCGACCGGCTGGACTGGTCGCTTGTCACCATTGCCACGAGCCCTTCCTACAATCCCGCCGCGCGCTACACCGCCGTGATCACCGGCAAGCCGCAACGCAAGGGCTGGATCGAAACCGCCCGCCTGCGCAGCCTGCTCGCCCGCCGGATCATCGCCGAACGCAAGGGTGATGATTGGCATATCAGCGCGCTGGTGGCGGGGGATTGAGGGGAATATGCCGGGCGCCATCCTATTCAGGCGCTCCGCAAAATCAAATTCGCGCAGAGGCGCTGAGACGCAGAGAAAATCTTATCCTCAGCGCCTCTGCGCCTCTGCGCGAAATTTGCATCAGTATTTGCCAATGTGCACAGCGGGCTCTCTCCCACCGTCACCCTGAACTCGTTTCAGGGTCCAGGCCGCATCCTCACGCTGTGCAACAAACCCGCGAGTAATGAGCGAGCTGGATGCCGAAACAAGTTCGGCATGACAGAGGGGTACTAGAGGCGTCTCGTGGTGCTGCCCCGCTCCGCCTCCGCTCAGCGCGGCTGCATATCCCGCGCCTCTGCCGGTACGCGCACTTCCAGGCCATCCAGCGCGGGGTCAAGCACGATCTGGCAGGCGAGGCGGCTGGTGCGGGTGACGCCAACGGCAAGGTCGAGCATGTCTTCCTCGTCCTCGCTGGCTTGCATCAGGCGGTCGAACCAGTCGGGAGCAACCACGACATGGCAGGTGGAGCAGGCCATCTGACCTTCGCACGTGCCTTCGAGCGGCATGCCGGCGTTCTGGCCCAGTTCCAGCAGGCGTTGCCCTGCCTCGCCCTCGGCCGCCACGCGCTGGCCATCGGCTGTGAGGAAGGTGACGCGAACCATAGGCACTAGACTCCCTGCATCTGCGCCGCCGCATTCAGCACGGCAGCAGCCTCCTTCAGTTCCTCACCCGTGGTATAACGTCCGAAACCGATGCGGATCGCGGTTTTGCTATCCCTGTCGGAAAGTCCCAGGGCGCGCAAGACATGGCTGGGCCTTCCCGAGCCACTGGCGCAGGCCGATCCGGCAGAAAACGCAACATTGCGACATTCTGACAACAGCCTGGCCACATCAAGCCCCGGCTTGCGCAAGTTGAGGTTGCCATGCCAGCGCTGCGTGGCGCTGCCGTTGAGCGTCCATCCGGCAAACAGGCCAAGCGCCTGTTCCCACAGCGTCTCAACATGCTGTCCATCGCTTTTCCACAGGCTGGTGCATAGCGCTGCCGCCGCACCGAACCCCGCGCATAGCGCCGGGCTGAGCGTGCCGGACCGCAAGCCACCTTCCTGCCCGCCGCCATGGACGAGAGGCGCCAGTTCGAGCCCATCGCGCACCCATAGCGCGCCGATGCCCTTGGGCCCGTGCAGCTTGTGCGCCGAAATCGCCACCAGATCGGCCCCTTCGGGCGCAGCCAGCTTGCCCGCGCCCTGCACCGCATCGCACAGGAACAGCGCGCCCATGGCGTGCGCCCGCGCGGCCAGCTCGGCCACGGGCTGCACCGTGCCGATCTCGTTGTTCACCTGCATCACCGCGACCAGGCCGGTGCCGGCGGGAATGGTCACGTCAGGATCGACCAGCCCGGCCCCGTCCACCGGCAGCACGGTGAGCGCGGGATCGTGGAACCGCACCGTGTCGAGCACGGCGGCGTGTTCGATGGCCGACACCGCCAAATGCCGTTTCCCCACGCCCGCGATGGCCAGATTGAGCGCCTCGGTCGCGCCCGAGGTGAAGATCACCCGCCCGCTTGGCGGAAACAGCGCGGCCACTTGCGCGCGGGCCACCTCCACCGCCGCTGCAGCCGCGCGCCCTGGGCGGTGCGGGCTGTGTGGATTGGCAAAGCCGGCGCGCACGTCCTCGGGGCCGGCCAGCCACGGCAACATCGCGGCCCGCGCTTGCGGGGCGAGCGGCGTGGTCGCCTGGTAATCGAGGTAGATCACGCCAGCCCCGCAATCGCGCGCCAGACGGCAACGAAACGGTCCACGGCGTCCACCGTGGTCTCCCGGCCGAGCGAAACGCGAATCACTTCGTTCGGCTGCGCCACGCCCATCGCATCCAGGACGTGGCTGGTGCGCAGCGAGCCGGAAGAACAGGCACTGCCCGCCGAAACGGCCATGCCCATCCCGTCAAACCGGATCAGCTGCGCCGTGGCCGATTTGCCCGGCATGCGATAGGCACCAATCGCGGGCAGGCGCGGCGCATCCGCCGCGATAACCTCGGCACCACTTTCCAGCAGCGCGGTTTCCAGCCGATCGCGCAGCGCCTGCACATCAGCCAGCCACGCATTCCCCGCCTCCAGCGCCGCGGCCATGGCTAGGGCGCCAGGCAGGTTTTCGGTACCGGGTCGATAGCCGCGCTCCTGCCCGCCGGTGGGATGGAGCAGCGCCCAATCGCGCACCAGCAAGGCGCCCACCCCGATCGGCCCGCCAAACTTGTGCGCCGAAATGGCGATCATGTCGGCCTCTGGCAGCGGCAGCTTGCCCGCGCCTTGCGCCGCATCGGCCAGCAAGACGCCGCCGGCATCACGCACCGCCTGGGCCACCGCCGCCAACGGCTGGATCACCCCGGTTTCGTTGTTGACCTGCTGCACCGCCACCAGCCCGGCAAGCGCGCATGAAGCAGGAACGACTTGGCCACGGCCATCGACGGCAAGGCGCGCGGCATCGCCGGCCAGGCGCAGCACCGCCTCGTGCTCAACCGCCGAAACCGCCATCAGCGGCGCCTTCGCCCGGCCGATGGCCAGGGCCAGCGCCTCGCTGGCGCCGCTGGTCAGGACCACCTCGCCCGGCCAGCCCAGCGCGGCCTTGATCCGGTTGCGGGCATCTTCCAGCGCCGCCCGCGCCGCACGGCCGGCGGCATGCGGGCTGGAGGGATTGGCCCAGCGCGCCATCCCCTCCAACAGCGCGTCACGCGCCTGCGGCAGGAGCGGCGTGGTGGCCGCGTGATCGAAATAAAGCGAGAGCGACAACGAGAAATCCCGGAAAAGTTGCGTTTACGGGGTTCGTTTCTATATAGCGACCAGTTCCATGCCCAGCCCCGACCGCGCATTGCCCTTGAAACAGGGTCTTGCACCGCCGGTCTTCAGGGCCAGCCAACAGGTTCATCAGGTCAACGATGCCCGCAGTCATCTTCCCCGGTCCCGAAGGTCGCCTCGAAGGCCGCTTCCAGCCCGCCACGCGCAGCCGCGCGCCTGTCGCCATGATCCTGCATCCCCACCCGCAGGCCGGTGGCACGATGAACGACCGTGTAACCCAGGCGCTGTACAAGACATTCGTGGCGCGCGGCTTTGCCACGCTGCGCTTCAACTTCCGCGGCGTGGGCCGCAGCCAGGGCAGCTTTGACAACGGCGTGGGCGAATTGTCCGATGCCGCTGCAGCGCTCGATTGGGTGCAGTCGATCCATCCCGAAGCTTCGGCTACGTGGATTGCCGGCTATTCGTTCGGCGCATTGATCGGCATGCAGCTCTTGATGCGGCGCCCGGAAATCCGCGGCTTCATCTCGGTCTCGCCGCCGGCCAACATGTATGATTTCAGCTTCCTAGCGCCCTGCCCGGCCTCGGGCATCATCGTGCAAGGGTCTGCCGATACGGTGGTGACGCCCAATGCCGTGCAGAAGCTGGTCGACAAGCTGCGCACGCAAAAGCACATCACGATCCATCACGACGAAATCCCGCGCGCCAACCACTTCTATGAAAACGAGTTGGACGAGATGATGAAGTCGGTGGACAATTACCTCGACTTCCGCCTGTCGCCCGATTGCCCGATCCGCTGATCGGCGCAGGCCTGGCATAAGGAAAGGCCCTGACAGCGCGCGCTGCCGGGGCCTTTTTTGTGTGACTATTGCGGATTGGCAGCGCGTGGGTCCACCAGCGGCGCTGGCCCCGGATGAAGGTCGCGGCGTGCCCAGATGTAATAGGTGCGGTCGATCGTTGGTGTCCTCGCAATCAGCACATAATCGCGCACCAGGGCTTCGCGGACCAAGGCCTGCGTTGCCGGCGCCACTCGCGGCACGACAGACCTGCTCGCCGTGACGATCGCGCCCGGCTGGCTGGCCAACACGCGTCGCTCTTCTTCCACCGGATCGACTCCCAGTGCGCGGGTTTCGATGGGATTGGTAAGATGGTCGGGAAAGGCGAACCGCGTCGGGATGCAGGCATTGGTAAGATAATAGAGGATCGTCGGCCCGTCATAAATGTACAGGCAGTGCCCGCTGACATAAGGCGAAATCGCCGAAACCATTCGTGACGTCTGCAAAATGCCTTGGTGCCTCGAAAAGTAATTGGCCGGGATAAAAATGCAGGGCCATAGCAGCAGCAGGCAACCAAACGTGAAGCCGCGCCGCTCGCCGCGAAGCGCAAAAGCGCCGAGAATGACGCTGGGCAGAACCACCGGCAGAAAATAGAAATCATAGAAGTCGCCGAGCATGCCGAATCCGGCGAACGCACTGACCCACCATCCCGCCAGAAGTGGAAAATCTGCGTAGACCCGCCCGTGTGCATGGGTGCGCAGTTGGAACAGCCCGACACCAGCGGTGGTGAGCAGCCCCATGCAACATGCAACGACCTGGGAAATCTGATCGTTACGGACTTGGGCTGGAAAGGGTTGGCGCAGGAAAATCGAGGTGAAATTGGCAAATAAAAATTCGTCTAAATGCCCCGCCAGCGCGTACGCACCCAGCGCCAGCCCGGTAGGTGCCAGCGCCACCAGCACCATGGCAATTGCCATGCCCAATAGCTGGCGCAACCGCTCTCCAGCAGCAAACAGCCGCCACACGAACCAGCATCCAAAGAAGATGCCTTCAGGAATGACGGTGTACTTGATCTGGATCGCCAAGCCCAACGCAAGCATCGCCGCCAAGGCAAGGGCCGCGATGCGGCCGGGGGTGTTCGCGTCATTGGCCTTGCAAGCGCACCAGGCGGCAAAGGCAGTCAATGCGTTATAGAAGATTGCCGTCTGCCCGCCGAGCCCGTGGAGAACATTGAGCATCAGAACATATGCTACCGCCGCGACAATCGCAGGGATTTCCCCCATGTGCCGCCGCACGATGGCACGAACAAGCCAGGCCGCGATTGCTACACATGCTGTAGCAACCAATTGGTATTGGATGATTCCGCTGCCACCCAGCAGCCGTATGGCGGCATAAAGGGCAAACAGGCCGACCGGCTTGCGATCCCACAAGTCTACGTAGGGCAAATGCCCATGCAGCATGCGATCGCCAACCAGCAGGTAAAGTTGCTCATCAAAATCGAGAATCGGATTGCCGAATGTCGGCGAGCGGACGAGCAGCGTCACCAACCCGATAAGAGCATAGGGCCAGGCCGCAGCCAGCCAATGAAACGCCGGGCGTTGCAGCATCGTGCGCGTTGTCATCTCGTTACACGCCACCACACTCGCCACGTTACTCACCCCCCAGCCTGCTGGTCGTGACCATGGCGCATCGCCCGTAACGACATGGTTAACAGGCGCGACGTTGCCGCCAAAAGCAAACCCCCGGCACGCCAGGGCGCACCGGGGGTCTTGCAGACGCTGCGTGGGCAGCGCGGATGATCAGGCCGAGACGGGCGCCGCCTTGCGCACGCTTTCGTCGACATGCTCCATGAACTGCTCGAAGTTGTCGATGAACTTCTTGACCAGTTCCTGGGCGGTCTTGTCGTATTCGCCGGCATCGGCCCAGGCGCCGCGCGGATCGAGCAGCTTGGTATCGACGCCCGGCACTTCCACCGGCACTTCAAAGCCGAAGTTGGGATCTTCGCGGAATTCGGCGCTGTTGAGGCTGCCATCGAGCGCGGCATTGAGCAGCGCGCGGGTGGCCTTGATCGGCATGCGCTTGATGCCTTCCTGCGTGGCCTTGCCGCCCGACCAGCCGGTGTTGACCAGCCAGCACTTCACCCCGCCCTTGGCGATGCGTTCCTTGAGCAGGTTGCCATAGATCGAGGGGTGACGCGGCATGAACGGCGCGCCGAAGCAGGTGGAGAAGGTTGCTTCCGGTTCGGTCACGCCGATTTCGGTGCCGGCCACGCGGGCGGTATAGCCCGAGAGGAAGTGATACATTGCCTGGTCGGGCGTGAGACGCGCGATCGGCGGCAGCACGCCATAGGCATCGGCGGTGAGGAAGATCAGGTTCTGCGGCACGGGGCCGAGGTTTTCTTCCGAGGCATTGGGGATGAAATCGATCGGATAGGAACCGCGGCTGTTTTCCGCGAGGCTGGCGTCATCCAGATCGATTTCGCGCGTCACCGGATCGATCACCACGTTTTCCAGCACCGTGCCGAAACGCTTGGTGGTGGCAAAGATTTCCGGCTCGGCCTCGGCCGAGAGGCGGATCATCTTGGCATAGCAGCCGCCTTCGAAGTTGAACACGGCGGTATCCGACCAGCCATGTTCGTCGTCCCCGATCAGGGTGCGGCTGGCGTCGGCCGACAGCGTGGTCTTGCCGGTGCCCGAGAGGCCGAAGAACACGGCGGTGTCGCCATTGGGGCCAATGTTGGCCGAGCAGTGCATCGGCATCACACCCTTGACCGGCAGCAGGTAGTTGAGGATGCCGAACACCGACTTCTTCATTTCGCCGGCATAGGACGTGCCGCCGATCAGGATCAGCTTTTCGGTGAAGTTGACCGCGATCACGGTTTCGCTGCGGCAGCCGTGGCGGGCCGGATCGGCGCGGAAGCTGGGCAGGTCGATGATCGTGTATTCGGGGGCGAAGCCGGCCAGTTCATCGGTCGTCGGGCGTACCAGCAGCGTGCGGATGAACAGGTTGTGCCAGGCAAACTCGTTGATCACGCGCACGTTGACGCGGTGTTCGGGCTGCGAGCCGCCGAACAGATCAGCGACATAGAGCTTGTCCTTGGTGGCGAGCGCAGCAAGGAAATCTTCCTTCAGCGCGGCAAAGTGCGCCGGGCTCATGCCCACGTTGGTCTTGCCCCACCACACGGTGTTTTCGGTTTCGGCGTCGCGGACGATGAACTTGTCCTTGGCCGAGCGGCCGGTGTGCTTGCCGGTGGCGACAACGAAAGGACCGTCCTTGGCCAGGACGCCTTCCCCGTTCTTCACCGCATGTTCCACCAGCGGGGCGGTGCCGAGGTTGGCAAACAGCTCGGCAGGTTCAGGAAAACCCTGCGCGGACAAGGAAATGTTCAGGCTGTTGGCGGACATCACAAGCCTCCCGTTTGGTGGGCCATGCTGCACCCCGGACTGTCTGGAGCCGTGGGCAAAAAGGTAGGCCACTGATTGCAAAAGCGCGGTATCGAGCATGATCGCACAGCCGCATTGCCGTTGTTTTCCGGCTTCGCATACGAATGCCGAATACGAATGCGCGATTCCCTGTTCGGATAGTTGACCACCCGCCCCGCGTCAAACCGGATCGACCCAAGATTTTTGCGCAGCAAGTTGCACAATTTTCAACTGCTGCCCTGTCGCAGCTTGTCCCCACACGAACAAATCCAACGTCCTTGGGGGTTTCTTGCCAGCCGCGCCTGCGCGCCCTAATCTAGCGCGCCACCCTGGTAGGCCACACCCGAGCAGGCCCACTCGAGCAGGATCGCCGCAACGCCTATGCACAATGCCCCTGCCCCCCAGCCCGAAGGCACGGGTACGCCCCCGGCAGGGCAGAGCCAGCCGCGCCGCACGATCGCGCTGGTCGATGATGATCGCAATATCCTGACCACGGTATCGATCGCACTGCAGACCGAGGGCTTTGTCACCCGGCTCTACAACGACGGCGATACCGCGCTCAAAGCGCTGCTCGACAATCCGCCCGACCTGGCGGTGTGCGACATCAAGATGCCGCGCATGGATGGCCTGGAATTGCTGCGCCGCCTGCGCGAGCAGAGCGACCTGCCGGTGATCTTCCTGACCAGCAAGGACGACGAGGCCGACGAGGCACTGGGCCTGGCCATGGGCGCCGACGATTACATCGCCAAGCCATTCAGCCAGCGCCTGTTGCTCGCCCGCATTCGCGCCATTTTGCGGCGCAGCGAAATCGTGCGCCGCGATCCGGTTGCCGCCGATGCCGAGCCGGCCGAAAACCTGCCCGATCCGATCCGCCGCGGCCGCCTGGCGATGGACCCGGCGCGCCACCTGGTGACCTGGACAGACAAACTGGTTTCGCTGACCGTCACCGAGTTCCTGATCCTGGAAGCGCTGGCCGTGCGCCCCGGCGTGGTGCGCACCCGCGACCAGCTGATGAACGCGGCCTATCACGACGACGTCTTTGTCGATGATCGCACGATCGACAGCCATATCAAGCGCCTGCGCCGCAAGTTCCGCGCCGTCGATCCGCAGTTTTCCGCGATCGAGACGCTCTATGGCGCGGGCTACAGCTACAGCGACGAATGACGCCGGCCAACTCTGCCCCACCTGCGCCAGAGCGCACCGCGCGCATGCTGGTGCCACGTGCGCTGCGGCCGCGCGGCCTCTCGCTCACCGCACGTATCCTGGCGGTCAACGTCATCGCGCTGGCGCTGCTGGCAGGCAGCTTCTTCTATCTCGATAGCTACCGTTCGCAGCTGCTGGGCGAGCGATTCAAGCTGGCCCGGGCCGAGGCGGAAATTGCCGCCGATGCGCTCGATGGCGCCAGCCTGGCGCAGCAAAAGACGCTGCTGGTGCGCATCGGCCAGGAACAGCGCCTGCGGCTGCGACTCTATGATCGCGAAGGCCGCCTGGTGGCAGACAGCTTTGCCCTGGCGCCGCCCAGCTTCGCCCTGGTCGATCCCACGGGCGAGCCATGGTACCAACATGCCGCGCGCCTGCTCGATCGCGGGGTCGATTTCATCGTCGGTGCGCCGCCGGTGGAACGCTATGCCGAACCGGCCGATCCGGGAGCCGGCAACTGGCCCGAAGTGGTGCGCGCCCGTGCCGCCCATTCCACCCAGGTCTATCTGCGCTATGCCCCCGATCGCACCCCGGTGCTGACCGCCGCCACGCCCGTGGGGAGCGACAGCGATGGGCAGATGCTGCTGGCCATGCGCAATGCCGTGGATATCACCCAGGCGGTGCGCGATGCGCGCCAGACCCTGGTGATCATCATCGGCCTTGCCCTGATGCTTTCGGTGCAGTTGTCGTTATTCCTGGCGCGCACCATCGTCCAGCCGTTGCGCGCGCTGGTGCGCGCAGCGGTGCGGGTGCGGCTGGGCCGTGATCGCGAAGTGGTGGTGCCCCGCCTGCCCGATCGCGGGGACGAGATCGGCCTGCTCGCCCGCGCCTTTTCCGACATGACCATGGCCCTGCGCCATCGCATCGACGCGGTGGAAAGCTTTGCCGCGGATGTCGCCCACGAACTCAAGAACCCGCTGGCAAGCCTGGCCAGCGCGATCGAGTCGCTCGACCGGGTGGAAGATGCCACGCTGCGCCGGCAACTCACCGCGATCGCCACCCACGATGTCCAGCGGATCGACCGCCTGATCACCGAAATCGCCGATGCCAGCCGGATCGATGCGGAGCTGAGCCGCGCCACGTTCGTGCGGCTCGACCTGGGCGGTCTTGCCGCGCAGGTGGTGGGGGCACGCGGCGCCCGGGAAACGCGCGGCGGCGCGGTGATCCGCCTGCGCCAGCCCGATCCCGGCACTTACGCCCCGTTGGTGCTGGGCGATGCCATGCGGCTGGAGCGCGTGCTGGAAAACCTGCTCGACAACGCCGTGTCGTTCTCTCCGCCCGGCGGCGCGGTGGACGTGGCAGTGTGGACACAGGGGCCGCGCGAGGGTGAAGACGCCCGCGTCATGCTGAGCGTGACCGACGAGGGACCCGGCATCCCCCAGGCCGAGCGCGGCAAGGTGTTCGAGCGCTTCCATTCGGTGCGACCGGCCGAGGAGGCGTTTGGCGCGCACAGCGGCCTGGGCCTCGCGATCGCCCGCACCATTGCCGAAGCCCACGATGGCCGCCTGACGATCATCGACCGTCCCGATGGCGCACATGGCGCCTGCCTGGTCCTGACCCTGCCCTATGCCGGGGAACTGCGCGCATGACTGCGGCGGGCCAAGCGCACCAGGCCACGGCAGTGGCGATCGGCGGGCGCGCCGTGATGATCGAGGGGCCACCGGGCAGCGGCAAGTCCAGCCTGGCGCTGGCGCTGATTGATCGCGGTGCGCAGCTGGTGGGCGATGACGGGCTGCTCCTCCTGCCAGATATCGCGCCGGGCAACGCGCCACGGCTGCTGGCCCAACCCCATCCCCGCATCGCCGGCTTGCTGGAAGTGCGCAACCTGGGGCTGCTGCGTTTTCCCCACCTGGCGCAGGCGCCGGTGGCCTTGGTGCTGCGCCTCGACGCAGATGCGCCGCGCTTTATCGATGCGGCAGGTCGCGTTGAGCGCGCCGGAATAGCCGTGCCGATGGTGCAGTTATGGCCAGAAACGCCGATGCTGGCCCTGCGCGCCACGCTCGCGCTGGAACACTATGGCCTGGGCTGAGCGCCATGCCTGGGACAAGATCAGGGCTGGCCGTCGCGTAACCGCACTTTTCTTTGCCCGCCAATGCGCGCAAAAGGTCATGCATGGTCGCCACCGATAGTTCCGCTTTGCCCGATCCGGATTCGCCGCAACGCATCCTGCTGGTCACTGGCCTGCTCGGCGCAGGCAAGACCACAGCGCTGCGCACGCTGGAAGACCTGGGCTGGGAAGCGATCGACAATTTCCCGATACGCCTGCTCGATCGCCTGCTGGAAACCGAACCGGGCCAGGCCCGCAGCGAAAGCGGTGGGATCGATGCCGGAACGCCGCTCGCCATCGGCTTTGACACCCGCACCCGCGGGTTTGATCCGCAAACGATCATCGAGCGGGTCAAGGCGCTGAGCACGCGGCCCAACCTCTCTGTCACCACCCTGTTTCTCGACTGCAGCGGGGCAGAGCTGGAGCGCCGCTACAACGAAACCCGCCGCCGCCATCCGATGAGCGAGGACAAGCCCGCCGCCAGCGGCATCGCTGCCGAGCGCGATCTGCTGGCCCCACTGCGCCGCTGGGCCGACGTGGTCATATCCACCACCGATTTCACCACCAACGACCTGCAGCAGGCCATCCGCCAGCAGTTCGGTGCGATCTCACCGAGTCGCACCACGGTCACGATCAGCAGCTTCGGCTTTTCCCGCGGCACCCCGCCGCTCGCCGACCTGGTTTTCGACATGCGTTTCCTCAACAATCCGCACTGGGATGAAACGCTGCGGCCGATGACCGGTAAGGACGCCCCGGTGGGCGATTACATCCGCAACGACCCTGCCTTTGCCGAGGCTTTTGACCGGATTCTGGGGCTTTTGCGCCTGCTCCTTCCCCGCTTCGCGGCCCAGGGCAAGGCCTATGTCCACATCGCCTTCGGCTGTACCGGCGGGCGCCATCGCTCGGTCTTCATGGCCGAAGAGATCGCACAAGGCTTGCGCAACTCCGGTTTTTCACCCACATTGTTGCACCGCAACCTTGCCGCCCGCGGCGCCAACCTGCTGGAAGGCGCCCAGGCGGTTCAGGTATGACAATGATGCCAGTAACAATGCCAATGATAACGATAGCGCGGGCAGCGAATATCCTGCGCTCGGGGGACGGGACGGTTCTGAAAGACATGCCTTGTGAATGCCAGCATTCTGGCAGCCCACATGTGTCCGCCAAGGCTCTGTTAAGCTTGGTTGTGGCATCTTGTCAGGCTGTATTTCGGAGCCCGTTCCCTTCATGATCGGTCTTATTCTCGTCACCCATGGTGCCCTTGCCGACGAATTCATCCATGCGATGGAGCATGTCGTGGGCCGACAACAGGACGTCATCGGCGTCTGTATCGGCCCCAATGACGATATGGAGCGTCGCCGCAAGGAGATCGCCGATGCCATCCGCCGGGTCGATAGCGGCGAAGGCGTCATCATCCTCACCGACCTGTTCGGCGGCACGCCGTCGAACCTCGCGATCTCGCTGATGCAGGCGGGCCGGGTGGAAGTGATCGCCGGGATCAACCTGCCCATGCTGATCCGGCTTGCCAAGGCGCGCGGATGCATGAATGTTCGCGATGCCACGGCCGCCGCGCGCGATGCCGGCCGCAACTATATCACGATCGCTTCGGAATTCCTGGGCCAGGACGCATAAATCCCACGCCCAAGGGTTTCCCGAACAAAGCGACGCACCCGACAACGACGGGCAGGGGAAGAGGAAAGCCGATGTCGAGCCAAAGCTACGTTGCCCGAGAGACGATCACCATCGTCAACCAGCGCGGCCTCCATGCCCGCGCCAGCGCCAAGTTCGTCAATGCCGTGGCCAAGCTGCCTTCTGGCGTTGACGTGACGGTGTTCAAGGACGGCACCGAGGCGGCCGGCGGCTCTATCCTGGGCCTGATGATGCTGGGCGCGGCCAAGGGCGATACCATCGATGTGGTGGTGTCCGGCCCCGAGGGTGAGGCAGACTCGGTGCTGCTTAAGCTGGCTGGCCTGGTCAAGGACGGGTTCGGCGAAGACTGAAAGTCTTGCCCATCGCGGCTGGCTGACGCATGGACCGCCCCATGTCCCGCCGCACGATCACCGGGTTTTCCAACCCCACCGTCAAATTCGTCCGCAGCCTGCGCGACAAGAAGCACCGCAAGCGCGAGCAGCGCTTTCTGGCCGAGGGTCTGCGCCTGTTGACCGATGCCCGGGCCGGTGGGCGCCTGCCCGAAATCCTGCTGATGGCCCAGGGGCGCGAGGCGCATCCGCTGCTGTCAGACCTGGAAAGCGCGGTTTCGGCTGCCGGGGGCGATGTGATCGAGTTGCCGGTGGATATCCTGGCCAAGGTGACCGGCAAGGATAACCCGCAGGCCGTGGCCGGTGTCTTTGCCGAATGGGACACGGGCCTGGCGCAGATCGATCGCCGCGCCGCGCCGCTGTGGCTCGTGGCGCAGGCCATGCGCGATCCGGGCAATCTGGGCACGATGCTGCGTACCGCCGATGCCGTGGGCGCAGGCGGGCTAATCCTGATCGATGATTGCGTCGATCCTTTTTCGGTAGAGGCAGTGCGCGCCAGCATGGGCGCCATCTTCACCCAGCGCCTCGCCCAGGCGCGCTGGGACGAATTCCTGCCCTGGCTGCGCACCGGCGCCGGCCAGTTGGTGGCCGCATCGTTGCGTGATGCCGTGCCCTATCGCGGCGCCCCCTATGCCGGTCCCTGCTTCGTCATGGTGGGCAACGAATCGCGCGGCCTGCCCGAAGACTATGAGCTGGCCTGCGACCTGCGCGTGACCATGCCGATGAAGGGCCGCGCTGACAGCCTCAACGCTGCCGTCGCTGGCGCCGTGCTCGCCTATGAAGTGCTGGCAAGCCTGGAAAGCTGAGTTCGGCGCAGGGTGGCTTCGACAAGCTCAGCCCGAACGGGTTTCGGGGAGGGACTTTCCGCCTTCGTTAGCCCTGAGCCTGTCGAAGGGCCCAGCGCGACACCCGCGGGTCAAACCGGCCGCCGCGCGCGCAGGGCCTGGGCCAGGGTGCCCTCGTCCATATAGTCCAGTTCTCCCCCCACGGGCAGGCCATGCGCCAGTTGCGTCACGCGCACGGGCAAGTCTTCCAGCCGTTCGGCAATATAGTGCGCCGTGGTCTGCCCCTCGAGCGTGGCGTTCATCGCCAGGACCACTTCATCAATCCCGCCGGCGCGAACCCGATCGAGCAACCGGCCGATGGTCAGGTCTTCCGGCCGCACCCCTTCGAGCGCGGAAAGCCGCCCGCCCAGCACGTGATAGCGCCCGGTGAACAGCCGCGCGCGATCAAGCGCCCAGAGGTCTGCCACATCCTCCACCACGCACAGCGCGCGCGCATCGCGGCGCGGATCGGCACAGATCCCGCACGGATCGGTGGTGTCCACATTGCCGCAGGTCTGGCATTCCACCAGGTTCTGGCGCACGGTATCAAGCGCGGCCAGCAGTTGCGGCAGCGCGCTTTCACGCCGCTTGATGAGCCAGAGCACAGCCCGCCGCGCCGAGCGGGGGCCGAGGCCGGGCAGACGGGCCAGTGCGCTCGCCAGCGCCTCGATCTCTTGCGATGCCATGACGCGACAGATAGGGCCGCGCGCAGGATTGGAAAAGGACCCATTGCACCATGCGCGTTGTCTTCATGGGCACACCCGAATTTGCCGTGCCCACGCTTGATGCGCTGGTGGCCGCCGGCCACGATGTGGTGGCGGTCTACAGTCAGCCGCCGCGCCCGGCCGGCCGGGGCAAGAAGCTGCAGCCCTCGCCCGTGCATCTGGCGGCAGAGCGGCATGGCTTGCCCGTGCTCACGCCCGTCGGCCTCAAGGGGGCGGACGAACAGGCCGCCTTTGCCGCGTATGGCGCCGATGTGGCCGTGGTGGCGGCCTATGGCCTGATCCTGCCGGCCGCGATCCTGGCAGCCCCGGCAAAGGGCTGCCTCAACGTGCATGGCTCGCTGCTGCCACGCTGGCGCGGCGCAGCACCGGTGCAACGTGCCATCCTGGCAGGCGATGTGCACACCGGCATCACCATCATGCAGATGGAACGCGGGCTGGATACCGGGCCTATGCTGGCGACCGTGGCCACGCCGGTGGCAAGCAAGACCGCCGGCGCGCTGACCGCTGAACTCGCCACGCTGGGCGCAGACCTGATGGTGCGCGTGCTGGCCGATCTGGCCAGTTTTACGCCAGAGGTTCAGCCCGAAGCGGGCGTGACTTATGCCGCCAAGATCGACAAGGCGGAAAGCCGCCTCGATTTCGCCCAACCGGCCGAACAGGTGGAGCGACAGGTGCGCGCTTTCGCCCCGGCGCCAGGTGCTTTTTTCGAACTAGAGGGCGAACGCTATCGCGTGCTCGCTGCGCAGGTGGTGGCCGGTGAAGGCGCGCCCGGCACGGTGCTGGAAGATGTGCTGACAATCGCCTGCGGGCAAGGCGCCATTCGCCCGCTGACCGTGCAGCGCGCCGGCCGCCCGGCGATGGATACTGCCGCCCTGCTACGCGGGCGGACGATCGTGGCCGGAACGGTGCTCGCCTGATGCCGCGCTATGCCCTCACGCTGGAATTCGATGGCGGCCCGTTCATGGGCCTGCAACGCCAATCGCACGGCCCGTCGGTGCAGCAAGCGGTGGAGGAAGCGGCGCAAAGCGTGGTGGGGCATCCCGTCATTCTGCATGCCGCCGGCCGCACCGATACCGGCGTTCACGCGCTTGGCATGCGCGCGCATATCGATGTGGCGCGGCCGTTCGATCCGTTCCGCCTGTCAGAGGCGCTCAACGCTCGGCTCAAGCCCGATCCGATCGCCGTGCTCGATTGCCGGATCGTGCCCGATGACTGGCATGCGCGCTTTTCCTGCCTTGGCCGCGCCTATGAGTATCGCATCGCCAACCGGCGCGCGCCGCTCACGCTCGATGCCGGCCGCGCCTGGCGCATCGCGCGGCCGCTGGATACGGCCGCGATGCACGAGGCAGCGCAGGAGCTGGTCGGCAACCACGATTTCACCACGTTCCGCTCGGTCCATTGCCAGGCGGCCAGCCCCGTCAAGACGCTCGACCGGCTCGACGTGCGCCGCGAAGGGGACATGGTGATCATCGAGACGGCGGCGCGCAGCTTCCTGCACCACCAGGTGCGATCGATGGTGGGGTGCCTGGGCCTGATCGGCCAGGGCCACTGGACGCGCGCTGATCTGGTGGCCGCGCTCCACGCCCGTGATCGCCAGAAGCTGGGCCACAATGCCCCGCCCGAAGGCCTCTATTTCGTGAAGGCGGTGTATCCCGGCGAGAATTGAGTTCGCACGCGCGGGGCTTCGACAAGCTCAGCCCGAACGGATTTAAACTTCGGCTGCATCCGTTCGCCCTGAGCTTGTCGAAGGGCGCCAAGCGCCCAGCATCACGCCTTGTGCGCGACGCTTTCCGGCAGGTCCTTGGCAAATACCCGCTGATAATATTCGGCCACAAGCACGCGCTCGGCCTCGTCACACTTGTTGAGGAACGACAGGCGGAAGGCAAAGCCGACGTCGTTGAAGATCTGGCTGTTCTGCGCCCAGCTGATCACCGTGCGCGGGCTCATCACCGTGGAAATGTCGCCAGCCATGAAGCCCTTGCGGGTCAGATCGGCCACGCGGACCATCTGCGCGATCACCTGGGCATCCAGGCCTTGCACCTTCTTGGAAACCACGTCGATTTCAGTTTCCGCGGGCAGATAGTTGAGCGCGACGACCAGGTTCCAGCGGTCCATCTGGCCCTGGTTGATCGCCTGCGTGCCGTGATAGAGGCCCGAGGTATCGCCCAGGCCCACGGTATTGGCCGTGGCGAACAGGCGGAAGAACGGATTGGGGCGAATCACCCGGTTCTGGTCGAGCAGGGTCAGCTTGCCTTCGGTTTCCAGCACGCGCTGGATCACGAACATCACGTCGGGCCGGCCGGCGTCGTATTCGTCGAACACCAGCGCGGTCGGGGTCTGCAGCGCCCACGGCAGCAGGCCTTCGCGGAATTCGGTCACCTGCAGGCCATCGCGCAGCACGATGGCGTCGCGGCCGATCAGGTCGATACGGCTGATGTGGGCATCGAGGTTGATGCGCACGCACGGCCACTTCAGGCGCGCGGCCACCTGCTCGATATGCGTCGATTTGCCGGTGCCGTGATAGCCCTGCACCATGACGCGGCGGTTGTAGGCAAAGCCGGCCAGGATCGCGAGCGTGGTATCGGGATCGAAGACATAGTTGTCATCGGTATCGGGCACGCGCTCATCGGCGGCGGAAAAGGCCGGCACCGTCATGTCGATGTCGATGCCAAAAACCTCGCGCACCGAAACCTGGGTATCGGGCGCGGGCAGGACGGTGGTGGTGCCAGCGTGGGCCACAAGATTGGAAGTGTCGCTCATCATTTACCTGCCTATCCGCGCGGGCGCCGCGCTGCAACATGCTTTGGCATGCGCTTTTGGCCCGGCTTGCATTTGCGCCGGCCGAGTCCATGCGCGGTGGGCCTGGGCGGCCAAGCTGCTATGCTGCCGGCCACAACGCGCGAATCGAGAGAATGATGCGTGGGCCGCGATCGACCGGCCAACCCGCAGGAGGGATGCCAGCATGCCCCAAGGTCTGTTCGTGTGGTACGAGGTGACAACCGATGCTCCCGATGCGGTGCGCGCCTTTTACGAAGGCGTGATCGGCTGGCGGATCGCCGATCCCTCCCCCGGCCACGAAACCGCCGCGATCGACTATCGCCATATCTACCGTGCCGATGGCGCCGGACAGGGCGGCATGCTGGTCCTGCGCCCCGAGATGATCGCGGCCGGCGCGCGGCCATGGTGGGTGCCCTACCTGATGGTCGATAGCGTGCCGGACACGCTGGCCGCGATCACGGCCGATGGCGCGCGCGTGTGGATGCCTCCCACGACCATTGCCGAGGGCACCTTTGCCATGGTGGCAGACCCTTGGGGCGCGCCGTTCTACCTGATCGATCCAACCCCGCCGCCGGGGCAAGACACGCCGCCACCGCCGGTCTTTGCACTGGACATTACCCAGGCAGTAACCTGGAACGAGCTGTTCACCACCGATCTGCCCGGCGCGCGGACATTTTATGCGCGGCATTTCGGCTTTACCTATCCCGATGCCATGCCGATGGGCGCCTTTGGCGATTACCAGTTCATCGCCCATCCCCTGCAGGGCCGCGTCGGGGCGATGATGGCCCGCCCCAGCGCCGATGCGCCGCTGGGCTGGCGCACCTATTTCCGCGTGGCAGACGTGCGCGCGGCTGCCCAGGCGGTGCGGGATCTGGGCGGAACGCTGGAAGGCGATGTGCACGAAGTGCCTGGCGACGACCTGATGATCCAGGCCCGCGATCCTGCCGGCGCCTTTTTCGGGCTGGTCTCGCGCAAGGCCGCCGCCGGATGACCTGGGCCCTCCCTGGGCAAGGCTGTACAGCATGAATGACGCGAATCCGAAGGCGCATGCGGCGCCAATCGCCGGCCCGGCCGATCCCTTTGCCACCGGCGGATGCCGTTGCGGCACGGTACGCTATGCCCTCGCGCGGGCGCCCTATGTGGTGCATTGCTGCCATTGTCACGAGTGCCAGGTGCTGAGCGGCAGCGCCTTTGCCATCAATGCCGTGGTGGAGACAGAGTGCCTCACGCTGTTGGCTGGCACAGTGGCACCAGTCGCCGTGCCGACGCACAGCGGGCGGGGGCAGACGATCATGCGCTGCACGGCGTGCCAGACAGCGGTATGGAGTCATTATGGCAGCCTGGGGCAAAAGGCTGCCTTCGTGCGCGTCGGCACGCTCGATTCGCCCGCGCTGTGCCCGCCAACCGTGCACATCTATGTGCGCACCCGGCTGCCATGGATCACGCTGCCTGATGGCATTCCCGCCTTCGACGGGTTTTACGCCGGCCGCGATGTGCCACAGATTTATGGTGCAGAAGGCGCCTCCCGGCTGGCCACGCTGCGCGCCCGCCCGGAATAGGCGGCTGGCAGCAAAGGATATTATACGCCGCAGCGCGCAATACGGTTTTCACTAAGCAGTAATCCGTATGAGTCCCCGTCGATAGTTTGGTTAATCATGCGTTAGTCACGATCACGCATGCCCTGCCCTTGCGGTGCACCGCGATATCGCGGCGCACCAATTCGGGCAGAAACGCCAGCGGGCCGCGCCCATTGGCAATGGGGGCACAGCGCATGAACACGGCCACGCAGCAGGCCCGGCAGGGCGGGCGCTATGCCCTGCTCGATGAGATGCGCGGCATCGCGGCGCTGGCGGTATGCCTGTTTCACATTGGCACGCGGGCCACGGGGATCCAGTTGTTTCCCAACGGCTATCTTGCCGTCGATTTCTTTTTCATGCTCAGCGGCTTTGTCCTCGCCGAAGCCTATGAGGCGCGCCTGGTTGCCGATGCACCGGATCGTGCACCCGTGATGGACTGGGCCGGCTTTGCCCGGCGGCGGCTGGTGCGGATAGCGCCGGTGGCGGTGCTGGGCGCCGGGCTGGGTGGGCTCTATCTCGTCGCGCGTTGCCTGGTTTCCCCTGATCGGTCCGATCCGCTGGACCAGGTGCTGCTGGCCAATGCCCTCAATCTGCTGATCCTGCCCAAGCTATGGCATGGCGCGGCGACGGGGTGGGAACTGTTCCCGGCCAATGGCCCGCTGTGGTCGCTGTTCTTCGAAATCCTCGCCAACCTCGCCTGGGCAGCATTCCTGGTACGGCGCAGCACGGCGCTGCTCGCGGCCGGCGTCGCGCTCGCGGGGTTGGCGCTGGTTGCCTGCGCGCTGCGCCATGGCACAGTCGATCTGGGTTGGCAGGCCAGTTCGCTGGACGGCGGTCTGGCCCGGGTCTGCTTCGGGTTCGGCTGCGGCCTGCTGCTCCACCGCTTGCGCCACGCGCTCCCGGTAATGAACCGGGCCGCCGCAACCTTGGCCGCGCTGGCGCTGGTCTATGCCCTGGCGCTGCCGGTGCAGCACCTGCCGTGGACGTTGTTCATGGCCATGGCCTTTCTGCCCTGCGTGCTGGTGGTGGCGGTGGCAGCCGGCAGCCATCGCGCCATGCCCGGCGGCACCTGGCTGGGCCGTATTTCCTATCCGCTTTATGGCATTCACGTGCCTCTGCTCGCCATCGTATCGGGCGCAGCCAAGCGCATGCTGCAGGGTGAGCCGCTGGGCGCCTGGGGCATTGCCCTGGTCCCGCCCCTGCTGCTCGCGGCCTGGCTGGTGCTCACCCGCATCGACGAGCCATGCCGCGCCGCGCTCTCGCAGTGGTTCGATGGCAAGGCGCGTTCGGCACGGCAAACGACAACCGTGCGCCAAGGCTCAACCTGGGGCTGATGCAGGGAGGCGCCGCGCAGATTCAAACTTGCTCCAGATTGAACCGGTCTTGCCGCTGTTACCGCGTGAAAGCGCCAATATGAACGGGAAACACCGGCACGTTGCACCGCAATATCGCGTTATAACCAGGCAGGATCGGCAGCGATTCACACCTTGGCCGCCAGGGTGTTCGCGCAATTACCCATAAGACAAGTCAGGTCGCAATCATGACTTGCGTGGCCGAGGAACGCCTCTGTTCTTCCCGACCACACAGTATCCTCGAAAAATACTTGTGGATCAACTTTCCGCCCACACGGTGGAACGAAGGAGAATGAACATGGCAGTAATCAATGGCACCAGCGGCAACGACACCATCGCCGCGCCCAAGGGCAACAACATCATCAACGCCGGGGCTGGCGACGACGTTGTCACCGGCGGCTCGGGCAAGAACATCATCAGCGGCGGCGATGGCAACGACGTGCTCTACGGCGGCGGCGGCAACGACGCGATCTATGGTGGCGACGGCAACGACATTCTCAAGGGTGGCGGCGGCAAGGACGCGCTGACCGGCGGCGCCGGGGCAGACCAGTTCGTGTTCCGCTCGGGCGAAGGGTTTTCCTCGTTCGCCTTTACCGGTGGCCACGGCGTCACCAGCGTCTACCAGTGGGTGACGGTCGAAGATCTCAACTTTGCCGATCATGACGTGGTGCGCATCACCGGGTTCGACAGCATCTTCAACGCCATCGGCCTGACCGTGAAGGGCACCGGCTCTGCCTATATCGATTCGCAGGACGACGTGAACAAGCTGGCCGCCTATCTCAAGGCGCACCCCGATGCTGGCACCTATTTCGTCAACACCAGCGGGTTCGACGGGACCACGTTCATCCTCATCGATGGGCTCGGCCATCAGCAGGCCCTCACGCTCAGCCACATCATCGCCGACGATACCGTCGCGATCTGATCGCCCCGCGCTGGGGCATACAGCCCCGGCTGCTTGTCACCCTTGCGCCCTGCCATGGCTTGCCACGGCAGGGCGTTTTTTCTGGCAAGCGGGCATCATGGCGCGCTATCCCTGTGCCATGGGCCGCCGTATTGGCGCGCCAAGCAGAGGGACCAAAGCGATGAGCGTGTTCGACAGCATCCTGGGCCAGGTGAGCAGCGCGGTGGACGTGAAGAACCTGGCAGCAAAGCTGGGCATCGATCCCGCTCAGGCCGAAACCGCCATCGCCGCCTTGGCCGCGGGCCATCAGGCCAAGGGCGACACCATCGAAACCGCAGCTGCCAATACCGGGCTTGATGCTGGCCTGCTGCAGCAGATCGTCGGCCACATCGGCGGCGAAGGCGCACTGTCACAATTCGCCACGATCCTGGGTGATCATCCCGATGCGCTGGGCCAGGTCAGCAAGTTCCTCGACAAGGATGGTGATGGCAACCCGCTCAACGACATCGCCGGCCTGGCCAAGGGACTGTTCAGCTAAATCCCATGATGGATACGGTTCTTTCCCTGCTGGTGCTTGCCACCGTGGCGCTGATCGGTGGCGCAGTGTTTTTCTGGCGCCGTGGCGAGCGCAAGCGGCCAGCCCTGATGCTCGGCATGGCATTCCTGATCGCGGCCGATCTCGCCGTCTGGCTTACCCCGGTCGCCGGCGGCCCTTCGCTGATCGAAGTGGCGCATCAGGCACCGGATTGACGACAATCCCGCCCTGCGCAGACTAACCTTTATGTGTTCCCACCAAGATTGAAGCCTTTGCGGTGTGTTATTCGTTCAATCCCAAAGATTTTCTTTTGCACAAAGCGCAACTTGGGCCAGTGTCCCGAAACTGATTTTTGGGGGCACTGTTCAAAGATGCGATTGCTGTTTCGGTCACGTTCCAAACCGCAACCCAGCCATTCGATTCGCGATTATCAAAGGGTGGTGCGAAAGAAGCTGAAGGCCATGCCACAAGAGCGCTCCCTTGCTCTTGCCCAGGCCATCGGCGCAGAAACGATGGAAAATTTCGTCGCACAGGGCGATGGCCATGTCGCGGTGTTGCGTCATTATGGCCTGAGCGATGGCATGGCCATTTATGATCTGGGCTGTGGCTGCGGGCGAACCGCCCAAGCACTGCAACGCTCTGGATGGCAGGGCGACTATACGGGCGCCGATGTCGTTCCCGAGCTTTTGCAGGAGTTGCAAAGGCAGTGCCCCACGTATCAGGCCATCATCAATTACAAGCCAACGATCGTGGCCCCGGATTCATCGTTGGACATGACGTTCAACTGGTCGGTCTTCACACATCTTTATCCAACCGAATCCTATCTTTATATCCAAGATAGCTTTCGTGCGCTCAAACCTGGCGGCAAACTGGTGTTTTCATTCCTGGAATTGGCCGAACCGGCCCATGACCGGATCTGGAATGCCTGCGTGGATCGCGTGCGCCGTGGGGAACGCGCCGAACAACTGGATTGCTTTTTGCACCGTGACTGGATCGCCCGCTTCGCCAAAGACGCGGGTTTTCTCCCGCCTGTTTTCACCGGCGGCTTGGACGACAGCAACCACCCCGCGTTCTGGCAGGCGCTGGCCATGCTGGAAAAGCCGGCCTGAGCGCGTTTTCACAGCCAGCTACTAGCGAAACGCGGCCGATTGCCGCAGGTGATCATAGGCCGCCACCACGCGCTGCAGCTTGTCTTCCAGGCTGCGATCCCCGCCGTTGCGATCGGGGTGATAGCGCTGCACCAGATCGGCGTAGCGGCGGCGCAGGGCGTGGCGGTCGGCGTCAAAGCCCAGGCCCAGCGCCTCGTATGCGGTGCGGTCTTCCGGGGTCAGGCCACGCCGGGCCGCATCCTGGGCGGCCTGGTGATCCATCTTGCGGGCACGGGCGCGCTGCGCGATCGCCTCGAGCGGATCGGCAAAATCGGCCCAGCGTGGCGCTTGGTCGATGCCGGCGTCCGGACGGAACGCGCGGGTGTGGGTATCCCATCCGGCCAGCGGCGATTGCGCGGCCATGATTTCATCGGCGCTCATGCCTTCAAAGAAATCATAGCCGGCGTTGAACGCGCGAATGTGGTCGAGGCAGAACCAGCGGTAATCACCAGGCCCGTCAAACCCGGAAGGCCGCACGCCAGGCGCACGGAATTCCCCCGGCGCATCGCACCCCGGGGCACTGCATTGGCGCCCGGTATCCGTGACGCGGCCATGGAACTTGTCATGCTTCACGCCATTGCACATGGTGCGTGCCAACCCGAAAGGAAAGAGATGACCGGCCCGATCGCCCAGGAAATTGAACGTAAACTTGTGGACGCCCTTGCCCCCACCCATCTGGCGGTGATCAACGATTCGGCCAGCCACAGCGGCCATCTGGGTGACGACGGCACCGGCGAATCGCACTTTACGGTGGAGATCGAAAGCGCCGCCTTTGCCGGCCTGTCGCGCCTGCAACGCCAGCGCTTGGTCAACCAGGCCCTGGGCGATCTGCCGGGCCAGCGGGTTCACGCCCTAGCGATTCGCGCCCGCGCGCCGGGCGAATGAGCGAGAAGGCCAAGCAGGAAGCCGAGGCGATTGCCGAGGCTGGCAAGCCCGCCCCCAAGGCCGAGACCGATGGGGTGCCCGCGCCAGCCACGCTCTTGCGCAATCACGAGGGCGGACACGCCCCGGTCAGCTATCTCGAGCTGTTTTTCGACCTGGTCTATGTCTTTGCCGTAACGCAGCTTTCCCATCATGTGCTGCACCATATGGGCGCGGCTGGCCTGGCAGAGGCACTGGTCCTGTTCCTGGCGGTATGGTGGGCGTGGATGTTCACCGCCTGGGCGGCGAACTGGACCAATCCCGAACGCGGCCCGGTGCGGATCATGCTGCTGCTGTCGATGCTGGCCAGCCTGGGGCTGGCCGTGGCCATGCCGCGCGCATTCGACGCTGTCGGCGGTGGCGATGCCATGCTGTTTGCCGCCTGCTATTGCCTGGTGCAGATCGGGCGCAGCGGGTTTGTCGCCTGGGCCATGGCCAAGAGCCGGCAGGAACATTGGCATGGCAGCGGTGCGCGCAACATGATCCGCATCACCTTGTGGTTCGTGGCCTCGGCCCCATTGTGGCTGGCCGGCGCGCTGGTCGATGCCCCGCTCGTGCGGCTCGGGCTGTGGGCGCTGGCGCTCACGGTCGATTACGGCGGACCGTTCATGGGCTTTGCCGTGCCGGGCATGGGCCGATCGCAGCCGGAAGACTGGGACATTTCCGGCAGCCACCTGGCCGAACGTTGCGCGTTGTTCATCATCATCGCGCTGGGCGAAGGCGTGGTGGTAACGGGCACCAGCTTTGCGCAGGAAACCGCCGACCTTGCCCGCAGCCTGGCCTTCGTGCTGGCCTTTGCTGGGTCTGCCCTGATGTGGTGGATCTATTTCGATCTGGGTGCCGAACGCGGCGCGCGGCACATTGCCCAGCATGCGCAGCCCGGCCGCGTGGCGCGCAGCGTCTATACCTATCTGCACATGCCGATCGTGGGCGGGATCGTGATCACCGCCGTGGCCGATGCCCTGCTGCTCGATGCGCCGCTGGCCGCGGCCAAGCTGCCGCTGGTTGCCACCCAGGCCGGGGGGCTGCTGGTGTTCCTGGCCGGCACTGGCCTGTTCAAGCGGCCATCCAGCCCGCATGGCAATTTTCCGCTGTCGCACTGGGTGGGTGGTGGCCTGCTGATCGTACTGGCGGCACTAACCCTGGCCTTTCCCCTGCCCGCGCCCGTGTTCGTAGGCGCCACGGTCTTGGCGCTGCTGGTGGTGGCAGTATGGGAATGGGCATCATACCATCACCACGGCAGCGCCCTGGCCGAGGATCAGGGCTGAAGCCATTCCACCCAGGCGCCATGGGCGTGGGCGGCCGCCAGGCACACCGGCGCGCCGCCATCGGGCCACAGCCGCACGGTCAATTCATGGCGGAACGTGGCACGATCGGTTTCCAGTGACAGCCAGGCCAGGCGCTGCCCCGGCGTGGCGCGCTGGCCGGCGGCATCGATCGCGGCGGTAATGCGCGCTTGCGTGGCGGGCGGCAGATATTGCCAGACGATGGAATGATAGATCACCCGCGTGCTGTCTTCCGGCTGCGGCGCGGCCAGCACGGCATCGACATAGTCGGCCGCGTCCATCGCCACCAGATCGGGCCGCCGTGCCTGCGCCAAGGCAATTGCCGCGTCCAGCCGCGCGATGCGCTCGGTCATCTCGGCCCAGACATAGCTCTTGAGCCGCAGCGCCTGGTCGGGATCGGCCAGATCGATCGGCGCGCGATCGCATCCGGCGATCGCCAGTACCTCGACCGGAACTTGCGGCGGCCGCCCGGTGCCGCGCCATTCGGGCGCGAGATGCAACGGCGAATCAGCCGGGCCGGCCTGCGTGCCACCCAGATCGAAGGCAAAGCGATCCATCATCGTGTTGACGCCGGCGCTCGCGCCCAACTCATGCAGCACGAAGCGCGGGCCCACCCGTGCCGATAGCCACAGCAGCCCGGCCATGATCGAAGCGGAACGGCCGGCTTCGTTGGTCTGGGGTGGCCCGTCGAGCCAGGGCAGCAGGCGGGTGGCAAAGCGATCCACCAGATCACCAACCAGCGCGTCGATCGCGGCCTGGTCGGTCAATTCCCCGCGATAGACCGCCGCGAGCCGCATGTCGACACCGGTCAGCACCAGATTGTGCAGCCCGCCGGCCAGGCGCAGCGGCAGCGCGTCTTCCAAGGGCTTGCCCGGCCAGGCCGCCATGCGCGCGCCCACCGCGCCGCCCGATGACAACAGGGGCAACTGGGCCCGCACCACGCGGCCCGTGGCCGGGGCGCCATTGGCCGCGGCGTGGTCTGCCTGCCAGGCGATGGCCTGTTCGACAGAAGCGATATCCATGATCGACGCCATGAGGTTGCCCTTTTCCCGCGCTTGCCATAGGGGCGAAGGCGTCATGACCACCGCCACCCCGCTCGTTTTCGCCCTGCCCAAGGGCCGCATTCTCGATGAGGCGCTGCCCTTGCTCGAACAAGCAGGCGTCGTGCCCGAGGCTGCGTTCTTCGACAAGTCCTCGCGCGCATTGTCTTTTGCGACCAGCCGGCCCGATGTGACGCTGATCCGCGTGCGCGCGTTCGACGTTGCCACGTTCGTTGCCCATGGCGCCGCGCAGGCCGGCATCGTGGGATCAGACGTGATCGACGAGTTCGACTATGCCGATCTCTATGCCCCGGTCGATCTCGATATCGGGCATTGCCGCCTGTCGGTGGCAGAGCCGGTGGGCGGCCTGGGCCAGGGCGATTGGCAGCGCGAAAGCCATGCCCGCGTCGCCACCAAGTATCCCAACCTTACCCGCCGCCATTTCGAACGGATGGGCGTGCAGGCCGAAGTGGTGAAGCTCAATGGCGCGATGGAACTGGCGCCGTCGCTCGGCCTGGCCAGCCGCATCGTCGATCTGGTCTCCTCGGGCCGCACGCTCAAGGAAAACGGCCTGGTCGAAACCAGCCAGATCATGCAGATTTCGGCGCGGCTGATCGTCAACCGCGCCGCGCTCAAGACCGATAGCGCCCGCCTGGGCGCGCTGGTCGATGCGTTCCGCACGCAAGTTGCCGCACGAAAGGCCGCCGCCTGATGCTCCGCCTCAAGACGACCGACGCCGATTTCGCCACGCGCTTTGCCCGGCTGGTAAAAGACCGCCGCGAAAGCGACGAGAACGTCAGCCGCGATGTCCAGACGATCATCGAAGACGTGCGGCTGCGCGGCGATGAAGCCGTGGCCGAATATACCCAGCGCTTCGATGGCCACCTGCCGCAGGGCGATGGCTGGCGTATCGATGCCGCCACCTGCCGCGAGGCGTTCGATGCCTTGGCGCCCGATCTGCGCGCCGCGCTGGAACTGGCCGCGCAGCGCATCCGCACCTATCACGAGGCGCAGCTGCCGCAGGATCGGGACTATACCGACGCGGCCGGTGTGCGCCTGGGCGCCAAGTGGCGCGCGGTGGATGGTGCCGGGCTCTATGTGCCGGGCGGCCGCGCCGCCTATCCCTCGTCGCTGTTGATGAATGCCATCCCCGCCAAGGTGGCGGGCGTTGGCCGGCTGGTTGTCACCACACCCACACCCAAGGGTGAGATCAACCCGCTGGTGCTGGCCGCCGCGCACTTGGCCGGAGTGGACGAAGTGTGGCGCGTGGGCGGGGCGCAGGCCGTGGCCGCGCTGGCCTATGGCACCAAGACCATGCGCCCGGTCGACGTGATCACCGGCCCGGGCAATGCCTGGGTGGCCGAGGCGAAGCGCCAGCTTTATGGCGTGGTCGGGATCGACATGGTGGCCGGGCCATCGGAAATCCTGGTGATCGCCGATGCCAAGAACGATCCGCAGTGGATCGCTGCCGATCTGTTGAGCCAGGCTGAGCACGATCCGGCGGCGCAGGCGATCCTGATCACCGACGATGCCGCCTTTGCCGATCAGGTGATCGACATGGTCGGCGTAGAAATCGCCCTGCTGCCCACTGCCCGCGTGGCCAAGGCCAGCTGGGAAACCCACGGCACGGTGATCGTGGTGGAATCGCTGGACGAGGCCCCCGCCCTCGCCAATGCGCTGGCGGCCGAGCATGTGGAGATCGCCACTGACGATCCCGATGCCCTGTTTGCCCAGATCCGCCATGCCGGCTCGGTGTTCCTGGGCCGCATGACGCCCGAGGCGATTGGTGACTATGTCGCTGGCCCCAACCACGTGCTGCCCACCGGGCGCCGTGCGCGCTTTTCCTCGGGGCTTTCCGTGCTCGACTTCATGAAGCGCACCAGCTTCATTGCCGTGAGCGATGCTTCCATTGGCGCAGTTGGCCCGGCGGCCATTGCGCTTGCCGATGCGGAAGGGCTTGCCGCCCACGCCCGCTCGATCGAACTGAGATTGGGAATATGACGAATAGCAAGGGCCAGGCCCGCTCTGCCGCGCGGCTCGCCGCTGTCCAGGCGCTTTACCAGGTGGATATGGAAGGCACCGAGCTGCGCTTCCTGCTCGACGAGTTCCACCAGCACCGGCTGGGCGCGGAAATCGAAGACGTGGAATATGCCGCGGCCGACGTGGAATTCTTCGATGACGTGGTCAAGGGCGTGATTGCCCGCCGCGAGGAAGTCGATGGGCTGATCCAGGGCCGCCTGGCCCAGGGCTGGTCGCTGGCCCGCCTCGACAAGACCATGCTGCAGATCCTGCGCTGCGGCACCTATGAATTGCTGGCCCGCACCGACATTGCCGTGGGCACGGTGATCAGCGAATACCTCGACGTGGCCCACGCCTTTTTCGACGCGCGCGAGGCCAAGTTTGCCAATGGCGTGCTCGACGCCGTGGCCAAGGACGTGCGCAAATAATACGCCCGTCCCCTCCCCATCGCCGATGGGGAGGGGGTGCAGGGCAATTTACAACCGCTCTGCGTGCCAGCGCAGGTGATCGTCCATGAACGTGGAAATGAAGTTGTAGCTGTGGTCATAGCCCGGCTGCAGCCGCAGCGTTAGGTCAACGCCCGCCGCTTCGCACGCCGTGGCGAACAGGTCGGGCCGCAATTGCTCGGCCAGGAAGCTATCGGCATCGCCCTGGTCGATGAGGATGGCCCCCGCCGGGCGCTTGCCATCTTCGACCAGCGCGGTGGCGTCATGCGCGCGCCATGCGGCACGATCGTCACCCAGATAGCCGCCCAGCGCCTTGTGGCCCCAGGGCACCTGCCCCGGCGCCACGATCGGCGCAAAGGCCGAAAGCGACTTGAACGTTTCGGGATACGTCAGCCCCAGCGTCAGCGCACCATGACCGCCCATCGAGTGGCCGGTGATGCCCATCCGCGCGATATCAACCGGGAAATGCGCGGCAAGCAGAGCCGGCAGTTCCTGCGAGACATAGTCCCACATGCGGTAATGCGCGGCGTAAGGCTCTTGCGTGGCGTTGACGTAAAAGCCCGCGCCCAGGCCAAAGTCGTAGGCACCGGCGGGATCGTCAGCTACGTCCTCGCCCCGCGGCGAGGTATCGGGCGCCACGAAGATCAGCCCGAGTTCGGCGCAGAGGCGGCGATATTCGCCCTTGTCCGTCACGTTGGCGTGGGTGCAGGTCAGGCCCGAGAGATAGAGCAGCACCGGCAGCTTGGCCCCAGCCTGCGCCTGGGGCGGCACGAATACCGAAAAGGTCATCGGCGTAGCCGTGGCGGCCGAGGCGTGCTTGTACACGCCCAGCACGCCACCATGGGCCTTGGTGGTGGAAACCGTTTCCAGCGTCATTGCACGGCGCCATAGTTGTGCAGCGCGCAGATCTTGTGGCCATCGGGATCGCGCAGATAGGCCAGGTAATAGGGGGTGCCATTGCGCACGCCGGGCGGGTCTTCGCAGGCGCTGCCGCCATGGGCGATGCCGGCGGCATGCCAGGCGTCGGCCTGTTCCGGGGTCATGGCAAAGCCCACGGTAAAGCCGTTGGCGCACGTCGCCGGCTCGCCGTCGATCGGCTTGGTCAGGATGAAGATGCCGCCGTTGTGCACATAGATCAGCCGCCCCTTGGGATCGACGATGCCCTGGGGCCCACCGAACGTGGCAAAGGTGGCATCGTAAAAGGTCTTGGCACGGTCGATATCGTTCGTGCCGATCATCAGGTGGCTGAACATGGGCGTCTCTTCTCCCGGTGCAGCGCCCCATGCGCCGCCTCGCGCGGGGTGTGCCCGGCCCGGCCCCTGCCGGTCAAGTGCCCGCGTGGGGTGATTGCCGCACGGCTTGGGCCTGGCCCACGGCAGCACGCAGTTCCTTGAGACCATAGGGCTTGTTGATCACCGGCACGCCGGGCCAGCGTTCGTTGCCAATGCCTTCGCCATAGCCGGTGGCGAAGGCGAATGGCACGCCCAGTTCGGTCAGCCGATCGGCGATCGGCGCACTGGTATCCACGCCCAGGTTGAAGTCCAGCAGGGCAAAGGCAAACTCGTTCCGCTCCAGCAGGCGCAGCGCATCGCGCACGGTCGGCGCAGTGCTGACCGCCGCCGCGCCCAGTTCGCGCAGCGCGTCTTCGCCATCGAGCGCGATGATCATGCTGTCTTCCACCAGCAGCACGTTGCAATCGTCCAGCGGCGTGGTCGCCCCGCCCAGGCTGATCGGCGTGGGACCACTGTGCCGCGCCGCCGTTACCCCCGCCACACAGTGTTCGGGCAGGGTGAAGCGGGCATGCACGCCCGGTTCCAGATAGGCGATGTTGGCCGTGCCACCCAGGTCATAGGGGATCGAGCGTTCGATGATCGTGCTGCCAAACCCGCGCCGGGTGGGCGATGCCACGGGCGGGCCATCGCGTTCCTGCCAATCGAGCACCAGCCCGCCGCTGCCGTCACGCTCCCACGAAATGTGCACCGTGCCCTGCCCGGCGAGCGCGCCATACTTCACGGCATTGGTCATCAATTCGTGGATGACCAGGGCAATCGTGACGTAGGCGGTGGGATAAAGCAGCACGTTCTCGCCCTGCGCCACCACGCGTTCGGATTGCGCGCGCAGATAGGCGCCGGCTTCGACTTCTACCAGGTCAGCCAGCCGCGCCGGCCCCCAGCGATCGGCGGTGATCTGGTCATGCGCGCGGGCGAGCGAGCGGATGCGATCATCGAGCGTGACGATAAAGCCCGCCACATCGGCGGCGCCATCGCGGGTCTGCGCGATCAGGCCGCGGATAAGCGAGAGAATATTGCGCACGCGGTGATTGAGTTCGGCAATCAGCAGTTCCTGCCGTTCCGACGCACGGGCCCGCTCCACCCCGGCGGTTTCCGCCAGGCGCACCAGCACTTCCAGCATGCCCACGCGCAGCGCTTCAGCCACGCGGCGCTCGGCCGGAGTAAACGGCTGGCACGTGCCCTTTACCAGTTGCGCCCAGGCCTCGAAACTCTTGCGCGGGGTCAGGCGCGGGCCGTTGGGGCCGTGCACCATTTCCTTTTCCGGCTTGCCGCCCCAGCGCACCTCGCGCAGGCGTTCTGCCCGGAACAGCACGATATAGTCACGCGGCTCGCGCGACAGCGGAATCGCCAGCATGCCGGCCGCCACGTCGGCGTGATCGGCCGCGGCTGGCAGCATCTTGGCAATCGTCTCGGTGGCAAAGACCTGCCCGGAAGAGACCCGGTTGAGCAGGCGCACGATGCTGTCAAACTGGTCGTCATTGGGGGTCAGCCCCACCAGCGAGGTCTGGCCGCGCACATGCACGCCGATGCCATCGGCGGGAATGGCATCGCCGATCACGTCGGCCAGCCATTGCGGATTGTCGAGCAGGTCATTGTCCTGCGCCACGGTGGCCAGCAAGCGATCGGTAACGGCGCGACCGCGCGCTTCATACTCGCGAGCCTGGGCGTTTTCCCGCGCGTCGAGCATGAGCGAGAACATCTGGCCAAACAGTTCAGCCGCGCTGCGTGCGGCCATGCTGGGCAGGCGCGGGGAGTAGTGATGGCAGGCAAACAGCCCCCACAGCTTGCCACCCACCACGATCGAGATCGACAGCGACGCGCATACGCCCATGTTGTGCAGGTATTCGATGTGGATTGGCGACACTGCGCGCAGAACGGACAGCGACTGGTCCAGCAGCAGTCCATCGGGATCGCGCTGCGGCACCAGGGGCACCGGTGTAGACCCAACGTCAGCAATCACGCGAAAGGTATTGCGCAGATAGAGCTGGCGCGCCTGGGCCGGAATATCGCTGGCGGGATAGTGCAGCCCCAGAAAGCTGTCGATGCCATGTCGCGCGGATTCAGCGACGACCTCGCCCGATTCCTGCGCATCGAAGCGATAGACCATGACCCGGTCAAACCCGGTGATCGCCCGCACCTGGCGCGCGCCTTCCCGCAGGAACGCGGGTAGGCCTTCCACCTGTTGCAGCCGGCCGATCATGCTGCGCACCACCGAGGTCGCCTCGATCGGCTCCAGCGCTGCCGGCTCGGCCTCGATCACGATCTCGCGCCCGGCGAAATGCAGCGCCACGTCGAACGGCGGCTGCCCAGCCAGCAATGGCAGGGCGAAAATCCGCTCTACCGCATCGGCGCCACGCAGCGTGGTCAGCCGGTTGCGGATGGTGTGGATTGCCTCGCGGTCGAGCAGATGGGTAAGCGGCTGGCCCAGCACGTCGTGCGCAGCCATGCCGGTAAATTGATCAATGTTTTCAGAGACCCGCGCAACCATCCAATCGGGCGTGATGGCGACGAGAAATCCGAAGGGCTGAATGATGCCCAGAACATGGATCGGCTCGCGGTCGCAATTGCTGAGATCCACGGCAAAGGCTTCCGCCTGCTCGGCAGGAACCTGGCCGCTTGATTCAGTTTGCTGGGTCATCCGTAGCGCCAATAACGCACGACCGAAAAAAAGGTGCCGAATATTTTCGGCACCTTTTGCAATTTATGACGGAATGCCCGGCACCGGCTGTGCCGCAATCGTCGGCGCCTCGAAACTGGCCATCGGCCAGGCGCAATAATCCGCGGCGTAATAGGCGCTGGGGCGGTGGTTGCCACTGTCACCCAGCCCGCCGAACGGCATGTTGGCCGCAGCGCCCGTGGTCGGGCGATTCCAGTTGACGACGCCGGCACGCACCATCAGGCGGAACTCGTCCCATAGCGCAGGATCAGCCGAGACCAGCCCGGCGGAAAGACCGAACGCGGTATCATTGGCACTGCCCAGCGCGGCGGCGAAATCGGCCACGCGCCGCACGCTCAGCACCGGGGCAAAGACCTCGCGATCGGGCACGGCAAGGCCGGTCACATCGAGGATCACCGGCGCAAAGAATGCCTCGCGCCGTCCTTCCTGCACGGCTTCGGCCAGGATCGGCCGGGCGCCGGCGGCCACCAGGTCTGCCACCGCCGCACGGGCCGCGCGGGCCTGGGCATCGCCCACCAGCGGGCCCATGAAAGCCTCACCCGGCTCGTCCCACGCCGCGATCGGCAGGCGCTGCGCCAGATCGACCAGCGCCGCGATCACCGCATCGCCCCACGCGCCCTCGGGCAGGATCAGGCGGCGCGCGCACGAACAGCGCTGGCCACTGGTGACGAACGCCGAATGGACGATGAGGCTGGCCACCGCCGCAGGATCGCCATCCCAGGCCACCAGCGGATTGTTGCCGCCCAGTTCCAGCGCCAGGATCACATCGGGGCGATCGGCAAACTGGCGGCGGAAAATCTGCCCGGCGGCGGCAGAGCCGGTGAACAGCAGCCCGTCGATCCGACCCTTGAGCAGCGCCTCACCAGTTTCGCGCCCACCCTGCACGATATTGAGCACGCCATCGGGCAGCCCGGATTCACGCCACAGGCCCACCATGGCAGCGCCAGTGGCCGGCGTCAGTTCCGAAGGCTTGAACACCACGGTATTGCCCGCCAGCAGCGCCGGCACGATATGCCCGTTGGGCAGGTGGCCGGGGAAATTGTAGGGACCCAGCACGGCCATTACACCGTGTGGGCGATGGCGCAGGGTGGCGCTGCCGAACGGCATATCGGCGCTACGCGAACCGGTGCGTTCGGCTTGCGCCGCGATCGACACCGCCACCTTGCCGGCCATGGAGGCCTGCTCGGTGCGCGTTTCCCACAGCAGCTTGCCGGTTTCAGCGGAAATCAGCTCGGCCAGCGCCGGGCTGGCCTTGACCAGCGTGGCATAGCGCTGGGCAATCGCCACGCGCTCTTCCAGCGGGGTACGTGCCCAGGCTGGGAACGCGGCATGGGCCTTGGCCAGCGCAGCGGCGCAGGCCGCCTCGTCGGCCACTTCGCCTTCCCACACCACGCGGCCATGGGCCGGATCGAACGACTGGAGCCTTTGGGTCACGGCAATCAACTCACGATCAGAGGGTCACCCGGGCGGATGCCCAGGGCGGCCAGGGTTGCTTCGGGAACGACCAGCGCGTCATCGGTGATGCGCGCCGGGGTCAGCGTGGCGCGGAACGTGGCAAGGCCGGGCACCGCCACCAGATGCAGCCGCTCGTCGGCGGCCACCTCGACCACACCGGCCGCCGCCGGCAGGGTCTGCGCATTGCGAACCGTGCGGATCTGGTCGCGCGGCGCCGTCACGGTGGGGCCACCATCGAAAATGTCGATCAGGCCCGAACGGGTAAAGCCTTCGTCTTCCAGCATCGCCAGCGCGCGCGCCGTGGCGATGAACCTTGGCGATTGCCTCGCGCGCGGCGGGATCGACCAGTTCGAGGTAGATCGGGTGGCGCGGCGCCAGATCGAGGATGAACTGCCCGTCTGTCGCGGTGATCATGCGATCGGCATCCTCGAACGGCAGGCGAAAGAACTTGGCGGCAATGCCGTGCCAGAACGGGCTTTCATCGCGCTCGTCAAACCAGCCGCGCAGTTCGGCCATGATCGTGGCGGCAAACAGATCACGGTTGGCACCGATCAGCGCATAGCGCGCCCGGGCCAACAGCGATCCCGCCCCGCCCTGCCGCTTGCGCGGGCGCAGGAACAGCGATCCCACTTCCGACGATCCGGTGCATTCGTTGACCAGCACCAGCGCCTGGTGATCGAACCGCGTGCCGGTTGCCGACGAATACTGCGCCAGGGTCATCACCCGGAATGAAAAGTGCGGCCGGTCGAGCCCTACCGCGCCCTTGATCCCGGCCACGCCCTCGATCACGCCGGTTTCGGTGTCTTCGAGCATCAGCGTGTACCAGGCGTGCTGCGGCGACACTTCCCGCGCAAAGCTTTGCGCGGAAAGCGCCAGCCGCTCGGCCAGCACGGCGCGGTCTTCGGGCAGGCTGGTAAAGCCCTTGCCCGAAAGGAACGCCAGATCGAGCAGCGCATCGATATCGGCCGGCCCGGCCGGCCGCACCACCAGCATCAGGCGGCCACCGCGCTGGCAGCGTCGACCTGGCCCCAGCCGCGTGCACGCGCATCAGCCAGCGTGGCATCGAGGCGGGACAGCGCCTCGTCCACTTCCTCTGCCGTGATCAACAGCGAAGGCAGCATGCGCACGCAGTTTTCGCCGCCGCCGGCCACCAGCAGGCCGTGCTCGCGGGCCAGGGCCATGACCTCGCGGTTGTTGGCATGGAGCTTGACGCCCATGAGCAGGCCCTTGCCGCGCGTTTCCACGATCTGATCGGGATAGCGCGCCGCCAAGGCGGCAAAGCCGGAATAGAAGCGATCTGACATCGCGCCAACATGCGCCAGGGCAGCGTCCTGCGCAATCACGTCGAACACGGCCAGGCCCACGGCCATGGCCAGCGGATTGCCGCCAAACGTGGTGCCATGCACGCCGGTGACCATGCCGCTCGCCGCCTCTGCGCTGGCCAGGCAGGCGCCGATCGGGAAACCGCCGCCCAGCGCCTTGGCAATCGCCATGATGTCGGGCTCGGCGCCGGGAAACCACTGGTGGGCAAACAGCTTGCCGGTACGGCCCATGCCGCTTTGCACTTCATCGTGGATCAGCAGCACGCCGTGCTCACGCGTCAGGCGGCGCAGTTCCAACAGGAATTCGCCCGACAGCGCGCGGGCACCGCCCTCGCCCTGCACCGGCTCCACGATCACGGCCGCCGTGGTGGGGCGGGCAATCGCTTCGGCGAGCGCGGGCAGGTCATCCACCGACATCTGGTGGAAGCCGGGCAGGCGCGGGCCGAACCCTTCGAGATAGGTGGGATTGCCCGAGGCGTTGATCGCCGCATAGGTGCGCCCGTGGAACGACCCGGCAAAGCCGATCACGTCGATCCGCTCGGGATTGCCCTTGGCAAAGTGATAGCGACGCGCGGTCTTGAGCGCGGCTTCAACCGCCTCGGTGCCGGAATTGGCGAAATAGACCAGATCGGCAAAGGTGGCGCCGGTCAGCTTTTCCGCCAGCTCTTCCTGGCCGGGAATGCGGAAGATGTTGGAAACATGCCACAGCTTGTGCGCCTGCGCGGTGAGCGCGGCGACCAGCCCGGGATGGGCATGGCCCAGGCTGCACGTGGCGATCCCCGCCACGCAATCGAGGAAGCGGCGGCCGTCGCGCGCTTCCAGCCACACACCTTCACCACGCTCCACTTCGATCTGGGCACGGGCATAGAGCGGCATCAGGGCTTGAGACATGACGATTTCTCCCCGCAATCGAGATGCGGAACTGGTGTTGTTGTTATGAATGGACCACCCCCGCGCCATGGCACGGGGGCAAACTCTCAGGCGGCGGCCGTCATCTTGAAGATGCCGGTGGCATTGCCGCTGTCAAAGGTAAGGTCGAGCTTGCCCGTAGCCGGATCGGCCCGGCGCGTGATGAACTCGAAGAACGAGCCCGGCACGGTCTGCGCCGTCAGCGTGCCATCCTCGGCCCGGAAGGAACGCTTGACCTGGGCCGCGCGCAGCGCGGTCTGCCGCACCCGGCCCGAGGCGGAAACCTCCACCTTGTCCTTGATGCTGCGGCCTGCCACGCGCTCGCCCTGCGCGGTTGCCTCCACATCAGCGACGCGATCGGTCACGTGGTTGAAAGCGTTGCCTTCGGTGGCGATCCAGGCGGCCTCGGCGCTTTCGGCGCGCAGGATCTCATAGTCGCTTTCGAACGGCACCGGGTGCTGGCGATCGAACAGGCCCATCACGACCTTGAGGGCGGCCACGGCATCGTCCTGCGGCACGCTGCCACCGGCGGCAAAGCGCGACAGCACCTGCGCCGTGGCGGCATCGAGGCGATCGAGCGCCGGGCCGAACACGCGCACCGCTGACTTGGCAAAAGCGGGCGAGAACTGATCGACGTGCAATTCGCTGACAAAGAACTGCGGCATGGTTTCGGGCAGCTTGGCATGGCACCACACGTGCCCGGTCATCTTGAGACGCGGCAGAGGATAGATGCCCACTTCGATATAGCCGAGCGGTTCAAGCACGCGGCGGAACGCTTCCACGCCCTGCGGCATGGCGCAGCGCGCGCCCTGCGGCAGCAGCACCGTGCGCAGCGCCCCGTGGTCAAGCACGATGCGGCGGCCTTGGGCCACGCATTCGTCCACGTATTCGGCACCTTCGGGCACGCGCTTCAAAAGATCGGCAAAGAGCACGAGATTGAGCGCCTCGGCAAAACGCAAGGCATCGATACCGTTGACCGGGGCATGACCGCCGGTGGGCACCATCGGGGCAGCCAGCGCACGAATCTTTGCCGCAGCTGCATGGCCCAGGACATTTTCAACAAGATCCGCAGCACCGGTTTGTTCGATGGTTGCCAAGTTCTGCATCATGCGCTCTTTCGATCTAATATCGTCCCAAGCCGCAATTTATGATAGGAAAGCCGGGTATCAAAACGGGTAAGCATCATCTGTTGATAGGGTTTTGGAATGAGTGAATCACGCCGCGAGCTTCCCTCGATGACCGCGCTGGCCTGCTTCGTGGCCGCCGCGCGCGAAGGCGGTTTCTCTCGCGCTGGCGCGCAGCTGGGCCTGACGCAAAGCGCAGTCAGCCGCCAGATCGCGCTGCTGGAAGAAAGCCTGCAGACCCCACTGTTCCAGCGCCACGGCCGCCGCGTTACCCTGAACGAGGCCGGGCGCGCCTATGCCGAGGATATCGAGCCGGCACTGCGCCGCATCCGCATGGCCACCGCCAAGGCCATGGACCGGGGCAGCCGCCGAGACCTGACCATCGCCACGCTGCCCAGCTTCGGCATGCGCTGGCTGGCCCCACGCCTGCCCGGGCTGACTGCGCGACACCCCGAACTCACGGTGAATTTCGCCGCGCGCTCGTTCCCGTTCGACTTGCGCGAGGAGCGGTTCGATGCCGCGATCCACTTTGGCGCCGCCGATTGGGACGATGCCGAGATGATCCCGCTGTTCACTGAACAGGCGGTGGTGGCCTGCGCGCCATCGTGGCTGGCGGCCGAAGGGGTGCATGAGCCCGCCGATCTCCTGGGCAAGCCGCTGCTGTTCCAGATCTCGCGCCGCAACGCCTGGAACCGCTGGTTCGCCCTCGCTGGCATCGATGGCCTGCCGCCGCTCAAAGGCGCGACCTTCGAACACTTCCTGATGCTGGCCCAGGCCGCCGCCGCCGGATCGGGCGCCGCTCTGCTCCCCCGCTTCCTGATCGAACCGGAACTGCAATCAGGCGCGCTCGTCACCCCGTTCGCCACCGCACTGGTCGACGAGGGGCAATACTACCTCGTCCTGCGCCCCGACTGGCGCGATCACCCCGGCCTCGTCAAATTCCACGACTGGCTGGTCGACGCGGCCAAGGAACAGGGCGCGGCTTAAACGCCCGTACCTGCCTAGAACGTATTATCCCGCGGGAAGCCAACAGGTGGCAAACGTCCGGCGGCGCCGCGGGCGACCTTCCAGGGGAGGAGGTCCTTTTCCACGCGGGTGCGGCCGGTTTCGCCGCCCATGGCCCAGGTCAGACCGTCTTCCAGCTTGAGCGTGATGGCATCGGACAAGCCGCCATCGCGATAGCGTTGCAGCGTCACCCCCTGCCCCTTGGCCAGGATCGGTACTTCCGACAGGGCAAAGATCACCAGCTTGCGGTTTTCGCCCACCACGGCGACGTGATCATGTTTGGGCGCGATTTCCCGCACGATCTTGAGGCTGACACCGGGCTTGGTCGATACCACGCCGCGCCCTTTCCGGGTTTCGGCCAGCAGTTCGTCCATCTCGGCGGCAAAGCCGCGCCCGGTATTGGCGGCCAGCAGCAACTGCCCCTTGGGCCGATAGACCACCAGCGCCATAATGTGCGCGTCGGGATCGATATCGACCATGGTGCGGATCGGCTCGCCAAAGCCGCGCGCACCGGGCAGCTTGTCGGCGCCGAGCGTGTAGAACCGCCCATTGTCGAGCGCGACCAGCAGCTTGTCGGTGGTCTGCGCGTGCAAGACCCAGGCCGGGCCATCGCCTTCCTTGAACTTGAACTCGGTATCGAGCGGCAGATGCCCCTTGGCCGCGCGAATCCAGCCGCGCGCCGAAAGCACGACGGTGACCGGCTCTTTCTCGATCATCGCATCCATCGAGAATTCGCGCGTCGGCGCGGCTTCGGCAATCGTGGTGCGGCGGCGGCCCAGCGCGGTTTCCGGGCCATATTCCTTGCGCAGCGCCGCCAGCTCACGCTTGAGCCGGGTGCGCTGGCGCGCCGGGCTTTCCAGCAGCTTGTTGAGATCGTCCTGCTCGGCCAGCAGGGCGTCGTGCTCGCGGCGCAATTCCATCTCTTCCAGCTTGCGCAAGCTGCGCAGGCGCATGTTGAGAATGGCTTCGGCCTGGCGATCGGTCAGGCCGAATTCGGCCATCATCACTGGCTTGGGCTCGTCCTCGGTACGGATGATCTCGATGATCCGATCGAGGTTGAGATAGGCAATGATATAGCCTTCGAGCAGTTCGAGCCGCGCGGCGATCTTGTCCAGCCGGTGCTGCGTCCGGCGCAGCATGATATCGATCTGGCTGACCACCCATTCCTGCAACAGCAGCTTCAGCCCCAGCACGCCCGGCGTGCGCTGCGAATCCAGCACGTTAAGGTTGAGGCCAAAGCGCGTTTCCAGATCGGTCAGCCGATAGAGCGATTCCTTGAGCAGTTCGGGATCGACATTGCGGCTCTTGGGCACGAGCACGATGCGGATGTGCTCGTCGCTTTCATCGCGCACGTCTTCCAGGATCGGTAGCTTCTTGTCGCCGATCAGGGCGGCGATCTGTTCGATCAGCTTGCCCTTTTGCACCATGTAGGGGATTTCGGAAATCACCAGCTGCCACTGGCCGCTGCCCAGCCGCTCGATCCCGCTGCCTTCCCAGGTGCCATCCTCGGCCCGGCCGGTCGAAAAGCGCCCGCGCACGCGGATCGAACCGCGCCCGGTTTCATAGGCAGCCGAAATTGCCGTCGGGCTATCGACGACCACGCCCCCGGTGGGGAAATCGGGGCCATGGAAAACTTCCATCAGCTGGGCATGTTCGGCGTGGGGATTGTCGATCAGCAAAAGCGTGGCATCGACGATCTCGGCCACGTTGTGGCTGGGAATGTTGGTGGCCATGCCCACGGCAATGCCGCTGGCACCATTGGCCAGCAGGTTGGGGAACAGCCCGGGAAAGATTTCCGGTTCCTGCTCCTCGCCATTGTAGGTCGGCAGGAAATCGACCGTGCCTTCGTCGAGCCCGGCCATCAGCCGGATCGCCGTCGCGGTCAGCCGCGCTTCGGTATAGCGATAGGCCGCCGCGTTATCGCCATCGATATTGCCGAAATTGCCCTGCCCCTCGACCAGCGGATAGCGCAGCGCGAAATCCTGGGCGAGGCGGACCATCGCGTCATAGACGCTGGCATCGCCATGCGGGTGATACTTGCCGATCACATCACCCACCACGCGCGCCGATTTCTTGAACGCGCCGTTGGGATCGAGTTTCAGCTGCCGCATCGCCCAGAGCAGGCGGCGATGCACGGGCTTCAAACCATCGCGCAGATCGGGCAGCGATCGCGCCGTGATCGTGGACAGCGCATAGACCAGGTATCGCTCCGACAGGGCGGAGTCGAAGGGAGCATCGACGATAGCGTCGAACGGATCTTTGAAATCATCGGCCATGGCCGAATCCGTGTAGCAATACCGTGAACAAAACGAAACCTCCGGAACTGTCATCACGGCGGGCCATTGTGGGCAAGTACCCCCCGATTAGACGGAGAATGACCATGGCCAAACGCGTGCTGATCCTGGCGACCGACGGCTTTGAACAATCCGAACTGCTTGAACCGAAAAAGGCGCTGGAAGCAGCCGGCATCGAAACCGTAGTCGCCAGCCCCAAGACCGGCTCGATCAAGGGCTGGAACCACACCGACTGGGGCGAAAGCGTCAAGGTGGACATGCGCCTCGACGCGGTGGAAGCAGATGACTTCGACGCCCTGCTGCTGCCCGGCGGCCAGATGAACCCCGATGCGCTGCGGCTCGAATCCCGCGTGATCGAGCTGGTCGAGGAATTCGACGACATGGACAAGCCGATCGCGGCGATCTGCCACGGCCCCTGGCTATTGGTGGAAGCCGACATCATCGATGGCCGCACGGTAACCGGCTGGCCCTCGATCCGCACCGACCTGGAAAATGCCGGGGCCGATGTGGTGGACCAGGCCGTGGCGATCGACGGCAACCTCATCACCAGCCGCAAGCCCGATGACATCCCCATGTTTGCCCAGGCGCTGATCGATGCGCTGGAGGAAGACGAGGAAGAAGAGGACGAAAAGGGCTGGGAGGAAGAGGAAGAAGGCCTGCTGGAAGACGAAGACGAAGACTAACGCTGCAAGGCCAGACGCCCGCCGCTGAGCCATTGCGCCAGCGGCGGGCTGATGGCCACAAGCAGCCTGCCCAGCAAGAGCGTGGCGCCCAGCGCCAGCAGTGGCTGGGCCAGCAGGAACAAGGGATAGGCCGGCGCTCCCAGCGGGCCAGTCAGGCGGCCGATGGCAGGGCCAGCGCACCAGATCAGGATCAGGTGACAGCAGAACAGCAGGAACATCGCCGGCTCCAGCCGCAGCAGCACGCCCCCGGCGCGCGTGGCAGCAAGGCGCCAGGCCAACGCCCAGAAGCACAGCGCCGTGGCGCCGCGCATGGCCAGATCGACCGCCGCCATGAGCAAGGGCGACGCCAGCCCCTGCGCTTCGCCATAGAGTTCCAGCCAGATTTTCACCCCCGATAGCGCCAGATAGGGTGCCAGGATCAGCACCAGCGGCGCGCCGGCAATCCGTGCAGCCGCATCGTGCCGGCGCACCAGCATGCCCAGGACAAAGAAACCCAGGATGGACGGGCGCTGCAACAGCGGGAAAACCGGCGGCGCCAGGCTCCACGCCAGGGCGGCAACCGCCACCACCGCCAGCGTGCGATCGCCCTGCCGCACCAGCAGCGGCGCGGCGAGCAGGCAGACGAACAGATCGCGCAGGAACGGCATCTGCACGTTGATCTCGTTCGGGTGGGCAAGGCCGGTCAACTCGTTGGCCAACCAGCCCCACGACGTGGGCTGCGGCGCATAGAGCAACCCAAGGTAGGCAGCGCCCGATACCACGACGATGGCAATGGCATTCCATGCCAGCATCGGCACGACCACGGTGCGCGCCTTGCCGGCAAGGAATGCCCGCGCGCCGCGCCGCGCCAGCGACGGGCCCACCAGCCAGCCCGACACCAGGCTGAGCAGCGGCACCGACGAGCGCGCCAAGAGTTCGATCAGGCCCCAGCGCAACAGGCCCTGCGGCGTATGGTCGAGCGCGGTCAACGCCGGGCCATAGAGCCCGGTCCAGGCGTGGACATAGACAATACCCAGGATGCACAGCACGCGGGCCAGGCCGATCGCGCGCGAGGTACGGACGCGGGTATCGGCAAACGACTGGCTTTCCTGAAACACGGGCGCTGACATCCTTCATCGACGCCCCGCCACGCGATGAACGCGGCGGGGCCGTGGATGTCAAACCCGTCAGGCGGCCAAACGTGCCCCGCACGCGGCCAAGCCCGATCAGCCCTGGTTATCAGCCGGCATAGTACCCCACGCCGACAATGTGGTCGCCCACGCGCTGGACCAGCGAGCGCTTGTGCTCCACCCGGTTGTCCACACGGTTGAGCCAGACATAGTCCACCCGACCGCCGTCCTTGGCCTTGGCGAGCGCGATCATGTCCTGCACGAAGGGGCGGCCTTCGGCATCGGTCATGGCGCTGGCATCGCTGCCAGCAAGCTTGGGATCGGCACCCGACGCTTCATAGCGGCCGGTCATACTGAACACGAAAACGTACAGCTCACGGGTGTGGAACGGGCCGTTGGGATCGTTGAATTCGGCAAAGGCCTTGGGCGCGCCAACGCCTTTCACTTCGGCCACCGCGCGTGAGAGCAGCGCCTGGGCATCGGCCGATCCGGCATGGGCGGCAGCCTGGGCCGGCACGGACGCCAGCGGCACGGTAACACAGGCCATGGCACAGGCCAGGATCAGGCGGGGAAACGTGGGCAACATTGGTCGAGCCTCCTTGGACGCATGGGTCAAACGCCCCGGAAGGAACGCCGCGCGGCGGACTATCGCGCGATCCCCCTTGGGTGAGGCCGGATGTGCCATGCGCTGGCGGCGGTGTCGGTGCGATAGATCAATTGGCGCAAATTTGCCGGAACCATCGTGCGCGCCACCCCTTGATCAGGAACTGGCAGACAGTGCCGATGACTTTGGCCCAGGAGAACGACGATGCCGCAAGGCAGCAAAGACGCCTATACCGACAAGCAGAAACGCAAGGCGGAGCACATCGAGGAGAGCTATGAAGCGCGCGGCGTAGAACCCAAGGAAGCCGAAGCGCGCGCCTGGGCCACCGTCAACAAGCAGGACGGCGGCGGCAACAAATCGGGTTCGGGCCGCAAGCACGGCTGACCACAGCCGCGCCCCGGCGCCCGATCACCCCAGCCAGTCGACCACCTGGCGCGCCACGTCGTTGGCAGCCTGATTCAGCGCCGGGCCGATGGCTGCGGCATCGTCGCTGACATTGGGCACGCGCGCCTCGAAGCGGCGGGTCTCTATCTGGCCGCCCGGTGCTTCCTTCACGGCGTCAAAGCGCACCACGGCGCTGTGGCTCGGCAGGTCATAGCCCATGGCCAGCAGGCGGCCCGAAAGCCGCTGCTGCCACTGGTCGATATCGCTTTCCACCACCAGGCGGCCGCCCTTGGCGCGCAGGGTTTCGGCGATCAGGTGCTGCAACTGGCGCGCCGGGCGTTCGACCCACTGTGTCTTCTTGATGTAGGCGACGTTGCTGGCATCGATCTGCACTGGCACGCGCAGAACCGAGACGCGCGCATCGGCCGAAGGCTCCATCACCACGACAGACTTGGCCAGCGTGCCCGAGGCGCCCTGCCCGGCTGGAACCGTGGCATCAGAGCTGAGCGCCAGCAGCGTGGCAGGCGCCTTGCCACCGATGCTGACACAGCCCGACAGGCTGAGGGCAGCCACCAGCAGCGCACCGAGAGCCGGGCGCGAGGCGGGGATGAGCGGGCGAAACGGCATGTCAAATTCCCCCAGTGGAGATCTATGGCGCAACGATCAGTGCTTGTAGTCGGGCAGCTTGGGGCTGCCGACCACGCTGCTGACGCCGCGATCGTTGATGCGATCGGTCAATTCACGCAAGGAACGGGTGGTGGCCTGAAGATCACGCAGCGCCGCATCGGCTGCCGGGAGCGTCTGCTGGTCAAACCGCTTGAGCCCCGGCTGCGCAGACTTGGCCGTATCATTGAGTGCATCGGCCGCCGCCTGGGCAGACTTGAGCGTATCGCGCAGCTGCTTGGCCAGGCCATTGCCTTGGTCGTTGAGCAGATTATCGGCCGAACCAGCAACCTTTTCAAAGGCCGACAGGGTATAGGTCGCCTGGCGCAGCGTGGACTGCAGCTCGGCCAGGGTGCGCTGCACCTGCGGCGAGGCATCGGCCAGGTTGGCAGTCATCTTGTCGGTATGCGCCAGGATGTTCTCGATCGACTTCTGGTTCTTGTCAGACAGCACCATGGTCAGGCGCTCGGTCAGGGTGGCCAGGCGCTCCAGCAGCAGCGGCGCGTTGGACAGGATTTCGCCCAGGCCCGAACGCTTGGTCGGGATCACGGGCGCCCCTTCCGGTCCAGGCTGGTCAATCGGCGGCGCGCCCTTGACGGCGCCGGCCAGCTGGATCGTGGAAACGCCGGTAAAGCTGCCCTGGATGCTGGCAGTGGTGCCCATCAGGATCGGCACGCGCTTGTCGATGGCGATGCGCACGCGCACGAACTCCGGGTCTTTCTCCCACAGTTCGATATCTTTCACCTGGCCCGAGGGCACGCCCGAAAACGACACTTCCGATCCCTTGGCCAGGCCATCGACCGATTGCTTGAAGAAGATGTCGTATTCGTTCTGCGCGTTCTGGTTCAGCCGCGCGATCCAGATGGTGAGCACCGCCGCGCCGATCAGCAGCAGCAGCGTGACGGCCCCGACCCAGATATGGTTTGCCCGCGTTTCCATCGCTTATTCCTGTTCCATCGCGGAGGTGGCCGCCTCGGGATTGGGTTTTACCACATGGGCCGCTTCGCGATCTTGCGCATCCTTGGCCGCCCGACCGCGCGGTCCGTTGAAGTATTCCTGGATCCATGGGTGATCCAGCGCCAGCAGTTCGGGGATCGTGCCCACGGCAATCACCTTCTTGTCGGCGAGCACCGCCACCCGATCGCAGATTTCATAGAGCGTATCGAGATCGTGGGTGATCAGGAACACGGTCAGTCCCAAGGTTTCCTGCAGGCTGCGGATCAGGGTATCGAACGCGGCAGCCCCGATCGGGTCGAGCCCGGCGGTCGGCTCGTCCAGGAACAGCAGTTCCGGATCGAGCGCCAGCGCGCGCGCCAGGCCAGCGCGCTTCTTCATCCCGCCCGAAAGCTCTGACGGATACTTGCTGGTGGCATTGGCCGGCAGGCCCGACAGCAGCACCTTGTAGCGCGCGATTTCGTGGCGCAGTTCGTCGGTGATCTCGGGATAGAACTCGCGCAGCGGCACCTCGACGTTTTCCGCCACGGTCAGCGTGGAAAACAGCGCCCCGCCCTGGAACAGCACGCCCCACTGGCTGCGGATATCGATATCGTCATCATCGCGCGCGTCGGTGATCGAGCGGCCGAGCACTTCGATCGAACCTTCCTGCGGAATCTGCAGGCCGATGATCGAGCGCATGAGCACCGATTTGCCGGTGCCCGAGCCACCCACCACGCCGATGATCTCGCCCCGCTTCACATCGAGATCGAGACCGTCGTGGATCACATGGTCGTCAAAGCGATTGACCAGCCCACGCACGCGGATCGGGTAATCGCCTTCGAATTCGTCGGGGATCGGCGCCAGGTGCGCCTGGGGATCATGCATGGCTCATCCCCAGCCGATCTTGGTGAAGAACACCGCAAAGAAGGCGTCGAGCACGATCACGGTAAAGATCGCCAGAACCACGGCAGAGGTGGTGCGCGTGCCCACCTCTTCGGCATTGGTCTTGACCTGCATGCCCTGGTAGCAGCCGGCGAGCGCGACGATCAGGCCGAACACCGGCCCCTTGACCAGCCCGACCCACACGTCGTGGATCGGCACCACTTCCTGGATGCGCGCCAGGAAGGTGAGGAACGGAATGCCCAGCGACACCGAGCCGAGAAACGCCCCGCCGATGATGCCCAGCACCGAGGAATAGATGCCCAGCAGGGGCAGCATGATCATCGTTGCCAGGATGCGCGGCAGCACCAGCGCCTCGGTCGGCGAAACGCCGATCGTGCGCATGGCGTCCACTTCCTCGGTCAGCTTCATCGTGCCCAGCTGCGCGGCAAAGGCCGATCCCGATCGCCCGGCGACCATGATCGCGGTCATCAGGATGCCCAGCTCACGCAGGGTCAGGCGGCCGACGAGGTTGATCGTATAGATTTCCGCGCCGAACTGCTGCAGCTGCACCGCCCCCTGCTGCGCGATCACCACGCCTACCAAAAAGCTCATCAGCCCGACGATGCCGAGCGCGTTGACACCCACCAGTTCCATCTGATGGACAAGCGCAAGCCCGCGAAAGCGGCGCGGATGGCGCAGCGTCATGCCGATCGCCGAAATCGCCTGGCCCAGGAAGCCAATGATCTGCAGGAACCCCACCGCCAGCGCAATGACCATCTTGCCCACTTCATCGGGCACGCGCTCAATCAGCGGCAGGCGCGGAGCGCGGATGCTTTCGCGGTTTTCGTCGGCCTTGCTGATCGCGTTGATCAGGCGTTCGGCCTCGTCGCGGCAATTGACGATCTTGGCGCCGAGCTGCTGTGACAGGCGCCACACCGTCCAGGCGCCAACGGTGTCCATGCGTTCCACGTCGCTGACGTCGATCTCGTCCACCGGATCGGCGATCTGGCGCAGGCGCCGGTCGACCAGACCCAGGGAAGATACCACCATCGGGCCGCTGAAATGCAGCACATTGCCGCCACCGCCCTGGCCCGGCTCTATCGTGAAATCGGCTAAGGCTCTCATCCTGCCCACTTCATGGGCGAAAATGGAGGGGGCGACAAGTGCATCACGTGCGGCGAAACGCAGGAAGCGGCTTTTCCGTTCCCGCCGCCGCTTGCGATAGTGGGCGGCAACTGGCAAGGCGCCAGCCATGAGCGAGACCACTACGCAGCAGGAATCGGGCCAGGACCAGCTGGCCAAGACGTTCGAACCGGGCGCTATCGAGGCGCGCTGGTATGGCCATTGGGAAGGCAAGGGCCTGTTTCGCCCGGAACGCCCCAATGCCACCCCGTTCACCATCGTGAACCCGCCGCCCAACGTAACCGGCTCGCTCCATATCGGCCATGCGCTGGACAACACGCTGCAAGACATCGTGATCCGCCACGAACGCCTCAAGGGCAAGGACGCGCTGTGGGTGGTGGGCACCGACCACGCCGGCATCGCCACGCAGATGGTGGTGGAACGCCAGCTGGAAGCGAACCAGGACAAGCGGACCAACTACACGCGCGAGCAGTTCGTCGACAAGGTGTGGGAATGGAAAGCGGAAAGCGGCGGCACCATCACCCGCCAGCTGCGCCGCCTGGGCTGCTCGATGGACTGGACCCGCGAGCAGTTCACCATGGACCCGCACTTCACCCGCGCCGTGGTCAAGGTCTTTGTTGACCTGCACAACCAGGGCCTGATCTACCGCGACAAGCGGCTGGTCAACTGGGACCCCAAGCTCAAGACCGCGATTTCCGACCTCGAAGTGGAAACGCGCGAGGTGCAGGGCCATTTCTGGCGCTTCCGCTATCCCCTCGCAGATGGCGTGACGCTCGACAGCGGCGCCGATCATATCGTGGTGGCCACCACGCGCCCGGAAACCATGCTGGCCGACATGGCGGTGGCCGTGCACCCCGACGACGAACGCTACAAGAGCGTGATCGGCAAGCATGTCGTGCTGCCGCTGACGGGCCGGCGCATTCCGATCGTGGCCGACGAACACGCCGATCCGGCGCTGGGCACCGGCGCGGTGAAGATCACCCCGGGTCACGATTTCAACGACTTTGAAGTCGGCAAGCGCGCCGGAATCGAAGCACGCGACATGCTCAACATGCTCGATGCCGAGGCCAAGGTGGTGCAGACCGTCGATGGCCTGATCCCCGCGGCGTTCGTCGGCCTCGATCGCTTTGACGCGCGCAAGGCCGTGGTCGAGGCGCTCAAGGCGCAAGGCCTGCTCGTGCCCCATGTCACCAAGGACAAGGACGGCAACGAGACCGAGCACGACGCCGAACCGCGCACGATCCAGACGCCATATGGCGATCGCGGCGGCGTGGTGATCGAACCCTGGCTGACCGACCAGTGGTATGTGAATGCCGAATTCCTTGCCCGCAAGCCGATCGAGGCGGTGCGCTCGGGCGCCATCGAGATCGTGCCCAAGTCGTGGGAAAAGACCTTCTTCAACTGGATGGAAAACATCCAGCCCTGGTGCGTCTCGCGCCAGCTGTGGTGGGGCCACCGCATCCCGGCGTGGTACGATGCCGATGGCAAGGCCTATGTCGCGGAAACCGAGGAAGAGGCGCAGGCCCTTGCCGGCAACAAGCCGCTCACCCGCGACGAAGACGTGCTCGACACGTGGTTCTCGTCCGCCCTGTGGCCGTTTGCCACGCTGGGCTGGCCCGACGATACCACGCTGGTGCAGCGCCACTATCCCAATGACCTGCTGGTCTCGGGCTTTGACATCCTGTTCTTCTGGGATGCCCGCATGGCCATGCAGGGCCTGCACTTCATGAACGAAGTGCCGTGGAAGCGGCTCTACCTGCACGGGCTGGTGCGCGCGGCCGATGGGCAGAAGATGTCCAAGTCCAAGGGCAACGTGGTCGATCCGCTGGGCCTGATCGACAAGTACGGCGCCGATGCGCTGCGCTTCTTCATGGCGGCGATGGAAAGCCAGGGCCGCGACGTGAAGATGGATGAGAAGCGGGTGGAGGGCTATCGCAACTTCGCCACCAAGCTGTGGAATGCAGCGCGCTTTTGCCAGGCCAACGGCATTGCCGCCTCCACCACGCTGGAAGCCCCGCAGGCGACCAGCGCGGTCAACCGCTGGATCGTGGGCGAAGTGGTGGAAACCGTTGCTGCACTCGACCAAGCGATGGCCGACCTCCGCTTTGATGCGGCAGCCAACACGATCTACCACTTCGTGTGGGACACGTTCTGCGACTGGTACATCGAACTGATCAAGGGTTCGTTCGACGATGAAACCCGCGCCGTGGCCGGTTGGGTGCTCGACCAGATCCTGGTCATGCTCCACCCGTTCATGCCCTTCGTGACCGAGGAACTGTGGCACGCACTTGGCGCCCGCGACAACGAACTGATCGTTGCTCGCTGGCCCGCGCCGCAGGCCAGCGTCGACGCCGATGCCAAGGCCGAAGTGGAATGGCTTATCGCGCTGGTTTCCGCGCTGCGCACCGCCAAGAACGAACTGGGCATCGCGCCCGGCGCCCGGCTCGATGCCTATCTGGCTGCGCCGAGCGAGCGCACCGCCGCGATCATCGCCGCCAACCCGGCCGCGATCGAACGCCTGGCGCGCCTTTCGGCAATCCACTTCGCCTCGGCCCCTGCGGGCGCTGCCATGCAGATCGTGGCGGGCGATGCCACGCTGGTGGTGCCGCTGGAAGGGATCATCGACATCGCCGCGGAAAAGGCCCGCCTGGAAAAGGCCCTGGCCGCCGCGCAAAAGGAAGCCAAGGCCCTCGAAGGCCGCCTGGGCAACCCGTCGTTCGTCGAACGCGCCAAGCCCGAAGCGGTGGAAAAGGCCCGCGCCGACCACGCCCACCACAGCGCGGAAAGCCAGCGCCTGGCCGCCGCGCTGGCCCGGCTGGGGTAACAAACCGCCGTGCTGTACCTCGCACCACCCCGGCATATCCTTCCAAAGAAAGCGAAGGGCTGGGCCGTACCCTCCCCCTCCTCTTCAGAGGAGGGGGTCGGGGGGTGGTGGAGGCCAAATCCACCTTTGCGCCAGAGCTTCCACC
>NZ_BCYV01000010.1 GCF_001598375.1 Novosphingobium capsulatum NBRC 12533
AGGCCAAATCCACCTTTGCGCCAGAGCTTCCACCACCCCCAACCCCCTCCTCTGAAGAGGAGGGGGCTTGAGCGTTGTGCGCCAGTCACAGAGCGCTGCCCATGACTCTCGCCCTTGCCACCACCACCCCCGGCGAGCCGGAAATCTTCGCCTCGTTGCAGGGTGAAGGGCCATCGGCGGGGCGGCCGTCGCTGTTCATTCGCCTGTCGCGCTGCAACCTGGCCTGCCAGTGGTGCGACACAGCCTATACCTGGCGCTTTACCGGCGACAATCGCCCCCACCGCGATGGCCAGGCGTTCGAGCGCAACAGCAACCAGCTGATCCTGCAGGAAGACGACGTAGTCGCCCGCCTGCTGGCCTTTCCGCAAGACCGTGTGGTGGTGACCGGGGGGGAGCCGCTGTTGCAGGCCGCCGCGCTCGCCCGCGTGCTGGCGGCGCTCAAGGCGACGCGGCCTGGCCTGCATGTGGAGATCGAGACCAACGGCACCTTGGCGCCCTCGCCTGCGATCGATCCGCTGATCGACCAGTTCAACGTCTCGCCCAAGCTGGCGCATTCGGGCAACCCGGCCGAACTCGCGCTGATCCCCGAGCGGCTGACCGCCTGGGCAGCCGACCCGCGCGCGTTCTTCAAGTTCGTAGTAGCCAGCCCGGCAGATTGTGACGAGGTCGCCGCGCTGCAGGCCTGCTACGGCATTCCCGGCGAGCGCCTGTTCGTGATGCCCGAGGGCACTGATAGCGAAACCCTGCGCAGCCGCGAGAAGTGGCTGTCTGCGCTCGCCCTGGAGAATGGCTGGCGCATGACCGACCGGCTGCACATTCACCTCTACGGCGACACGCGCGGAACCTGAGACCAGCTGCGGAACCATTCGTCGCAAGCGCTCTGCCCGCCGGTTCCCCGCCTTGCTATGCCTCTGCCGGGATACGCAAAGGGACAAGAACCATGAGGGTCACTCCACTACTGGCTGCGGCGCTGATCGCCGCGGCGCTGCCTGGTGCAGCACGCGCCGATGATCCGGCTGATACGTCGATGCGCAGCAGCGCCGCGCGGATGCGCGATCATGAGGCAATCCGCCGCATGAACCAGGCCCAGCTGGACTATGTGCGCAAGCGCGATGCCCGCTGGGCCCGCGAATATCGCCAGCAAGCCTCGCGCAGCGAGAGCAGCGGCTATGGCGCGGGATATGGCTATGACAATGATGGCGGCTATGCCCAGGCGCAGGCCCAATACCAGCGCGATCTGGCCGCCTGGCGCCAGGCCGTGGCCGATTGCCGGGCCGGCTATTACGACGCCTGCGGCCGCTGACGCCGGCATAAAAAATCCCCCTCCTTGAACCAAGGAGGGGGCCGGTCATCGCGTGCAGATGGCGCGATCAGAACGGGATATCGTCGTCCAGATCGTCGGCGAAGCCGCCGCCGCCGCCACCCTGGTTCCAGGTGCTGCCGCCGCCCGAGGACGACCCGCCGCCAAAGCCACCGCTGCCACCACCACGCGAACCGCCGCTGCTCGAGCCGCCGTCGTTCCAGCCGCCTCCGCCAGAGCGCTGACCGCCGCCACCACCACCGCCGGCACCGCCCTGCGGGCCGTCGAGCATTGTCAGCGCGCCGCCGATGCCGGCCACGACCACTTCGGTGCTGTAACGGTCATTGCCGCTCTGGTCCTGCCACTTGCGGGTGCGCAGCTGGCCTTCGATATAGACCTTGCTGCCCTTGCGCAGGAAGCGCTCGACCACGCCGATCAGGCCATCGCCGTTGATCACGACGCTGTGCCATTCCGTGCGCTCCTTGCGCTCGCCGGTGTTGCGGTCCTTCCAGTTTTCCGAGGTGGCAATGCGCAGGTTCGCAATCTTGCCGCCGTTCTGGAACGACTTGATCTCCGGGTCGGCCCCCAGGTTGCCGATCAGAATGACTTTGTTGACGCTGCCTGCCATCGAATCTCGTCCCTATGGAATTCAGGCGCGGACGTTAGCGCATCCCGAACTTGCTGTGCGAGTCTGTCGCACAAGAAAGGCGGGGAAACTACCCCAGACCGAACGCCACGGCGGTCCAATAGGTGATCCCGGCAAAGGCATAGGCCAGCGCGAACAGATAGCCGAGCATGAAGCCCGGCCACTTCCAGCCGTTGGTTTCACGCCGGGTCACCGCAATGGTCGACATGCACTGCGGCGCAAACACGAACCACGCCAGGAACGCCAGCGCGGTCGCCAGGCTCCAGTGGTGCTTGAGCTCGTCACCCAGGGCGCGGCCCTGCGCATCCTCGTCGCTGTTGTCCACGGCATAGCTGGTGGCGAGCGAGGACACCGCCACTTCGCGCGCAGCCATCGACGGGATCAGCGCCAGCGCGATATCGCGGTTGAAACCGATCGGTTCGACCACCACGGCGAGGCCATTGGCAATGTGGCCGGCGATCGAGGCATCGACCTGGCTCTTGCCCGGCTCGGCGCGCGGGAAGTTGAGCAGCAGCCACAGCACCACCGTCACGGTAAAGATCATCGTGCCGGCGCGGCGCAGGAAAACCCAGGCCCGCTGCCACAGGCCCAGCGCCAGATCCTTGACCGTGGGCAGCTGATACTTGGGCAGCTCCATGATAAAGCCCGAGGCTGCGCCCTTGGTGATCGAGCGGCGCAGCACCAGCGCCACGACCATCGCACCAACGATGCCCGCCACATAAAGCCCGAACAGCACCAGCCCCTGCAGGCCCACGCCCGGCAGCACCCGCGTGTTGGGAATGAACGCCGCGATGATCACGGCATAGACCGGCAACCGTGCCGAACAGGTCATCAGCGGGGCGATCAGGATCGTGGTCAGCCGGTCCTTCGGATCGGTGATGCTGCGCGTGGCCATGATGCCGGGAATGGCGCAGGCAAAGCTCGACAGCAGCGGGATGAAGCTGCGCCCGGACAGGCCCACGCCGGCCATCATGCGGTCCATCAGGAACGCGGCGCGTGCCATGTAGCCGGTCGCCTCCATCACCAGGATAAAGAAGAACAGAATGAGGATCTGCGGCAGGAACACGATCACGGCGCCCACCCCGCCGATGATCCCGTCGGTCAGCAGATCGCGCAGCAACGAGGCGGGCAATTCGCTGCGCACCAGATCCTGCAGGGCAGAGGCGGCGCCATCCAGCCCGTCCTGAAACGGCTTGGCCCAGGTGAACACGGCCTGGAACACCACGAACAGCAGGGCAAAGAGCACCGGCGGGCCCAGCCAGGGATGCAGCAGCAGCCGGTCCATGCGCGCATGGATGCGATGGCGCGCGGTTTCCGAAAGCGTGGCACCCTGCGCCATCTGCCGCGCCAGCAGCCGCCGTTCGGGCAGCGTCACGTGCACGCGCGCCGCGGGGGTTTCGTCAGCAGCGGCGGTATCGCGCGCCACGGCAATGGCTGCGGCGAGTTCGACAAGTCCCTTGCGCCGCACCGCCACGGTTTCGATCACCGGCACGCCCAGTTCGGCGGACAGCGCGGCGGCATCGATCGTCAACCCGTCGCGCGCAGCCAGATCGACCATGTTGAGCGCGACTACGGTGGGCCGGCCCAGTTCCAGCACTTCCTGGGCAAAGACCAGATGCTGTTCGAGGTTGGAGGCATCGAGCACGATGACCAGCACATCGGGCCGCACCTGGCCCACCTGCTCGCCCATGATGACCTTGCGGGTCACTTCCTCGTCAGGGCTGGTGGCGGCAAAGCCATAGGAACCAGGCAGATCGACCAGTTCGACCGGCTCGCCACTGGGCAGCAGCAGGCGCCCGGCCTTGCGCTCCACCGTCACGCCCGGATAGTTGGCGATCTTCTGGCGCGCGCCGGTCAGCGCGTTGAACAGCGCGGATTTTCCGGCATTGGGATTGCCCACCAGCGCGGCGACAAATGGCCCCCTGCTCATGCCGCCAGCTCTTCCACGTGCATCGCGCGAGCATGGATGCGGCGCAGCGCCACGGTCATCCGCCCAATCTCGATCGCCAGGGGATCGCGGCCCAGGAACACCCCGCGATAGGCAAGGCGCACCTGCGCCCCTTCGTCAAAGCCCAGGGCGCGCAGGCGCTGCGCCTCTTCAGGCACCAGCGCGGCCCAATCGACCGAGGCGATTCGGGCATCGTGGCCCAGCGGTAGTTCATCGAGCGTCACAGCAGCCCCGCTGCCATAGCCCAGCCGCTTATGCAAGTCGTTCGCAAGAAGATTGATCGCGATCAATTCATCAAACGGCCTGGCGGCACCCGCGAATGGGTGAGCGACCGGGTCAGCGGGCGGGATAGCGCAGCCGGCCAAGCAGGCGCACCGGGCTGAACCGCTCGCCTTCACGCTTGAACAGCCCCGCTTTCAGCTTTTCGAACCGCATCACGCCCTCGATCCGGCGATCGAGGAACGCGCGCGTGTCGGCATGGTCCTCGCTGCGATCCTCGGCAAAGACGGCCAGCGTGGCGGCATAGAGCGCGGCCAGCGTCGCGCGCTTGCTGTAATGGTTGAGATCGGTGGCGGTATCGCCCGCCAGGCGCCACATGGCGTCCGCGCTGTGCCAGCCCAGCTTGAGCGTCTGCGCGCTGTTGCGCGGGCGGGCCATCTCGATCAGGGCGCGGCGCAGCGCCTCTTCCATGCCCGACAGGGCATCGAGGCGGAACTGCACCAGGCGGCGGATACGCTCGCGAATCTTGAGTGTGGCCAGTTCGCTGGCCGGCAGGGCACGGGCCATGTCGGCATCGATCCGCGCAATCCACGCGGCGATCATGGTCATCGCCGCGCCGCTTTCGCCCACGCCATAGGCCAGGCGCGCCACGGCGGGATCGAGCCCGACGGCGAGCGCGGCACTATCGACCGCCGCGCCGGTCCAGCCGTCGAACATGGCCGCTTCGGCAACCAACGGCGCGAGTTCGATGCGCAGCTGATCGAGATCGAGCGTTTCCAGCGTGGCCGCGTCGGGCATGGCGATCATGGCAAGTCTCCGGGTTGGAATATCAGCGCAGTCTAAGATTTAGAACGTGGGACCATAGGTTTGCGCCGCCTTGCCGGTCTGGCGCTTCTTGGCGGCGGCCTCAAGCTCGTCGGAAATCGCCTCCGCATGGTCGAGCGTGGCATAGTCGCGGGCCGAACGGCCGGAATTGTCGGGCCGATCGGGGTTGGCGCCGGCCTTGAGCAGCGCGCGCACCATGGCGAGGTTGTGGCCGTGAACCGCCGTGATCAGCGGCGTTTCGCCGGTGTTGTTGGGATCATCCACCCGCGCGCCCACCGAAATGAGGAAGTCCACGCCTTCCAGGAAATTGAGGTTGGCAGCCACCACCAGCGGCGTGACGCCCTTGTTGTCGCGCGCGTTGACGTTGGCACCCTTGCCCACCAGGAACTGCATCCACAAGAGGTCGCGCCGCTGCGTCACGATATGCAGCGCGGTTTCGCCGGTCGAAACGTCCTTGGTATTGACGATCTGGCTGGCAGGATTTTGCAGCGCCTCGTTCACCTTGTCGCCGTCCTTCTTGCGCACGGCATCGAGGAACTTGTAGCTTTCGGAGAACTGGGCCAGTGCCGGGCCGGCCGGCAGCAGCACCGCAGCAGGCGCCAGGGCGCACAGGGCAAGAGCGATGCGGCGCGAATTGGCCCTCTTGATCGACACGGCTGCATTCCTCCTCTGGCGTGGCCACGGTGCACGTGGCCCTTGCAAGCGCGCTGTTAGCAGAGCATGAACCGCCACGCCATGGATCACCCCTCGTTCTTGCCGATTATTGCCCGCAAGTGCCTGTCGGCACTGGCGCTGGCCACCGCCCTCACCCTGCCGCTGGCAGCCTGCAACAACGCCGCGCCGGCATCAGATGCGCCGCTGGCCGGGGCGCAGCTGGGGGGCGATTTCACTTTGGTGAACGAAGCCGGCAAGACCGTACATGCCGCCGATTTCGCCGGCAAATATACCGTGTTCTATTTCGGCTATACCTATTGCCCCGATGTCTGCCCGCTCGACACCGCCAACCTGATGCAGGGCTATCACGCCTTTGCCAAGGCGCACCCGGACAAGGCAGCCCGCCTCGTGCCGATCTTCGTCTCGATCGATCCGGCCCGCGATACGCCGCAAGTGCTGGCGCAGTTCACCGGCAATTTCGGCAAGGAACTGGTCGGGCTTACGGGCAGCGCCGACCAGATTGCCACCGTAGCCAAGGAATTTGCCGTCTATTACCAGAAGCGCGCCGCACCCAAGGGCGCCGCGCCACAGGCCTATCTGATGGACCACAGCCGCGCGGCCTATCTGATGGGGCCCGATGGCAAGCCGATCGCCCTGCTGCCGGTGGAACAGAACGGCGAGGCCGTGGCCGCCGAACTGACGCGCTGGGTGCGCTGAGACATGGCCACGCCCCCCAATACCGGCGCGCCGCAGGACCGCTTCTGGGATCGCCCGATCGAAACGCTATCGCGCGATGAATGGGAAGCGCTGTGCGATGGCTGCGGCAGGTGCTGCCTGCACAAGCTGGAAGACGAAGACACCGGCGAAGTCTATCACACCAACGTCGCCTGCCGCTTGCTCGACACCAAGACCGCGCGCTGCAGCGACTATCGCCACCGCCGCGCCATGGTGCCCGATTGCCTGCGGCTCACCCCGCGCCTGGTGGCGCAAGTGGCCTGGCTGCCGGCAACCTGTGCCTATCGCCTGCGCGCCGCCGGCGAGCCGCTGCCCGCTTGGCACTACCTGGAAAGCGGCGATCGCCAGGCCGTGCACCGCGCCGGGGTTTCGGTGGTGGGCAAGGCGATCAGCGAAGTGGTGGCCGGCCCGCTGGAAAACCATATCGTCAGCGATGTCGAATGGGATGGCGATGCGCCCGGCAACCCGCGCGCGCCGATCGGCTTTCGCCTGCCGTGATCGACTGGCTGCGCCGCGCTGCCGAACCGGAAGCGGTCCAGCCGGCGCCGGTGGTGACCGTGGGCGGCCGCGCCCTTGCCGTGGAAGTGCGCCGCCTGCGCCAGGCCCGGCGGATGACCTTGCGCCTGGCGCCCGATGGCAGCGCCGCGCGCGTCTCGATGCCAACTTGGGCGCGCACGGCCGATGCCCTGGCCTTTGTGCGCGAGCGGGCCGACTGGCTGGCCGCCCAGCTCGATCGCCTGCCGCCGCCGCTGGACCTGGCGCCGGGTTGCGCCCTGCCCTTTCGCGGCGACGTGCTCACGGTGTCGTGGGATACCCGCAACCCGCGCCGCCCGGTGGTGGACGACGGCGCCTTGCTGGTCGGTGGCCCGGCCGAACAGTTGCCCGCACGCGTGCAGCGCTGGCTGGCGGCAGAAGCGCTGCGGCTGTGCACCGCAGACCTGGCGCACTATTGCGCGCGCGCCGGGGTGGCCGTGCCGCCGCTGGGGCTGTCGAGTGCCAAGCGGCGCTGGGGCAGCTGCGCGTCCGACGGCACGATCCGCATCAACTGGCGCCTGATCATGGCGCCTGATGCCGTGCGCCGCTCGGTCGTGGCGCACGAGGTGGCCCACCTTGTCCATTTCGACCACAGCCCGGCATTCCATGCCCTGCTCGCGCAGCTGTTCGAAGGCAGCGTCACGGCCGCCAATCGCTGGCTCAAGGCCGAAGGGCGCGGGCTTTATCGCCTGTTTGGCTAGGGCGAACCGGCAAAACCGGCGACTCATTTGCCATCCGTCGTTCCGATCCCTATCTGAGGCGCAATGAAAGGCTTTTTCCGCAATGTCTCCCCGCTGCGCGCAGTGCGGGATTTCTGGCAGGTGCTTGGCGCGCCCAGCGAATATCGCACGCGCGCGCTGATTATGGCCGGGCTGGTGACAGGGGGCATCTTCTACCTGATGACCCAGCAGGAAGGCCGTGGCCTGCCGCGCCCGCCCACGATCATCTATTTCGAATCCTGGCGCGCCGATCGCAGCGATGCCGATATCATCAAGGGCAACATCGCCGCGCAGAAACAGGCTGACGCCGAGGAAGCCGCCGAAGAGCAGCGCCAGGAAGACATCCGCAAGATGTACAAGGCGGTCGGCGCCGCCACCGGCATCGACACGCAAAAGATGTATGACGACGGCACCAAGGAACGCGCCGCCGAAAAGAAGGCCGAGGCCGAAAAGAACGCCGCGCTCTATCGCCAGATTACCGGCAAGCCGGTGCCGACCGTCCCCACGCCCGCGCCTGATGCCGCCAAGCCCTGAGGATGATGCGCGCTGGCTGGCAACGGCCGCCGCGCTCTCTGCCCGTGGCCGCCCGCTGAGCGCGCCCAACCCCGCCGTGGGCTGCGTCATCGTGCGCGCCGGCCGCGTGATCGCGCGCGGTTGGACCCAGGCCGGCGGCCGTCCCCATGCCGAAGCGATGGCGCTGGCCTCGCTCGGTGGCGATGCACGCGGCGCCACCGTCTATGTCAGCCTTGAACCCTGCGCTCATGCCTCTGCGCGCGGCCCGGCCTGCGCCGATCTGCTGGTGGCCGCCCGCCCGGCGCGGGTGGTGGTGGGGCAGACCGATCCCGATCCGCGCACCGCCGGCGCCGGCATCGCGCGGCTGCGCGCAGCGGGCATTGCCACCGATCTCATGCCATCCGCGTCCTGTGCGACGGCGCTGGCCGGCTTCCTGCTGCGCACCACGGCGGGCCGCCCGCACGTCACTCTCAAGCTCGCACTGACGCTCGATGGCGCGATCGCGCTGGCCAACGGACAAAGCCAGTGGATTACCGGGCCAGAGGCGCGCGCCCATTGCCATGCCGAGCGCGCGCGGGCCGACGCCATCCTGGTGGGCGGCGGCACGCTGCGCGCCGATGTTCCTCGGCTCGATGTGCGGCTGCCAGGGCTGGAAGCCCGCAGCCCGCAGCGCTGGGTCTTGACCCGTGGCTCCGCGCCGCAGGGTTGGCGCGCCGCGGCCGATATTACCGCGCCCGGCGCCTTTGGTGATGCGCAGTGGTTGTTCGTCGAAGGGGGCGCGGGCGCTGCCGCTACGTTCCTCAAGGCCGATATGGTCGATCGCCTACTGCTCTATCGCGCGCCGATCCTGGTCGGCCCCGGCCTTGCCGCCGTGGGCGATCTCGGGCTGGAAACCCTCGCCGCCGCGCATGGCCGATGGGACATGGGCCCCGCATGCCGGCTTGGCAGCGACACCCTCACCGTCTACCACCGCCGCCGCTAACGCATAAGGAAAGCCAAGCGCCATGTTTACCGGGATCGTCACCGAAGTGGGCAACGTGATTGCCATTGCCGACAAGGGCGACAAGCGCGTGACGATCTCCTGTGCGATGGACCCGGCGCGCATCGCCATCGGCGCCTCGATCGCCTGCTCGGGCGTGTGCCTGACCGTGGTGGAAAAGGGCGGCGTTGCCGGCGAGGCCTGGTTTGCCGTCGACGTTTCGGGCGAAACCATCAGCCGCACTGCCCCGGCGCAATGGCAGGCCGGCGCACCGATCAATCTCGAACCGGCGCTGCGCCTGGGCGACGAACTGGGCGGGCATATCGTCACCGGCCACGTCGATGCGCTGGGCGAGATCGTGAGCATCACGCCCGAAGGCGGCAGCCTGCGCGTGATCATCGCCACCCCGCCAGCCCTTGCCCCCTATATCGCGCCCAAGGGCTCGATCACCGTCGATGGCGTGTCGCTGACGGTGAACGACGTGGCCGATCAGAGCGACGGCACCTGCCATTTCGCACTCAACATCATTCCCCACACCGCGCAGATCACCACGCTGGGCCAGTTTGCGCCCGGGCGCCAGGTCAACCTCGAGATCGATGTTCTGGCCCGCTATCTGCAGCGCATGCAAAGCCTGTCGCGTCAGGCCTGAGCCATCTCGCGCAACAGTTGCGCCACCAGGTCTGCGGCGGGCATGGCCCGCGCCTGGGTCACGCCGCTGCCGGCCCATTGCGCGCCAAAGCCGTCTTCGCCGTGCGCCTGGGCGGCGGCATCCAGCGCCTTGCCGGCGGCATAGGCACGGGGATAATCGGGCACCGGTGGCAGGTGTTCCAAGGCGGTGAAGCGGTTGGCCAGGCACCGTGCCGGGCGGCCGGAAATAGCGCTGGTCATCACCGTGTCGCGCGCGGCCAGCAGCGCCGCGCGATAGCCCGGCCGCGCCGCGCTTTCCGGGCAGGCGACAAAGGCCGTTCCCAGTTGCGCGGCCATCGCGCCATCGGCAATCGCCGCGCGCATGCCCTGCCCGGTCATAATGCCGCCCGCTGCCACCACCGGCAGCACGGTTTCACGGCGCACGGCACGCACCAGGTCGCGCGTTGGCAGCCTGGCATCGGGCGCCGCAGGATCGAACATGCCGCGATGGCCGCCGGCCTCCCACCCCTGCGCAATGATCAGGTCAAGGCCCGCATCGGCGATCGCGCGGGCCTCGGCCACGTTGGTCGCCGTGGCCGCCAGCACGCACCCTGCGCCACGCAGGGCGGCCAGCACATCGCCGGCAGGCAGCCCGAAATGAAAGCTGACCATCGGCGGCGCCAGTTCCACCAACAGCGCCTGCATGGCGGCATCGTCGGCAAAGCTGCGATAGATGGTGGCCAGTTCTTCGGGCGGCCGCGCCCCGAACGCGGCGAATTGCGGCGCCAGCGCCGCGCACCAGGCTGCCTCGCGCACGGTGTCGACGCGCGGCGTGGCATGGACGAAAACATTGACGTTGAATGCAGCGCCACTGGCGGCACGCAGGGCGGCGATCATGGCGCGTGCGCCGGGCGCCTCTGTGGCGCCGACCGCGATCGAGCCCAGGCCCCCGGCATCTGACACCGCCGCCGCCAGCGCCGGCGTGGATACACCCGCCATCGGCGCCTGGATCAGGGGAATGCGCAGGCCGAGACGCTGCCACAGGTGTGTTGCAGCATCCCGGCCCGCCATCGGTTGCATCAGGCCGTTGCGACGTGGCGCAGGGCTTCGATGAACTGGCCGATATTGCCGGTGGTGAGGCCGGCGATGTTGATACGGCCGGTGCCGGCCATATAGACACCATGGCGCTCGCGGATCGTCAGGATTTGCTCGCTCGACAGCGGCAGCATCGAGAACAGGCCGTTCTGCGTACCCAGCACGTCCATGGCGATCGGGCCAACCTGGCCGGCGGCGGCCAGCTGGTCACGCACCCAGCGCATGCGGTCGCGCATTTCGTCCAGCTCTGCCAGCCACATCTTGGTCAGGTCTGCGTCAGACAGGATCAGGCGCACGGCAGCCGCACCATGATCGGGCGGCATCGACCACGATGCGCGGGCAATGGTGGCACCGTTCGACATGGCCTTGGCCAGGGCGTCCTTGTCTGCCGTCACGGCATAGAAGGCGCCAACGCGATCGCGATAGAGGCCAAAGTTCTTGTCGCACGAATAGGCGACCAGCGCCTCGGGCACGGCGGCAAGCACCTTGCGCAGGCCATAGGCATCGGCTTCCATGCCCTCGCCCAGGCCCTGATAGGCCAGGTCGATCAGCGGCAGCACGCCCTTGGCCGCCAGCAGCGGAGCGATTTCGTCCCACTGCGCCGGGGTGTAATCCACGCCGGTGGGGTTGTGGCAGCAGCCGTGCAGCAGCACCAGGTCGCTCGCCTCGGCCTCTTCCAGCGCGGCCTTGAGCGCGGCGAGATCGGCCGTGCCATCGGCGGCGGTGTGCTTGAAGGTCTTGAGTTCGAGCCCGGCGGCCGCCACGATCTGGGCGTGGTTGGGCCACGAAGGGGTGCCCATCCACACGCGCTTCACGCCCGCGCGCTTGGCCACTTCGATCGCCAGCCGCACCGCGCCGGTGCCGCCCGGCGCCTGCATGCCATCTACCTTGGCGGCATCGAAATCGGCGCCAAACACATAGGGGACCAGCGCGTTGACAAAGCCCATGTCACCTTCAGGGCCAAGATAGGCCTTGGAGTCCTGCTCGTTGAGCAGCTTGGCTTCGGCGGCCTTGATCGCCTTGAACACCGGGGTTGCGCCATCGGCGGTGCGATAGACGCCCACGCCAAGGTCGATCTTGGTATCGCGCGGATCGGCATTGTGCAGCTTGATCAGCGCCAGCAAGGCATCGGCCGGTTGCGGAGCCAGGTTTTCGAGCATGGGGATTTTCTTTCACGGCTGACTGAAAGGAACGCCGCCCCCATGCCGCCGCCGGCGCCCCGGCGCAAGAGGGTTTGCACCCCGCCGCGCCAAGGCGTCAGGCGATCAGAACGGCAGCCCCCTTAGAACGGCATCCACGTCTGCTTGCGGCTGAACTTCATATAGCCCGCGTTGATGCCCAGGCGCAGGCCCGCGCCCATGCGCACCGGGATCAGCACCACATCGCCGCGGCGGAGATAGCTGACATTGAAGCCGCCGATCAGGTAGGCCTGCCCCTCGCCCGCGCCAAAGCGATGGTACATGTCGGCCGTGTCATAAAGGTTATAGACCAGCACGAAGGTATTGCCGGCATTGGCCCCGGCATCGAAACCCACCGAAGGCCCGGTCCAGTAGACCGGCATGTCGCCCTCCACCTTGTGGTGCAGCGTGCCCGAGCCATAACGCAGCCCGACCACCAGTGCGCCACCGGCTTCGCGCCCGGTGATATAGCCCACCGGCTCACCCTGCTTTTTCAGGATGTCGCGGATCATCATCGCCAGGCCCTTGGCGCCCTTGCCGAACACGCCCTCGGCCGCGCCGATCAGATCGTCTTCATGCCACGATTGCCCGGCCGCGCCCGGCTGGGCACCGGCAGTGCCAGCCGGCGGCGGGGCGGCGCCCATCGGTGCCGGGCTGGCATAGGGTGCGCCGCTTGCCGGCGGTGTCGCTGGCGGCGGGGTGTAGGGCGCGGGGGTGGCGGGGGCTGGGGCCGCGTTGGGTTGCACCGGCGTGGCGCGCGGTGCGGCCGGCGTGGTGCCGGGCTGTGGCGCCAGATCGCTGTCGATCGCCGAATTGGGATCGATTGTCTGGACCTGCGCCTGGGCCAGCGGGGCGGCAAGCAGGGAAAGACCCGCCAGCCCCAGGGCCAGGCGATATTGGATGGCACGCTTCATCTTGTTTCCCGTCCCCTAACTGCGAGCGCCGATTGCGGCAGTGACCCGGCTCAATGGTGGTTCGACATGGCGCCAAGGTGGCGCCACGGCAATCCGATTGTTTCCATCCGCCACAGGTTTGCCCCACCACAATGAACGGGCGATGAGCCGAGTCGAAATTGCGCCCAACCGGCCACGCACCGCGCCAGCCAGCCGAAAGGGCGGCACCACACCGCCACACAAAGCTGTCCACAGCCCTCTGCGCCAGCCTGGGGAAAAATCACAAGACAGCGCTTGCCCCGCCCCACAACCCCCGTTATAGGCCGCCCTCGCCGCTGCGATCCGGAGACGTGGGTGAGTGGCTGAAACCAACGGTTTGCTAAACCGTCGTACTGGTAAATCCGGTACCGAGGGTTCGAATCCCTCCGTCTCCGCCATTGCGCCTTCCGCACTGGTGCCAACTCGTTCCAGAACCCTTGCATTTCCGGGCTTTTCGGGCGATCAGAGTTCCGCGATGCTCCCTAGTTGATCCATGGCGTTCGCTGGGAGACATGGTATCCGGCATGGTATCGGGCCTGCCGATCTATGGTATCGAGGCGATGCTGAACGACGCGAAGGTGAAGGCTGCCAAGCCTAGGGATAAGTCCTACAGGCTCACCGATTCCGGCCAGCTATATTTGCAGGTGCAGCCGACGGGCAGCCGGCTCTGGCGAATGAACTATTCCTATCGATCGGCGGCGACCGGCGCCCTGCAACAGAAGACGCTCGCCCTTGGGGCCTATCCCGCCGTCACGCTGCTGGAGGCACGTAAGCAACGCGACGCGGCGAAGGAATTGTTGCGCCAGGGCATCGACCCTGGCGTGCAGCGCAAGCTGGCGGTCGAAACCAACACCACGGATACCTCATCGACGTTTGAAGTCGTCGCAAGGCGATGGTGGGAGAAGCAGTGCAAGCGCTGGAGCAAGGTCCATGCGGCTGACGTTCTGGCGAGCCTCGAAGCGAATGTCTTCCCAGCGATCGGCAGCTTGCCCATTACAAGCATCCGCACTCCTACGGTCTTGGCTGCGCTCGAAAAGGTGGAGCGGCGCGGCGCCGTCGAAACCGCGCACCGCCTGCGCTCTCGCATCTCGTCCGTCTTCGTCTATGCGATCGGTGCGGGCCTAGCCGAAAGCGATCCTGCGGCCGGCATGGGCAAGGCGCTCCAGCCGAAGCCGAAGGCAAAGAAACAGCCCGCCGTCACCACGCTGCCACAATTGCGGCAAATGCTGATCGACTGCGAGGCAGAACGCTGCCGGGCGGGGACGAAGCTCGCCCTTCGCTTCCTCGCGCTTACGGCAGTCCGGCCTGGTGAACTGCGCCAGGCCCGGTGGGACCAGTTTGAGGGCCTGGACGGGGAAGCGCCGCTATGGCGAATCCCCGCCTCGGCGATGAAGGGGGATGAAAGCAGGAAGGCCGAAGCGGAAGGCGACCATCTTGTGCCGCTGGCGCCCGAAGCGGTCGCGGTGCTGCGCGTAATGCACGGGATATCCGGTGATCTCGATCTTGTGTTTCCGGGGGAGCGCCACCCTCACCGGCCGATATCCGAAAACACGCTGCGCGCCCTGCTAATCCGCGCCGGCTATTACCAGCGCCATGTGCCGCACGGTTTCCGCGCTGGCTTCTCCACGCTGATGAATGAGCGGGCGGAACGCAAATGGCGGGAAGCTGGCGGCCTGGGCGCGTCCCCCGACCGAGCGATTATCGACCTGATGCTAGCCCATGTCCCCGATGGTGTTTCGGGCTCGGAGAGAGCCTATAACCGGGCGGCGTACATGCCGCGTCGCCGCGAACTGGCGTGCGAGTGGGCCGGACTGCTGCTGGCGGATTTCTGGCCGCCCGAAATTCACCTTGGGCAACCGATCAGGTATGCGGCGACCGGGCCAGGCCGCTAGCCAGGCAAACGTCACGCACCTACTCGGCACTTTCGCTATTGATTGCATCGCGGAGGATTGGTTGCCAGTCCTCCATGAAATCAGCAAACTGTTCTCGCTGATCCGGAAATTTGTAATATATTCCCCAAATTACGCTGCTAATAGCTTCTTTGATTACACCTTCTCGGACAAAATCTCGCGCCGACAGTTCAGACAAATTTCTGACGAATTCATTGCTGAGCTCTTCAATCTTTTCATCGAGATTGCTCTTCGGATCGCTGCTCATATCAGCCTCGTTGTGATTCGCGCCATGTCCTAATTTCGCTCTCGCTCCACCGGCTTGCATAGCCCCCCGGTTTGAATTGCTGGGGAAACTGCCCCTGCCTCATCAGGCGGTAGATCGATGTCTTGCCCATGCCGGTAATCTCGATCACTTCATCGATCCGGATAAGGCGATCAGCAGGCTTGCCCAGCCCGTTAGCTGTGCCGCGCGTCGGCGCTGGGTCTTTGCGAGGCCGCGACGCTACATCAAGGGCCTTGGCGACCGCGAGCGCGATCTTATCGATATCGGCCTGGGCGAGTTCATCGCTCATTGTCGCCCCCTGGTGTGGCCGGCCGTTGCGCCTGGCGCGGGCGATGGAATGGAAGCACCTTGCCCGATCCTGCCTCGGCTTGAGCCGGTCCCTTGAAAGGGATGCCCATCTCTCTGGCCAGTTCAGCGATGCACTCCGCTGCATCTTCCGCGTTCGGGTAGAGTTCGCCGCCGCTCCTGTCCCCGTCGATAATGCCATCTGCGCGAACAAAGAGCGCGGTCCACATAGGGCGGCCATCGCGAAGCGTCACCTTGTCCAGTTCGATATGCCCATCGAACGAGAGCCAGCCCGACCCTGCCGGCTGGGGATCTGGCAGCGGTAGCCATCCTTCGGGCTCGATTGGATAGCCTTCGCAATCGTAAAAGCCGCGCACCCCACGAGTGGCAATGATCCATGGCCTGGTCTTATGGCCCTCTGGTGCATTGGGAACATAGGCAAGGAACCATCCGTCGCCCGGTGGCGGCGGCATCGGGTTAGCGCTAGTCATGGCTCATTCCCCACGTCTTCGTAGACCATAAGCATGGCCTCTTGGATGGCGCGCGCGCGGTCCTCGGCGCCGCTCTGTCCGATCACGAAGCTGCCCCAATCTTGCGTGGTGTAGCGCGTCAGCGCCGTAACCAGGCGGTCGGGGTCTAGGTCTTCCGGTGGATTGGCCAAGATACGAACCAGTCCCAAGAAGACTGAGCCGGCATTGTTCAGCCGCTGGTTCGGGAAGGCTTCTGCAATATTGACCAGCGCAGCCGAAACAATCTTTCGGCCGTGTTTGCGCACCATGTTCCGAATGGACGTGGTGAAACCAACCTCGCCAGACTTCCACGTATTCGGTCCGGTGTTCCGCGCAACCGAAAGGCCGGCGCTGGTCACGATATCGTTGATCTCCATGGCGTCGGGATCGGAGGCGGCAACCGCCGCGTGGAAGTCATCTAGCCGGCTGATCTGCTTGCGCGAGCGGTTGGCCATGATGAACATGCGCGCTTCCTCGGCGGTCCCATCATAGTTGAACACGCAGCACGGCAGGTGCGGAATATCACCGCGCAGCCTGGCGGCCATGGTTCGGTGCTGGCCATCGATGACAGCAAATTCCCGGTCCTGCCGGCGTGACACAACCAGCGGCGCGCAAAGGCGCCAGTCGAAGTTGTTGGCGATTGAGGCAATCAGCCTTCTTGACACGCCGTTGTCGGTAGAGCGCTGGTAGGCTTCATCTACCGTCAGCCATTCCACCTTCAACCATTCGATGGTCGGGGGAACGCCAATTGGCTCCGGGTAGTTGCTCGCGCGAATGGCGGTGCCGCCGTGCCGCCCTGACGCAGGGGACACGGCGGCTTCCTGGGTCGCGGGGACTTCCCCAGGAATTTCGTTGTCTCGGGTGCTCATTTTTTGAGCCTTTCCGTGAGGACAGCCCGGATTGCGCGCGGCAAGCCCGGCGTGTCGTGCAACTCACGCATGAGATGGGCGGCAACCCCCGGCGCGTGGGTGTCCGACGTGAACATAACCCAGGGATGGAGATGGCGCCCGTCTGTGCTGATAGTGACGCTGCCGCCAATCGTGCTCCATGCCAGCAACCATCCACCGGCGAGAAGTGGCGGTGCGATTTCGGTGGTGTCGTCAATGACGAAACCGTCGTTGTCGCGCCGGGCGGTTGCTGCCCATTCCTTGGCCGGGAGCATCACGATTGACCTGCAACGCGGCACAAGTCGGCCATGATGGCACCCCACCAGTTGGCCGGAATTTCGGGGTAATCGGCCCAAAGCTGGCGCGCATAGTCCAGCTTCCACACCGCCTGGCCGAGGTCGGGCGCGGGCGTTGCGATGATTGCCGCGTCTGCCTTCTCGCGCACCAAGGTTAGGCGCTCGATCTCGGCGTTAATGTGACTGGGGATGCCCGCGCCACCGTCCTTGTCCGCATCGCAAGCGGGTTGCCAGACTTCTCGGTGATAGGTGTCCTCTGCACTCTTGGCAGCCTCCCATGCCTGCCATGCGGCGGCCCATGCTGCGCCGGTCTGGTCGCTAGTCAGCCGCGCGAAGTCGGCCGCGAGCACTGCCATGCAGTCGAACGGCACGTTGAACATTTGCGGTGTTTCTTCGCGCATAATGAGCGAGTGCTTGAACACCGCAGCGGCCAGCGTTGGAGCCGGAGTTCCAACAAGGGCCGTAGCCGCGGCCCATTGGGGCTTGGCAAAATTCTCGGCCCATGCCTGCTCGGCTTCGTCCTGCGCGTCGTCGAGGCCACCCGGCAGCTTATTGCATTTATTGCCATTATTCCCTTCCAGTGAAAGGCTGGCAAGCTTGTATTGAGCATAGACCTTGCCGTAGCAGCCATACTCATGATCGGCATCACACAGGGTAAGAGCCGCGAGATACTTGGCCATGGCTGCATCCCATACCGGGCAAGCGCCCATGGTGGTGATTGCCGCGCTGGTGAAGGATAGCGTATCGATGGTGGGGCAGCTCATGACATTGCTCCCGAAAGTCGGCGAAGGTCGGCGATCAGGTTGTCGAAGTCATCGGCTTCAACGACCGAATCTTCTGCGACCTTGCGCAGTTGTTCCAGCTTCCAGAGAAGCGCCTGAAAATTGGGCGCAGGCACCTGGATGATCGCGTGTTCGCGAATGGCCAGCATGTGACCAAGACGGTCATTTTCGCGACCTATCTCAGCCGTGAATTTGCCGGCTTCATACGCGGGGTCATGAACTTCGCAGCAGTGGCGATCGTACGCGGTCTTGGCTTGCTGGAGGGCGGTTTGCGCACCGGCCCAGCCGGATACGATGTCGGTTTGTTTGTGAGTGGTCACTGCTCGCCTCCCAGCAGGCGAGCTACGTCGGCCAGGGTCTGGCGCACTTCACGCGCATCCCAAGCGTTCGTGCTGTCTACGCAGGCCTCCACCTTGAGCAGACGGTCGAGCTTGAATTTGAGTGCAGCATGATCGGGCGCGGGCGTGTCCAGCATCTTCCGCCATGCAGCCGTTTCCGCGTCGCAGAACTGCTGAGGCACATCGTCTGGCCCCTGCCAGCTATGGTACTGCTCGAACGCGGCCTGCCATTCCGCAACGGCACCTTCCCACGCGGCGGGCGCTGCTTCGGCGCCCTTGGCCCGTGCATAGGGCATTCCCGCGATGCGGCGCACGTCGTCCGAAAGGCAGAGCATCATCTGGTCAGCGCGGTTCCCGTTGGTGAACGCTCCCTCGGCGCGGCCAAGGTCGATCTTCTCCGCGACTGCGGCAAGGTCGGGGGCTGGCGTGGTGATTAGCGCCTCAATCGCATCGAAGTGCAGTGATGTGTGGGGCTCCCAGCCTTCCTCGGCCACTTCCGCCGCCTTTCCGTCAACGAAGCCGTCTTTGTGGGCCTGGAGAACGGGGGCCATGATGTGTTCGCGATAGCGATCGGAGACGCCGCGTGCGAATTGCTCGAAGCGCTGGGCCGTCAGGTAGGCGGCGCGCAGGGACTGCCCTTCCTCGCCCACGGCTTCCGCCAGCAAGCCGCGCGCCTGCTCCAGCAACTGTTCACGACGATCCTCCGTCGGGACCCCACCCATGTCATAGGCAGCGACGAACTTGCGAACGAAATCGCGCGGGTTGGTCGGCACGAAATCATGCATGTCATGAAAGGCTGCGAGATAGGCGGCGGCTTCGATCAGCCCGGAGTTGTGCGCTTCAAAGGCGGCCCAATATGTGTCGATGGCGTCGGGCATGATCGGCCCGCGCGGCTGGTTGAAGTTGGCGCTCATGTCAGCGACCCTCCCGTTCGGCGAGGCGGATGATGTCGGCTTCGATGCTATCGATGCCGGTGCTGTCGCAGATCCGCTGGTCGCCTTGATGTTGGATGATGATGGCCAGCTTCTGCTGGATGTCGGATGCAGTCGTCGCGGGGGCCGTGATGACGGCTTCGACCGCAGCGTCGCGTGCCCGGGTGAACGGCTCGATCAAAGTATGATCATGGCGCGCGACTGCGGTCTGGAGCAATTCCGCGCAAAGGTTCATTTCCGAGACGTATAATTGGAAGCGATCAGCGCGCTGCAGAGCGACGTGATCAGCCATCGGTGTGCGCGGGCGGCCATTGGCAAGGCGCGCGAAACCGTTGTCCAGCTTGTTGTGAACGGTTGTGACGTGATCCAGCGCCATGCCGATCAAGGAGCGCATTTGCTCCAAGTTTTCCTGGGCGTCGGTGTCGGCGGATGCCAGCGATTCCGCGTCGAGGAATTGCGCGGTGAATGTTGTTTCCACCGCGCGGGCAATCGTGCAGGCCTTCGCCAGATCTTCCGAAATCGCCGCCAGAAAATCAGCGGTAGGATTGAAGCTGGATGTTGTTGGCGCGACTGGGCGCGCATCTTCACCGGCTACCGACGCATGGGTCGGCGGCCCTTCGTAAAAAGCCGACATTGGTAATCTCCCGCGAAATGCAGGAGGTTGGCGACAACTGGCCCGAGTGTCCGGCGGCCGAGTGCGTTTCCCTACCTGCGCACCAGAGTTTCAGCGGCCTTGCGGCGATCGTCTCTGACGGGCAGATAGGTGGCACGACGCGTAATACGCGTCAAGCGTAATTACGGAGCAAGCGTATTTTTCTAGATCCCGAAGCATTCCGCCCATGGGATGACGCGGTGAATGTGGGCAATGCGCTCCATGGGCACACGGAACCGGATGGGCGGGTTATACTGCTCCAAGTCAAGGAACGTCGCCGATCGCTTGACCAGTCGCTTGATCAGGCCGGTTACGATCTCGCCGCCATCGTCGGCAACCAGTTGGACAACGACATCATCACCGATGGCCGGCGGGCGCTTCGGATCCACGAATACGGGGTCGCCGGCTTGATAACGCGGCTCCATGGAACTGCCAGAAACAAAGACGACGTAGACGGCGCGCCCGTTGGAAATTCCCGGCGGGCGTCGGACGTGCGCGATCACGTCGCTCATTTGGAAGATAGTCATTTCCACCGGCTCAGGGCCATTATCACAAGTGTCGAACTGTAGATCGGCGGCCAGCGCGCTGGCGTAAGCGGGCACATCCTTGGGCTGACCTCGCAACGTCGGCGCTTCCATCGTCAAGAGATTCTCGGCCGGCACTGCGTCAGGATCAGGAACTTTGCGAGGCACGGCTCTATCACGATCCGCGCCGGGCTGCTCTGCGCGTAAAGGAATTACATTTCCCTTGGCCCAATCGAAACCAGTCAGTTCGTAAAGCTCGGACGGCTGGATCGGTGGGTCGCCGCGCCCCGCCATTGCGGACGCAAGCCGCGTTGCAACCGGGGGCGTCAGGGGCTTGCTGTATTCCGCACTGAAATAGGCCTGGACGCTGGATGGCCCCTTCATATCCGCCGCTTTGGCGATTTCCTTGAGAGTCATTCCAGCACGCGAACGAAGCGCAATCAGTTTTGAGCCAGTGGTTTCAGTCATTCGCGATTTTCCCGTTGGTCGCCTTGCTTCATACGTTGACGGACGTACGTTTCCAACGTAATTATGCCACCCATGTCCATACGAAACGTAATCTCGAAGCTAGGCGGCATCACGGCTGTGGCGCGCGCCCTAGGCCATCGAAACGTGACAACCGTGCAAGGCTGGTGGGATCGCGAACTGATTCCGGCCCGTCGGCAACGTGATGTCCTCGACCTTGCTGCACACATGGGCGTGCCGCTGCTGCCAGACGAAATCATTCCCCCGGCTTCAACCGCTGGCTCGTCACTCTCGACCGCCTCTGCATTGGGTGGCGCCACAGCATGAGACAGGCGGAGTCAGGCGCCAGCTTCGATTGGCGCGCCTTCGCACGTCGTGTCGTCATAGACGAAATCGAAGTCGAGCCGGACTTGTCCGTCCGCAAAGCGCGTATTCTGCATGCGCACCAGCATGGCCACCTGACAGCAGACGATGCTGAGGACTGGATCGTCCTCGGGGGGATGGCCGCGCAATGAGCCGCGAGACAAAGCCCAGTGAAGCCACCATATGGTTTCCTTATCACATCCGCGATTTTCGTTCGGAACAATACACGCTGAATTTCGAGCAGCGCGGAATGTACATCGCCCTGATCGAACGCCTTTGGGAAAGCGGCGGTGAATTACCGTCCAGCGATAGTTCCCTTGCGGCCGAGTTGGGCATCAAGCCGCGCGAGTGGGCAAAGCATAAGGCCGCGATCCTGGCTCGCTTCCACGTCGCCGACGGTCGGATTTCACACGTTCGGATGACGGCTGAGTTGGGCAGGGCGCGGTCGAATGTCGAGCAACGGCGGTTGGCTGGGATTGCATCTGCGAACGCCCGGAAAGCCAACGGAACGGCAACGAGCGTTGCAGCGGAAACGCAACGGCCGTTGAACGAGGGTGGCAACGAAACTGCAACGGAGGAGCAACGGGGAGGCAACCCCGCGCGGGTGGAAGGTGCAAGGTCCTATCCAGGTAAGGAAGTTACCTATCAGGGTAGTACTGACACGCGAGGGCCTTTCAGCGTTCGGGGTGCGGCATGACCGGGTTGCCCCTGTTCACCAGCGGGACCACGGCCGCTGCCAAGCCGTTGCGCTCGTACCAGCAGCGCAGCATCGACCTTTTGAGGCAGGCCATGCTGGCTGGGTCTTCAAGGATCGTGCTGGAGCTATGCACGGGCGCCGGTAAAACCCGCATCGCTGCCGAAATCGTGAAGGGCGCGCGGGCCAAGGGCAACCGGGTGGCGTTCGTGGTGCCGGCGATCTCGCTCATCGACCAGACCGTCGAGGCCTTCATCGCGGAAGGCATAACCGAAATCGGCGTGATGCAGGGCAACCACGAGATGACCCGGTACGAGATGCCGGTTCAGGTCTGCTCGGTTCAGACGCTGGCAAAGCGCGGCGTTCCCGATGTCGAGTTGGTGATCGTCGATGAGTGCCATATCCAGCACGAAATCATTCGGCAGTGGATTCGGCAGTATCCCCGCGTGAAGTTCGTCGGCCTGTCCGCAACGCCGTGGGCGGTGGGCATGGCGGAATACTGGCAGGTTCTTGTCCGGCCGGTGTCGATGCAGGAATTGATGGACCTGGGGTTCCTGTCGCCCTTCCGGGTCTTTGCGCCCAGCCATCCGGACCTGTCGGGCGTGAAGGATGTCGCTGGGGACTACAACCAGGATCAGCTTTCCGACGTGATGAGCGATTCCGTGTTGGTCGCGGATATCGTCGAAACATGGCTCAAGCGCGCGAATGGGCAGCCCACGCTGGTTTTTGCCGTGGATCGGGCGCACGCGGCGAAGCTGCAAGCTGAATTCCAGCGTGCGGGCGTCCCGATGGGATACTGCGACGCCAACGTCGATCGCATCGAGCGCAAGGTTCTGTTCGAGCGCATGGCGCGCGGTGAACTGGCGGGCATCTGCAACGTCGGAACGCTTACCACGGGAGTTGACGCGGACGTGCGGTGCATCGTCCTGGCGCGGCCAACGCGCTCGGAAATGCTGCACGTCCAGATTATCGGGAGGGCATTGCGCACTGCGCCGGGTAAGACCGAAGCACTGATCCTCGACCACGCCGACAACCACGCTCGCTTGGGCTTCGTCACCGACATTCGGCATGAGCAGCTTCTCGACGGCAAGGCGCGCAAAAGCAGTGGGCGGACGAAAGGTGAATCGCTGCCCAAGGAATGCGGCTCATGCAAGGCGCTCAAGCCCCCGAAGGTCAGGGAATGTCCGCACTGTGGATTCGTCGGTCAACGCCAATCCGATCTGGAAACGGAGGAGGGCGATCTGATCGAAGTGACGCCTGGCCGCGCGCCGAAGGCGGAAAGCACGGTCGATAGAGCCAATTTCTATTCTCAAGTGCTGTGGATCGCACGGGAGCGCCAGCGGTCGCCGGGCTGGGTCGCGCACACGTTTCGAGACAGGTTCGGCGTCTGGCCACGCGGTGCTGCAACGCGGGTGCAACCACAACCCCCGACCGACGAAGTGCTGTCCTTCGTCAAGGCAAAGGATATCCGGTTCGCCAAGCGCAAGGATACGCGCTGATGACAATGAAAACGACTGAACTCGTTCGCGGAAAGTGGACGGGAACACTTAAATTGCTGGGCATTCCGGATAGCTTTCTTTCGGGAAAGCATGGCCCTTGCCCGATGTGCGGTGGCAGCGACCGCTTTCGTTACGACAACAAGGATGGAAGGGGCACGTTTTATTGCAGCCAGTGCGGCGCCGGCGACGGCTTCAAGTTGATCATGCAGTATTTCAACTGGGACTTCAAAACCGCCTGTCGCGAGATTGATCAGAAAATCGGGCATGTAGCTGCTGAACCGCCCAAGCGCGAAATGGATGAGTGTCAGCGGGTGGATATGCTGAACCGCCTGTGGACTGGTGCGTCACCACTGACCGGCGATGATATGGCTTCACGCTACCTTGCCGGGCGCGATGCTGTGCCGGGGAGAGCCCCTGACTGCCTGCGCTTCCATGAGCGGTGCCCGGTCCCTGGCGATGGCGGTTTCCTGCCCGCGATGCTGGCGGTTGTTGCTGGTCCGGACGGAAACGCGACTAACATTCATCGGACGTTCCTCGGGCCACAAGGCAAGGCGGATATCGAGAGCCCACGGGCGATGATGCCCGGCACGCTTCTGCCTGGATCCGCTGTTCGGCTTTACCCGCTGCGGGGCGAGCGCCTGGGCGTGGCGGAAGGCATTGAAACCGCCATCCGTGCGGCGAAGCGTTTTCAGGTTCCGGTGTGGGCTGCGCTCAACTCCACCATGCTGGAAAAGTGGCTGCCGCCTGCCGGGATTGGGGAGGTTCTGGTCTTTGGCGACAACGACCACGCATTCGGTGGTCAGGCTTCGGCCTACGCCTTGGCTCATCGGCTCGTGGTGCGGAACCGGGTCAAGGCTCAGGTTCATATCCCGCAAACGCCGGGCATGGACTGGGGGGACATTGATGCAGCCTGATCTGTTCAAGGTCCCCGCCCGTGTCGGCCTAGGCAATGGCAATTTCCTGGGGGATGTCGCGCTGGGCATTGACCGGGACGAAATGGTGCGCCGCTGGAAGCGCGGCGATTATCCCGACCTGCATCCCGAACTGGCAAAGTACGCAATGGGCGACCGCTCACCGCGAAGTGGAGGCGGGCAACCATGAACGTCGTCACAGGGCAATTCGGTCCGTCGCCCTATCGCAGCCTGGCGGAACTGCACGAGGCCATGCGCGGGCTGATCAGCGAATGGAACGGGCGGGTGTCGCTAGCGGAAGTTATCGGCCTGCTCAGGATGGTCGAGCATGAACTGATCGAGGAAATGAAGGGATGATCGCGATGGTTCGTATCACCAAAAATGCCGTCCTTCGCTTTCAGGAGTTCGTTGCCAACGTTTCCCAGGCGGATGTGGTGGCCGCGCTCGACACGCCCGCCATGGCCCTTGCCGCGAAGATGGGAGCCTGCGCGGTGATCCTGCCGCGCGGCCAGCGGGCCGTGATCCAAGACGGGGCTGTGGTCACTGTCTTGCCCCCGCGCAAGCGCCATCACCACGCTGCCCGCATTGCTACACGAACGACCTGGGAGGATGAAACGCTGTGAACCAGCCCGAACTTTTTGAAGCTGGCGAAAGCCTAAGCCCTGCCTGTCTGACGCCGGCCGAGGCCATCTGCTATCGGATGATCTATGACGCGGCCGAAGCAGGCGAGCCGTGCCCCACGAACATCGACATTGAAGTCGAGATTGGCGCCAACAGTTGCAGCATGGGGCCGAAAACTGTCGCGCGCCTTGCCGCAAAGGGGCTGATCACGGTTGAGCGCTTCCACCGTGCCCGCATCGTAACCATCGTCGCCACGGGTAAGGCAACCACATGCCCGCCCGATCAGCGCACCGATTTGCCGCGTCGCGATCGTGGCACCCATAGCGATGGGCCCCTGCTTACTGCCCTGTCTGAACTGGGGGTGCCCGAGCATGTCGCGGATCTGATGCTCGGCGGCTTGCCTGCGCTGGGTAAGCTCGATCGGCTGCTCGACCGGGCAAAGGAATGCGTGGCGCGTCGGCGCAATGGCTACCTGCTGGGGGATCGGTGATGTGCCCGCCCCCGCCTATTGGCGCGATCATCACTGTTGAGTGCAACAGGGTCGCACGGGTGATGAAAGCAGAGGCTGCTGCGTCAGATTGTCGCGCCAGCGCGCCATGGTGGCGCACGTTCCGCTCTCTCAACCGTTCGGAAATCGAAACGGTTCGGCGCATGGTTGCATCAACTTTTTAGGGGGCGGTAATGGGCAAAGTTTACACGCCGGTCGAACGCGGAAAAATCATCGCGAAGGTAATCGCTGGCCTTAGTCGAGGAACGCCGCTTACCGTGATTTGTCGCGGCAAGGGGATGGCGAACGATGATACGATTAGGCTGTGGGCTGAGGGGGACGATGAGCTAGCTCGGGCCATCGCGCGCGCGCGCGAACTCGGTTTCGACGCCATCGCTATGGATGCCCTGGCGATCATCGACGAGGAGCCGGAACGCGTCACCACGACCACAGGAGAGGATCGCACGGAAACCCGCATCGACGGTGCATCGGTGCAGCGGGCCAAGCACCGCTTCGAGGCCCGGCTCAAGCTGCTCGCGAAGTGGGATCCGAAGCGGTACGGCGAATTGATCAAGCACGGCAACGCCGACGGGTCGAATTTCAATCTGGCCGACGCCGTAGATGCCGCGCGCCGGAGGGCTGCCGATGGCGCGTAATGCCAAGGCCGATCTGGCGGCGGATATTGGCGGCTTCACCCATGATCCGCTTGGTTATGCGCTCTATGCATTCCCGTGGGGAAAGGGCGAACTGGAAGGCATGACCGGGCCTCGTACCTGGCAGCGGGAGGTGTTGGCCGAAATCCGTGATCACCTCAAAAATCCGCTCACCCGGCATAACCCACTGCGCATTGCACGCGCGTCCGGGCACGGCATCGGGAAGTCCGCGCTCATCTCCATGGTGATCAAGTGGGCTCTCGACACCTGTCCCGACGCCCGCGTGGTGGTGACGGCGAACACGCAGGATCAGTTGGACAGCAAGACCAGCCCGGAAATCCACAAATGGGCACGCATGGCCCTGACCGCCGACTGGTTCGATCTGAACAAGCGCTCGATCGTGGCCACGGCGCCCGGGCGGTCTTCCTCCTGGCGCTGCGATCTCGTTACATGGTCAGAACACAACACGGAAGCGTTCGCCGGCCTGCACAACCAGGGCCGCCGCATTGTACTCATCTTCGATGAAGCCAGCGGCATCGCGGACAAGGTGTGGGAGGTTGCGCTGGGCGCACTGACCGATGCCGACACTGAAATCATCTGGCTGGCATTCGGCAACCCGACGCTGAACACGGGCGCTTTCCGCGAATGCTTCGGTAAGCATCGCAACCTGTGGCGCACTGCTCAGATCGACAGCCGCACGGTCGAGGGCACCAACAAGGCCTACCTGCAAGAACTATGCGACACGTATGGCGAGGATAGCGATATCGCCAAAGTCCGTGTGCGCGGCATGTTTCCATCGGCCTCGTCCATGCAGTTCATCAGCCTGGGCGATGTGGAGGCGGCACAGAAGCGCGATATTCCCCATGGACTGCCCGGTGATCCCATCGTGTTCGGCGTGGACTGTGCGCGCTTCGGAGACGACGAGAGCGTGCTTGCCATCCGCCGTGGTCGCGATGCTCGTTCGCTGCCGTGGAAGTCGTGGGGTCAGGTCGATGCCATGACGCTGGCCGGCGACATTGCCCTTGAAGCTGCACGCCTGCATCCCGATGCGATCTTCGTCGACGCGGGCAACATCGGCGCCGCCGTGGTGGACCGCCTGCGCCAGCTGATCCCTGACACGCCGGTGATTGAGGTATGGTTTGGCGGCAAGGGACGTGATGCTGAACTGGAACCGGGCGTTACCGTGCCCACTGCCGACAAGCGCGCCGAGATGTGGACGCGGATGCGGGCCTGGCTTCGTTCCAGTGCCATCCCAGAAAAGGAACGACTGCGGGATGACCTGATCGGGCCGACCTATGCCTTTGCTGCTGACGACACACGCGTGAAGCTCGAGCGCAAACCCGACATGAAAAAGCGCGGCCTGCCCTCGCCTGACTGGGCAGATGCGCTGGCCTGCACCTTTGCTGAGCCTGTGATGCCGCGCCAGATGCCGGGCTATCTCGATCCTGAAAACTATCCGCGCGATGAAGCTGGGCGCTATGGGGAATTGGACTGATGCGCGGGATTCACGCCCCACAACACCCGGCATAGGCCTGTCTCCTGCATCGACAGGAGGCACCCATCTGCAGCACGCCCACCGTTCCGACCCCACCCGCCCGGCAAGCCCAGAAGCTGCCCGATGCAGGCGCGTCGGCTAGCGCGACCACTGACAACAGCTGGCGCAAGGCCATCTTGGCTGGCATGGTCACGTCGCCACAGGGTGTGCTGGGATCGCCCACCACCAGCAAGGCGACGCTCGGCTGATGGCAGACCGGCCTATTCTCTCGACCCGTGGTCAGGCTGGGCCGCTGGTAGATGAGCGCTCGCGCGCCATCCGCAAGCACTGCGAAATGCGGCTTGGCGAACTCAAGTCGATACGCAGCGACTATGAGAAAGAGGCGGAACAGATTGCCCGCTTCGCCCAGCCTGCACGCTCGCGGTTCCTGTCCAACAGCAAGGATCAGAACAGCGGCCGGCGCCGACAGTGGAACCGCACCCTGTTCGATCCACACGGCATCGAGGCGTTCCGCACGCTGACCAACGGGATGACCTCTGGCTTGTCGAGCGCGTCGCGTCCCTGGTTCACGCTCAAGACCGGCGATGATGCAATGATGGATGAACCGGGCGTGCGCGCTTGGCTCTCGGAAGTCGAGCGCCGCATGTACACGTTCTTCGCGCGCACCAACTTCTATGGCGCGGTGAAGGCTGGATATGGCGAAATGGGCCTGTTCGGCACCGAAGCCTGCGTGATGGTCGAGCACTGGCAGGTTGGTGCCGTCTGCCATTCCCTGACGTTCGGCGAATATTGGATCGCCATGTCGGACGCCATGGTGCCCGATACCCTCTATCGGCTTTGCTCTATGAGCGTGAAGCAGGCGGTGGACACGTTCGGCGATGCTGTGTCGCGCCCGGTCATGGCGATGTATGATCGAAGCCAGTACGACAAGCCGGTCGAAATCTATCACGCGATCGAGCCTGATCCTGACCATGACCCGCGCCGGCTGGGCTCGAAGGCCTGGCGCAGCGTCTACTGGGAGACGGGCGGTAACTCCGGCTCGCTGCTCAAAGTGTCGGGCTATTCCGATCAGCCGTTCTGGGCGCCGCGCTGGGACGTGGTGGGCGGCGATACCTACGGTGTCTCGCCCGGCATGGAAGCTCTGCCGGCTCTGCGCGAACTGCAAATGCAGACTAAGCGCCGGAACGAAGCAATCGACGCCATGGTCAAGCCGGAAAAGATCGTGCCGCCCGGCGTGCGCCTGACCGGAGAGCCGGGCCGAACCGTCACCGCGTCCGGCGTCGATAAGGCCGGCGTCGTCATTCCGTATGAAATGCCCTATCAGGTGGTGGGTGCGATCGGCGCCGAGATCGAGAAGTGCAAGCAGCAAATTGACGGCCTCAGCTTTGCCGATCTGTTCAACGCGATCACAAATATGCGCGGCGTGCAGCCCCGCAACATGGAGGAGATCGCCGCGCGCAATGAGGAGAAGCTCACCCAGCTTGGCCCAGTGATCGAGCGCGTGGGCAACGAGAAGCTGGAAGTGGCGATCGACCGCGCATTCGGCATCATGAGTCGGGGAGGGATGCTGCCACCTGTGCCCGAAGCCATCGGTGGGATGCAGATCAACGTGGAATTCGTGAGCATCCTGCAACAGATGCAGCGCATGGTCGGCATCGGCCAGATCGAGCGCGTGGTCGGCTTCGTCGGCAACCTTGCCGCCGCGCACCCCGAAGCGCTAGACAAGATCGATTTCGATGAGGCCATTGACGAATACGGCTATCGTGCCGGCACGCCTGCCAAGCTGATCCGCACGGCCGATCAGGTAGCCGATATCCGCAACCAGCGTGCGCAGGCCCAGCAGGCCCAACAAGCGGCTGCAATGGCCCCGGTTGCCAAGGATGGCGCGGCGGCAGCTGAACTGCTTTCGCGCACTGATATGGGCGGCGGGCAAAGCCTGCTGAACCGGATGCTGCCCGCATGACACAAGGGCAGCGCGACGCCGAACACCTGCTGCGCCAGCCTGAATTTCTGCGCTTCCTGAGTGCCGCGATTCACGCCGCTGGAATCTTTGGGCAGCAAGTCGGAGCCGATGGGCATCTAACGCGCGATCTCAGTTTTCTTGAGGGGCGCCGCAGCCTGGGGTTCGAATTGCTGCACATGGCCCATGCCGGCCAGCCTGAGCAAATCCGCGCCAGCGACACGCAGGCCCTGACCACGCTCACCGCAGCCCTTCGCCAAACTCTCAACTCACAGGACAAGCCCAATGAGCGACGCCGCACCCGCAATGACCGATACGCCGACCTCCCCGACACCGACGCCGACGCCTGATGCTGCACCCGCTGCGCCGGCTGCTGACACGTCGGTGTTGGGCGGTGAACTGCCGGCTGCCGATCCTGCGAAAGAAGCGTCCGCGACCACGCCCGCAGCCGATCCGCCCGCGCCCGCAGCCGACGCGCCCGTCGTGCCGGAAAAGTATGAGCTGTCGCTGGAAGGCATGACGCTTGACGCTGGTCTGGTCGAGGCTGCCGATCCGGTGTTGCGTGAATTGGGCCTGTCGAACGATCAGGCAAATAGCTTGCTGCCGATCGCCCAGCAGATCCAGCAGCGCACAACTGATGCGCTGGTGCAGCAGCTGGCCGATGCCGGCGCGGCGCAGAAGCGGGAATGGTTCGATGCGTTCGCGGCTGATCCCGAAATCGGCGGCGCCAATCGCCAGCAGTCCGAACACCTGGCCGCGCGTGGCCTGGATGCCTTGGGTTTCACCAAGGATCACCCGTTCCGCACGGCCCTGACCGAATCCGGCTTTGGCAACCACCCCGACATGATCCGCGCATTCCGCGCGATCGGCCAGATGGTTGGCGAGGACGGCACTTTCGCGCGCGCTGGCGCCGGAAGCGACAACCGCCCCGTCTGGGAGCGGCTCTACCCCAACGACTCCCAGCGATAAGGAAGCCTTCTCATGGCAATTCTCGGAACCTCTTACTGGAACCTGATCGACACGCTCAAGGTCAGCGGCAACGGCATCGGTGATGTCGTCGAAGCCCTGACCCAGCTCACGCCGTTCATGAAGGATGCCAATGTCGTCGCCTGCAACGATGGCACTGGTCACCGCACCAGCATCCGCACCGGCCTGCCCAGCGTGGCTTGGGGCGCGCTCTATCAGGGCATCCCGCAGTCCAAGGGCAACTACACCGAAGTCAAGGACACCACGGGTTTCGTGGAAGGCCTTTCGACGGTGGATGAACGCCTCCTCGACCTCAAGCCCGCCGAAGCGGCCAAGCTGCGCCTGGTCGAAGGTCAGGGCTTCCT